>NZ_GG692712.1 GCF_000156175.1 Collinsella intestinalis DSM 13280
GATGGGGTTGTGGGACGGCCACGTCTCCAAGTCCGGGCGGACGTTCGAGGTGGACGGATTCGCCGCGAGCGCCGTGGCCGACTCCCTCAAGACCGCCCACAAGGCCGCAGAATCGCCCACGGCGGTCGTTGACGGCAGGATAGCGGTGGATGTACTCAACACCGCCATCGAGGGCCTTAAAACGGCTCTCAGCGCCTCTCAGGAGCAGAGCGCCGCCCTCGCCCGGGAACTCGACGCGAAGAACTCCCAAATCGCGTCCCTCCAAGAGCAGGTGGCCTCCCAGCAGAGGACGATAGACAGGCTCTCCAGCCGCTCGTGGCTCGACAGGGTGTTCGGCAGGGGACTGCCCCCGGCGTCGACCGAGTAGCCCCGAGGGACACCACCTTTCTCCATGACCGGCGCGGAGCGCCGAGGGCGCGGCCAGCCTTTCCGGTAGGGATCGGTTGGCCGCGCCCTTCTGTTGTGCCGACGGGTCGGAGGGGAGCTGGGGCGCAAGCCCCCCACACATATGGCGCCTCGGCGCCATGGCAAGGAGGGCTTGCCCGACGCGCAGCGAGCGCCAGCGAGCGGAGTCTGGTAGAGCAAGTTTTCCACAAAATCGCTGGTTATTCACAGGGTTGAGCCTCGACAGAGATGTCTACTAAACCTCTTCTAATTCTCTTTATCGTAGGGGGGGTCTCACACCCTACACGTCCCACGCTTCCTGTAGGGTCTCACACCCTACACCTGTAGGGTCTCACACCCTACAGACTTATCCACCCTGTAGGGTCTCACACCCTACAGGGTGGATACATGAAAATGCCCCTGTGGAAGGTTTTCCACAGGGGCATTTTCCCTAGTACCCAGCCTCTTTCGCGACCCTCATGCACGCCACCTCGTCCACGAGATAGGTCGCTGGCGTTCGCGGCCCATTCGACCTCTTGACCACAAAGCCAAGCTTGACGAGCTTGTTGACGTCCTCTTTGAACTCAGCTCGGTCGTACATCCTCAATTCCTTGGCACCGCTCGCAAGGCTCATGCGGAACTCACCCTGAGAGCCATCTTTGTTCGTCGTGCATTGGAAGGAGTAGATGCGCCCGAGAACTTCTCGCTGCCTGCGGCTTATCGGAAGCCAGTACATCCAGAGTGCCACGCGTGAGAAGTGTGCCTGCCGTGCCTCCTGCTGTAGCATCCTGCGCTCATTCTCCTCCATTGCTTTCTTGAGCTTCGGCGGCAGCTTGGCATCGTTATCTTGCATGAAAAAAACCTCCCGGCTCAGGGAGGTCCAACCTAATCAGCATGATGGTGCTTTGCTACATTCCTACAAAGCTATCATTTTCCCGCACACCACCCGTGATACACTGGGGATGCATGGGCGCTGACACGAGCTAGGACCTCGTTCTCAGTAGTCCGCGGGCGCTTCCAACACCCGTGGAGTTCCCAGTTTAACACCTGCCCGCCCGCTCGGCTTCCTCGCCAGCCGGGTGGGCGGTGTTGTTTGAAGCCCTCCCGCCCACGGAGGCCGAAAGGCCGAAGTGATCGGGAGGGCTTCGCCTATGCGATGGCGATAAGCTCGTTGTCGCAGGCGCGGCGGATGAAGGCCGAGCGGCTTATCCCCTCGCGCTTCGCCGCCGAGTCTATCGCCGCAAGCTCGAAGTCGAAGAACTTGACCGTGCTCGCCTTCATCTTCGCCGTCGGCCTGCCGTCGATGGGCTTGGAGAAGTCGAAATCGGAGAAATCGCCGCTCTCGTACTTCTCGACGTCGGCCTCCACCTCCTCAAGGGTCGTGCCGAACATCTCGCATAGCTGCCTGTCGTTCATCGTTTCCTCCTTCCGTACCCAAGCTCGCGCTTGATTGACTCCTGCGGCGGCGTCTGGGCGTGCTTGATGAGCCAGTCGCCCATGGCGTTCCTCACGGCCACGACCTCGACGAGTCTGCCGGAGGCGTCGTATCCGATTCCGACGTGCTCCTCCGGCTCCTTGCCGATTCGCATCATGCTCTTGCGGCAGTGGAGCCACGCGTGTGCCGCGTCCTCCTTCGACACGTCAGGATGCCTCTCGGGCACCCTGTCCAGCACGAATATCCTGTCCAAGCGAACTCCTAACATGGGTATTACTCCTATAGAATACCACAAATTATATACCTCATGGTATTCTTGATATGCAGGTAACGACATCAAGGAAGGCGGTCGGCATTGGTCTACAGGCTGGACGTGTTCAGGGACGCCGCCCTATCAGAGCGCGTGGAGCGCCTGAGCCTGTCCGCGCCCTCCGATGCGCAGGCGGTCGAGCAGGCCGAGGCGGCGCGCTGGCGGTGCGAGTGCGCGGGCGAGAGCCGTGTGCTCGTGCTGTCGCGCGGTGATGGCGGCGAGGTCGCCCGCATGGGAAGCAGGAGGTTGAGCGGATATGGGGATTAGGCCGGTGCCGTGGAGCTTCACCATCGAGTTCGATGGGGAGAAGGCGAGGCGTGCCGGGTACGACGTCGAGGAGCTGTACGACTGCACGGACAGGAACGTCTCCCGCTACGGGTGCGTCCGCGCCGCCCGTGGGACGTGGATGGCGGCGGAGGGCGACGAGGTCGAGTCCCAGTGCCTCTCGCTGTCCCTCCTGTCGAGGGCGGATTGGTTCATGCGCACCGTCGGGTCCATCACCGCGTTCGAGGACGACACGGACGAAATCGACTACCTCGACGTGCTTCGCCGCTACGCCCCGCACCGCCTCCCGACCGGGTGATGGGCATGTCCAAATGGTCCGTGACCGTCCTCGTCGAGGACGGCAGGTGGGTACCCGTCGAGGTCGAGGCGGAGACGATGGCCGACGCGCTCGACTACGTCTACTCGCTCGATTGGGTCGAGAACGTGGTCGAGTGCCAGAGGATAGAATGAGGCCGATGCCCGTGGCCCCCGAGCAAGCGTAGCGCGGCAGGCGCGGTCGGGCCGTAGTCCCCGTGCAATCGGCGCACGGACAGGCGCGGCGAGCAAACCGCCTCTGCGGGGAATCGCACCCCGGCAGACTGCGGGAGGAGAGGCCCGGGCACCAACGGCGCAATCGGAGCGCCGCGAGGGTCCGGGCCTTCCCATGCGCCGCCGCATGGGTTGCGCCCTACCGCCCACGGAGGCCGAAAGGCCGGAGTGATCGGTAGGGCGGGGCAAGGAGGGTGTGCAGCCGCACCCGACGCGCAGCCGCTTGCGGCGGAGTTCCCCGAGGCGTATGCTGAGGGCGTGTCAAACCGAAGGTTTGGTTAACACGCCCTAACCAAACCGCTACGCTGTTTGGAGGCGCAACGCCCATGGCGAACCAACAGGGCTTCAGCGCAGCCGAGGGTGCCGCCGCGCTCGGCAAGCTGTTCAAGCACTTCGACAGGACGAAGATGAAGGACAAGGACGGGAACGTCTACTACCAGACCTACGACTGGCTCACCGTCCGAGGCTCAAAGCACAGCACGAACAAAAGCGACATCGACCCGGAAAGAACCCATCTCAACTACAACATGGCGGCGGATGACCAGAAGTTGCCGCAGATGGAGTTCTTCAAGAAGCGGCTCGGTGAGGTCTGGTGTCACAAGTCGGCGCTGAAAAACGCTCTTCTCGACTGGGTGGTGACGCTCCCCGACATGGAGCAGTACGCCGGAAGGGAAAGGGAGTTCTTCGAGGCCGTCTACGAAAAGCTGTGCGAGATGTACGGCAGGGAGAACGTCGTGAGCGCCTGGGTCCACATGGACGAGGGGCAGCCGCACATGCACTTCGCCTTCCTGCCCATCGTCGCCGACCCGAAGCACGAACAGGGATTCAAGCTTTCTCGGAAGGCGGTCAACACGTGCGAGCGTTATGACGAGAAGCGGCGCGAGGTGAAGGTCGATACAAGGGGGTTCTCCAAAAAGTTCCACGACGATCTAGAGATGGCCATACGAGAAAGCATGGGCCTCGAACAAGCCGGAGTGGTGCTCACCGAGGAGCAGCGCGCGAAGCGTCAAATCAAGGAGAACATGAACGACCCGCAGGAGCTCAGGGAGGCGAAGAAGGCCGTCTCGAGGCTCGAAGCCGAGCGCGACCGACTGAACCGCAGCGTCAGCAGGCTCGAGAGCTACATCGAATCCCTCGAAAAGATAATCTCTGGCCTCGAAGAGAGGGTCGAGCGAAAAGCGGCGTGGGTCATGGAGATAGCCAAGACCCTGAACTTGCGCCCAATCATCGGAAAATGGCAGTCCGCCTTGGAGAAGCTCGCCTCATCGAACAACCCGATAGCCAAGGCTGCGGTCGAGGCGGCAGGCAGAATATCGGGCACATGGGACGAACGTCAGGCGAAGAGGGCGGACAGGGCGATAAACGGCGAGCTGGTCAGGATAGGCAAGGAAATGGACGCCGACGCGGCGGAGGCGAAGAGGCTCAAGAGCATCGCAGCGCAAACGGTGAAGGATGCGCGAGGTCAGGGACGGCGCGGCGGAATGCAGGAGAAGCAGAGAAAAAACGAGCGGTAAAAAGATAAGTTATTGCCAAATGGTGCTAAATTTAGCGATAACTTACCGATTATCTATCGATAAAGTGCTAAAATAGCAGGTAGATAGGCATATCCGATTCCTGATAATCGGCATTATGTAAAGGAGGCGGCGGGGCATGGCGACGCTGAGGGAGATAGCCGAGGAGTGCGGCACGACCAAGCAGACGGTCACCAGCAGGCTCAAGGA
>NZ_GG692711.1:0-2221 GCF_000156175.1 Collinsella intestinalis DSM 13280
ACTTCTCCTGGCGGGTTCGCCCATTCGGAGACCCGCGGGTCGAAGGGTGTGTGCCCCTAACCGCGGATTATCGCAGCTTGCCGCGTCCTTCATCGGCTCCATGTGCCAAGGCATCCGCCGTGCGCCCTAGATATCTTCCCGCACGACCGTGCGGGACGCCGTATCTAGACACTTGAATGTCTGGGTGTCGCATACGCTCGGTGACTTTCGTCACCGGCGATCGTCATGCAACTTACTATATTTGCAGATTGGAAGATATATCTCATATCTCAATATAGAAGAATCGATCAGATCGTAATAGATCCGTCTTGTCGCTATGCGGCTCTCAAGGTACGCGGGGCTACCCCGGGGACCGGACACGCGAAGGGGCGGGCGGAGACTCGGGCACACCTGCGCCGTAACATTGTGAGATTTGGTTCTCTGTTGCTTTCTAGTAAGCTGATTCTCCCTAGAAAGGAGGTGATCCAGCCGCACGTTCCCGTACGGCTACCTTGTTACGACTTCACCCCCCTCACCCTCCACACCTTCGGCGCCTCCCCCCAGATGGTTGGGCCGGCGACTTCGGGTGCAGACGACTCGGGTGGTGTGACGGGCGGTGTGTACAAGGCCCGGGAACGCATTCACCGCGGCATGCTGATCCGCGATTACTAGCAACTCCGACTTCATGGGGGCGGGTTGCAGCCCCCAATCCGAACTGGGGCCGGCTTTCAGGGATCCGCTCCGGCTCGCGCCATCGCATCCCGCTGTACCGGCCATTGTAGCACGTGTGCAGCCCAGGGCATAAGGGGCATGATGACTTGACGTCGTCCCCGCCCTCCTCCGGATTGACTCCGGCGGTCCCGCATGGGTGCCCCACCCGAGGTGCTGGCAACATGGCGGCGGGGGTTGCGCTCGTTGCTGGACTTAACCAAACATCTCACGACACGAGCTGACGACAGCCATGCACCACCTGTGACCGCTCCTCTCGGCCACCGGGTCTCCCCGGCTTCACGGTCATGTCAAGCCCTGGTAAGGTTCTTCGCGTTGCTTCGAATTAAGCCACATGCTCCGCTGCTTGTGCGGGCCCCCGTCAATTCCTTTGAGTTTTAGCCTTGCGGCCGTACTCCCCAGGCGGGACGCTTAATGCGTTGGCTGCGGCACGGAGGGATCGTCCCCCCACACCTAGCGTCCATCGTTTACGGCTGGGACTACCAGGGTATCTAATCCTGTTCGCTCCCCCAGCTTTCGCGCCTCAGCGTCGGTCTCGGCCCAGAGGGCCGCCTTCGCCACCGGTGTTCCACCCGATATCTGCGCATTCCACCGCTACACCGGGTGTTCCACCCTCCCCTACCGGACCCGAGCCCGGCGGTTCAGGGGGCGGGACGGGGTTGAGCCCCGCCATTTGACCCCCTGCCTGCCGGGCCGCCTACGCGCGCTTTACGCCCAATGAATCCGGATAACGCTCGCCCCCTACGTATTACCGCGGCTGCTGGCACGTAGTTAGCCGGGGCTTCTTCTGCAGGTACCGTCTTGTCTCATCCCTGCTGAAAGCGGTTTACGACCCGAGGGCCTTCGTCCCGCACGCGGCGTCGCTGCGTCACGGGTTCCCCCCATTGCGCAAGATTCCCCACTGCTGCCTCCCGTAGGAGTCTGGGCCGTGTCTCAGTCCCAATCTGGCCGGTCGGTCTCTCAACCCGGCTACCCGTCGTCGGCACGGTGGGCCGTCACCCCGCCGTCTACCTGATGGGCCGCGGAGCCATCCCCTCCCGTCTGGGCTTTGCCCGCGGGGCCATGCGGCCCTGCGGGGTCATCCGGTATTACCCACGGTTTCCCGAGGCTATCCCGGAGGAGGGGGCGGGTTCTCCACGTGTTACTCAGCCGTTCGCCACTCGCTTCCACCCGAGGGTGGGTGCCGTTCGACTTGCATGTGTTAGGCGCGCCGCCAGCGTTCATCCTGAGCCAGGATCGAACTCTCCGTCCAATATGATGGCCGGGCCAGGAGGCCCGGTCGCGATCATGGTTGGCGCGGAGTGCCCGTCCCGACCAGCTTCTCGCTGGATCGGATTCCATTCGATGTATTAGCGTTCTGTAAACTGGTTAAGGAAAAGTTGAACGGGGCCTGACTAAGTCAGACCTTACACAACTGTTCTTGAAAAGTACATCACTGCTGACACCTTCTAAATGGTGTCTCCACTTTGTTCCGTCTCTTCGCGGTATCCGGTTCTCAACGGTACCCCGCCGG
>NZ_GG692711.1:2321-3118 GCF_000156175.1 Collinsella intestinalis DSM 13280
CCTCGCGCTGCGCCCGCACGGCCGCGCTGAGCATGATGCGGGCGATCTCGGCGGCCAGGCGGCGCTCGCCCCCGTCCTTGTACGCGCGGACGATGCGACCGACCGGCCCATCGAACACGGCGGCAGCCAAGCAGCGATCGAGATCGGTCTTCGCTCCCGCGCATTCCGTGCACACCATGGCCCCGAAGGGCGCGCCGCAGTGCAGACAGCAGCGAGCAGGGTCTATGAACTGCATGGAATTCTCGCATGCCGAGCAGATGAGCTCTCCCGGTCGCTCGCAGCCGGCGCACCTCGTGGGTGAGATCAATTCGAGGGCGGCCTCAATCAGTGCCCCGACGGAACCGCGACCCGTTTTTTCTGCCCCATTTCCAACCGACGTGAAAAAGCCCCTCCCCGCAGATGCGGGGAGGGGCTCGACGTCCGATGTGGATGCGGCCTG
The DNA here is from genome assembly GCF_000156175.1 of Collinsella intestinalis DSM 13280. Taxonomy (GTDB): domain Bacteria; phylum Actinomycetota; class Coriobacteriia; order Coriobacteriales; family Coriobacteriaceae; genus Collinsella; species Collinsella intestinalis. The sequence goes on from NZ_GG692711.1 coordinate 2,761, forward strand.
AAAACGAGGCGCGCGCACGGGCTACTCAGCGGACGCGCCGGCGTCTCCGCCGTCCTGCTTGGGCTTGCGGCTGCGGCGACGGCGACGCTTCTTGGGAGCGCCCTCGGCATCATCGGCACCGGAACGGGCAGGGCCATCGGTCGCGGGGCGCGACTTGGCACCGCCACCGTCACCCGGGCGGCGACGCTGGACCTTGACCTCGCCCTCGGCGATCTGGTCGGCGACAGAAGGCGTCTCGGGCTTGCGGGGACGGGGGCGGCGCTTGCCCTCGCCGGATGCGGTCTCCGTGCCAGAGGAGGTGTGCTTGCGGCGACGGCTCTTCACCGGCGCGTCTTCGGCGGGAGAGGCGGCCTCATGC
>NZ_GG692711.1:3218-53681 GCF_000156175.1 Collinsella intestinalis DSM 13280
CACCGCCTGCTCGGCAGCGCCGGAGCGGCGACGGCGACGACGCGACTGCTGCGGCGCCTGCTCCTCCTCAACCTCCTGAGAACGGCCCTTGGAGGAAGCGCCCTTGCGACCACGACGGCCGGAGCCGCCCTGCTCGAACTTGGCGGCCTCTTCCTCGCGCATGCGCTTGCGGCGCGGCGTGGGGCCGGAGGCGACGATGCGATCGGCCGTGTCCAGGCCGTCGCCCACGTCGACGCCGTTCTTGCGGTCGAGCTCCATGAGGGCGAGTGCGAGCTCGGGCGACTCGAGACGTTCGAGGACGTCGCGCGTCACGCAGTCGGGACGGCAGGAACACCCTTGCGCCTCGCAGCGCTGCCTGTTCTCCTCGGTGCTCGTCATATCGGCGAGGTCGACGCGGAAGACCTTGCCGTTCTCCAGGCGCAGCACCAGCTGCTCGCGCGGGGTGTTGTACTCCACGATGCGGGCCTTGCCCAGCGGCGTGTCGATAAGGGTCTTTTTCTTGGGGGCGCGGCTCTTGAAATCCTTGTAGGCCTCGAACTCATAGCGCAGGCAGCACATGAGACGACCGCACACGCCCGAGATCTTGGCGGAGTTCAGCGGCAGGTCCTGCTCCTTGGCCATGCGGATGGAGACGGGCTCGAACTGCCCGCCGAAACGGGTACAGCACAGCTCCTGGCCGCAGGTCGCGTAGCCGCCCTGCAGGCGGGTCTCGTCGCGCACGCCGATCTGGCGCATGTCGACGCGGACGTGGAAGTGGGCGGACAGGTCCTTGACGAGCTGGCGGAAGTCCACGCGGTCCTCAGCGGCAAAGTAGAAGACGGCCTTCTCCCCGCCGAACAGGTACTCGACGCCCACAGGCTTCATGTCCAGACCGTTCTTCTCCACCAGACGGCGGAAATCGAACATGGCGTCCTCGCCGGCGTCGGCCAGGTCGTCAGCGCGATCGAGGTCGGCGTCGGTGGCAATGCGCACGACGGGCTTGAGCGGGGCGGCGAGCTCCTCGGGATGCACCTCGAACGGATCGGCCGTCACGAGGCCGATCTCGGTGCCGCGCTCGGTGGTGCAGATGGCGTGATCGCCGGCGAGGATGTCCAGGTCGCGCGGATCGAACCACAGCTCGTGCGCAGCGAACGCAAATTTGACGGGTACGACTACGGGCATTGCAGTGCCTTCCTGATATCGAACAGCATGACCTCGATGGCCAGCTGGGGTGTGACGTTTCTGGCGATGCGAGCCTCGGCGCTCGAAACGGCATCGAGCGCACGGGTGACGCCGGTAACCGTGACACGGGCGGCGATGCGCTCGACGACGTCGGAAACGTCCTCGTTCACGACGGGCTCCGACTCAGATGCGAGGCGAACCAGGGCATCGCGCAGCAGGGAGCGAACGCTCGCCAGAGCCTCCATGATACCCGAACGCTCACGGGCGTTCAGTTCGCGCTTGTTGCGGTCTTCCAGCTGCTTTAAAGCACCACGGGAGAGATAGTCCTGATTTTGCTCCAGGACCGCCTGCTGGGTCGATTTAACCTCGGCGAGCGGCGCCTTGATCGCACCCATGAGGTCCTTGGCGGCGGCCAGGATGTCGGCCTCGTCGGCATGGGCGAGCAAGTCCACGGCGCGCACCATGGCACGGCGGGCTGTCTGGCGGTCGCCGCTCTTGAGGAACTCGACCGCGCGGGCGGGACTGCCGGCAACCGCGACGGCCATACGGCATTTGCCCGCGGGCAGGCCGGTGGCGTGCTCGACGGCCGTGGCGGCGTCTTCGAGCGAGAGCGGGCGGAACGGCACGCACTGGCAGCGCGACACGATCGTGGGCAACATGGCATCGGCACTCGAGCCGAGCAGGATGAACGTCACTCCGGCGGGCGGCTCCTCAAGCGTCTTGAGCAACGCGTTAGCGGTGTTCGCACGCAGCTGCTCGGCGCGGTCGACGATATAGACCTTAGCCTTGGCGCGGATGGGCGCGAGCGCCACATCCTCGAGCAGCTCGCGCGTCTGCGCGATAAGGTAGCCCGTGGCGGATTCGGGCGCGAAGTAATGCACGTCCGGATGGGTGCGGCGGGCAACACGGCCGCAGTCATCACAGGAGGCACAGGCACCTGAGACGCCATCTTCGCCGCACAGAAGCGCCTGGGCCAGCGCCCAAGCGGCATCGAGCTTGCCGGAGCCCGGCGAGCCGAGGAACAGATAGGCGTGGCTCGCACGACCGCTCGTCACCGCACGGGCGAGAAAGTCGCGCACACGCGGCTGCGTATCGAGCTTGGCGAGCAGGCTGTTGGGGGCGAGGCGGTCGGGCATGGCTAGCACTTCCCCTGACACGCCTGCAGCGCCGCGGCAACATCATCCTCGGACATGGACAGGCCGGCCGATCGGAGCTCGGCAGCAACGCCGGAGAACACCTCGGCAATGGACCCGCCGGCATCGATCAGCTTCACGCGATCTGGCTCATCGACGGCAACCGCGCGGAAACCCGCGGCAACGCGCTCTTGGAATTCCAGGCCCTTGAGTTCGAGGCGGTCCTCGGCTTCACGGCCGGAACGGCGGCGCAGGGCGTCCTCGACCGGCAGGTCGAACACGAGCGTGAGGTCGGGACGGCAACCGTCCACCGCGAGCTCGTTTGCCTGAGACACCATGTTGCGGTCCAAACCATCGGCAAAGGCCTGGTACGCCGTGGTGGAATCGTAGAAGCGGTCGCAGACCACCGTCTTGCCGGCGGCGAGCGCCGGCCTGATCACCTGATGCACGAGCTGGGCGCGGGCGGCCTCATACAGCAGCAGCTCGCACACATCGCCCATCTCGACGTTTGCGGGGTCGAGCAGGATCTCGCGGATCTGCTCAGAGATCTTGACGCCGCCCGGTTCGCGCAGGCGCAAGACGTCGTGGCCCGCAGCCTCGAGCGCCGCCGCGATGAGCCGCGCCTGCGTGGACTTCCCGCAGCCGTCGATCCCCTCAACCGTTATGAACAGGCCTCGCGAACTCATGTTTTACGCCTTCTCGGTCGCGGTCTTCTCGGCGGCAGCCTTCTTCGCCGTCGTCTTCTTCGCAGTCGCCTTCTTGGCAGTGGTCTTCTTGGCCGTCGAAGCCGTCTTCTTCGCGCCCGGCTTCGACGCGGCCTTGCCGCGGGCGGGCTTCTTCTCCTTGCCGGGGCAGTCCATATTCACGCAGATGCGCCATGGGCCGCGGGCCGTCTCGACCACCACAACGGGCGCGCCGCAGTGCTCGCAGACCTCGCCGGTGGCGGAAAGCTTGCCACGAGCGGGCAGCGGGTAGCTCACACCGCAGTCGTCGTAGTTGGTGCAACGGATGAAGCGTTTGCCGCTCTTCTCACTCTTATGCGCGATTAGATCGCCATGACGACCCGCCTCGGCGCACACGGAGCACTCGCCCACCTTGAGGTCGGGCTCGTAGTTGGTGGGGCACTTGGGATTCACGCACTGCTCGTAGGCCTTTTGGCGGAACGGCTGGCACTTGATGCGCGGCGCGCCGCACTCGGGGCATACGGCGGCCTCGCCCTCGAGCGGGCTCACCTTCACGCCGGAGGGCACTGGATAGGTTACATCGCAGTCGGGCCAACCCATGCAGCCGATAAAGCTACCGCGCGTCTTGGCGCTCGTCTTCATGACGAGGTCTTTGCCGCACGTGGGACAGGCGCCCACGCGGGCGTCGGCGGTGACGGCGTCCGAGATCGCCTCACCCAGATCGTCCTTGTGCTCGATGAGCGCGTCGAGCATGCCGGCGAGCAGGGCGCGGGAGTGGTCCACGACGTGCTCCTGCGTGTCGGCGCCCTCGGCGACCTTGGTCATGTCGGCATCGAGCTCGGCGGTCATGTCGGGCGTGGTGACGCGAGGCGCGAACTCCGAGAGCGCGTCGATGATGGCGATGCCGAGCTGACTCGGCTCGATGGGATCGTTCTTGAGGTAGCGCACCGCATAGAGGCGCTCGATGATACTCGCGCGCGTCGACTTGGTGCCCAGGCCGCGCTTTTCCATCTCCTGGACGAGCTTGCCCTGGCTGTAGCGCGCGGGCGGCTCGGTCTGCTTGGCCTCGAGCTTAATGTCGCGCACGTCGATGACGTCGCCCTCGGCCAGCGCGGGCAGCTGCTCGTCGCGCTTGAGGCCATACGGGTAGGCCTCGCGGAAGCCGGCCTCCACCAGCACATCACCGCTGGCGGCAAACGGCTCGCCGCCGACATCGATGGACAGCTTGGTGTTCTCGATGGTGGCGGGCCCCATGAGCGTCGCCAGGAAACGGCGGGCGATGAGGTTATAGAGCTTGAGCTGGCCGCCGTCGAGCGTGGTGGGATCGCCCTGGCCGGTGGGATGGATCGGCGGGTGGTCGGTGGTCTCGACCTTGCCGCGCGTAGGTGTGAGCGGGCCGGCGAGGATCTTCTTGCACACGGGCGCGAGCGCCGGGGTGCCGGAGGCCAGGCCACGCACGATGCCCTCGATGTCCAGCGTCTTGGGATACACCGTGTTATCGACACGGGGATAGGAGATGAAACCGCTCATGTAGAGGGACTCGGCGATGCGCATGGTGCGCGCGGGGCTGATGCCCTCGGCCGCCGCTGCCGCCTGCAGCGCGGTGGTGTTGAACGGCACCGGAGGCTGCTGCTTGCGACTGCGCTTGGCCACAGCGGTGACGGTGCCGGTGGTCTCGCCCTCGACGTGCGAGAACGCCGCCTCAGCCGCCGCCTTGTCCGTGAAGCGCGCCGTGGTGTGGGCGACTTTGAACTCTTGGTCGGAAGCCTCGCCAAGCCCTCGGATCTGCCAGTAATCCTCAGGCACAAAGGCCATGCGCTCACGCTCGCGCTCAACCACCAGGGCGAGCGTAGGAGTCTGTACGCGGCCGGCGGAGCGCACGTTGCCAAAGCCGCCGAACTTGGCGAGCGTGAGATAGCGCGTGAGGACCGCGCCCCAAATGAGGTCGATGTACTGGCGGGACTCGCCGGCGTCGGCCAAATCCTGGTCGAGCTCGACCAGGTTGGCGAAGGCCTCGGTAACCTCACCCTTGATGAGGGCGGAGTAGCGGGCGCGGCGCGCTGGCAGCTCAGGGGCCACCTCGCGAATCATGTTGAGGGCGTCAGAACCGATGAGCTCGCCCTCGCGGTCGAAGTCCGTGGCGATGATGACCTCGTCGGCCTTTTTGGCGAGGTTCTTGAGAACGCGGATGATCTCCTTCTCCGCGGGGTTCTTGATGATCGGCGACCACGTGAGGTACGGCAGGCTCTCGACCTTCCAGCCCTTGATGTTGATGCCGTTGGCAAGAAAGGGCTTGCGCTTGGTGTCGTACGGCGGGCGGGCAAGGCCGTCGGGCACGCCGGCGGGCAGGACCTCGCCGTCCTCGGTCAGGCTGTACCAGCCCATCTTCTTATCGAACAGGATCTCGTCGGGAAAATCCGGCGCGAGGATATGGCCGGCCAGGCCCATTGAGACCCAGTCCTCGCCGCCGACCTTGAAACGGTAGACCTGCGTGTTATAGACCTTGTCGTTCTTCGGCGCGCCGGCGTCAGCCAGCAGCTGTGCGATCTTTTGCGCAGCGATGTTCTTCTCTGCAACGACGAGCTTCACAAGGGCTCCTTTTTGTACGGCGCGGGTGCGCCAGACGTATTTATATATAGTGTGGGTCAGTGTACACGAGTTCTACCGTTCACGCTAAAAGCCCACGCTGCGGCAGAGGGATCCACCTCGTACCACTCGCGAACGCCCTCGCTCGGCTACCTTTGCCCCCATCGGCCGCCTTCGCATTGCTCGGCCGCCCCCGCGTCGCTGAGATACAACCAAAGTCACGATCGAGCACCCGATTTTGTGACTTTGGTTACATTTCGAGCTGTAACTTCGACTGCATTTCGAGTTGTGACTTCGGTTACATTTCGAGCACGGAAAAGAAAGTACCCGGGATCCTCATCCCGGGTACTTGGCATCATTGCGATTGTGCTTCGGTCGAGCTTGGACCGTTCGGTTGGGGGCGCGCCACGTGCCCGGGTGCATCCTGCCCATCAGGGCATATGCCACCCGCCTGGGCGCGCGCCGTGCGACTACTCGTCGTCGTCCTCGTCGTCGCCGAAGAGGCCCAGGCGACTCTCGGTGAGGCCGGCCTTGCCGTCGCGCGCCACAACCACAAAGCGGGTGATCATGAGCGAGACCTCGTACAGAGACAGCATGACCGCATACATGAAGATCAGCGTCACGGGCGAGGCATCGGGCGTGATGGACGCGGAGACCACGAGCATGATCACGTAGACGTAGCGCCATGCCGCACGGAAGCTGGCATAGGGCACGATGTGGAACACGGCGAGGTAAAACACGATGAGCGGAAGCTCGAACGACACGCCGAAGCCGATCATGAGCAGAAGCTCGGTGTTGATGAAGTCCTCGAGCATCGGCATGGCCGCGCCGATGGAGCGGGTCTCCTCGAGCAGCCACTCAAAGGCGGCCGGCGCGATGAAGGCATAGCAGAAGATGACGCCGGCGAAGAACAGCATGGTGGCGACCAGCACCGTGGGGACAACCCAGCGGCGCTCATTGGGGCGCAGGGCCGGCAGGAAGAACGCAAGAATCTGCCAGATGATCATGGGCGTGCACATGGCGAGCGCGACCTTGATGGCGATGTTGAACTTGATGGAGAAGCCGCCGAGCGAGGTCATGACGGAGAGCTGCTCGCCGGGCTGCAGGGAACCGTTGATCGGGTCCTTGAGGATATCAACCAGCGTGGGGGCTGCAAAATACATGAAGACGGTGGCGGCGAGCACCGACACGACGACGATGGTGAGGCGACGGCGCAGCTCACCGAGATGGTCCATGAGCGGCATGCGCGCGGGTCCAATGGGCATTACTGCTCCCCTCCCTTCGACTCATCCTCGACAGATGCGGCCTCGGCCTCCACAGCAGGAGCCGCGGTGCGCTTGCGCGGACGGCGGGCGTACAGGTCCTCGGTGGTCAGCACCTCGGGTTCGGGAGCCTCCGCGGCCACCTGCTCGGACTCGGGCTCAGGCTCGGCAGCGGGAGCATCGCCTGCAGGAGCATCCTCGGCGGGAGCGCTCTTGCCGCCCTCGGCGTCGTCCGCAGCGGCCTCGGCCTCCTTGGCGGCGCGCTCCGCGGCCAGGCGGGCACGGCGCTCGGCAAAGGTCTCCTTGCGCACCGGGGCCTCCTCAGTTGAAGCGGAGCCCTCGGCGTCGGTATCCTCGTCCTTTGCGGCAACAGCCACCTTGGGGGCCTTGGCAGCGGCGGCCATGGGGTCCACGACCTCGGTCTGGACGACGGCGGTCAGCTTCTCCTGCGTCTCACGGAACTGACGCAAGGCACGGCCGATGGTGCGGCCCATCTGCGGCAGCTTGTCGGGACCGAACAGCAAGAAGCCAAAGACCAGGATGATGACCAGCTCGGTCGATCCAATTCCTAGCACGGGATACCTCCCAGTTTCCTCAAATGTCCATGCGGCGCTCCGTGCGCCGTCCAAAGCGGCAATATTCCAAGTATAGCGCCGCCGTACGCCACGCCCCGCGACGAGTCGCCGTACGGATAAAGCCTTACGCTGCGCTGATGCTGATGTCCTTATCGACGCCCAAAAGCTGCGCGACGCGCAGGACGTTCGGCTGGGCGCCCGTGATCGACAGGGCGCGTTCACGCTCAGAGGCGCGGCGGGCGGCGCCGACCAGCACGCCGATGCCCGTGGAATCGATATAGGGAACCTGGGAGAAATCAAGCTCGACGCGCTCAGTGGGCTGCTCAAGGGCCAGATCGATTGCGTTGCGGAGCTTGTCGGCGTTCGAGATGTCGATCTCGCCCTCGACGACGATGAGGTAGCGCTCTGCACTGGGATGCGTGGTGATGGCGAGTTCCATATCCATGCCTTTCGATTGAGTCGCGCTCGGCGCGATCGTTTACTTGCTCAGCGCCTCGAGGCGCTCGCGGGCGTAATCGCCCACACCGTAGGTATCGTCCTCGGCGGCGGTGTCGACGGCCTTGCGATAGGCCTTCTCGGCCTTGCCCGCATCGCCGTGGGATTCGTAGAACATGCCGAGGTTCGCCCATGCGGGCGCGAACGTGGCGTCGCGCGCGACGAAAGCCTCGAGGTCCGCGATGGCCTGCTCATGCTCACCGGCGTAGAACACGCAGATGGCGCGATCCACCTCGGCCGCCGGAGAGGCGTTGTTCGCAAGGTACTCGTCGTAGTGGACGATGGCCTGCTTGAAGACGTCCCGGGCCTTCAGCTGGTCCTCCTCGCTCTTGGCGCCGTTCATGGCGGACATGCCCATATCGAAGAAGTTGTTGGCCAGCGTGAGCGGGTCATTTGATACGGGGGCGGCGGAACCGTCGACCACCTTGGCGTTACCCTCCTCATCAAGCTCGATGTCGGGATGACCCTCGGGCATCTCGACCGAAGCATCCTCGGAGGCGGCCTCGGGCTCGCGCGAGCCCAACTCGTTGATGGTCACCGTGGTGCCCACGAGGTAGCCGATCACCACGCCGAGCACCAGCGAGATGCCGGCGATGGCGAGCACCATCCAAAACGGCGGGGACTGACGCTGCGGGCGGGCGGGATCGGAGTTGGCCGGAGCGGCGGGCTCGGCAGACGGGTGACGCGCATCCGCCTCGGCGACGTTATCGGATGCGGGCTCGGGCACGGACTCCGCCTCAGCCAGCTCGTCGTCGAAGAACTCGTCGAAATCGTCGGTCATTTAGGCACGCTCCTCGAGCGCGAGCTGGGCGCTCACGAGCTTGACAGCCAACACGAGCACCTCGAGCGCGGAAGAAAGATCCTCAACGCTGGGGTAGCTCGGGGCGATACGGATGTTGGTATCGTGCGGGTCCTCGCCATAGGGCCAGGTGGCGCCTGCCGGGGTGAGGGTGACGCCCATCTCGCGGCACAGGGCGCCCACACGCTTGGCGGAGCCCTCGGGGCCGTCGAAACTCACGAAATAGCCGCCGCGCGGATGCGTCCAGGTGGCGCAACCGGTGCCGTCCAAGCCCTCATGCAGCTTGGCATCGACGCACTCGAAGCGCGGGCGCATGAACTCGGCATGACGACGCATATGGGCGCGCACGGCGTCCAGGTCGGGCAGGAAGCGCACGTGACGCAGCTGGTTGAGCTTGTCGGCGCTGATAAGACCGGCCTGCAGATGGTGCGCGATCTCCTTGATGACCACGGGAGAGGCGGCAACAAAACCCACGCCAGCACCGGGGAAGGTGATCTTGGAGGTGGAGGCGAAGGCGATCACGCGGTCCTCGTTGCCGACCTCGCGCGCGGCGTCGAAGACGTTAAGGAGCTCGTCGCCCTCGTCATACAGGTCATGCACGCAGTAGGCGTTGTCCCAGAAGATACGGAAATCGGGGGCGGCCGTCTTCATCGAGGTGAGTCGACGGACCGTCTCGTCGGAGTAGGTGTCGCCCGTGGGGTTGGAGTACTTGGGGACGCACCAGATGCCCTTGATGCCCTCATCGGCCGCGACGAGGCGCTCAACCTCGTCCATGTCCGGACCGTTCTCGGTCATGCGCACGGGAACGTTCTCGATGCCCAGATCCTCGGTGATGCCGAAGTGGCGATCGTAGCCGGGCGCGGGACAGAGGAACTTGACGCGCGCGCCGTCGTGCGCGGCGGAGAACTCGGACCACGGAGCATGGCCGCACGTGCCCTTGAGCCAGCACATGGCCACGGAATCATGCTCGATCAGCAAACTGGAGCTACCGAGCACGAGCGTCTGGGACGGATCGACGCCCAAAAACTCCCCGGCGAGCGCGCGGGCGGAGGGGATGCCCTCGAAGCAACCGTAGTTGCTGCAGTCCACGCCGCCGTCGGTAAGGTCGGAGTCAGCGCTGAGCAGGTCGAGCATGGGGCGGGAGATGGCCACCTGCTCGGGCGACGGCTTGCCGCGAGCCATATCGAGCTTGAGCTCGCGCGCCTTGACCTCGGCGACGCGCGCCTCGAGATCGTCGATGGCGGCGGCCAGCTCGGCGTCGTTCATCGTTTGATACATCGTCTGCATGACGGTTCCCTTTCTCATCGCGAAACGAGAGGGGCGTCACCGCGACGACCCCGCTACGCTGCATCGCTTCGCATCGAAACAGTATACGTGGTTTACCAGGCCCCACTCCATAGCCGCACAGAATGTGTAGAGTCTCATGCCCGTCTCAAATGGGGCCAGGGTCTCAAATGGGGTCAGGTACGAATTGGGCACCTTCGATGCCGGGCCGACGGCAGGCCCGGGCAAAGCCTCGGTTTGCACCCATCCCAATTGGAGCGCCTCCCCGTCGCTTCACAATTCCACAACAGGGCTGCCACAGAAGCACCATGGTGAACGGTCGATTTCTTAAGGTGTACGTAAGACGCGACGGAGTCCATGGGGGCCAATTTCCCCATTTATTGCTTCTGACCTCCTATTTCATCGCTCGGGCAAAGTCTCGTAAGACTTTCTTATGCGGATAAGACGGGCCGCACTGGCAATAATGATGACAGCACCCGAGGGCCAGCAGCGAGGCCCAAAGGCGCCCGTACCGGTGGATGACGAGGAGGCCCGAGCATGCCGTCGTTTTACGATGTCCAGCGCGCCCGGACCCCCCGGCCGCAGCTCAGATGTGCGAACCATTTCTCCTTCCCCCCGACACAGAGAAAGGGCCTCCTCGAACCCACCACCCGTACACGGTCGAGCAACCAGCGAGTCAACCTCCTTCGCTCGTACAACGACCTGCTCGACGCCCTCGACGTGCCGCAATTGCAGCAGTCCACGGCATAACCGCAGCACCAACAAACAGACTCGGCGAAAGGGCCTCCGCAAGGAGGCCCTTTCCATGTCGCGATTCGCCGCACTCGTCTTGAACGCCCCGCACAAAAGCAGGCGCCCGCCAGCGCATCTGCGCAGACGGGCGCCCGAATCCCAAGGGGGAGCAATTTGTACCTGTCCCCAATTGAGACGCTACATGAGCTTGGTTTCCTCGAGCTTCTCGATGATCCAGCGGTTGGCGCGAATCACCGGGCGGCGGAACACCAGGCCCAGGGCCAAAGACGGGATGAGGTACAGCGAAAGCGTGCCGAGCTCGATCCAGAATTCCATGCCGTACGCCCCCGCCATGGCGGCATGCATGGCGTTGATGGCGTGCGTGAACGGCAGGAACGGGTAAACAGCCTGGAAGAAGTCGGCGGTCATCTCAATCGGGAAGGTACCGCCCGAACCCGCGACCTGCATGACCAGCAGCACGACCGCAATGGCCTTGCCGATATCGCCGAAGCTCACCGTGAGCGTGTAGATCATGTTGCTGAACACGAACCCGGCGAGCCAGCCGACGAGCATGAACTGGAAGGGATGCTCACATTGGATGCCGAAGAACAGCAGGTCGCCGGCGCACACAAGTGTGGCCTGCGCAAATGCCAACAGCGCGAAGAACGCATAGCGACCGAGGTAGATCTCGTGCAGGCGCGGGTTGCCAAGGGCCTTGACGTCGGCCTCATCGACATTGGCCTTGAGCATGGCCGCCAAGACGATACCCGCGACCCAAATCGAAAGCGTGGTGTAGAACGGAGCCATCGCGCTGCCGTAGTTCTTGATGTGATACACGGCCTGACGGTCGAGGGCCACCGGCGCGGCGAGGGCGTCGGCGAGGGCCGCAGGGTCGGAACCGATGAGCTCGCGCACGCGGTCGAGGTCGCCTGAGGTCACTGCGGTGTCCAGGCCCTCCTTCAGACGCTGCAGGTCATCGGCGGCGGACACGAGATCGGCAGACGCACCGGCGAGAACCTCATGGGCCCCGGCCAGGTCACCGGAGAGCGCCGATGCGGCATGGGACAGGTCGGTCACAGTCGCGCCCAGGTCGTCGGCCATATCGGAGCCGCGACGGGCGACATCGGCCACGGCATCGGAAAGATCGCTGATCTGCTGCTTGAGAGTCGCATTATAGGAATCCTTGACGCCGCCGATGCTCCCCTTCGCCTCGGCGATGCCGTCCTTCACGGCCTGCGCCTTCGCCCGCGCATCGGCGGCTCCCGTCTCGAGCGACGCAGCCGCATCGGAGAGGTGTTTGGCGAGCAACTCTTGCTGGTTGGCGACGTTGCCCACGGTATTGGCGACGATATCGATCTTCTGCACCAGCTCGGCCTTGAGCTTCTCAGGCAGGTTGGACCCCTCGACATCACGCTCGACAGCGAGGATGTTGTCTTGCACGTCACGTATGTCGGAAGCCCGCTTGGCCATGTCTGCGGATGCATCGCGCAGCTGGGTGACCGTCAAAGACACGTGCGCGTCGGCGGCGCCAAAGGCCTCGTCGATGGCCTTGGCGGCGGCGTCGTAATCGCCCGCGCTATCCTTAAGGGACTGGTTGATGGCCGCAACCGCGGCATCCAGCGCATCATGCATGCCGCTCAAGCCCGTTTTCGCATCGCCCACAAGGGCCTCGGCATCCTTGCTCGCCGTACCAGCGCTTGCCAGCAAATCGCTCGTCGAATCGAGCAGGCCGGTGGAGGACTGCAGCAGTCCCGCGAACTCGTCCACGCTTCCAGAAGCGTCGCGCAAGGTCGTGATGGCACCGGCCAACGTGCCCGACAGGTTGCCGGCGTAGGCCGCGATCTGATCGCCATCCATGAACTCAAGCAAGCTCGAAGTAGTTGCCAGGCCAACATCGCTGATGGTCTTTGCGAAGGTCTCATCGATCTGCTGGCGCACGGTGCTCGCAGCCTTATCGGTCACGCGCGGAGCAATCGCGTTCGCCTTCTGATTCTCGTAGTACACGATCTCGGCATGCTCTGCATCGCTGGAGAACACGGTCATCATGCGCGAGCTGAAATTCTCGGGGATAACCACCGCGGCGTAGTACTCGCCCGAGCGGACGCCCTCCACGGCGTCGGATTCGCTCACGAACCTCCAGTCCAACTGGTCGTTCTCGCGCAGGGCGGACACCACCGTGTCTCCGATGTTCACGCGCACCGGGATGAGGTCGCTCATGTACCCATCGTCGGAGTTTGCCACGGCCACCTTGAGGTTGCCGGTGTTGCCGTAGGGGTCCCAGCTGCCGGCGATGTTGAACCACGCGTACAGCGTGGGAACGATCACCAGACCGACCGCCACGATGAGCGCGACCACGCTTCCACGAATGCGGGAGAGATCCCGCTTGAAAATGGCAATGATGTTCCTCATCTACTCCTCGCCTCCTTCCTCATGCACGCAGGGCATGGTGCGGCCCAGCTCACGGCGCATCTCATCGGCGGGCAGGCCGCTCATATGCACCTGGTCCCTCAAACTCCGGCGCAGGTATTCGACGAAGATCATGTACGCGTCGGCACCGATCACGGCGACGATCCACAGCAGCAGCATCACGAGCTTGCCGTCGATGTCCAAATCGAGCGTTGCCGTAAGGATGAACAACAGGATGGGCAGGCCGAACACGAGGCAGAAACCCGTCTTGATGAGGGTGGGATAGCGACGCTCGAAACGCGCGGCGCGCTCGACCACGTCGCGGCGATACGCCTCGGTATCCAACAGTGCGCGCACGGTGGAGCGGAGCGAGAAGTGCTCGCGCGCCATATCATCGTGCTCGCAGATCATCACGCCCGTACCCGTGAGCTCGCGGTCGAAGAGCAGGTTGAGATTGAGCAGCTTGGGCCTCAGCCACACGCCCACGAACAGGGCGATCAGCAAAAATACACCGAGGGCGACGAGGTTCATCAGGTAATCCATGCCGTACATGCCGCCGATGGTCTCGCGCATCGCGTTAATGCCATACGTAAAAGGCAGCAGAGGATGCAGCGCCTGGAAGAAGCCGGGCATCATCTCAATGGGGTACATGCCCGAGGAACCCGGGATCTGCACGATCACGAGGATGACTCCGATGGCCTTGCCGATATGTTTGAACGAGATGGCCAGGGCGTAAATGATGTTCACGTACACGAACGAGGTGAATACGCCGGCGAGCATGAACAACGCCGGATGCTCGCACTGGATGCCGAGGACGAGGTCGCCCGCGCACACGATGATCGACTGGACAAAGCCGAGCAGGACCATGAGCATCCAACGACCGAAGTAGCCCTGGTTCGCCGTGAAGCGACCCAAGCCCTCGTCATCGACCTCGAGCTTGAAGATGGCGATGAGCACGAAGCCGCCAACCCACAGCGCGAGATTGGTGTAGAAGGGCGTTACGCCGGAACCGTAATTGGCAACCGGGTAGACCGGCTCCGTGCGCAACGTCACGGGAGCGGACATGAAATCAGACATGTCCTCCGGATCCATGTCGAGAATGGTGGCGAGATCGGCCGTTGCCTCGGAGCTGCGGAGAGCGGAGAGGTCGGTCGCGACGCTTCCGAGCGTCGTCTGCAAATCGGCCAGGGTCTTATCGGAGCTGGCAAGCGCCTGACGGGTCTGGTCGAGCATGGCGTCGAGCTGGTCGAGCATCGAGATTGACTGGCCGATGGTCGGCGTCAGGCTCCGCACCACGCCGACGAGGTCGCCGGAGACGCTTGAAAACGCATCCAAGCCGTCGCTCAGGCGAGGCATGACCTCTTCGTTGATGCGCCTCTGGGTCTTGCCGAGTCCCTCGACGCTTCCCTGAATGGCATCGTTCATGGCACCCGAGGCCTTATCGAAAGCCGCGGCGTCGTTGCCCAGGGCATCACTTTGGCCCTGCAGGCCGTCTTTGACCTGCTGCAGCCCCTGGTTCTGGCGCTCGAGCTCGCGAATCGCGATCTCGATGTCGCCGCTGTTGCCCAGCTGACCGTTGATCTTGCGCAGCGCCTCGATGGCGCGCGTATTGGAGTCGATCACGGATTGGAAGTCGATGAGGGAGATGTCGATCTTGGTTTTTGCCGAGCTCGCCGCGCCGGCGATCGCGCCCACCGCGCTGTTCGCGTCGGAAGCCGCAGTGCCCAGATGCATGGCACCGTTTGAAAGCGCGCTCGAAAGCGCCGTGTGAAAATCGCGGGCGGCAGAGCGCGTGGTTCCCAACAAGGCGTCGCCACGCTGAAGCGCCTCGACAAGCGAGGGGGCCTCCTCGTCCATGCCGGCGAGGGCCGACTTCGCATCGGCGGCGGCCTTCTTGGCCGCGTCGATCGTGGCGTTCATATCGGACAGGCCCGAACGAACCCGGTCGAGCGCATCCACCGAATGGGCCACATCGGCCATCACGCCAACGTGCGCGCTCTCCCCCGCCGCATCGATATCCACGCCGAGTTTCTTCGCCTCGGTCACGAGCGTGCTCGTGACCGTGCCCACAAAGGTCTCGTTGAGCTGGGTCTCGATGGTCTCGGCACCGGTATCGGTCACCTTCGGGGCGATGGCGTTTTTCTTCTCGTTCACGTAATACGTGAGTTCGGGCTGCTCGAAATCGCCCGTGAGCATGCTCGTGAGCTTCTCGCTGAAGTCGTGCGGAATCACGATGGCGGCGTAGTAATCACCACGCCGCACGCCCTCCTCGGCCTTCTTCGCATCCGTGAAGACCCAGCCCAGGTCGTGGTTCTCCTTGAGTTTGTCGATCGTCTGCTCGCCGGCGTTGAGTTTGCCCGTGAGTTCGGTCTCCACGCCCGCATCCTCGTTGGCGACTGCGATCTTGACGCCCTCGGTGCTACCGTAGGGGTCCCAGTTCGCCTCGATGTTGTACCAGGCGTACAGGGACGGAATGATGCACACACCGATGGTGATGACCATCGCCACTGGATTGTGCAACAAGCGAAGCACATCGCGCTTGAAGATCTCCCATGCTTTTCTCACGCTTGTCTCATCCTTTGACCTCGAGATTTATTGTTCGGTGCAGAACTATACTACGCACGTTAGTAAAACAACAGTTGTAACGGTATCTGACGTACGTCTTAATACTTTCTGCAAACTACCAGGAATCCGTCATGAGTCCCCACCATGAAAAAGCCGGGGCGCCCCGTCTGGAGCACCCCGGCGGATCGGCCGGCATATGGGCCGGCATATCGTTTTCGAGCTCGCCTACATGAGTTCGCAGACGCTCTGGGCGAAGGCAACTGGATCGGCCGGCAGAATGCCCTCGACGAGCAGAGCCTGATCGTAGAGCAAGCCGGCGTACAGCACGAGCTTGTCCTTGTCGCCGGCATCATGTGCGGCCACGAGCTTGTCGAACACGGCGTGCTTGGCGTTGAGCTCGAGTACGCGCTGGGTCTTGGGCATCTCACCGCGATCGGCCTCGGGGCCGCGAGCGAGGACCTTCTCCATCTCGAGCGACAGCGGGCCCTCGGTGGTGATACAGGCGGGCGCGTCGGTCAGGCGAGCAGAAACCGCGACTTTCTCGACCTTGTCGCCCAGCGCCTCCTTCATGGCGTCGAACAGGTCGCCATGCTCCTTGGTGGCCTGTTCGGCATCCTTCTTCTCGTCCTCGGTCGCCAGGTCGAGATCGCCGGTCGCCACGTTCTTGAGCTCGAGGAAACGGTCCTCAGTCTCCGGCTCGGCACCATCGGCCACGGCCTTGGCGGCAGCTTCGCGGGCGGCGTCGTCCTCGTAAACCTTAGGGCAGTTCTTGGCGGTGTACCCACGCATTGCCTGGAAGGTGAACTCATCCACGTCCGTCGTGAGCAGCAGCACGTCATAACCGCGATCGAGCACGCCCTTGACCACGGGCATCTTGGCGAGGCGGTCGCGGTCGTCGCCGGCGGCGTAGTAGATGGCCTTCTGGCCCTCGGGCATGGCGGCGGCGTACTCGGCGAGCGTCACCATCTTGTTCTCGCGCGCGCTCCAGAACAGCAGCAGATCGCCCAGCTCGTCGGCCTTCATGCCGTAGCTGGAGTAGATGCCGAACTTGAGGCCGCGGCCGAAGTTCTCGAAGAAGGTCTCGTAGTTCTCGCGATCGTTGTCGCGCATCTTCTCGAGCTCGCTCGTCACGCGCTTCTCGATGCGCTTGGCGATGGCCTTGAGCTGTCGATCGTGCTGCAAGGTCTCGCGGGAGATATTGAGCGAGACGTCCTGGGAGTCCACCACGCCGCGCACGAAGTTGTAGTAATCGGGCAGCAGCTCGGCGCACTTGTCCTGGATCAAGACGTTGGAGCTGTAGAGCGCGAGACCCTTCTCGTAATCCTTGCTGTACAGGTCGAACGGGGCGCGGCTGGGGATGAACAGCAACGCGTCATACTCGAGCGTGCCCTCGGCATGGAAGCTCACTGTGCGGGCCGGGTCCTCGAAGTCATGGAAGGTCGATTTGTAGAACTCGTTGTAGTCCTCGTCGGACACGTCGGAGCTGCGCTTCTTCCAAATCGGGGTCATGGAGTTGATGGTATCGAGCTCCTCGTAGTCCTCATACTCCGGCGTATAGTCATCGCCGGCATCCTCGGGGCGCTCCTTCTCACGACTCTTGGTGACCATCATCTGAACCGGGTAGCGCACGTAGTTGCTATAGCGCTTGATGAGGTCCTTCAGGCCCCACTCGGACAGGAAGGTATCGTAGTTCTCGCCGGGCTCGCCATTCTCGCCCTCGATGTTCTCGCGAATGGTTAGGATGACGTCGGTACCATGCTCGGAGCGCTCGCCTTCCTCGATGGTGTAGCCCTCGAGGCCATCGGACTCCCACACGTGTGCGACGTCCTCGCCAAAGGCGCGGCTGACAACGCGAACGCGCGATGCGACCATGAACGCGGAGTAGAAGCCCACGCCGAACTGACCGATGATGTCCACGTCGGAACCCTGGTGCTCGGCGTTGGCCTGCTTGAACTCCTGGCTGCCGGAATGAGCAATGGTGCCGAGGTTGTTCTCCAGGTCCTCGGCGGTCATGCCAATACCGTTGTCAGATACGGTGAGGGTGCGGGCATCGCGATCGAAAGAAACGCGAATGGCGAGGTCCTCGTCGTCCAGCTGAATGCTCGAGTCGGAAAGGCTCTTAAAATTGAGCTTGTCCACCGCGTCCGAAGCGTTGGAGATGAGCTCGCGCAGGAAAATCTCCTTGTTGGTGTAGATCGAGTTGATCATGAGGTCCAGGAGCTTCTTGCTCTCCGTTTTGAATTGCTGCATGCTCGAAATGCCCTTTCTGCCGTTTGCGGGCCGACTCGCGCCGACCGATACGCCCAAGACCGGCGCATCGTTATTGAACGACTTCCATGGTACCCACAATTGCACTCATAAAACCTAAGTCATAATCACTTAGATTCAGATGACACAATTGTTTTTCATGAGTCATTCCACAAGTTGTCGACCGCGCAGGCCGCAAACCCTTCTGCCAACTATTCATTTCGGCGACTTCGGTCAAATAAGTCATTCATACAGTAGTCTGATCTTGTGAAACCTCCTGCGTGCGGGCGCATTCCCCCACGAATCGCAACTCTCGGCAAAACTATGACATCCATGAGCGGCATAAGGCGACTTTCACCCCGATGCGCTCGGCGCGTTTCCCCCTATTCGCCGCACCAAGCACTGTATAAGGCTTCTTTTTGACCACTCTTACAATTATCGGCCAGCATGGCCAAAAGGATGTATCGTCTATGCATGGAAGGAATTGTTTGCGCGTGCGGCGCCTCCGCACTTGAGCTATATCGGTCGAGCAAGCGCCTCATCCCGACGCTGCTCGATAAGCCGAGGACCGGCAAGGTCGCCGGACTCATGGTCCCGCCGCGACAATTACTGGAAGACGACATGACCGCACGCGGCGTCGCCAAGCAACCCTACCATGTCCTGGTCGATGGCAACCACGGATACAACCCACGGCGGGACATCCATGCCGTCGCTTGCTATCACCCGCTTCCGCCTCGATCGCTCATTAAAATCGACAAAGGTTTTTGGGTAACGAGCCCCGAGTTCACCTTCATTCAGATTTGCGCAGATGAAGATCTGAGCGATTTCGACATCATTTGCTTGGGATATGAGCTTTGTGGAACCTACGTTCTCGACGATTCATGGGACGGCCTCACGTGCATCGATGAGCCTCTCACATCAACCGAGAAAATCGGCAGACTCATCAATTCCATCCATAGAGTCCCCGGAATCAAACGGGCTAGAAACCTGATAAAGCATGTACACGACCTATCGAATTCCCCCATGGAAACCATTCTGGCCATGCTCGTTTCCCTGCCGACAACGAAGGGCGGTCTTGGCCTTGGCCCCATCTCCCTGAACCACCCTGTTGCAACCCCCGTAGGGCAAAGACGCGTCGACATCGGCTTCCCCAGACAGCGTGTCGGACTGGAGTATCAAGGCAAGGAATTCCACTCGATCGAAGCGGCGGGACGCGACGCGCGAAGGCAGAATAAGATCGTCGGATCGGGCTTCACGATACTGAACGTTTGGTATGAAGACCTAATTGATGAGCATCTCTTCCAGCAACTCGTCACCGATCTGTTTCGCGCATTGGGAATCCGGAAGCGCATTCGGGTCACCGGATACCACACGCTTCAAAAGCTACTGCGCATGCAACTCATGCCCGCCATCAAAGCATACGGCAGCAACGAGTTCTAACAATCGTGCAAAAAGCCACCGAGCACCTGGAGCCAATCGCGCCAAAAGCCCATCGAAGGCCGCCCGCCCCAAGGCCGCCCGCCTGCCCCAAAGCCGCCTGTCCCAAAGCCACCGCACCCCATCGGCAGATCCGGCGTGCTGCCGCGAACGCAATGCTTTCACCCTATGAAAAACGCGGCGTCGCGATCAGAGCGACGCCGCGTTGCATTGCATACCGCGAACAAACTGAAGAAGCCGCTAGGCCAGCACCTCGCGAACGGCGGCGGCGATGCCCTCGGCGTTCAGGCCGTACTTGTCCAGCAGCTCGAGTGCGGGACCGGACTCGCCGTACACATCCTGCACGCCCACGCGACGCATGGGGACGGGGCTCTTCTCGCACAGAACGGCGGCGCAGGCCTCCCCCAATCCGCCGATGACGGAATGCTCCTCGACCGTGACCACATGGCCGGTCTTGGCCGCGGAGGCAAGCAGGGTGTCCTCGTCGAGCGGCTTGACGGTGTGCATGTTGACGACCTCGACGGAGATGCCCTCAGCGGCGAGCGCGTCGGCCGCCTCGAGCGCAGCGGAGACCATGAGGCCACAGGCGACGACGGTCGCGTCGGTGCCCTCGCGCATCACGATGGCGCGGCCGAGTTCGAACTCATAGTTCTCGGGATCGTTGATCACCGGCGCGGCCAAGCGACCAAGACGCAGGTAGAACGGGCCGTCGGTGGCGTAGGCGCAACGCGTCGCAGCACGGGCCTCCACATCGTCGGCGGGGACGACCACCGTCATGCCGGGGATGGTGCGCATGAGGGCGATGTCCTCGTTGCACTGGTGCGTCGCGCCGTCCTCGCCCACGGAAATGCCGGCATGAGTCGCGCCGATCTTCACGTTGAGGTGCGGATAGCCGATGGAATTGCGAATCTGCTCGTAGGCGCGGCCGGCGGCGAACATGGCAAAAGTGCTCGCAAAGGCGACGCGACCGGTGGTTGCGACGCCCGCGGCGAGGCCCATCATGTTGCCCTCGGCGATGCCGGCGTTGTAGAAGCGATCGGGGAAGGCGGCCTTGAACTTGGCCGTCTGGGTCGCAGCCGCAAGGTCGGCGTCGAAGACCAGGAAGTCGTCGTGCTCTGCGCCAAGCTCGACCAGGGTCTCGCCGTAGCTCACGCGGGTGGCGATTCTCTTCTCGTCTGCCATAGCTTTAAGCCTCCTTCGCGAGCTCGGCCATGGCCTGCTCGAACTGCTCGTCGTTGGGGGCCTTACCGTGCCAGCCCACCTGGCCCTCCATGAAGGAGACACCCTTGCCCTTGACCGTCTCGGCCACGATGCACACCGGCTTGCCGGTGACGGAGCGGGCCTCCTCGAAGGCCGCACGGACCTGAGCCATGTCATTGCCGTCTGCCAGCTCGATCACATGGAACTTGAACGCGGCGAACTTGTCGGCGATGGGCATCGCGGAGTTGACCTCCTCGATGCTGCCGTCGATCTGCAGGCCGTTGTGGTCGACGATCAGGCAGAGGTTGTCCAGCTGCTGGTTGCCCGCGAACATGGCGGCCTCCCAGACCTGGCCCTCCTCGATCTCGCCGTCACCGAGCAGGCAGTAGGTGCGATAGGCGTCGCCCCAGTGCTTGGCGGCGAGCGCCATGCCCACGGCAGCCGAGATGCCCTGGCCCAGGGAGCCGGTGGACATGTCGACACCCGGGGTGTCGTTCATGTTGGGGTGGCCCTGAAGGTGGCAGCCGACATGGCGCAGGGACTCGAGGTCCTCCTTGGGGAAGAAGCCGCGCTCGGCGAGGGCCGCATACAAAGCGGGAGCACAGTGGCCCTTGGAGAGCACGAAACGGTCGCGGTCGGCGCGGCGCGGGTCTGCCGGGTCGACGTTCATCTCCTCGAAGTAGAGGTAGGTGATGATGTCGGCGGCGCCGAGCGAACCACCGGGGTGCCCGGACTTCGCTGCGTGCGTGCCGATCACGACCCCCTTCCTGACCTCATTGGCAACCTGGATGAGTTCCTCATCGCTCATGGACGATGCCTCCTTGTGGGTGAGCGGTGCATAAATGTACGCGACAATCATAGCGGGACAATCGGCGAACAGGGCGCTCGCAGACGGTAAATTCAAAACTATTTTTTTCGCAGACAAGGGTGTTTACCTGCGATAAAGCGCTTTACCACAACTGGGTCGCCAAACCGGCGAGACGCTTTACCGACCCCTCGTCTCACGCGTTTGCGACGCGCTCCCAATCGGCCTCGAAGGTCGCAATGCCGGCATCGGTGAGGGGATGATGGAGGCATTTCTTGAGCGCCTTCATGGGGACGGTGGCGATATCGGCGCCCAACAGGGCAGCTTGGACCACATGGTTGGCCGTGCGCACCGAGGCGGTGATGATCTCGACCACGCCGTCCGGGTTCTTGCCGGACCAATCGTAGTTCTTGATGCACGTGATCACGTCCGCGAGCTGTGAGATGCCATCAAGCGCGATATCGTCGTAGCGACCAACGAACGGCGAGATATAGCGGGCGCCGGCATTGGCGGCCAGCAACGCCTGAGTCGCGGAGAAGATGAGCGTCATATTCACGCGAATGCCCTCATCGGCCAGGATTCGGCATGCTGCCAGACCGGCCTCGCAGATGGGCAGCTTGATGACGATATTCGGGGCGAGCGCGGCGAGCCGTCGTCCATCGGCGACCATGCCATCGACCGTCGTCGCCGTGGTCTCAGCCGACACCGGCAGACCCTTGCAGAGCTCGGCGATCTTTTGCATGTGGGGCTCGAAGTCGGCGAGGGCGCCGCCCGTCTTGGCGTACAGGCTCGGATTGGTGGTGACGCCGGCCAGGCATCCCCAGCTCTTCGCCTCGGCGATCTCTTCCAGGTTCGCGGTATCGATGAAGAACTTCAAGGCAGACCCTTTCTCACGCTGTGCCACAGCGCCAGTATACGCACGGAGTCGCAAGGGACCGCATCGGGCGGGTAAGGGCTTCGAGCTGAAACGTGTTAGCCGCCACCCAACGGTAGCAACCCGCGCGCAAGCGGTATGAACGAGCCCCCGGGACGGGCAACACTCCCGCGCACCGGCTTAAACCTCGATCTGCTCCTGGGCAGGGAACCGCACGGTGATCGTGGTGCCACAGCCGAGCTCGCTCTCGAGCTCGATGCGGGCGCCGTGGTACGACGCGGCGTGTTTCACGATGGCAAGGCCCAGGCCAGTACCGCCGCGCGCCTTGGAACGGCTCTTGTCAACCCGGTAGAAGCGCTCGAAGATCTTCTCCTGCTCCTCGGGTGCGATGCCGATCCCCGTGTCGGCAACCCGGATGTAAGGCGTGGGGAAATCACAATCCGGCGTAGCCTCGACACCGCACGAGAGGGTCACCGACCCACCCGGGTGGTTGTATCGAATGGCGTTGCTCGTCAGGTTGTAGGCGAGTTCGTCGACCAGGCGGGGCACACCGGTCACCATGGCCGGCGCGCAATCCAGATCCAAATCGATCTCCGAACGCGATGCGACCTGTTCGAGACGCTGGACGATTCCGTCGAGCATGAGCGGGAGGTCGATGGGCTCCCATGCGCCGAGGGCCGCCGCAGCCGAGTCTCCTTCGGAACGCTCGGCCTCGTCGAGGTTGGAAAGAGTGAGGATGTCGTTCACCAGCGAGGTGAGACGCCCCGCCTCACTGTAGATGCGGCGTCCGAAGTCGCGCAAATCCGCCTCGTCGGTCACGAGACCGTTGGCGATGAGCTCGGCATATCCCGAGACCGTGGTAAGCGGAGTCTTGAGTTCGTGCGTGATGTTGGCGGTGAACTCGCGGCGCATGCGGTCGTTATCGGCCAGCACGCGCATCTGGCGCTTGAGCTCCTGACGCTGGCTCTCGATACGCTCCAACATGGGCTCCATCTCGGAATAGGCGTTTTGGACATTGCGGCGCGGATGATCGAGATCGACCTCGAGCAAGGGCTCGATGATGCGATGCGATTCGCGCCGCGCAACGACGACGGCAACAACGGCGCCACCGACGACCATGAGGACGACGGGCAAAGACAGCGTTCCCAGGATGGCCAGGTATCCCGCTTCTCCCTCGGCAATGCGCACCACACTGCCGTCGGCAAGGCGCACCGCCTGGTAGAGCATGACCTCGCCCAGCGTCGTGCTCGAACGCTCGGCGGAACCGTAGCCTGTCGAGATTGCCTGCTCGATCTCGGGACGGTCGGCATGGTCCTCCATCTTGCTCGCGTCGGTATCGCTGTCGAACAGGACATCGCCATCGGGATCGACCAGGGTGACGCGGATGTTCTCCAAATGCAGTCGACGCAGCATGGTGAGATGGCTGGGGGCGCTGTTGAGCGAAGCCGCGACCACACGGGCCTCGTCGGCGAGCTCGGCGCTCGTCGCATGGACGAGGCGCTGCTGTACGATCAAGGTAAGGGCGAGGGCGAACACGATGATGGTCGTGAGCGACATCCCCAGGATGGTCACGAATACGCGCCTCGACAGCGACTGATGGCTGCTCATTCGGCGGAATCCGCAACGGCCTCATCGGCCGCGGCACGATCGACCAGGCGATAGCCCACGCCGCGAACCGTCTCGATGCGATCGGCATGCGAACCGAGTTTCTGGCGCAGGGTCTGGACGTGCACATCGACGGTGCGCGAACCGCCATCGAAATCCCAACCCCACACGCTCTGGAGCAGCGACTCACGCGTGAAGACGACACCGGGCTTGCGCATGAGGTACTCAAGCAAATCGAACTCTCGCAGGGTGAGCTTGAGCTCACGGCCATCCACGCGAACCTCGCGGTGGCTCGGCGAGAGCTCGATGCCACCCACGCTCAGCATCTCGGGGGCGGGACGGCTCATCATGCCGCCGCGGCGCAGCAGGGCGCGGCAGCGGCTCGTGAGCTCCATGAGGGAGAAGGGCTTTGCGAGGTAGTCGTCGGCGCCGCCGTCGAGGGCGACGACCTTATCGAGCTCCGAGTCCTTCGCGGTGAGCATCATGATGGGCACCGTCGCGGTCGCCTGGTCGGCACGCAAGCGGCGCATGATCTCGAGGCCGTCGGTATCGGGAAGCATGATGTCGAGGAGCACGGCGTCGGGCACACGGCGGGCGACGGCGGCCTTGAACTCGCTGTCGCAGCTGAAACCCTCTGCCTCGATACCCTGCTGGCGCAAGGCGTACAGGGTCAGGCCCCTGATGTTGTCATCATCTTCGACGTAATAAATCATGCGAACGATACCTCCTCGACCGTTTCGACAATTCTACCCACTGGACGGCACCGCTGAGGGTCTTGACCGTCCCGCGCCGATACAACGGTGTACGCCCCGCGCGCGGCACCAGGGCACCGGATGCGGGACGCACGTCCGGTCTGCTCGATTAACCGAAACGACCGGTAAGGTAATCGGCGGTGCGCTGATCGCGCGGAGCCTTGAACATCTGCGTGGTGGGCGCGTGCTCGACGAGCTCGCCCAGCAGGAAGAATGCCACGGAGTCGGAGATGCGCGAGGCCTGCTGCATATTATGGGTAACCACCACGAGCGTGTAGTCGCGCTTGAGCTCCATGGCGAGCTGCTCGACCTGGACCGTCGAGATCGGGTCGAGCGCAGAGGTGGGCTCGTCCATAAGCAAGACCTCGGGCTGTACCGCGATGGCGCGGGCGATGCACAGGCGCTGCTGCTGGCCGCCGGACAGGCTCAGACCGGAATCCTTGAGCTTGTCCTTGACCTCGTCCCACAGGGCGGCGCGACGCAGGGAATCCTCCACCAGCGCATCGAGCTCGCTGCGGCTCTTCACGCCGGCGCCGCGCGGTCCGTAGGCGACGTTGTCGTAGATGCTCATGGGGAACGGATTGGGATGCTGGAACACCATGCCCACGCGCTGGCGCAGCAGCGTGGTGTTGTAATCGGCGTAAATGTCACGGCCGTCGAGCTTGATGGAGCCCTCGACACGGCAGTCCTTCACGTAATCGTTCATACGGTTCAGGCAACGCAGCAAGGTCGACTTGCCGCAGCCGGACGGCCCGATGAACGAGGTGATCTCGCGCTCGGGAATATCGATCGAAACGTCCTTCAGCGCATGATGGTCGCCATAGTACAGGTTCACGTTCTCGACGGAGATACGCGTCTTGTGCACAGGGGCGACCTCGCTCCCCGCACCGGCGGGGACCATGGGCACGTCACCCCGCTCGCGCAAGGCAGCCTCCTCGGCCGCGCGCGCCATCGTCTGGGCGCTATCCTCGGGCGTGTAGTCCACCTTCGAGCCTCCTCGCATTCTTGCTCATAGCTCTCAGCATGGTACGACCCGCACTTCAGGCACCCGTGAACCACATGTAAGGTGCGTGTAAGCCCGAACTCATCAAACGGCGCCGGCATATCAAACGCTGACAAAGCAACCCCTCATTTGAGGGACAGTCCCCAAATTGAGGTTTCGCAATTGGGCTTTTGTCACGCGGGCACGACGATGGTGAACACGGTGCACTCGGGGGTGGACTCGCACGCAATGGTTCCGCCATGTGCGGTCACGATCTCCTTGGCGATGGCGAGGCCCAGGCCGGCGCCGCCGCGGTTGGTCGCGCGCGCCGCATCGAGGCGATAGAACTTCTCGAAAATCGTCCCAAGCTTGGCGGCGGGAATCGGGTCGCCCTGGTTCTCGAAGCGCACGGTCACCGAGCCCTCCCCGCGCACGGCTTCGATGTGGATCGTCGAGCCCTCGTAACTGTAGGCGATCGCATTCTTCATCACGTTGTTGAAAACGCGGGCCATCTTGTCGCCGTCGACGAGGACCGTGAGATTCAGCGGCGCGTCGACCTCGACGTGCTTGCCCTGTTCGGCGAGGGTGGGATAGAACTCGTCCGCAACCTGCGCGAGAAGCAGGGAAAGGTCCACGTAGCCACGCGTGAGCACGATGTCGTGGAAGTCGAAACGCGTAATGTCGAAGAATTCCTCGATGAGCGCGTCGAGGCGATGCGCCTTGTCGAGCGCGATGCCGGTGAAGCGAGAGCGCTGCTCCACAGGCAGGTCGGGAGCCTCCTGCAACAGGGAGAGGTAACCCACCACGCTGGCGAGCGGCGTCTTGAGATCGTGGGCGAGGTAGGTGACCAAATCGTCCTTGCGGCGCGCCTCATCGCGCAGGGCGTCGGCGACCTGGCGCTCCTGGTCGCGCACGCGGCTGATCGCACCCTCCACCTCCAGGAAGGTTCCGTCGAGGTTATCCACATCCTGCGGGTTGTCGATCAGGCGGTCAACAAGGTGGCCGGCGATGACTCGATCCGCGGCAGCCTGCCCGCGGTCGTAGCCGGCATAATACAGCGCACGCCCCACAAAGAAGACGCCGCACACCGCGCATGCAAGCAAGAAGCCGCAGAACATGAACAGGTAATCTATATCGACAAACAACGGTCGTGCACGAGCCGTGAGCAGGGATCCGAAGAAAATCACGGAGAACCAAGCGGAGCCGCCGAGCGTCACCGCGCGGCGGACCGTCACAAAGCGGTCCGTAAGCATGTAGCCCACGACAATCGCGATGAGGAACGCGATAAAGCTCTCACGCGCGATGACCGCAAATGAGAGAAGCACCAACACGACCAAGGAAAGCAGGCGGCTGTCGAGCAGGATTCGCAGCTTGGCGATGACCTCGTCGATCGAATCGTTCGAGGTCGTGAAGAAGCGCTCTCCGACAGCAGGGGCAGCCGAGGCATCGATATTGGGGGCATCCGCGGCGCCCGCCTGTCGCGGCGCTTCCGAACGGTCATTGGGCAGCCCCGTCATGGGGTTCACCGGCGCGTGCTGCTGGTGCGCCGATCTCTTTTTCTCAGTGTTCATCTACCCTGCTTTCGCCTCGATTTTGAGATGTCTCGGGATACGGGCACGACGATTATCCGCGAAGCGGTAGCCCCCAATCGGAACTCACTTCTCGATGGTGTACCCGACGCCCCAGATGTTCTTGATGAAGCGCGGGTTCTGGGCGTCATCCCCCAGCTTTTCGCGCAGGTGGCGGATGTGCACCATGACGGTGTTGTTCGAACCCGCCATGAATTCCTCGTCCCACACAGCCCGGAACAGCTCCTCGACTGGCACCACATGGCCGCGATGCTCAGCGAGGTACAGCAAAATGGAGTATTCGAGCGGAGTGCAGCGCACGGACTTCTCGTCCACGGTGACCGTGCGGGCATCGCGATTGATCTCGAGCCCGTTGAAGGAGATGATCGGACCCGCATCCTCAACGGGGGCCGCTTGCTCGCGGCTACCGTACCGCGTGTACCTGCGCAACTGCGCCTTGCAACGCGCCACGAGCTCGAGCGGGCGGAAGGGCTTGACCATGTAGTCGTCCGCGCCAAGGGTAAGGCCCTCGATCTTATCGGACTGGCTGTCGCGGGCGGTGAGCATGATGACGGGATAGGTGCGCTCGGTGCGGATGGTGCGGAGCAACTCGAAGCCGTCTACATCGGGAAGCATGATATCGAGCACGGCGAGATCGAACTCCCGCTCCAAGATGAGACGGGCGGCATCGGCGCCGTTATACGCCAGCGTCACATCGAATCCCTCATTACGCAGGTAAATCCCCACGAGGTCGGTGATGGTCTTCTCGTCGTCCACGACGAGAATACGAGGCGTATCCACGATGTGCTCCTTTCCGTCTCGTCCATTATGGCGAAAAGACCACGCCGACGCACCTCCTTGCAACCGCGTTAAGCATAAGATAAGTACTCTCTCATCGAATGGATGGTCATAATTCAACTTCATACAGTCGCACTGTCTTAAGGTGACGAACCCTGAGCTCTCAACTTGCGTTCGCCGCGGCCGCAAAGGCGCAACTCCGCCCCCTTATGCAACGCGGCACCCCGCAAATCGACGTCCCAAGTCACTCGCATACAGCCCCACATACTGTATGGATTAAGTTTTTGACCACAGTCGTAAAAATCGAGGCACCACATGACTCGAAACGATGTCCCAACGGCACGAGGCGTATACTGCATTCAATTCCCCAGACAGAAGGAACACATGAACAAAGCTCTTCCAGCCGCGCTCGGGACAGTCCTCACCGCCGCATTCGTCCTATTCGCAATCCTCGTCGAACCCGCATACGCCGATGCCCTCTTGACCGACCTGGTCCTAGGAACTTCGGCGCAAGAGCGCGGGCTCGCCATCGAGGAGATGCCCGACATCTTGGCAACCCACGCCATCATCATGCGCCCCGATGGATCCGTGTATTACGAGCGCGAAGCCGATTCCCCCATCAAGATCGCCTCGACCACCAAGGTCATGACCGCGCTCGTCGCACTCGACCACTGCGATCCATCCGAGACCCTCACCGTCGATCACGCCGCCGCGACGGTGGGCGAATCCTGCGTGGGCCTCAAAGAAGGCGACACCCTCACGCTCGAACAGGCGCTTACCGGCCTCATGGTCATGAGCGGCAACGACGTGGCCACCGCCATCGCCACGCACGTCGGCGGCAAGATCGACCCCGCCAGCGCCGACCCGTACGGGACCTTCATCAAGGCCATGAACGACCGCGCCGCCCAACTCGGCTGCACCGATACGCTGTTCGAGAACCCCCACGGCCTCGACTTCGGCGCCTGGGTCGGCAATCTGCACAGCACCGCGCACGACGTCACGCGCATCTGGGCCGAAGCATGGCACAATGAGGCCTTCCGCTCCTTTGCCTGCAGCGACGCCACCGAGATGCACGTCACCTCAGCCGACGGCAGCGCGCGTTCCTTGCCCCTCACCGTGCGCAACAAGATCCTCGGGCGCGATGGCAACCTTGGAGGCAAGACAGGCAGCACCTACGAGGCGGGCGAGTGCTTCGTGTGCACGTTCTCGCGCGAGCCCGAGGGCGAGGTGTATATCGCGCTCTTCGGGTCAAAGGGCGACGAGGGGCGCTTCAACGATACGCTGACCCTCGCGAACTGGTACTATGGGCACTTTGCCAACCTTCCCTTTGCCACCAGCCCCAAGCAGGTCGGGGGCGTGCCCCTGGCCGCCGAGGCGGCCTGCGTCGATTGGTCCGATAAACTCATGGACCTCACCTTCGCCGACGCAGACGCAGCCGCGCGCGTATTCACGCTCGGCGGACCCATCGAACAGAAGGTCGAAGTCGACGAGCTCCGCGGCAAACACGCGGCGGGAACTGCCGCGGGGTCGGTCACCTACACCCAAAACGGCGAGACCATCGGGTCCGTCGAGCTCACAACGACCAACGAACTCGAACCCCCCAATCTTCTCGAGTGGCTTGCCGTCCAACTCGATCGCCTCGTGCGCCTCTTCGAGGGCAAGCCGCCCACAGCTGAGGAGCGCATATACGCCACCATGCCTGACCCGCTCTCCATCGACGGATGGAACGCGTAACAGGGCAACGGCGCCCATACCTTTCAACAAGCGGGCCGGCCAGGGAACGAACATCCCCGGCCGGCCCGTGCATGAAGAAGATTCGGCAAGCGAACTTACTCGCCGCGCGCTTCCCTCGTGAGCTTCTTGGCCTGATGACGCGAGACGAACCACACGATGAACGAGGTGAGGAACAACAGCGTGGCGGCCGTGCTCGTCACCGTTTCGAGCTCCGGCATCCCCATGCTCGCCGCGAATCGCGACACCATGAACGCCACGATTGTGCAACCAAGCAGCGGGTAGAACACGCGCGTGAGCGGCAAGGAGGCGTGGATATCCCGATCGATGGGCGCCGGGCCCTGCACCGCCTCGCGGCGGGCACGCAGCTCCCGGGCGACTTCCATCGCGCGCTCGTCCTCTGCCTTGAGCTCGGCGAGCTCCTCGGGGGTCATATCGCGTTTCGATTTCCTACTCATGGCGACCTCCAAATAGGGCGTTCGAGGTATTCCAAATCGCGGTGGCGACCGCGTCGGGCAACTCGCCCGTGCGGTCGGCGCGGTCATATATGAGGACATCGGCAGTCTGGGCAATCATCGCCGGCTCGCACTCCAGGCCGCGAATGGGTTCGGGCGCCATATAGGGGCAATCGGTCTCCAACAGCAGGCGGTCAAGCGGACAAGCGGCGAACGCCTCCCGCACGGCGTCGTTGCGTTTGAACGTCGCGGCACCGCCGAAGGCGATATGGCACCCAAGCGCAAGAAAACGCTCCATAGTCGCTCGATCCTCGCCAAAGCAATGCAGCACGCAGCCCGCGGTGGGCACGCCCACGCGCTCGAGCACGGAGATCGCATCGGCATGGGCCGTGCGAGCCTCATCGCCGTAGTCGTTGCGCAGATGCAGCTCAACAGGAACGTTGCGCTCGACGGCAAGCGAGAGCTGACGCGCCATGACGTTCATCTGCGCAGCGTGCGGAGCCGCCTCGATCTGGTCATCTGCATCAAAGTGATAATCCAGGCCGATCTCACCGATACCCGCGCACAGAGGGTCATCCAGCGCGGCTGCGACCTGTGCATGCAACTCGTCGGCATAATCGAGCGTCCCGTAGGGATGGACGCCCACCAAGTAGCGAACGCGTACCTCGGCACCACGATCGGCGGCGGCATCGATCACCCCATGCAACCAACGGGAGAACGCCAGGGCGTCGGGAGTCTCCTCCGATTTATCAGCGATGGGGTCGAAGATGGTCATCAACTCGCGCACGCCCGATTCGTGCGCGCGGACGAGCACTTCGACGGGATCTTTATCCTCACCCCAAAACGATCGCAGGTGAGCATGGGTGTCGAACAGAGGCGCATGCACTGGCGGCAGCGTGAACACCTTGTTCTTCTTGGTGAACGAGATCGCCACGAGCCTCACTCCCCGCTCGGCGCGCTCGTCAGCGAGGCGGCGAGCGCGATGAAATCTTCCGTGGTAAGCGCCTCGGCTCGGGCGGTCGGCGAGATTCCGCACGCTTCGAAGGCGGCGTCGAGCGCGTCTTTGTCAAAGCCGTTCGAGCTCATGGAGTTGCGGATGGTCTTGCGGCGCTGCGCGAAGGCAGCATCGACCACACGCGCCACGGCTGCTGCATCGGCGGGGGCCGCTCCCTCGCCCTCGGCATCAGAAACATCCACGCGGTCGATTCTCACAACAGCGGAGTCCACATGCGGCGCAGGCATAAAGCAGCGTGGAGGAACCTCGAAGCGCCCCGTGACCTCGCCGTACAGCGAGAGCTTCACCGTGTAAGCGCCATAGGCCTTGGTCCCCGGCGCCGCGGCGATACGATCGGCAACCTCCTTTTGAACCATGACAACGGCACGGCGAAGCGACGGCATGGTCTGGAAGAACTGCAGGATGATCGTGGCAGCCACGTTGTAGGGCAGGTTCGCCACGAGCAGCTCGGGCTCGCCGTCCAGCGCCTCGGCGATCGCCACAGGCGGCACCGCGAGCGCGTCCCCCATGATGAAACGGAAGTTGGAGTGGTCCATGGCGTGCGCCGAGAGAACCGGCTCGAGTTCGGTGTCCATCTCGATGGACGTCACGCGGGCAGCTTCCTGCACAAGTGCGAGCGTCAACGTGCCAATGCCCGGCCCCACCTCGAGCACGCGCTCGGAGCCCGTGAGCTCAGCCAACGCCATAATGCGCTCGATGACATGATTGTCGATAAGGAAGTTCTGACCCAAGCGGTGCTTGGTCGCCAGGCCGAACGCTTCGAGCATCTCGCGCGTTGCCGTGGGGTTCGCAAGCGGGGATGTGGTCATACGCGCTCCATTCAAAAGCTCAGCAAAGAAACCGACCGCCCAAAGTGCCCGAGATTGCCGTAAGAGGGGCGCAGCGTGCATAAGGCACGCAAGCGGCGATCAGGCGGCAAGGTCGGGCGCCTCAGGTGGTCGGTCGGGTTCATTAACCCAGACGGGGGAAGAGGGCCTCGCCCTTCTCGACCGGCAGGCCAGCGGCCAGCTGGCCCCAGACGCAAGATGCGTCCATGTCGTCAGTCGCGGCCTCACCCTCACAGCCGATGCGGCGCAGGGCCTCGGCGCTGGTGCTCGGCATGAGCGGCATGAGCAGGTGGGCAGAAATGCGGATAGCCTCCAGCAGGTTCCAAATCACGTTGGCGAGCTCGCCGGCCTTAGCCGGATCCTTGGCCAGCGTCCAGGGCTCGGAATCCTCGATGTAGTGGTTGGCGGCATGGATCAGGTCCATGATCTCCTTGGCTGCATCCCCGTAGGCGAATGCCTCCATCTTGGCGGCATAGCGCTCGAAGATGCCCTCGGCGGCCGAGGCCAGCGGGTTCTCGGCGTAGCCGGCGGCATCGGCGGCGCGCTCGGGCGTGGCGCCCTCAAAGTACTTGATGCACATGTTGGTCGAACGCGAGATGAGGTTGCCCCAGCTGTTGGCCAGATCGGCGTTATAGACCTGCTCCATACGGCCGAAGCTGATGGCGCCGTCGGTACCGGGGGTGACGTCGGTCATGAAGTAGTAGCGATAGCCCTCGACGCCGAGCTTCTCGATGACCTCGCGCGGGGCGATGGCGTTGCCGCGGGACTTGGACATCTTCTCGGCCTTGCCGGTCTCCTCGTTCTTGACGGTAAGGAAGCCATGGGCAAAAACATGCTCGGGAAGGGCCTCGCCCAGCGCCATGAGCATGGCGGGCCAGATCACGCAGTGGAAACGAATGATGTCCTTACCCACGATGTGAGTCTGAGCGGGCCAGCGGTAGGCGAAGTCGGCAGCGGCCTCGTCGCCCTCGGCGCCATAGCCCACGGCGGTCATGTAGTTGATGAGCGCGTCGAACCACACGTAGGTGACATGCTCGTCGTCGAAGGGAACCTCAATGCCCCAGTCGAAGGAAGTGCGGGAGACGGACAGGTCGTTCAGACCGCCCTCGACAAAGGAGCGAACCTCGTTCATGCGAAAATCGGGCTGGACGAAATCGGGATGCTCGTCATAGAGCGCGAGCAGCTTGTCCTGGAACGCGGAGAGCTTGAAGAACCAGCTCTCCTCCTTGACGCGCTCGAGCGGGCGATCGCAGTCGGGGCAGAGGTGCTCGCCCTTGGTGCCGCGGGCCTCGTCGGCCTTGTCGACCTGGGTCTCGGTGAAGAAGGTCTCATCCGGCACGCAGTACCAGCCATCGTAGCTGCCCTTGTAGATGTAGCCGGCCTCCTGCATGCGCTCCCACAGGTACTGCACGGCGCGCTTCTGGCGGGGCTCGGTGGTGCGGATGAAG
This sequence comes from Collinsella intestinalis DSM 13280, assembly GCF_000156175.1. GTDB lineage: Bacteria > Actinomycetota > Coriobacteriia > Coriobacteriales > Coriobacteriaceae > Collinsella > Collinsella intestinalis. Next base: position 36,644 of record NZ_GG692711.1, read on the forward strand.
TCGTCGTTCGAGATCTCCAGCTCCTCCCACAGCTCATGGAAGTGAGGAGCCTGAGAGTCGCACCACTCCTGCGGGGTCATACCGTGCTTTTCGGCGGCCTCGGCGACCTTCTGGCCGTGCTCGTCCATGCCGGTGAGAAATTTGACGTTGTAGCCGGCGGCACGGCGGTAGCGCGCCTGGACGTCGGCGATGATCGTAGAGTACGCGGTGCCCAGGTGCGGGTCGGCGTTCACGTAGTAGATGGGTGTGGTGATGTAGTAGGACGGCTTCGAGCTCATGACGCGCGGCTTCCTTCCCTCTTTGGTTTTGATGCAATGCTTCATATTAGCAGGTTGGGCGCATGAACCGCCACCCGGCCTTTATGCCTCTTGCTGCGCTTCGAGCACCAAGTTGTACACGTCGCGTTTCTTGCGCGAGTACTTCTGCGCCAAGCGCTTGGCCAGCGCGTTTGCCGAATCGCCGGCGGCGAGGCCCTCGGCGATATCCGAACGCAACAGCTCCTCGGGATTGGCGGCAGCGCCCTCATCGACACCAGACGAAAGAACGGCCTGAAGGCGCTCCAGCTCCTCCTCACTCGGTGGTGCCACCACGATGACCATCTCGCCCTTGAGCTCGCCACGCTCGCGCAGCCGCTCGAGCAGAACCGGCGCCTCATCACGCAAAACTTCCTCGTGAAGCTTGGTGAGCTCACGGCACAACGCAACCACGCGCCCCGGAAACACCTCGGCGATCGCCTCGAGGGACGCCTCAGCCCGATGCGGGGACTCGTAGAACAGCAACGCGCCGGGGATGGATGCGAGGCGACGCAGACGCTTTACCCGTTCTCCATGTTTGCGCGGCAAAAAGCCCTCGAAGAAAAACTGGTCGCACGGAATACCGGAAAGCACGAGCGCCGTCACACACGCGGACGGGCCCGGCAGGACTTCGACACGCGCGCCCGCCTCGCGAGCCGCGTCGACCAGAACCTGGCCGGGATCAGAAACGCTCGGCATGCCGGCATCCGAGGCAAAGGCGATACGCTCACCGGCGAGCAGCCGATCCACGAGCTCGGGAGCGCGCCGCGCGATCACGTTCTCGTCACAGCGAACAAGCGGCTTTGAAATACCCAGATATGCCAGGAGCTTCGAGGTCACGCGCGTGTCCTCGCAGCAAATCACATCTGCGTCGCGAAAAGCCTGCGCCGCCCGCGGGGCAAGATCTCCCAGATTGCCGATCGGGGTGCCGACCATGGAGAGCACGCCCTCCGCGCCGGCGACAAGGCGCTCCGTGTTGTTCTCCGTCATCCGCTACTCCATCATCGCACGCTCGAGCGGCGCCAAGGCCACACGGGCATCCCATGCCGCAATGCGGCGCTCCGTCTTCCAGGTTTGGAAGAACCATCCGTCCGCATCGTCGAATGTCGCGAGCTGATTGGAGACGAACACGCGCTCATACGCACGGCGTCCCTCGGGTGTCAGGGAAGATCCGGCCAGCACCGCAGCGCCCGACCACTCGCCGACGAACACCGGGAACCCAAGATCGGTCGCTCGGCGAATCAAATCCTTGTTGCGCCCAAGCGCAGCGGCAAGGCCCCTCGGAGTGGTGATGTCTTGCGCGGTCTCGTCGCGGAAGTGATATAGGTGCAAATCCATCACGACGTTCTGGTATCGGTCGCCGGCCATGAAGCGCTTCCAGGCGCCAGGATGGCCAGAATCCGAAAAGACGATGACCTTGCGAGAGGGCATGTGACGGCGAATCGCCTCATACGCATCGCGATAGAAATTGCGTAGGTAATGGCTGGGAATGCCCTCGGTCACAGTGAACAGGTTTTTGCGGACGCTCATCACGGGCGAGTCGAGCAACTCAATACCGAGCAAGCCGTCCCGCTCGCCATAGCGCTCCGCCAAGCGCTCGAGCGTCTCGAGCGCGACGGCGCGGCCGCTCACAGACGAGTGCCAATCGCCGACGATATCGGGGGTCACGGAAGACCCATTCGCGTCGCCCTGCCCACCGGGAACGGTCGCCAAATCGAGCAGGACGCGCATCTCGTACTTCTCCGCCCACTCCAATGCGCGGTCGATGTAGTCGATACAAGAAATATAGGACTCGCGATCGGTCTGCGAACCAAAAACGTGCCACGGCAAGGGGATGCGCGCCGCGTTGAGGCCCATGGCGGACATACGCTTGAAATCAGCTTCGGAGATAAAGGTCTCATAGTGCTCACGGACGCGCTCGTTATAGGCGACCGCACCCAGCACCTGCTGGAGCTCCCCGTCATTTGAAGCGCCGGTGGCGGCAAATAACGACGGTGTGACCCATGGTTCCAAGATGAACCAGCCGGACAAATTGACACCGCGGATCCTGTCTGACATCGGTGCTCCCCTCGAGTCTCGGTCGACGCGGCAAGAGTCGCCGCAATACAATCCTAATACCCCAAGCCAACTCGTCGCGATCGGACGGGCGTGGAACTGATACAAAAAAGACCTCCTGTTTCCAGGAGGTCTCTTCAATGACGAGGGTGGCGCGGAAGGGAATCGAACCCCTGACACGAGGATTTTCAGTCCTCTGCTCTACCAACTGAGCTACCGAGCCAAGTCATACTGTCGCTGACAGCGGTGATTACTATACCAAATTGAAAAACTCGGTCAAGCAACTTTTGAAAATAGTTTGGGCAATCCCTTTCCGCCACGCAACCAATGCCCCTTTGCACCCGCCATTCAGCTCATCCGACTCACTTCACGCACGGGCGACCGGCGCTCCAGCGCAAACCGCGCTCCGGGGCAGCTGACAACACGCCACCCGTCCACACCTTCGACGCACTTCGCGATTCTGCCGTCACCATCGGCAAAGGCGATATCAAGGTCGAATCTCATGCCGCAGGTATGCACGGACCCGCAATGCGGAAACACCAGCACACACGATTCGCTCCCTTCCCCGCTGAAATCGGAACGGCCAAAACCCCAAAGGCGATCGAAAAATGTGCAGGCCCATCTCACCTCGCCCGACCATCCCAGCGCCTCGATTGCCCTCTCCACCGCATGGAAGTCGAATGAGCCCACATCCATCGGCACCATCACACAATCACCCCCGAACGCCACGGATCGATCGTCACGCACCGCTCATGCTCCATGAATAGCGGTGCACCGAGTTCGACACCCGCAATCGACCACCCCTGAGGCCATGGTCGGTATCGCATCACGCAGGTAACGTCTCTCAGCGGGCCCACAAGCCCGAGTACCCCTGAGCCATCGAGCCCACCCCGGCCTCCCTCGGAAACCTCCACCTCGATCTCCACCTCATAGCCTTCCATCGCACGCTCCAGCTCCCCTGCCACGGCATCGGCCACACCCCACGTCCCCGCCCCCGCATCGGATTCAGATGCCGGCGGAGAGCTTCCGTGCGCCAAGACGATATCGGGAGCCACGCGGTCAAATCTCGCCGTTGCGGATACGAAGACCATCATGTTGTAGGAGATCAACGCCAACACGACAAGAACCGGCGCCACCACCGCAAGCTCAACTGTCGCCTGGGCCCCTTCTTCGCACACGACCCCCTTCCGTGCCGACATTCCCCATCCCCCTTCCTTCCAACAGATCGCGTACCCGCAGCGTAATGGGCACGACCCTTCCGCTTGGCAGCCGCACTTCGGCCAAGATGATTTCAAGCGAGGTCATCCGCTCCCCCAGGTCATAGCCAACAGCCCGTGCCATTCCTTCGAAATCGAGATCGACCTTCGACAGCTCGCGCAATGCGGTCTGACCATCCACCAGGGCCGGTACATCGGAGCGTGCGAGCACGTCTGAGCTGTCAACAAGGACCGGCTTGCGAGGTCGCATGTCAACCGGCTGCATGTCAAGTGCACGCACCACGCCCGTCAACCGATCGCCCAGCCAGCTCCCAACAGAACCCAGCCCCTGGCTATCAAGGCCTCGCATGAGCTCGTCAAATGCCTCTTCCAGCCCCCGACCAGCGTCCCCATAAGAAACCAGCAACTTTCCCCACAGGTCCAGAACCCCGTCCATCAGTCCGACCACTCCGTCGGATCCAACACGCTCTTGAAGCGACGAGAAGAACCCGGACAGTACGCCACCGCCTTCGGAGATCCCATCCGTAGCGAGAACCGCAGCCGCCATGGCACCTCGCCGTGATACATCAGGACTGGCGGCAAACGATGTCTCAAGCGCATCGGGCGTCGCATACTCCGAAGACAATACGAAGGAGACGCACCCGAAACGGCCCGGGGGTGCAATGCGTGGGCGCTTCCCCTCAAGCGTCGCCATGGCCCGATCGAATGCATCTGCCGCCCGCTCGGCATCCCCACGCGCAGCCGCCTCGGCCTCATTTTGGCGACCCTTCGCTTCGAGATATTCCCGGAGTGCTTTCGTAAACGCCCGCAGGTGATATTCGAACCCGTTGTCGATCGACGTCGACGCGGCAGGCGCCCGGCCAAGATCATCGACCCCGAAACAGCACGTCGGGCACTCCAAAATCGCCCCATTGTCCAGTGAGGCGAGAGAGGCGGGCGCCCTAAGAGCCCCTCGAGCGCCTGGACACGATTCATCGAAGTGCAACGTTCTCCCGTGCGCTTCCATGCTCGTCGGCCACGCCTCCTCGGTGTAAAGCAACGTCCCCCTCACTTCATCGCTATTGCGCGGCAGAAATTCGAGCGTGGTGTACGCCTCCTCCCCGTCGTCAACCACGCGGGCGCCGTCGAGATGCCCGAGCGCATATCGATAGAATGCGCGACGGGCCGCCGCATCCGCACGCGCCTCCACGCTGCTTCCCTCGGGCTTATCGTTCTCGCACCTCCAACGGTAATAAGCACGGGCGCGCGCTAGCGCACACTCGGGATTCCACGTGATGCTCGAGGCGAAATCGGGATTCTCAGCAGCCGACAACCCTGAAAGGCTCCCCGCGCGCTCCTGCATGTTTCGTCCAGGAGCACCGCAATCCGCCAGCCACGCCTCTTCCTTCCTTGTCGCAGCCTCCTCCGAGATCCGCTCGAGCTCGGCTGCCGTTTCCTCGAGGCCGCCGCACGCCTGCTCCAGGCCCTCTGTGTCGATCCCCTCCCCCTCCATCGCCGGAAACTCCGATGCGGACGTGGTCGGAACCGCAAAGGCGGTGCCTCGATACCCAACGCTTTCCGATCCTTGTGCATCGCAGGCACGCGCGGCATTCGCCGCGATTAAAAACGGCAGCGACCCCTCGACCCGCTTCAACCCGCTCGAGGCCGACGATATGAAGGAATCCCGCATATCGAACACGCGCATGGCGGCATCCAGCGTCTCCCGAGCGAGCCCCTGTCCGCCCGGAACAAACAGCCCAACCATCCCCGCTCCCGTCATCGTGAACCCGGCGAGCCCCAAGCTCAGCGCACATGCGTCCAGAACCGTCGCCGCGGTGTGATAAGAGCTCACAACGTTCTCTCCGGCCAACGCGGTCGCGTCGGCACCAACCTGGACATCGCCCGCCCGAGATGCGCTCCATATCGCCAAAGACGACGAAAAGAGTAGGGAAAGAACCACGAGCATCGCACAGGCGGACGCCACAGTCGTATAGGCGCCGTCCTCGATAAACAAGTCCATTCCCACTCTTTTCCCTGGAGGAGGAAGGATCCCGGCTCCACAACGCCCTCGCCGCCGCCTATTCCCACACCGAAATCCAGTCCGCATAATCGCCCTCAACCCACGAGGGCCTTCCCTCATACGCAACGCGCACCTCCATCCGCACATCGCCATGATCCTCCCGCTCCCCAAACGCGCGGGCAAACGCCCCGATCACGGGAAGCGGAGTCACATGCCCGACGATTGCGACTTCAACCGAACCGCCCGTGCTCAAAGCCGGAACGCACTCGATATCCCAAGAACGCGGTCCCCCTGCATGAAAGATCGCCAAATCCGGCACAGCAGCCAGGCGCCTGTATGCAAAGCGTTCGTACACCTCCACCTCATCCGAGCCCGAAACCATGAGCCGGGCCGTCTCAGATGCGGCGGACTCCATAACGGAACGCGTATACAACAGGCACACCGGCTGCAACGCCAGCAACAGCAACGTGAGTAAAGCCGGGAACACCAATGCGCCCTCGACCGTCGCCTGTGCCCGAGATTCCAAGAACAGCTCAATACAGTGCGATATCGACATAGCCATCCCCTTCGAGTCCATGCGATGCCGCCTTTACGGCGGCGTCGGCAAGCCACCCCCGTTCAGCCACTCTCCATAACGCCGCCATACCCAAAATCAGGGCGAGCAGGGCGAGCACCGTCAATGCATACTCCACCGTCCCCTGTGCGGCTCTTTCTCTGACGATGCCTCGCACGCTCGGCATCAACGCTCGGGCAACACGCGCGTCACCCGAACGCGACTGACCGCATCGTCCTCCGTAGTGACCAGCAGCACATCGCACCACGTCGTCCCTTCCCTCAGCACCGCTCCCCACACGTTCCCCTTCAGGTCCAAATAGCCACTCGCAACAAGGGAAGCTGTCCTCGTGCGCGCATATGTCTTGAGAACGTCCTCCGCAAGTGCAGGCAGCGAAGCGCGTTCCTCAAACTCCACCGACGCGCAAGGCCCGTCGCCCATGCGCACCGCGTCCTTCTGCCATGCGTGGAGATCGTCCAAAAACCCACCGAGAGAGCTGGCTCGCACATGTCCGGACATCACTGGGCCCAAACCCGTCATCAGGCCATCCATCGCCACCTCAACCGAACTCCCCGCATTTGCGCGAGCGTCCTCGACAACCGCATCGCGAAGAGATCCCCGCTCCTCTGCAGATTCCAAACGCCCGCGTTCGCTCACCACGCACTGCGTCGCGAACACAAAAGCGGTCGAAAGCACTGTGAGCGCCAAAGGAAGCGCCGCCAGGCGCCAGTCCACGCGTCTCCCCCTCACAGGCTGTTGATCCCCTGCGAAATCGCCTCCCACAACGAGCTGACCTTGTCTCGAAACGCCACGATCGCCAGAATCGCTATCACCACCAGCACTCCGACGAGGATTGCGTACTCGGTCGTACCCTGGCCGCTCTCCTCGCGCAGGATCTGGCGGACCGGCCTGTCACCAGAGACGGCCCGCATCGGGCCATAGGACAGCAGCGGGCATGCAGCCGCAATGCCGAGAGCCGCCTCCCGCGCCTCCCTCAGTGCTTCCTCAACAAATACCGCGAGCTTGACCATGGCATCCTCCTTCACACCATGTCGGCAGCCGCGAGCAGCGGGCCGACTATCGACAACAACAATGCGGGCAGAATCAACGTGCCCGTCGGAATGAGCAGCTTCACGGGCGCGCGCTCGATCTCGCGCTCTACGTGCGCCCGGTGCGCAGCGCGCATTTCACGTCCCTGGCCCTCCAGGGTCTCCGCAAGCGGAGCGCCGAGCTCGAGCGCCTGGGACACCGCGGCGGCAAACGATCCGAGCGCACGCACCCCGGCATCCTGCGCAACGCGGTCGAGGGCCTCGTCCCTCGAGGTCACTCCCACCTGCCAACAAAACAGCGCCTTCTCCATCAGCTGGGCGAGTTCACCCGACCGTCCCTCGCAATACAGGGAGAGCGACGCATCGAAAGACAGGCCCGCGCTCAACCCGAGCCTCACGATGTCCGTCATCTCCGCCACCTCGCCCATGCCGATCCCTCGGCTCCGCGGGCGCAGCATCTCGAGAGCGAGAGCACGCATCTTTCGAAATGCCAATCCCCCAACGACACGCACGTGGGCACAGCACGCGCGAGCCATTTCGAGTGCCCCGTCCTCCGACCCCAACCACGCCGCAAGCCCACACAACACGCCGGGGCCGATCACCGCAATAGCGGCGTCAGGCGTATCCGCAACCCATATTTCCACCAACTCAGCAAACTCCATCAACACACTCCCCTTGCATCCGCCCCTCAGCAAATAGACCTCATGACCACCTTGATGATCGACCAGGCAATTCCATCCAAAAGAAGGGCGACCGCTATCGAGGCCGCACCGGGAACCGTCGCAATCCCCTCCCTAAAATCGGATGAGGCCGCCGCGAGGAACGCGACCATGGCAACGGGCATCCCCGCCACCAATCGCGCAGACATGCGCACCTGGGCCGTCCTCACATCCAGCTTTCGACGCAGCTCCACACGCTCCCTCACCAAACGCGTCGCCTCCCCGAGAACATCAGACAGCGGTGCGCCCGTACGCCGCGAAACCTTGAGTGCAAGCGTCACGAAATCCAATCCCGGCGCGTGAAGACGCTCAACCAACTCGTCAAGCGCCTCGGTCATCCCGGCACCACACGCGACTTGGGCCTCGGCACGCAAGAACTCCGTGCGAACGGGTTCTTGCGCATGAGAGCCCACGTACCGCATCGCCTGCGCAAGCGAGAGCCCCGATGCCATGGACGCAGCAAGCGCTCCGAACGCCTCGACCATCGCGCCCTCCAATCGCTCTCGCTTCTTGCGCGAACCGGGCAGAGCTAGCCCGCGCTCTTCCGCGCGCCCGACAATCGAGGCCCTCATACCGCGCGCCCATGTGACCGTCCGGTCTCGGGTGCGCCCGAGCTCATCCCAATCACTTCTGAGCTCCCCGTCACCAGAGAGAATCAGCAGGGAGCTCGCGGCGCTTAGCAAGCCGATGCCGACCGACATGACGACCTCCATTCCCGCACCTCCCCCTCATCGAGCAAACCCGACCGAACCGCCTCCTCGATAAACGGGGGCTCGTCAATCAGGGTCCATGCCTCCTTCGCCGGATCGAACGACACGTACTCGGTCAATGCCACACCACCGCCCTCCGCGCGCGACACACCGGTGAATGATGAGACGAACCGCCTACCGCCCGGCTTCCTCACCGACATGACCACGCCGTCCAAGGCCATCGCGATCTGCTCCTCAATCAACTCGCTCTGCAGGTCGATTCCGTAACGGGCGAGCAATGTGAGTCGCACAATCGCCTCTTGTGCGCTTCCCGCATGCAAAGTGGTAAGCGACCCATCGTGACCTGTGCTCATCGCCTCGAGCATGTCGATCGCCTCCCGATTGCGCACCTCGCCCACCACGATCCGATCGGGGCGCATGCGCAAGGCGTTTACCACCAGATCGTGAATTGCCACCTCACCCGCCCCCTCGATCGACGCCTCGCGCGCTTCGAGCCGCACGACATGCGGATGCCGGGAGAACTTGAGTTCGGCGGAATCCTCGATCGTCACGATTCGCTCCGCTTGCGATATTTCGCACGACAATGCGTTGAGCAGCGTCGTCTTGCCCGAGCCCGTTCCGCCCGCCACCGCCAAATCCATCCTGCACCGCACCGCATATCCCAACAGATGCGCGTACCAATCCGGGATCGACCCCAAATCGACCAGATGCGCCAGCGTGCTAATGCGGTCGGAAAACTTGCGAATCGTCATCGTGGGCCCATCGATGGCTATGGGCGGGATAACCGCGTTCACGCGAAACCCGTTGGGCAGACGGGCGTTGACCATCGGGCTCCGCTCATCGACTCGACGTCCCAACGGAGAGATGATGCGGTCGATGGTAATCCTGATCTGCTCCTCAGATTCGAATATCCTGCCCAGCGGGCAGAGCACGCCCCCTCGCTCGATATACGTCCGGTCGAGACCGTTGACCATGATTTCGGTTACCGAATCGTCCTCGAGCAGCGCCTGCAGAGGCCCCAAGCCGGTCATGTCGTCAAGCACATCGGCGATGAGCGCATTCCGCTCGTCGAAACCCAACCCGAGCGACACGTCGGCATTCAGAGCCGCCTCGAGTGCGGGGCGCAACTCCATCCGCGCCTGTGCAGCCGACCCGGCACGCACGATGCGCGCAACCTCGACATAGCCCACCCGCTCCATAACCGCATGCTTCGCCCGCACCCGCGCCTCGGACATCACGCCGCCGACCGATCGTGCACGAGCCCCCACCGAAGCCGCACCGCGACCGGAGGAGACACCCCCGCCTCGAGCACGCATGCGCCCGTATACGCTCATCGATGCTCACCGGCCTTGCGCCGCCACGGAAGCCTGAAACGCGGCCTCCACTCATGATCATCAGGGGCCGGCCCCATGAGCCGCTCATCGAAGGAACACCCGAGCTCGGTCAGCACCCGCGCCGTCAAATCGCGCACATCATGGGAAAACGGCCCCTCACCAGCCACAAGCGAATCCAATCGGCCGAACCCGATGAGGCCGGCAACCTCCTCGCCCCCAAAGGAAATACGAGCACGAGACGCAAGTGATGCCCCCATCTCGAAACGCAACGCATCCTCTTCCGCACAACCCGGGGACCCCAGGCGATTGAACACACTCGTCATGCGAGTCGCGGGAACGCCCAGGCGCGTGGCCAGTCCAACCACCCGGGTGGCAGACGCACCGGCATTCGCACCCGCACTGCCCACGACTAAGCAGCGATCACAAAGAGCAACCACGGCCGCGACAGCATCGCCCCAATGCGTCGAGGTGTCGATGAAAATCACGTCTGCGACCTTGCGCAGGACGATGATGAGCCGCTCGACCGGTGCCCCGTACAGCTCCGCGCGTTCCGGTTCGATAAGTGGTCCCCACAGGGTGAGCCCCGGCCCCACGCGCATCGCGCATGATTCGATGTCCTCCTCAGCGAGCTCGCCGTCCATAGCGTGCGCTTCGATGCCCTCGAGGCCCCTGAACGCATCGACGCCCAGAACCGACGGCAAATCGCCAAACATCAGGTCAACGTCTATCACGGCGGCCCGCAAGCCGGCGCGGGCCGCACAGGCGGCCATTGCCGCCACCAGCGTCGTCTTACCCGCCCCACCTTGACCCGATACGACCGCGATTACTGGTGCACGGGGACCGCCGTGATCGGCCACTTCCCGCTCACGCACGCGTCGGACAACATCTCCCAAATCGACGATATCCCCGGTCTGCTCCGCAACGTCGCCGATGCAGGCAACGGCATCCCCATCCGGCTCATCCAGCGCATCCCACGTCTCCGTACTCCACGGGGGGACTTCATCGCCCCCATATCCCATGGGCACGAATGGATCATCCGGAACCAGGCCATCGCGTTCGGACGCGACCGTGCCACGCGTCGCGACTTCCGTTCCGATATCCATGTGCGCCGCTTCCGCATCTTGACCGCGCGCGTCCGCGCTTCCGGTCAACGACGCGTCCGTCGCGATGACCTCCTGTGCACCGGCATCGAAGAGCTCTGAGACGAGTCCGGCGTCCATCCCGTCGATACATGCGAGCACCGCGGGCGCTGCATGCCCCGCCGAACCGCCTCGCACCGCACGTATGACGTGCAGCAAGTCCGAAGCGTTCCCGGGACTCGCCCCCAACGCAATCCGAACGCCATCACCCAGTCCGTGCGCAAGCTCGACGAGCACATCAGCATCATCGATGCACACGGTGCGCGCGTCGGGGCAGCGCAGACGAACTTCCTCGCGAACGCGCGCGGCCGCGCCGCCTCCGTCCCATATCAGCCACATAACGTCCATCACCCTTCGCTTCCCTCGTTATTCGCCCTTTCGGATCGAGCCGCCTCCCGCGATGCCGACGCCCCCGGCAACACCAAGGTCACTTCACCGCGCGTGGTCGCCGCCAGGACGTCACGTACAGCCGACGCATCCACCGCCAGCGTCACCCAGCTCAAATCGCCACCGCCATCAGCCAAGACACTCGTATCGAGCACTTCGGCGCGCGTCAGGCGATCCGCAACCGAAGCGTCTGCAACATAGACATCGACCTCGTCCCCGCGGGCGAGCGAGCCGCCCACGGCGTGTTCCGCGTCACTTGCCACCGAAATCGCCACTGTGCCGCGCGGCACCTGCACGACCCTCTCATCACGCAGGAAGTGGGCCTTGGCGAGCGGGGTGTGGGCGGGAATGCGGGCCGTCGCAACTAGCCCGGACGCATCACCCATCGACGTCAGCGCATCCTCCGGCATGAGAGACGAAACCCATTCGACGACCTTCACATTGCCCTCGGAGATCTCGTCACCGGGCTCGATCTCCCTCAGGGCAACGCACACTCGCGTCACATCGCCTCCGTAACGCTCAAGCGCCCGTCTCGATGCCTGCTCGGCTTCCGCATGCGCCCCGGCGACCGCCGACCATGCGAGCAGCGCGGCACTCAAACCCATCACCGCGCTCAGCCCCAACCTCACGGTCCTTTTCACCCAAACCCCCTCGCCTCAGTTCAATCGGCACCGCACACGTGCCGTGATTCGATTGTCGACGCGACACGGCAAGGAGCCTGGATCGACTTGGGAAAGTGCCTGGTCATCTGTGCTTGTAGCTGTTCGCAATCTGCCCGCACCGGACAGGATGAGGGCAGATTTCGGTCCGTTGCCGAAAAGGGCTGTGGAAAAGCAAACCGCCTGCACGAGGCAGGCGGTTGCAACAGGCATATGAAGTTGTACGACTGAAGTTGCACGACGTTGGTCACAAGGGACCGCTCGACGTTTCCCAGGCCAAAGGCACAACCACGTAGGTCGCCGGCGCGTCAACCACGCCCCTGCCCCATCTCCGGCGGTGCCTCATACGACAGAAGACTCATCGCACATCCGCACGGACGATTGTCCTATAGGCGGATATCGGGGTCGAGGCTCTGCGCGCTCACTCTCATCTCCCGGGCGAGCGAAAGAAACGCATCCAAACGCGACTGTTCGATCTCACCACACTCCACACCCTCGCGGACGGCGCAGCCCGGCTCGTGGAGGTGCGTGCAGTCGTTGAAGCGGCAGGCACGAGAAGCCTCGACGATTTCGGGGAAGCTCCGAGCGAGACCGCGCTCGTGGCCCACCAAAGGCAGCGATCGAAGGCCCGGGCAATCGGCGATCACGCCGCAAGGCTCGGGGAGGGCCACCATGATGCGGGCGACCGTGGTATGCCGACCGGCGTCATCGCGCTCGCGCACGGCGTTGGTCTCCAATGCCTCGGAGCCGAGCAGGGTGTTCAACAGCGTTGACTTACCCGCACCGGACTCGCCCAAAATCATGCCCACGCTCCCCTGCGGGATGCAAGAGCGGACCTCGTCCAGGCCCTCGCCGGTGAGCGAGGACGTCGCGATAACGCGCACACCCGTACCTGCCAGGCGACGCAGGGCGCCACACACGTTGGCCACTTCGGCGGGCTCGCAACGGTCGACCTTGGTGAGCACCACGACGGGGTCGGCCCCGCAATCTCGTGCGAGCACAAGCGAGCGGGCGACGCGGTCGCGCATGAGCGGCAGGGTATCGCGCTCGGCGCCCAGCGGCTGCACGATGAAGATCACGTCGACGTTCGCGGCGAGCACCTGACGCTCCCCGCGGTTTTTCCCGCGCCAGCGCTCAAAGCTCGTCCGGCGAGGCAAAACGTGCAAGATAACGCCCATATCGTGACCGGAGGTCACGCGGACCGCCACGACGTCGCCCACGCTCGGCAACATGCCGTCCACGCCGGCAGAAGAGGCTACCTCGGCATCGGCGGCGCGCTTCGAGCGCTTGCCGCGCTTACCCGGTTTGCCCTTGGCGAAGTCCACCGCATGCTCGGCACGCAACAGGACCCCGCTGCGCGTGGCGATCATGGGAAAACCGCGGTCCAGACGCACGACCGCGCCCAACTCAATCTCTTCCAGGGGGATATCGAGCGTCCCCGCAAGCTCCGAGCGCGCCGCTTCAAACGCAGAGACCTGCGTGTCATCGACACGCAGGTCCCCAAAGCTCGGAATATGATCCAAGACGTCAGCCACGCGTTAGTCCTGGTTCTTCTCGACGCGGCGCATAACGGCCTTGTAGATCTCCATCAGCGGGATGATCAGGAAGGCCAGGCCGAGGGCCGTGAACAGGGCGATCGGGTCGAGGGTCATGAAGCCGAAGACCTCAGCCAGGAAGTCGACCTCGACGGGCACGACCGTCAGCACGACGGCCAGAGCGGCAGCGCCCCACAGCCACTTGTTCTGCGTCTTCATGGAGAAGATGGAGGCGCGGCGGCTGCGCATGTTGAAGGAGTGGAAGATCTCGACCATGGACAGGGTGATGAAGGCCATGGTGACGCCCTCCGGGTCGGCGATGCCGTCGGTGAGCATGGACAGCTCGATGGCGCCGTTGTGGAAGTACATACCGGCGAAGAAGGACGCGAGCACCAGGATGGTGATGATGACGCCCTGGAAGGCGATGTCGATGCCCATGCCGCCAGCGAAAACGCCGTCGGAGGCCTTGCGCGGCTTGCGCTTCATGACGTCGCCCTCGGCCTCTTCCATACCGAGCGCGAGCGCGGGCAGGGAGTCGGTGATGAGGTTGATCCACAGCAGCTGGACCGGCTGGAAGATGGTGAAGCCGATCAGCGTCGCCACGAACACCGAGAGAACCTCGGCGATGTTGGCAGACAGCAGGAACTGGATGACCTTGCGGATGTTGTCGTAGATACGACGGCCTTCCTCCACCGCGTTGATGATGGTGGCGAAGTTATCGTCGGCAAGGACCATGTCGGCGACGTTCTTGGTGACGTCGGTACCGGTGATGCCCATGCCCACGCCGATGTCGGCGCGCTTGATGGACGGAGCATCGTTCACGCCGTCGCCGGTCATGGCGACGATGTTGCCCAAGCTCTTCCAAGCGTCGACGATGCGGGCCTTGTGCTCGGGCTGGACGCGGGCGTAGACGGAAATCTCGGTGACGCGGGTCTTGAAGTCCTCATCGGAGATCTTGTCGAGCTCGGCGCCGGTGATGGCCTGGGAAGCGTCCTCGACGATGCCCAGGTCCTTGGCGATGGCGACGGCGGTATCGATGTGGTCGCCGGTGATCATGACCGGACGGATACCGGCCTCCTTGGCCTCCACGATGGCCGCGGTGACCTCGGGGCGGACCGGGTCGATCATGCCGGACAGGCCGCAAAACACCAGATCGTGCTCGAGGGCCTCAGGGGAGAAGTCGGTCGGGGCCTCGGCGTAGGTGCGGTTGGCAAGGGCCAGGACGCGCAGGGCCTGGTCGGCCATGGCCTTGTTGGCGGCGAGAATCTGCTCGCGGCGCTCGTCGGTGAGCTCCACGACCTGGCCGTTGTCGTACACATGGGTGCACAGGCCGATGACGACGTCGGGAGCGCCCTTGGTGAACTGCTCGTAGTCGCCATCGACGTCCTTGACCACGACGGACATCATCTTGCGGCCGGAATCGAACGGGGCCTCGCCGATGCGCGGACGCTGCGAGTCGAGGTCGGTCATGCCAGCCTTGGCGGCGTCGTTGACGAGGGCGCACTCGGTGGGCTCGCCCACGGCCTCGCCCTTCTCGGCGTCGTACTTGGCGTCGGAGCACAGGGCCATGCCTGCAAGGAACTTGTCCTCGTCGGCGGCGAGCTCGTGCTTGACGACGGTCATCTTGTTCTGGGTGAGGGTGCCGGTCTTATCGGAGCAGATGATCTGGGTGCAGCCGAGGGTCTCGACGGCGGTCATCTTGCGGATGATGGCCTGGCGACGGGACATCTTGGTGACGCCCATGGAGAGAACGATGGTCACGACGGCGACCAGGCCCTCGGGGATGGCGGCGACGGCCAGGGACACGGCAACCATGAAGGTGTCGAGCATCATGGCCGGGTTGGAGCCCAGCTCGCCGAAGTGGCGAACGATATCCACGGCGAAGATGATCACGCAGATGGCGAGCACGAGTTTGGTCAGGATGCCGGAAAGCTCGTTGAGCTTCATCTGGAGCGGGGTGAGCTCCTTCTTGGCACTGGTGAGCGCGGAGGCGATCTTGCCCATCTCGGTGTTCATGCCGGTGCCCACCACGACGGCACGGCCACGGCCGTACACGACGGTGGAGCCCATGTAGCACATGTTCTTACGGTCACCCAGCGGCACATCGTCGGTGCCCTCGGCGAGGGAGATGACGTCGGCGTGCTTCTCGACCGGGACGGACTCGCCGGTAAGAGCGGCCTCCTCGATCTTCATGGAGGCGCTCTCGATCACGCGGCAGTCCGCAGGCACGGAGTCGCCGGCCTCGAGCAGGACCACGTCGCCGGGGACGAGCTCGGAGCTCGCCATATGGACCATCTTGCCGTCGCGGATGACCTTGGACTGGGCCGCGGACATCTCCTGCAGCGCCTCGAGGGCCTGCTCGGACTTGGCCTCCTGGATCACGCCGAGGACGGAGTTCAGGATGACGACGGACAGGATGATGGCGGCGTCCGCCCACTCGGGCTCGCCCTGGATGAAGCCGGTGATGACGGAGATGGCGGCCGCAACGAGCAGCATGATGACCATCGGGTCGCCCATCTGCTCGAAGAAGCGCTTCCACATGGGAGTCTTCTCTTCCTCATCAAGCTTGTTCGGGCCCACGCTCGCCAGGCGCGACTGCGCCTCAGCGGCCGTCAGGCCGGAAGCGGCACTCGTGGACTGCTCCTCGAGCACCTCCTCAGCCGAAGCCAAGTACTCTTTCAATCTAACCCCTCCCGGAGTATGCCAAGCGGGACGCAGGCGCGCCGCGCCCCAATCCAACAGTCTGACACCCGATTATAATTCCCGGAATCTGGGCAAGGGCTTGTCAATGGTCGATATGGTACCCAAGCTGTCGGGCCCCATGCCAGCTGGGGACGCGATTCGGCGCAATGCACACATACCGGAACGATAGGCAGTGCTCGAAGCAAGTTCAATATGAATTGAATCGGCACACGGTTGATTCATGTCGATAAGCGGCGCAGGTTTTCCTATAATGACTCTTGCATACGTATTCGCCCACAACGCCTATCACTGACATCAGATGGAGGTCTGAATGCAGCAGAAACTGAAGCGCACCAAGATCGTTTGTACCATGGGCCCTGCCTGTGACAACGACGAGACTATCTGCGAGATGCTGAAGGCGGGCATGAACGTCGCCCGCTTCAACTTCTCCCATGGCTCCTATGAGGAGCATCAGGGCCGCATCGAGCGTGTGCGCCGCTGCGCCGCCAAGGTCGGCAAGCCCGTCGGCATCCTGCTCGACACCAAGGGCCCCGAGGTCCGCACCGGCCTGCTCGAGGGCCACGCCAAGGTCGAGGTCCACGCCGGCGACAAGATCACCGTCACCGCCCAGCCCACCAGCGAGGACTGGCTCGGCAACGCCTCCCACATCTCCCTCGACTACGAGAAGCTCCCGTCTGAGGCTGAGA
>NZ_GG692711.1:53781-85018 GCF_000156175.1 Collinsella intestinalis DSM 13280
CCCCGGGTTTTTACCCGTAAACCCGTTTACGGGTAACCCGGAAAAAACGGGGGTTTTTACGGGTAAAGTTTACAAAACCCCTTTTACCGGTTTCCCTAACCAATCCCCCGCGATGGCTGCATTGGCATCCCATGGACGCGTGAGCTGCTCGTCGACGAACCAACCTTCGAATGTATAACCTTCGCGCACAGGCTCGACCGGAGCGGGAAGCTTCGCACCGCGTTTTACATACACCTTGGTGCGTCGCGCGCCGTTATTCGGCTCAATGGTGACCGTCCATGAGGGCGCGCCCTTAAGAGCGAAGAGCTTACCCGAGTCATTCTTGTAGTACAGCGAACCATCTGGACCGGCGATAACGGAGTTCAAACAGTATTCCTGGTTTGCGTCGCTGGGCGTGTACAGCTCGTCGACCGCCTCATCGCCGATACGATAGCGATACAGGGAGCTCGGTTCCAACCATCAGGGCCGCATCGAGCGTGTGCGCCGCTGCGCCGCCAAGGTCGGCAAGCCCGTCGGCATCCTGCTCGACACCAAGGGCCCCGAGGTCCGCACCGGCCTGCTCGAGGGCCACGCCAAGGTCGAGGTCCACGCCGGCGACAAGATCACCGTCACCGCCCAGCCCACCAGCGAGGACTGGCTCGGCAACGCCTCCCACATCTCCCTCGACTACGAGAAGCTCCCGTCTGAGGCTGAGAAGGGCTCCATCATCCTGATCGACGACGGCCTGGTTGGCCTCGAGGTCGAGTCCGTCGACGGCCAGGACATGCACTGCGTCGTCCTTAACAACGGCCTTATCGGCGAGCGCAAGGGCGTCAACATCCCCAACGTCGACATCTCCCTGCCCGCCGTCACCGAGCGCGACCGTCAGGACATCCTGTTCGGCCTCACCCAGAACATCGACTACATCGCGGCCTCCTTCATCCGCAACGGCAAGGCCGTCGAGGACATCCGCCAGCTGTGCCGCGAGAACGGCGGCGAGCACGTGACGATCTTCCCGAAGATCGAGTGCGCCCTGGGCGTCGAGAACTTTGACGAGATTCTCGAGGCTTCCGACGGCATCATGGTCGCCCGCGGCGACCTGGGCATCGAGATTAAGCCCGAGCTCGTTCCGCACATCCAGAAGGAAATCATCGCCAAGTGCAACGCGGCCTACAAGCCCGTCATCACCGCTACGCAGATGCTCGACTCCATGCAGCAGAACCCGCGCCCGACGCGCGCCGAAGTTGCCGACGTCGCCAACGCCATTTATGACGGTACCGACGCCGTTATGCTGTCCGGCGAGTCCGCTGCCGGCAAGTACCCGGTCGAGGCCGTCAAGATGCAGGCCTCCATCGCCATCGAGACTGAGAAGCACATGGCCGTTCACGCCGAGCTCGCCATGCCCGAGGGCGCTTCCGGTACTCGCGTCGTCAACAACGTCGTGGGCATGTCCGCCGTCCAGATGGCCACCGCCGTGGGCGCCAAGTGCATCACCGTGCCCACCACCACTGGCCGCACCGCCCGCCTGATCTCCCACTTCCGCCCGAACATGCCCATCCTGGCGTTCTCCCGTCACGAGTGGGCTGTCCAGCAGATGATCATGTACTGGGGCGTCATTCCGCGCCAGGCCGAGATTACCCAGGGCACCGTCAACGGCACTATCGTGAAGGCCGTCGAGACGGCCAAGGAGCTCGGCTTCGTCGAGAAGGGCGACCTCACCGTCGCAACCGCCGGCGACGCCCGCCTCTCCGTCCAGCTCGAGGGCAAGGTCTCCTCGACCAACCTCGCCTACGTGGCTCAGGTCCGCTAATTCCAACAGCGCACCCATCGCGTACGCAAAAGGCACCGACTTCGCGTCGGTGCCTTTTTTCATGTGCAAAGAACTTGCTCCCCGCAACATGCAAAACCCCGAGCCCGGACCATCGTCCAAGCTCGGGGCTTTCGAAAACCTATCCCGTCACGTACACCCATACGACGCTATCACCGTCGTGCAGCTCGTGCACACTCGCAGAGTGATTTGGGAACGTGCCGTTGACCTTGTACTTCCAGCCGCTTCCCCCACCATGGTCGAACTCCGATAAGCCGCCGATACCCGCGACGTACACACCGAAGGCCGAATTGCGGGAATTGACGGAGAGCCCAGTTGCGCACAGGGCGTCATACGCCGTGGACGAGGGCGCGAGCGCAACCGTGGTATTTGCCGAAACAGAGCCTCCCACCGATGAGGAGTCGACCGTGACGTTCACACTGATCGTAGCCGGGGCCTGCGGAGATACAGCCTGCTGACCCGATGAGCCGGATCCCGACCCGCTGGGAGCCCCCGGTTTGCCGGCGGCCTGACCATCGGAAGAGCCGGAAGAACCCGATGAGCCGGAATGTGCAGCGGACTGCCCCTGAGCGCCCTCGGTAGGCGCAGCGGAACCACCGGACGAGCCATCCGCCTTGTCGGCGCCGCCACCCGTCGAAGCCGAGGCTTTTGCCCCGTCGCCCCGGTCGGGGTCGGCGTCGGAAGACCCCATTTCGTCGTCCGCACGCGCATCATCCGCATCATCCACATCAGCCGCAACGACCGCCGATCCGGCTTGCTGAACCTCAGGCGCGGGACTCGGACGGAGCGCGAAGTATGCCCCGGAGCCGATCACCAGTACCAGAGAAACCGCAAGCACCGCTCGTGCGAGGACCTGAGACCGGGATGCCCCGGGTGCTCCGTCAGATGTCTCGGCACCGCCGTTTGCTCCTTGAGAGGGGGCACCGGGGTACACCCGCTCATCAATCGTCTCGCGTATCTTCTTATCTACATCTGCCATATGGCTGCCTTTCTATCGACGACGACGGAATGCGCTCACCGCAAGCCAACCGCCTGCTGCTGCCACACCGACAACGCCGACAACCCCGGCGGTCGCCATGGCCCGTTCCATGACCGAGGAGGCACGTGCGGCGCCCGCAGCTATACCTGCAGACTCTGCGTCGCCTTCGGGCTGCTCGCTCCCTGCTTGCTCGGATGTTCCTTCGCCCTCGGTGCTCTTTCCGTGCACATTCACGGACTTGGCCGCGGCGGTCTTGCTGGGCCCCTCAGCCGGTTTTGTCGTACCGCCCGCCTGGGGCGCCGCGTGCTGAGGTCCGGTCGTCGGCCGCTCCTGAGAGCCGCCTGCTTGCTGTCCGGCCGACTCGCCCTGGTCAGACGGCGGGATGACCTCGGGGGCCGTTCCGTCATCTCCGCCGGGCGCAGTCGTGACGCCATCCCCATCGGAACCGCCACCCGGCTGCTCCACCTTGCTCCACTTGGCATACAGAGTCGTATCCCCCGCGATGGCTGCATTGGCATCCCATGGACGCGTGAGCTGCTCGTCGACGAACCAACCTTCGAATGTATAACCTTCGCGCACAGGCTCGACCGGAGCGGGAAGCTTCGCACCGCGTTTTACATACACCTTGGTGCGTCGCGCGCCGTTATTCGGCTCAATGGTGACCGTCCATGAGGGCGCGCCCTTAAGAGCGAAGAGCTTACCCGAGTCATTCTTGTAGTACAGCGAACCATCTGGACCGGCGATAACGGAGTTCAAACAGTATTCCTGGTTTGCGTCGCTGGGCGTGTACAGCTCGTCGACCGCCTCATCGCCGATACGATAGCGATACAGGGAGCTCGGTTTCCAATTCACCGTGAAGTAGACGTACGCCCCGTCGTCCTGGACGGACACGAGCGGGGAGGATTGCGAGTACATCGTGGGCAGCGCACCGCCGTTGGTGAGCTTGCACATCTCGCGCTCAACCCGCATAGTCTCCGTGTCGATCACGAACACCGCGGCGTACTTCATATATTTACTCGGACCCTGAGTGGCAGATTGCCCGCAGAGCACGATCTTGCCGTCCACGATGGCGGGTGTCGACGTATTGTACTTGCCGAACGTGACGCTTGCCACCTCGCAGATCGACCCATCGGCGGACATCGAGAGCTTGTGCAGCGTTCCCTTGTAGTCCGCAACGTACAGGTACGAGCCGTCTGTGACGACGGTGGAGCGGACCTGAGCGCCCGCGTTGAACGGGGTACCCACCGTCTCGCCCGTAGCGGGATCGAAGGCGTAGACCAAACCCGCATCATCGCCGACCACCAGGTAATCGCCAAACGCACAGGCTCCGGCCCAGTAATAACCGCCCTTGGCCTCATGCTGCCAGCGCACGGCGCCGGTCTGCAGGTTCACGCACATCAGGTAGCCCGAACCCGAACCGTCATAGCTGCCATCCGTGGTGCCCGTGTACACGTAGCCATCGCGCACCGTCAGCGTGCCGAGGGACTGCTGGGGCCTCGAATCGCCCGACGCGGACGTCACCGGCTGGGTCACCCAAACGGTGGTGAGCGTATCGGCAGTCAACGCCTGCAGACGACCGCCGCCCAGAGGAACGACAATCAGGCCCTCCGCGTACACCATGCGAGATGTCGAATCGATCGGCACGAGCAACTGTGCCTCGCGCACCGTCTCGCCCGTGGCGGGGTCTTTCATAAGCAGCTTGTCATTCGACGCGATGTAGAGGTAATCACCCGCAAGGATGGGGTCGGAGATACCGGGGGCCTGTGAACCGCCCTCCCCCACGCTGACGACCCACTTCTCCTCCGCCGCCTCGACGGGCGTCAGAGACGACGTCGGCTTGTTCGAAGTAGTGAAGCTCGGCCAGGAGCTTTCCCAATCAGGACGTGGGGCGGCCGGATCGATCGCGATGTCCTGCTCGGGAAGCACGGCGCCCGAGTCATCCTCGTACACAAGCTCAATCACATCACCATCGGCGACCTGGTACGCATCCGGATACACCTTGGCGTCCTCGCCGTTGACGACGAACTTCCAGAAGCGCCACGGCGCAGAAGACGACATCGCGAGCGTGCGCTCACCGCCGGGGGTCGTGATGGAGAACGGCACGCCTCCTTCGAGGCTGTAGGTGTAACCCGACTGGGTCAGAATCCTGGCAAAGAGATCCCATGCCGTTGCGGCCTCATCAGGCTCGACTGTCAGCTCGGTCAGAGGAATCCACGTTTCACGCCGCACGCCCTCGTCGGTCTCGGGGGCCACGCCCACCACACGCGCGGAAACGGCGAGTGCCTTGCCGGCATTTGGATCGTCCTCACCCGTCGTGCCGCGCACAACGAAGGTCGCAGAGACTTCCTGACGGCTCAGCGCACGATACTTCTCGAGGACGACGGGGTTGATTGACGGATCATCTTTGAGGCGCTCGTAATAGTCGCCGTACTTCTCACTCTTCAGGCAACTCGTGATGGTCACGCGCGTGTTGTACGTCGGCGCCTTCAACATGTGCAGCGTCTCGGACTCGATCACCGAAGGAGCGCTCGACTTGAACTTGTCCCACTGCTCACTCGGATGAGAAAGGTCGATGGAATCGGGCACGATGCCGGTGCCAGAGACCTCGGCACGGGTTCGCGCCCACACGAGATTGCCAGATTCGTCCAGACGGGCTTGCATGAAGTAGCGAAGGTCCTTGGAAACCGCGCCCGGGCGGGCGTTGTCGCCCAACAGCGCCTGAGCATAGCCGTCCTTCACCTGCTGCATAAGAGCGAGCTCGCGATCGATATCGGCAGTGTCCGAGGCCTTCACGGTCAGGTCGATCGACCGGGTGCGAGCGACATTTCCGCTCCTCACCGTCACCACGAGGGTGTCGTGCGCATCGGGGTAGCCGGGCGCCGGTCGCGTCACACGCAAACGGCTCCCATCAACCGTGCACGCGCCATCCCCGCCGGATTCCACCTCGTACTGGAGACGGTACTTCCGCGCGGTAATACCGAGATCCCTCTTGATGGGAAGCTGGATATCGCCCGTCACGGCCGCCGGGTCGATTCGCTCCTTCGAGCCGAAATCCTTGAGCTGCACTTTGCCAAGCGCGGCATCGAGACGGTCCTCAACCGTCGGATCAGTGGCAATCGACTTGACGATGACTTTGAACGTCTTGTTGACTGCAGGCGATTGCTCTCCGTCTGTGGCGCCGGTGAAACGAAGCGTCGCCGTCAGCTCGGCCTCGACATCCTCGGACTGCTTGCGCGCAAGCTTGCCCTGGGCGTCGACCACGCCGCTGTCGCTCGTCTGCCAGCTGAGCTCCACCCAGTCGGGCAGAATCGGATCGAGGTCCAAATCCTTGCGCGCCTCGACCGTATTCGAATCGTCATGTGCCTCGCCGCCCTCAAAAACCAGGAGGTCCGAAGCCTTGAGCTTATGCCCGGCAAACTCCTCGAGGCTTTTGCGCACGCGCGCCATATCCCAA
Organism: Collinsella intestinalis DSM 13280; assembly: GCF_000156175.1. Taxonomy (GTDB): domain Bacteria; phylum Actinomycetota; class Coriobacteriia; order Coriobacteriales; family Coriobacteriaceae; genus Collinsella; species Collinsella intestinalis. The sequence goes on from NZ_GG692711.1 coordinate 60,022, forward strand.
CGGATGATGATATATCGCGTCCATGTCGCCGTGGTACCGCCCGCAGCGATCTCGAAAACGACCTTGACACTCGCAGAGCCAGCGGGCTTGTCGACCTTTGCCAGATCCTCGAAATAAAAGGTGACGTCTCCGTTGCCCTCGCCCTCGGCGGCACTGACCGTCGCATCGCCCTTACCGGCCTCAGCTGACACTACACGCGCAGTCGCATGGGTGAACCCAAGCTCATGGAGCTTATCTTCCACGAGCTTGCGCACGTTATCGCTCGTTCCATACGCGGGGCTCGGCATGAAAGAAGCGCGATCGAGGGCGGCGATGGCCGCCTGAGCGGACTGGGAGCCAAGCACAGGGCCGGCAGTCGCCTTGACCTCGTTGTAGCCACCGGCCGTCGCCGTAACTCGGATCTTCGCTCCGACCATGGACGAATCGAGCTTCAACTCCTGCTTTGTGGCGCCGGCAATCTTCTCATACGAACCCGTGGCGGTGCGATCGATCCACCACTGGTAGGTCACACTCCCCTCCGGCGGAACCTTTCCCGCCGTGAGCACAGGCCTTGCAACCAGTGTCGCCCGGTCGTCGACGGTTCCGCCATCCTTGGCCGCAATCGAGATGTTCGCCAAACGCAGCGAACCCGCTCGAGCGATGGGGCCCTTCACGTAAGAAACGGACCCCGCACCACTTGTAGCATCGACGCGCAAATACATGCCAAGCGCCTCTACGCCCGCAGGAATATGAGCGACTGAGTCCGCACCAAGCCCTCGGCCGCTGGTGTCACCTTCATTTTCAAGCAGGGACCACGTATAGCTCACGCCCTCGGTAACAGGCGTGCCATTCGATGCGCTGTCAGCAGAGCTGCCGCCCGTGATGGTAACCGCCTCGATCGCGTCTCCCGGAGTGAGTAGGGCATCCACATCCGCGCTGATCTTCTTGCCGGCGCGGTGCATTTCGACGCGGCTCAACTCGATCGTCTTTGATTCCTCGACGGCAGTCGCGGGCTCGGTCGCATCGGACGAGACTCGTTCCACCACGACATCGGGCGCAACCTCCGCGGACGGAACTGACTCGTCGGAAGCTTCAGCCGTCACATCCCCCGCAAGCGCCTCCTGCGCCCATAGAGGCGCCGGCACCTGCCCGACCAGCAGCGCGTTGATCAATAGAATGGTAAGACCTTTGCGAGCGACGGGCCGCCACGCAATCTGCGACCACCCGCGCGATTCGGGATTTCCGATCATATCGGACCCTTCCTATCCAGGGCCGCGCGCCGTTGGGCGCGTAGATGAGAGGCGATCCGACTCGGCAATCCATCGCGGCGGGATTCGTCCGATCTGCGATTCCCTATTGCCACGATTTGCATCACGGTTACTGGTATAGCTGGGGATTTGCACCCCGATTCTCCTGGCAGTACGCCCTGATAGCGCACGGCCGTGCGTCTCCGCACCATCACCTTGGCCAATTTAAAATCATGCTAGCACAGGCACATCCTCATTCCGGACGTAGGGGAATCAAATGCGAGCACTATCGCCGCAAAATCCCACGTCCCATACGTTGACACGATGACCGCTTGGGACAAGAATGCCGAGGTGGCAGGGACATTCGAGGTCCTCGGTACAAACATGGGACGGATCATCTTGGCAGAACACAACGAGAATCTGAGAAAGTACATCAACCGGCACAGGCGCCGGCACGGCCAACGCGGCACGCTCGAACGCTGGGGCCATGACTTTCATCGATTCCTCCGGCGCGCATTCAACATCCGAGAAGGCCGCGCACCCTACCACGTGATCAGGAAGCGCTTCGTCAACGGGGCGCGTCTCAACGGAACCCACCTGTGCATTCTCGTGATCGCCATGGTCATCGCCTGCGTCGGCTTGGACACCGATTCGGACATCGCCATCGTCGGAGCCATGCTCATCTGTCCCATCATGGGATCCGTCCTCGCCATCGCCTACGGCATGGCGACGGTCGATCGGGCGCTCATCCGCGACGCGGTGGGCGGGCTTGCCCTGCAAATGGCCTTCTGCCTCGTCACCTCAACGCTCTACTTCCACTTCTCCCCCGTCGCCGGCATGACCCAAGCGCTGACCGACAATTCCAATCCCACCGCATGGGACCTGCTGCTCGCGCTCGTGGGCGGCTTCGCCGGCGGGCTGGGCAATTCACGCGACCAGGAACCGGCCACCCTCATCTCCGGCGTGGCGGTGGCAACCTCGCTCATGCCGCCACTATGCGCCGCGGGCTTTGGCCTGGCAGCCGTCGACGGCGGGCTTTTCCTCTCCGCGCTGTACGAATTCGGCATCAACGTCGTATTCATCGCGCTCTCCGCACAGGTCGTGCTGCTGCTTCTGCGCGTGCCGCTCAAGCGGGACCTCAACGACGACGGCGTGATCACCGCGGCCGAGGAGGAGAGCATACAGGCGCTCTCCCATTCACTGCGCTGGCGCATCTTGCTCGGCACGGGGCTGTTCGCCATCCCCTGCCTGTTGCTCACTGCAAATCTGATTCGCGAAGCGGACGCCCCGGCACCGGCGGCGTTCGGCGCAACCGAAACAGCACAAGAACTTGCCGTTGTCTGCCCCGGTTTTGAGGAGTACACCGTGGGCAACGAGACTGCCGTCGAAGCGGGTGACACGCAGGGGCGCGCGGAGCTTGTGGCGCACGTCTCGACGAATGTCGCCCTCGACGAGGAGGCTCGCAAGGTCGCCGAGGATCTCATCCGCATCGACGTCCCCGAGATCGACCGTGTCGAGTTTTCAGTCGCAGCCTCTTAGCGTACAATGACCCCTGATACATAAACGCCCCCTTCTCCGGATGGGGGCGGCGCTGAGGCGCTCACGTGCCGGCACCGTAGGACTTTGAAGGTGGCCGGTGGGTGGGCGCCTTTTCGCAAACGGGCAATTGCACACAATTTCCCGGGCAATCGCCAATTCAAAGGAGGAACCACATGAAGAAGTTCGTGACCGAGGATTCGTTTTGGCAGCTCTTCCCGGGCGCATCGCTCGGCGTTATCGTCGCGCGCGGCATGAAGCCGGCGAACGAGATATCACCCGAAGACGCGCAGGCGATCGAGCAGCTTCTCAGCCGCGCCAATGCACTCGCCGAGAAGCACTTGGAATCGTCCACCCTCTCCGAGAATGCGCCCGTTCGCGCTTGGCGCCAGGCCTATCAGCAATTCAAGACCAAGCGCGGTGCGCGTTGCTCCATCGAGAACCTGCTCAAGCGCGTCCTCAAGGGCAACCCCGTTGGCAGCATCTCACCCTCGGTGGACCTCTACAACGCGATCTCCCTCAAATACGCCCTGCCGCTGGGCGGAGAGGACCTCGATGCCTTTGAGGGGGACCTGCGCCTTCGCATCACCGAGGGCGGCGACGCATTCACGCCGCTTGGCGAGGGTGCCGAGAACGACCCCACGCTGCCCGGAGAGCTCGCCTATGTAGATGACGCGGGTGCCGTGTGCCGTTGCTGGAACTGGCGAGACGGCGTGCGAACCGCCCTCACCGATAACACGGGCAATGCCTTCCTCATCGTCGAATGCGTCGATCCCGAGCGCATCGAGGACTGCCGCGCCGCCACCGAAGAGCTCGCGCAGCTCGTTGAGCAGCACCTGGGCGCGACCATCGCGGTCGCAGAGCTCATTACATATGATCATCGCGAGGCAATTATCGAGCCCTAGAAACTCGATCAAGCGGACGAAGGCGTTCGAGGTGCATCCCACGACCACGACCAAGTTGAGCTTTTTCGTACTCAGTTTGTCCTTTAGCGAGTAGAGATGCCGGCCGGCCGTTCGCGACCTGCGCTTTTAAAGCAGATCGAAGACGCCCTACTCGCCTTGCTCCGATTTTGATACGAAAAAGCTCATCCAACTTTCTTGGCGCGTCGAACGGATGCCCTCAATCGCATCTTTCCGCCAGCAGCGACCCAACTCACCGCTCGTCACGCGCCGCCCGCACAAAAGCGCACCAGAGCTTGAAGTCGGTGGGTATGGACTCCCAGGTGTACTCGGGATGCCATTGCACACCCATGCAGAAGCGCTCGTCCTCCACCTCGATGGCCTCGGGAACGCCGTCGGTTGCCACGGCCACGAGGCGCACGCCGTCGCCGAGCCTATCGACGCAACAATGATGGCTCGAGTTGACCTGCACCTCGCCCGGCCAATCGAGGACACGGGCGAGCAGCGAGCCGTCCTCGACCGCGATCGGATGCGCGGGATCGTTCAGGATCGGGAGATGGCGCCAATGGACCTTGCCCTCCGGCACAGGCAGGCTCGGCACGTCCATGCACAAAGTGCCGCCAAGCGCCACGTTCAGGATTTGCATACCGCGACACGTCGCGAACAGGGGCTTGTGTGCCTTCAGCGCCGCGCGGATGAGCTTGAGCTCGAAGGAGTCGCGCTCGTGGCAGAGCAGGCGCTCGTCATACGGCTCCTCCTCACCCCACAAGGCGGGGTCCACATCCTGCCCGCCGGGAATCGCCACGCCATCGGCCATCTCAACATAACGCGCGATGACATCCTCGTCCTCGGTGAGCGCCATGATGAGCGGCAAGCCGCCCGCGGCGAGAATCGCGTTGAGAAACACCGTGGACCCCGTCTCCTCGGGGGCCAGGCGCTCCGGCATCTGCAAGCACGGCTTGGGCTGCTCCAGACGCGGTGCAATGAGAATTATCGGTCTGTCATCTGCTGCGGTCATAGGTCTAATGTCCCTTGATGGAGTCGAGGAAGTCACGGGCGCGCTGGGATTGCGGATGATCGAAAAAGGCGTCGGGCGCCCCCTCCTCCACAATCGCACCGTCGGCCATGAACACGACGCGGTCGGCCACGCGACGGGCGAAGTTCATCTCATGCGTCACCACGATCATGGTCATGCCCTGACGGGCGAGATCGACCATGACATCGAGCACCTCGTTGATCATCTCGGGGTCGAGCGCGGAGGTGGGCTCGTCGAAGAGCATGGCCTTGGGGTGCATGGCCAACGAGCGGGCAATGGCGACGCGCTGCTGCTGACCGCCGGACAGCTGAGCCGGCACCTTATTCGCCTGAGACGCCACGCCCACGCGATCGAGCAGCCCCATAGCCCGCTGCTCGGCTTCCGCCTTGGACAGGCCGAGCACCTCGACGGGGCCGAGCGTGACGTTTTGCAAGATGCTCATATGGGCGAACAGGTTGAAGCTCTGGAACACCATGCCGAGCTCCGCGCGCATGGCGGCGAGCTCGCGGCCCTCCTGGGGAAGGGGCTTGCCCTCGATGAGGATCTCGCCCGAATCGATGGTCTCCAAACGGTTGATGGCGCGGCACAGCGTCGATTTGCCCGAGCCCGAGGGGCCGATCACCACGACGACCTCGCCCTTGCCCACAGAAAGGCTCACGTCCTTGAGCACATGCAGGTCACCGAAATGCTTGTCCACATGGCGAAGCTCGATGATGGGAGCCATGGAACTCTCTGACTGATTGGACATATCGAATCCGTTCTCACGAGGACTTGATCAACGATGCGTCCGCAATGGACGCTCGGGGGTTAGGCGGGATTGGTGCTGTAGCGGCTCACCACGCGGGTGCCGCTGCGGCGCGCCACGTACACCGACAATTGATTGATGGCGTAGTTCAACAGGATGTAAATCACCGCCACAACCAGATAGGTACTCACCAGGGCATCATAGTTGGTGATCAGCACACGGGCGTTCTGCAGCATGTCGGGATAGCTCACCACATATGCGACCGTGGTGTCCTTCACCACGACCACGAGCTGGGAGATGAGCGAGGGGATCACGTACCTGATCGCCTGGGGCAGCACGATCTTGAGCTTCACGCGAAACGGGCTCATGCCGAGCGCCAGCGCCGCCTCGGTCTGACCGCGGGGAACGGCATTCACACCCGCGCGAAACACCTCGGCGAGCACGCCCGAAGCCGCGAGCGCGACCGGCAAGGCAAGCATCCAAAACGACGACATCCTGATGCCGTACTGGGGCACCACCAGGAAGAAGAAGTAAATCAACAGCAGGCTCGGCACGCCGCGGAAGAAATCGGTCACGACACGGCAGGCCGCCTCGAGCACACGAATGCCGCTCGTGCGCCCGAGCATGAGGGCAAGACCCAAAACCAACGCGATGCCGCCGGCGGTAAGCGCCACCGTGAGGGTACCGCGCAAGCCCGCGAGCAGGTAGCGCCACGTGCTCAACTGCGTGAAGAACATCCAGTACCTCGGGCTGAGCTGGCCGGTCGCCCAAAATTGATACACCACAAATCCCAAAAGTAGGGCGACCAACACGGCCGTGAGGGCCGTTCCCACGCGGATCTTCGCGAGAGTCTTGGGGCCGGGGGCCTCGTACAGTGCATCGCGGATACTCACGGGACGGGAGGTTGAAGTCATGGTGCTCATCGGACGATCCTCACCTTCCGGTCGATTCGATTGCCCACGAACGCGATGACCACCGCGGTGAGCGCGTAGCCGGCAGCCGAAACGGCAAAGGCCAAGATGCCGCCAGTCGCACGCGTGTTGATATAGGAGACCACGCCGGTGAGCTCAAGGGGATCGAGCGGGACCTGCGAACCGATCGAGGTGGTGAGCAGCACGGCGATGAGCAGGTTCGTCATGGGCAGCACCGTGGTGCGCAGGGCCTGGGGGATCACGATCCGACGGAGCATCTGCCCAAATGAAAGACCCAGCGATCGCGCGGCCTCGATCTGGCCCACGCCGATGGTGTTGATGCCGGTCATGAAGTTCTCGGAGCCAAAGGCGGAGGCCACGAGCACCACCGTGAGGATCACGCACGTGCGGTACGGCAGCACCAACTTCAAGCTGGGCAACGCATATACGATGATGATCAGCAGCGCAACGCCCGGGATATTGCGGAACACCTGGACGTAGCCATCGCCCAGCAGGCGCAGCGGCTTGAACGGGGACACGCGCATCACGGTCACGACGACGGCGAGCGCCATCACGAGCGCAAAGCAAAATGCCGTCATCCCCCAGGTGGACAACAGCGCCTCCCAATAATTGCGCCCATAGGTCGCCATCAGCTCCGACAGTCCCATGAACACCCCTTCCCCACGTTTGACCCTGTCAGCTACAACGCCGCGGAGGCGCCGACCCACCCGTCACGCATCGCGTGCAGGCAGGCGCGGGCGCCTCCGCACATCCTCGTAATCGGCGTCGCCCTCCATCGGTGCGAGCGACGCCACGCACATCTCGCGAGCCTACGCGCCGATCGCCGGAGGCTGCGGGACCTCGTCGATCTCGGCACGATCGCCGATGCAGAGCTTCCACAGCTCCTCCCAGGTACCGTCCTCCTCGACCTTGGTCAGGAAGGCGTTCACGAACGCGACGCCATCGGAGTCGAGCGGGAGGCCGATGCCGTACAGGTCCTCGGGGCCAAAAGGCTCGCCAGCCATCTTGTATTTACCAGGCTGCTTCATCATGTCGGAGAAGAGCATGTTGCGATCGATGACATAGGCGTCCACGCGACCCTGGGCGAGGGCGCTACGTGCCTCCTCGTCGGTCTTGAACTCCTGAAGCTTGGCGTCTGGGCAGACCTCCTCCATGATGCTCGGGCCGGTGGAACCGGACTGAGCGGCCACGTTCTTACCCGCGAGATCGTCGACGCTGGCGATATCGTCATTGTCGGCGAGCACGAGAATGGACTGCTGCGTGCCATAGTAGGGACCGGCGAAGGAGATGAGCTTCTTGCGGTCCTCGGTGATGGAATACGTGGCGAACACCGCGTCGACCTGGTCATTTTGCAGGACGGACTCGCGCGTGTCGGACGTGACCTGCGTGGCCTCGAACTTGGATTCGTCGCCCAGGATGTAACGGACGAGCAGCTGGGAAAGACCGGCATCGAAACCGCGCAGCTTGCCGTCCTTCTCATTCAGCAGGCTGAAGAGCATGGAGGTCTGGACGACACCGAGGCGCATCGTCCCGGCGTCCTTGATCTTTTGGGCCCACTCGCTGGAGGCGATGGTCGCGTCATCGGCGACGGCACCGGAGGCGATCAGCTTGTCATAGGCGACGGCGTCGAGAAGCGCGGGCTCCTGATCCTCAGCGACATCTCCCGTGGAGGACCCGGCGGGCGCCGGGGCGGCCGGCTGCTCGCCGCATGCTGCCAGGCCCAACGTAGCCGCGCCGGCAACTGCGGCGCCCAGTACCTGGCGACGGTCGAGCGTGAACTCACGCATGGTCTTGCTCATGAGGGTTCCTTTCCCCTGTATGCGATAATACTTTATTATACCGCAGTGTTTGCTCAGTCAGTCCAACGCACTCGTGGACTTACGCGTTCTTATGCCCCAACCGCGGCACTTGTATCACTTGCGCGGCAACCACAGCTTTTACGCGATGACGCCCGCGTTATGGAGCGCGGGCATCATCGATGGGTTAGATGGGATTGGGAACGTCTCACTCCCGATGCGACGTCAGGAAAGGGCGACGCGGATATCGGCGGTGATCGCCTCGAGGGTCATGCCGTTCTCGGCAAGGAGCTCGTCGGCGTCGAAACGATCCGGGAAGCCCTTGCGCACGCCGTAGCACAGCACCCGTACGCTGGTCGGGCCCAGGTAGCGAGCGACCTTCTCGCCCCAACCACCCTCGAGCACACCGTCCTCGAGCGTCACGATCACACGGTGGGAACGGGCGAGATCGTCGAGGGTCGCCTCATCGAGTTCGGTGGCGAAGCGCGGGTTCACCAGGGTCGCATCGAGCGCAGGCCCGCCGTCCGCAGGAGCGGAAAGCGCGTCGCACAGGCTCTCACCCAGGCTGAAGAAGCTGCCCAACGCGAGAATCGCAACATCGGAACCCTCGTGTACCACGTCATAGCGCGGGAGGGTAAAATCGGCCGGGGCCTTAGGGTCGAGCGCGAAGTCGGGATTGGAAACGACGCCATTGCCGGGAACGCGAATGACCACAGGACGAGAATCTTGGTCGATAGCCCAATCCAGCATGGCGAGATACTCCTCGCGACACGTGGGCGCCAGGCAGCGCAAGTTGGGCAGAGCCCCCTGCAGGGCGAGGTCGAAGAAGCTCAGATGGGTCGCATCGCTCGTCCCATACACGGAGGAGCCGAAGTCGAGGATGACGGCCGGCAGGTTGTTCAGGCACAGATCGTGCCAGAGCTGGTCATACGCGCGCTGCATGAACACGCCGTACAGGCCGAGCACCGGCTTGGCGCCTGCGCGCGCAAGGCCCGCGGCGTAGGTCACGGCATGCTCCTCGGCAATGCCCACATCCACGAACTGGGAACCCGCGGCATCGCGGCGGGGCTTGGTGAAGCCCATGATGTAGGGCGTGGCGGCGGAAATGCCCACCACGCGCTCATCGGCGGCCATACGCATGAGCAGGTAGCGGCCGGTGATATCCGCGTAGGTCTCGCTCTTCTCGCAACGGCTACGGCGGAGCGCCTCATACGTGCCGGACTCGATGTCAAAGGGGCCCACGTGGTGCCAACCCTCGGCGTCGTCCTCTGCGGGCTCGTAGCCGGAGCCTTTGACGGTGCACACGTGCAGGACGACCGGATGGTCGATATCGCGCAGCTCGAGCAAGGCGCGCTCGACGGCCGCCTCGTCGTTGCCGTTGGCGAGGAAACGATAGTCGAGCCCCAAGGAGCGGAAGAAGTTGTTGGGAGCGGCACCTTCGCTCTCGCGCAACTCGGCGAGGTTGCGGTAGATGCCACCGTGATTCTCGGCGATGGACCAGCCGTTGTCGTTCACGATGACGATCACGCCGGTGCCGAGCTCGGCAAGGTTGTCAAACCCCTCGAACGCAAGACCACCGGAAATGGAGCCATCGCCGATGACGGCGACGACGTTGTAATCGGCGCCCATGAGGTCGCGCGCCTTGGCCATGCCGCAAGCGAGGCTCACGGAAGTGGAGGTATGGCCGACGGAGAACAGGTCGTGCTCGGACTCGGTCGGGCTGGTGAAACCGGACAGACCGCCGAAACGCTCAGCGTCGAGGTAGTTCGCGGCGCGACCCGTGAGCATCTTGTGCGCGTACGTCTGATGGGAAACGTCGAAGATGAGCTTGTCCGTCGGCGAATCGAACACGCGGTGCAAGGCGACGGTAAGCTCCACGACGCCGAGGTTCGAACCGATGTGACCCCCTACCGAAGCCGAGCTCGAAAGGATGGCCTGGCGAATCTCAGAACAAAGAAGCGGCAGGTCGGCGGCATCGAGGTCCTTCACGTCCTGCGGCGATGAAATGCGTTCCAGCAGCATGCGTGCGACGAACCTCCCGTGATGCGAATGACGAACAATGTATTACGTAGAGTACCAGTTTCGCATACTCCGATGATGAAAATGAGACATATCCGCCAAACGGCAATAGGTCCCGAGCACATCGGGACCCATCAAGAGACGCATGCGACAAAAGACGCCCTATCGCTGAGAACGCCTACGCGCGACCATGCGGCCCATCGCCAGAGCGAAGCCCACGAGCACGAGCGCGGCGGTGACGACGTAGACGATATGGTACCCGTACAGGAAGATGTCGGGCCTCCCCTCGACGAAAGCCGTCACATGGCGGCCGGCCGCGACGCTCATCTGGCCATAGAGGATCGAAGTGGAGCCCGAAATACCCACCGCCATGCCCAGGTACCGGGCGAGCGCGCTCACACTGCCCGCAAATCCGAGCATCTCGGTGGAGACGGAGCCCATGATCAGCGAGTTGTTCGGAGACTGGAAGATCGACGTGCCGAACGAGGCCAAACCCAGATAGAACAGGATCTGCGGCAGCGTTGCCGTCATCCCGAGCGTGCCGGTGAGGTACAGGCCCACGCTGAACGCACCCAGGCCGAGAACCGTGAGCAGGTTGCATCCGATGCGGTCGGACACGGCACCGGATATGGGTCCCGCAACCGCGTTCACCAGGGGAATGATGCAGAAGATCAGGCCGGATGCACCGGGGTCGAAGCCACGGGCATCCTGCAGGTAAAAGGGCGTCATGAGTTCATAAACACCGATGGCGACGAAGCTGATGAACAGACAGACGACGTTCACCGCGAAATGACGGTCGGAAAAGATCGCCAAGTTGACCAGTGGATGCTCGACGCGGCGCTCGTGCAGCCCGAAGAACACGAGCATGAGCGCGCCCGCAACGAGCGCGAGCGCGGCAGCGGGGCTCGCGTTGCCCTGCATCATAGTGACGGACAGGAACGTGAGCAACATGCCGGGAACGAGCAACACTGCGCCCTTGACGTCCATGGACTGTCCCGCGCATTCGGGCGTCGAGCGCGGCAAGGTGAAGTGCCCTATGACGAGGGACAGGATGCCGACCGGCACGTTGATGAGAAAAATGCCCTCCCAAGGGAACATCGACACGATGAAACCGCCCAACACCGGACCGCACATCATGCCGAGCGCCACGAAGCTCGCCAGTAGGCCGAGCGCGCGGCCGCGCTCACGGGCGGGAAAGGCTTCGGTGATGATGCCCATATTGTTCGCCATGGCCGATGCGCCGCCGATGCCCTGAACCGCGCGAGACGCCACGAGCGCCGGCAGCGAGGTCGACATGCCGCACATAAGGGAGCCGATGGAAAAAATCACCACGCCGATCTCGAAATATCGGACCTTCCCATACAGGTCGCCCAACCTGCCGAACACAAGCAAAAAGGCGCACATGGTCAGCAGGTACACCGACGAGATCCACTGGATTTGGTCGAGTCCCGCCCCCAACGCCTTTTGCATGACCGGCAACGCCACGTTGACGATGCTCGAATCGAGCGTCGCCATGAACGTCATGATGAGAACGGTGAGCAGAATCGCCCACTTATTCGAAGATCCCGCAGACGCGGCACCAGATCGCATATCTCCCATGCACCCACCTCCATAAAAATAGGGCCCCCACCTCATAGCAGCTTGAGCTGGGAACCCGTTCGGTTCGTTGAATCAATTGTCTGGACCTCTTTTGTACCATGAATCGCCCGACGCGTGTGAGGAACTTCACAGCAAAACCAAGGGGTGCCCGATCAGCAGGTGGCTTCCAGGGTGCGCAGCGCGACGCTAACGCGCTCACGGGGGTCGTCGGGCGTCAAAAGGCCTTCGACGCGATGAATAGGAACGATGACCCGAACCGGGCAGCGCAACGCGGCGTCACAGACGGCGCACACATCGGGCGCACCCCCGATTCGAGACGCCACGCTCGCCGCAACCTCATCGACCGTGACGACCTCACCATACGACACCCCGAGCAGCGCCACGCATACCGCATGCTCGAAGTCGTCTCCGCCGAAATCCATCGGGGGAACCCATCGTGGAGCCTGCCCGGCGAAATAGGCGTTGAGCCACGCCCAGGAGCGTTCCAACACGGCGATCGCGGAGCCGTGCGCCGGACTCGACGCGCACATGGGACGGGCGCCCGAGAGCGCATCGTAACCTTCGATCTCCTCGACCGTGGCAGCGGAATCGGGATCGATGAGGCCGCCGCCATTCATGTCGAAGCGAGCGGAATCGGCGCACATCGAGGGAGCACAGTCGACCCCCCGAAACCACAGACCGGCCAACCCGCGCGCAGTGGCGGCAAGCGAAATGTCGCCCAGCGGCGAGTGATATATGGTCGTGATCATGCGGGCCCCTCTCGTCCCCGCCATTGTACCGCGGCGTCTATCTCAGACGGACGGCCTTTGCCCTACTCCGCGCTCTTAAGGGCACCCACCATGTCGATGCGATCGAGACTGCGGTTGGTCATCCGGTTGATGGTCAGTGTAAAGACGAACGACATCACCGAGGCGAACAGGTACGTCTGCGGCTCCACAATCGTGTCGAAGAACAGCGACGGCATGCGCAGCACATACGTGAGGAATCTCGTGATCACGTAGCCGAGCGGCCAACCAGCCACAATGCCGATAAGCGTGAGGACGATCGTCTCCTTGTTGATATAGCGATGCACCTCGCCACGCCTGAAGCCGAGCACCTTGATCGTGGCAAGCTCGCGCTCTCGCTCGGAGATGTTCGTGTTGGACAGCGTGAACACCACGGCGAAGGCCAGCGCCGCGGCCATCACGGTCACGACATACACCACCACATCGATGATCTTGAAGCTCTCCGAGAAGTCATTGGCGACCTTCGTCGAGCTGTTCACGTTCACGAACGTGGCGCCCGCCGCCAGACGATCGGCCAGCTCGATCTTCTGCTCATCTGTGCCCGTGAGATTGGCCAACAGCGCATTCGGGACGCACGGCTCGCCGAAGGCCTCGGCATAAGCGCTCTCGGTCATGAACACGAAGTTGCCCAGGAAGCTCACGGCAATGCCATCCACGCGCACCGACCCCTGGCTGAGCGTCGAGTCTTGCAGGAGGAGCTCGTCGCCGAGCGAGAAGCCGAGCACCTGCTCGGCATTCTTGGTCACGAGGACGCCGTTGCCGTCGCTTGGCAGCGAAAGCTCCTCTCCGCCCATCGCGGGGGCGAGGAAGGTCGTATTCGAGCCATCCTCGGTCTTCATGTACGCGGACAAATCGGCGTTGTCGGGAACCACGACGAGCTGAACGCTCTCCCTCGCGCCCCCGAATTCGGCGGTCACACTGTCGACGCGCGCCTCGAGCATGGTGTCGACCATGCCCGTCTCGCGCAACTCGCGCTCACCTTGTGCGAAATCCTCGTCGGTGGTAACGGCCAGCAGGTCGTAGCGAACCACACCGGCAGGCCCGTACTGACGCGGTTTGAGCGAGATCACGGTATCGCGAATGCCCAGGCCGCAGATCATGAGGGCGGTGCAGCCTGCGATGCCGAATACCGTCATGAAGAAGCGCTTCTTGTAGCGGAACAAGTTGCGGGCACTCACCTTGTTGAGGAAGGACAGCCGGCGCCACACCGGGGTGATGCGCTCCAGCAAGATGCGCTTGCCCGCACGCGGGGCCTTGGGGCGCATGAGTGAGGCAGGTGTCTCCTTGAGCACGTGACGGCAGGCCAGGAACGTGGCACCCACGATACCGAGCGCGAACAGGGCGATGCCGAGCACCGCCGTGAACATGTTGAAGTGCAGCTGGAACGGGGGCAATGCGTACATGGTCTTGAATATGGTGAAGATCACCGCGGGAAGGGCGATGAATCCGAGCGCGTCACCGGCGATACCGCCCGCCAGGCAGGCGGCGAACGCGTAGATGAGGTACTTGGACAAGATGCGGCCACGGCCGTAACCCAGCGCCTTGTACACGCCGATGAGGCCGCGGTCCTCCTCGACCATACGCGTGACCGTGGTGAGGCTGATGAGCACGGCGACCGTGAAGAAGATGAGCGGGAACACCGTGGCGATGGACTCGATCGAGCTCGCATCGCTTTCGATGCTCGCGTAACTCGGCAGCGCGCCGCGATCTTGGATGTACCACTTCGCGCGCTCGATGCCGTCGACATCGGCCCGAGCCTGGGCAAACCGCGCGTTGACATCGGCGCGGTTGGCTTCGAGCTCCGCCTTGCCGGCGTTGAGCTCGGACTGGCCGGAGGCTGCCTCGCCCTCGCCGGCGATGAGCTGGGCCTCGGCCTCGGCAATCTGAGATTTCATCTGCTCACGGGCGGCGTCGAGCTGACCTAGGCCGCGCTCGGCACGGGAGCGTTCCGCATCCAGGCGACGTTGGCCCGCCGCGACCTGCTCAAGCCCCGCCTGCACCTCGCTCTTGCGCGCCATGCCCTCGGCAAGGGCGCGAATCTGCGCACCGTCATCGGCGAGCATGGCATCGAGCGACGAAGTGGTGAAGCCCAGCATCTTCTCGATCGAGGAGAGTTTGGAAACGGCCTGTTGGATCTGGCCGGCATCCTCCGGATACAGGCTCACAATGGCGCGAACGGCGTCGATGGCGGCGGCGTACCTGCCACCGGTCAGCGCATCCAGACGCTCGAGCATGCGCACAATCTGAGCCTTGTCCTCGGGGGAGGCGGTGGGCAACCCGGAAACGAGTTCTTTTATCTCGGCCACAAGGGTGCGTGCCTGATCGAGCTCACCGCGAGCCTCGCGCACCAGCGGAACCACGGAGGAGACGAACGGATCGACGGCCGTTGCATCACCCTTTTGCAGGCGTGCCCACAAATCGGCGGGCCAGCGATCGCCAAGCAGCGGTTGGATCACGTCGACCGCGGCCTCCGCCTTGGCGATGCCGGCGAGCGCGTCGGTGAGCTCCGAACGGGCCGAGTCGAGCTTGCCCTGTTCGCGCGCGATGAGGGCCAAACCGGCATCAAGCTTGGACTGGGCGGCATCGAGCTGATGGGAGGCATCGGCACGCTTGGCGTCGAGCTCGAGTTTGCCGTTCGCGATCTGAGCGCGGGCGGCATCGATCTTGGTTTGGGCGCTCGCAAGCTCGTCGGCGGCCGCGTCGAGCGCCTCGTCGGCCTCGCTGCGGCGCTCGTCGATCTGCGCGAGGGCATCGTCCTTCACGCCGCTCGTGCGCTCCGCCTCGCGGCGCTCGCGAATCTGCTCGACGCGTCCCTTGACACCATCGATGAGCTCCTTGTATTCATTCGAGTAGGACATGAGCTCGGAGGCGCCGGCAACACGAAGGTAGGCGACGGTAAACGTATCGCGGTCCACCACGGCGGCGGGCGTGAGGAAGAACGCGTACTGCGGACCGCCGGTGCTACGGAAGCTCATGGTCTTGCTGCCGGCGTTCACATCCATGGGATCGAACACGGATGCGGTGATGGTGTAACGGCCGCGCTCGAAAATCGCCGGTGTATCGGATGATCCGGCGGCATCGGAGCCCTCTTCGGCCGTGCCGCCGTGCTTATCCTCGGCGCTCTCGAAGGTCACGGTGTCGCCGATCTTCTTGCCGCTCGCATCCAGGTACTTCTGCGTGACGGCCACCTCATGCACGTCGCGCGGAAGGCGGCCCTCTATCACACGGGGCTCGTTGAGGCCGGCTGCGGAGAGCGCTTTGAGATCGACCTTCTCGCTCAAGCCGTCTACCTGGGTGTAAGCGGACTCGGTGTAACCGCCCTCCGCGACTTCGACCCCATCCACCTCGCTGAGCGCGGAGATGTCGGCTTCGTCCAGGCCGAGCGTCGATTTGACCGATATGTCGAACAGGCGCTGAGCGTCGTAGTAATCATCGGCGGTGAAGCGCAGGTCGTCGCAGGCCGCCTTGAGGCCCACCAGCATGGTGGCGCCGAGCGCGGTGATCACGAACAGCGAGATGAACCGCTTGAGGTTGCCCGTGATGGTACGTTCGATATCGGTCGCGAATGCGCTGGGCCGGACGCAGGCCTTCTTCCCCCTCATGATGCGCCCGCCTACCACTCGATGTCGGCGATGGGCACAGGGTGCTCGTTGACCTGCATGTCCGTCACGCGCCCGCTCTTGAAGCGGATCAGGCGGTCGGCCATGGGGGCAAGCGCGGAGTTGTGCGTGATGATGAGCACGGTGATGCCGTCGCGACGGCAGGTGTCCTGCAACAGTTGAAGCACCTGCTTACCCGTTTGGTAGTCGAGCGCGCCGGTGGGCTCGTCGCACAACAGGAGCTTGGGATTCTTGGCGATGGCACGCGCGATGGATACGCGCTGCTGCTCGCCGCCGGAGAGCTGGGCGGGGAAGTTCGCCATGCGCTCCCCCAGGCCGACCTTGCGCAGACATTCGACGGCATCCAGCGAATCGGGGCAAATCTGCGAGGCGAGCTCGACGTTCTCGAGCGCCGTGAGATTTGGCACCAGGTTGTAGAACTGGAACACGAAGCCCACGTCGGCGCGGCGATATTCCACGAGATCGTCCTCGGAGGCCGAGCTCACATCGCGCCCATCCACGACGACGCGCCCGCTCGTGGCGCCGTCCATGCCGCCCAAGATGTTGAGGGCCGTGGTCTTGCCGGCTCCAGAGGCGCCGAGAATCACAGCGAGCTCGCCGCGTTCGACCTCGAACGACGCCCCATCGAGGGCGTGCACCTCTGACCCATCGGATCCGTAGACCCTCGTGACGTCTTTGAACTCGATATACGCCATGGCCGCGCTCCCATTACCTCATACAGTCATATTCGTATGTTCTACCCACGAGAGGGGGTGTCAAACACGGGCGAGTGCCAACCCCGTCGAAAGCCCGTCGCCACCTCAATTTAGGGACTGTCCCTAAATTGAGGTGCTGCAAGATGGCTCTGTCCCCCAAAGCCCAGGATGCTCGGGATGTCCGTATACGGCACAAGACGGCCGCGGGGACTCGATAGCTCGTCTTCCCCTGCATACACCACAGAGCAGCTGTCCGCCTTGAGCCCAAGCTCGCGCGGAGCGATGCGCTCGATCACATCGAAGTATTTGGCACGAAACGTCGCGGAAGATTTGACCTCTATTGCGGCGAAGGGAACGGGCCCCTTTTCGACGATGACGTCGATTTCGTTTTTATTGGTATCGCGCCAGAAAGAAAGATGCGGCGTCCTCCCGCGATTGAGATACTCCTTCATGAGTTCCGACACGACCGCAGTCTCGAACACGGCCCCTCTCTGGGGGTGCATCGCAAGCTCATCGGCATCTTCTATTCCAAGAAGGTTGCACAGCAGCCCGCTGTCGTAAAAATAGAGCTTGGGCGTTTTCACGAGCCTTTTTCCCCGATTGGTCGCATAGGGCCTAAGCAGGTGAATCACATAGCTCGATGACAGAATCGAAATCCAATTATTGGCAGTCGCGGGCGAGATGCCGCAATCGCTCGCCAGGCTCGAAACATTGAGGAGCTCTCCGGATCTCAGCGCACAAAGCTGTATGAAGCGCGAGAATTCCTCGATCTTCGCCACGCCGAGCTCCTGGCGGACATCACGTTCCAGATACGTCTCGACATACGCGGGGTAGAAATCGAGCGGATCGATATCCGATGCGATGACGCGCGGATAGCCCCCACGATACGCCCAACTCCAAGCGCTCTCCGAGCGCTGTGCGCCGCGAACGATTTCACCATGAGAAAGCGGCAGCAGGCGCAAGATTCCAACGCGCCCCGCAAGTGACTGCGAAACGCTTTTCGACAACAGGAAGTTCTGCGAACCGGAGATGATGAACGAGCCGGGTTCGTCGCGCCCATCGACCATCCCCTGCAAATACGAAAACAACTCGGGCGCGCGCTGTGCCTCATCGAAAATCACGTTGTGGGAATAGCGCTTGAGGAAGCTCGTCGGGTCGGCCTGGAACAACTCGCGCGTCGAGGGGTCTTCAAACGATAGGTACGTATACGTGGGGAACGCGCTTTTGATGAGCGTTGACTTCCCGCTCTGGCGTGGCCCCGTGACGGAAACGACGGGGAACTTCGTTGCCAATTGCAATAGCTTCTTCTTCATATCACGCAAGATCATGAGCGGCCCCCTGCTTTTTACGAGACTGAATCACACGGAGATAGCCTATGGTTTCATTCGCACTTCGTGATTATCATAAGACTAACTTCATGATTAACATAGCTCTGACTTAGCAATTAGCATAAGAGAGACTTCGTGATTAACATAGTTCCGCGTATTAGTTTGCACAATGCGAATCAAATGGCTAGCGCAACGTCCCACACCCACTCATAGCGCCACCGGAAGAAGAGGAAGGCAAACACCGCGTCAATTCGGCCGGCAAAGCCCGTCGCCACCTCAATTTAGGGACTGTCCCTAAATTGAGGTGGCAACACGACCTCTGAGGCTATCGAGCGCGCTTTACGCCTTGGGCTTTTGGATGAGCACGGCACCGAAAGCAGTGGGGCCGCAGTGGCTGGAGATCACGCCGCCGACCTTGGTCCAGGCAATCTCCTTAAATCCCAGTTCGCGGGCATATGCCTCCATCTCCGTGCGGAGCTCGTCGGACAGTCCCACAGAGTAGGCGAGACCGATGTAGGAGTAGTCGATATCGCCCTTCTCGATCATGTGGTCGATGAAGGAATGCGCGCACTTGAGCATGGAGCCGCGGAACTTCTTGGTGGCGAGGAACTTACCGCCGAGCACCTCGATGCAGGGTTTGATCTTGAGCAGGTGCGCGCCGAGGAACGCGACGTTGGAGAGTCGACCGCCGGCCTTGAGGAAGCCGAGGTCGGTGGGGACAAAGCCGAGCAGGATGCGATCCATCACGCTCTCGGCGTAGGAGAAGATCTCCTCGACCGTGGCATCGGGATGGGCCTCGATGTACTTGGCGGTCTCGACGGCCACGAGCCCCTGGCCCACGGAGACGAAACGAGTGTCCATGGAGTAGACGTAGTCGCGACCCTGGGCGGCGATCTTGGAAGACTGGTGCGAGCAGGTAGTCGCCTCGGAATACGCGAGGTGGAGGATGGTCGCATCGGGCTGTTCGGCGTGAATGCGGTCGAAGACCTTCTCAAAGTCGCCGGGAGTGCAGCCGCTCGTCTTGGGCATCTCGCCGAGCTCGTTGCAGCGAGAGTAGATCTCGAGCGGGTCGATGGAACCGTCGTCCATCGTCTCGCTGCCGATCGTCACGTGCATCGGGACGATCACGATACCGTAGCGCTCGCATTGCTCCGGCGAGACGTCCGAACCGGACTCGACCACGATGACGTACTTACCCACAAGATCACGACCAATCTAATCGATATTACA
Source organism: Collinsella intestinalis DSM 13280 (assembly GCF_000156175.1). Lineage (GTDB taxonomy): Bacteria > Actinomycetota > Coriobacteriia > Coriobacteriales > Coriobacteriaceae > Collinsella > Collinsella intestinalis. Next base: position 79,471 of record NZ_GG692711.1, read on the forward strand.
TATGGCGAAGGCGCCGGTCGCATCTCTCGTCGCCGGCGCCTTCCCCGTTCTGTGCGTGACATCAGATTGTACACACTGAAACTTGATATGTAGATTAATTACCGACCACCGGCCGAGTATTTCCGACCAAGTGGTACAGGGCCGTCAAGACCGCGCAAAACATCCGTATCCTACGGCGACGCATGTCCCTATTCGCACAGGAGCTTGGCGATCTGGACGGCATTGGTGGCAGCGCCCTTGCGGATCTGGTCGCCACAGCACCAGAAAGTGATGCCGCGCAGGGCATCAGGGTTGGAGATGTCGCGGCGCACGCGGCCGACCCAGATGAGGTCCTGGTCGGTGGTATCCAGCGGCATGGGCCAGCGGTCGTGCGCGGACTCGGCGGCCAGGTTGTCCACAAGCTTCACACCGGGAGCGGACGCGAGAACCTCGCGCGCCTGCTCAAGCGTGATGTCACGTTCGAATTCAAGCGTGACGCTCTCGGAATGAGAGCGCAAGACGGGAACGCGCACGCACGTGCAGTTCACGCGGAGATCGGGCAGGTGCATGATCTTGCGGCCCTCGTTTTGCATCTTCATCTCCTCGGAGGTGAAGCCCTGATACTTCTCCCCACCGATCTGCGGGATGAGGTTGCTCGCCAACTGCGCCGCAAACGCAGCGGGGGCGGGGATCTCCTCGCCGCGGCCCATGCAGCCGATCTGCTCTTCGAGCTCGCGCATGCCGGGCACGCCTGCACCGGACGCGGCCTGATAGGTGGATACGATCATGCGCTTCACGCCGGCCAGCTGGTGAAGCGGCCAAGTCGGCACCAGGCCGATGATGGTGGCGCAGTTGGGATTGGCGATGATGCCCTTGTGCGTGAGGGCATCGGCCGCGTTGATCTCCGGGATGACCAGCGGCACGTCCTCATCCAGGCGGAAGGCGTGCGAGTTGTCCACCACCACGGCACCGCGGCGCACGGCCTCGGGGTACAGGGCCTTCGCCACGTCGTCCTCGGCGGCACCCAGCACGATATCAACGCCGTCGAACGCCTCGGGCGCGGCCGCCTCGACCGTGACCTCGCCCCACGGGGTCGACACGACCTTGCCGGCCGAGCGCGGACTCGCCAAGAGCTTGAGCGCGCCGACCGGGAACTGCTGTTCCTCCAGGCACGTGAGCATTTGCGTGCCGACGGCCCCCGTGGCCCCTACGATAGCGACGACGTACTTCTTCATCTTGCCCCACTCCTCACAGTTCGCATTGGGCATGCATGCTTCCGGCAACCTTTGTCTCGCGCCTAGAACGCACGCGGTGCAGGCTCCAACTCGGCGGTCTTCACGATACCGTCCTCGTCGGAAAACGCCTCATAGATGGTTTTGATCGCGAGGTCGAAATCGCGCTCCTCGACGCCGATGATGATGTTGATCTCGTCGCAGCCCTGCGTGATCATGCGGACGCTCACGCCGGCCTCGCCGAGCTTGCCGAACAGATGGCCCGAAATGCCCGCGCGCCCGCTCAGGTTGCGGCCGACCGTGGCGATGAGCGCCAGGTCCTCCACGACCTCGATCTCGAGCGGCTCGACCTCCTCTTGGATGTCGGATATGAGCGAGTACAGCGAATCCTTGACGTCGGCGGCCTGCACGACCGCGGCGAACTGATCGACGCCTGTGGGCATATGCTCGACGGACACGCCATAGCGCTCGAACACAGACAGGGCGCGACGCATGAAGCCGATGCGGCTCTTGGTGCGATCGCGCGAGACGTTGATGGCCAGGAAGTCGCGCTTGCCGGCGATACCGGTGATGATCGGCTCGGTATCGCCTTCCTTGGCGGTTTCGGAGATGATCGTGCCCGGGTCCTCGGGGGCATTCGTGTTCTTGATGACGAGCGGGATGCCGGCATCGCGGACGGGGAAGACCGCCTCCTCGTGCAGGACGCTCGCGCCCATGTAAGACAGCTCGCGCAGCTCCTCGTAAGTGATGCGCGGGATGGGCTGGGCGCCCGGGACGATGCGCGGATCGGCGGAGAGGAAGCCCGAGACGTCCGTCCAGTTCTCGTACAGATCAGCCTCGAGGCACTGGGCGAGAATCGAGCCGGAGATGTCGCCACCGCCGCGGTCGAGCAGCTTGACCTTGCCCTCCTTGGTGGCGCCGTAAAAGCCCGGCATCACGAACCCGCCTTCGCGGGCGTTCTGCTTGACGAGCTTGGCCGTGCGTGACATCGACAGCGTGCCGTCGTGGTGGAAGGCCACCATGTCCGCAGCGTCGATGAACGGCAGCCCCAGGTACTCAGCCATGAGGCGGGCAGTGAAGTACTCGCCGCGACTCACCAGCTCCTCGGTGGTGTAGCCACCGGAACGGGCGCGCTCGGCAAAGGCGGCAAACTCTTCGCGGATGGGATAGGAGAGCCCCAGCTCATCGGCGATATCGAAATAGCGTTGCCCGATGTCGGCGAGCAGGTCCTCACAGGACACATGGTAGTTCACATGCGCATCGACGAGATACAGCAGGTCGGTGACCTTCGTGTCGGCCTTATGACGGCGGCCGCACGCACTTACCACCACGAAGCGGCGCGCGGGATCGGCGTCGATGATCCCCTTGATCTTTTTGAAATGCTCGGCGTCGGCGACAGAGGAGCCGCCGAACTTGGTGATCTTGATCATATGGAGCGAATGCCTTTCCCCTGGCGCACGTCGAGATGGGCGCATGGTCACGTAGGCAGCCACTTTACCATGAGCAAGTGCCCGACCGCTCCCCCATCCGGTTCTTTCCCAAGAATCGCTACCTATGTTTCCAATTGCGAAACGACGTGTGAAGCCCCGCTGGAAAGCGATGGAGCTGCAGTGCTTTATCATGGTGTAGCAACGCGCTCTGCTACCATGGCAGCACGCACGACGACATCGGCAGCGAGGAGACCCAAGCATGGCGACATACCACAGCACCCGTTCCCACGAGGCGCCGCTCACCTCAAAAGAAGCCATCCGTCGGGGAATCGCACCCGACGGCGGTCTATATGTGAGCGATGAGCTCGGCTGCACGCAGATCCCGCTCGCCGGCCTCTCGGAGATGGGCTATCTCAACCTGGCGCGCGAGGTGCTCGCAGCACTGCTAACCGACTACGCCCCCGAAGAGATCGCGGCGTGCGTCTCCGAGGCATATGAGGAGACTTTCGCCGATGCCGAAATCACGCCCGTGAGGCGCCTCGCGCCGGCCAACGCCGACGGCGTGCCCACGCACGTGCTCGAGCTGTGGCACGGCCCCACGAGTGCCTTCAAAGACGTCGCCCTCCAGATGCTGCCCCGCCTCATGGCCCGCACGGGCTCGAACGACGGCACCGGAGACGAGAAGATCATGATCGTGACCGCCACCTCCGGCGACACCGGCAAGGCGGCTCTCGCCGGATTCGCCGATGCCCCGGGCGTCGGCATCTCCGTCTTCTATCCCGAAGGCAAGGTCAGCCGCGTGCAAGAGCTGCAGATGAGCACCCAAGAAGGCGCCAACGTGGCCGTCTGCGGCGTGCGCGGCAACTTCGACGATGCGCAAACCGCCGTCAAGCAGATCTTCGCCGATCGCGAGCTCGCCGAGCGCCTCGCCACCCAGGGCGTCATGCTCTCCAGCGCCAATTCCATCAACGTCGGCCGCCTCGTGCCCCAGGTCGTGTACTACTTCGCCGCATACGCGCAGCTCCTTCGCTCCGGCGATATCTCATGCGGCGACGAGGTCGAGTTCTGCGTGCCGACCGGCAACTTTGGCGACATCCTCGCCGGCTATTACGCCAAGCGCCTCGGTCTTCCCGTGGCACGTCTCATCGTGGCGAGCGACGCGAACAACGTGCTGTTCGACTTTCTCACCACGGGTACGTACGACCGCAAACGCCCCTTCTTCACCACAACCTCGCCGTCCATGGACATCCTCGTTTCCTCAAACCTCGAGCGCATGCTCTACTACCTGTCCGACGGCGACGTCGAGCTCGTCTCCCGACTCATGGGCCAGCTGGCAGACGAGGGCTCCTACACCCTTCCCGACGAGCTGCTCTCCAAGATTCGGGAGGTGTTCGCCTGCGGCTGGGCCGATGAGGATGAGGTTGCCCGCGCTATCAAGGCCTGTTGGGATGAAAACGGTTATCTGATCGATCCGCACACCGCCTGCGGCTACCACGTGCTGAGCCACATGCCCGCCGCCCCCGGTTCCAAGGCCCGCGTCCTGCTTTCCACCGCGAACCCGTACAAGTTCCCGCGTGCGGTCGCCGGCGCGCTCGGCCTGTTCTGCCCGCCCGACGACTTTGCCTGCATGCAGGTCCTGGAGAAGGCAACGGGCACCTGCGCGCCCGCTCAGCTCGCAGAGCTGCAGGACAAGCCCGTGCTGCACACCGACGTCGTGGACATCGACGGCATGGCGTCCTTTGTGGAGCAGGCGGCCGGGGGTCTCAAATGATCAAGATTACCGTACCCGCCACCAGCGCGAACCTCGGCATCGGATACGACACGCTCGGAATGGCGGTTTCGCTCTACTCGCATTTCACGTTTGAGCGCGCCGATGAACTGCAGATCACCGGATGCCCCGAGGAGTTCCAAGATGAGAACAACCTCGTATACGCATCGCTCGTAGACGCTTTGCGCGAGTGGGGCGAGGAGCCCTTCCCCGTGAAAATCGACATCCAGACGGAGGTGCCCGTCGCCCGCGGCCTGGGCTCGAGCTCGACCTGCGTCGTCGCGGGCATCATGGCGGCCGCCGCGCTGACCGGTCACACCGTCGACCGCGCCGAACTCGTGCGCATCGCAACCGCCGTCGAAGGACATCCCGACAACGTCGCCCCCGCCATCCTCGGCGGGGCCGTATGCTCGTTCACGCCCGAGGGCGGACTTCCCCGCTGCCTGCGCTACGAAGTCAGCGATCGCCTCCGCTTCATCACCGTCATCCCGCCCTACGAGGTCCACACGAGCGAGGCGCGGAAGGTCGTGCCACAGCAGGTCGCACTCGCAGACGCCGTATGGCAGATGGGCCGCATCGCCGGCATGACGCGCGGCCTGGAGACGGGCGACCTTGCGCTCATCGCGGCCGCAAACGACGACCGCCTACAGGAGCCCTTCCGTCGCGCGCTCATCCCCGATTACGACGGCATCCGCGCAACCTGCCTGGAAGGCGGCGCCGGAACGCTGTGGATCTCCGGCTCGGGCTCGACCCTCATGGCGGTGACCGACGACACTATCGTCGCCAAATTCCTGCAGGTCCGGCTCCGCGAGGCCTTCCCCACCTGCGAGACGCACATTCTCACCTGCGACACGCAAGGCGCTCAGATCGAATATCTGCGACATTAGCCCCGATCACGCCCCATACAGCGCAACAAAAAGCGGCGGGAGCTGAACTGCCTCCCATTTCTTGGACTGGAAAATAAAGTCCTCGAGATGGGAGGTTTTTCCATGACGATCTACGACAGGTCGGTGAGGGAGCGGGCCTGCGGGCTCTTCGAACGCGGGCTCGGGCACGAGGCCGCCGCCGCGAGGCTGGGGATACCGTTGAAGGCTGTGAGACAATGGCACCTCACGTACCGCGCCGTCGGGAGGGATGCG
>NZ_GG692711.1:85118-200366 GCF_000156175.1 Collinsella intestinalis DSM 13280
GCATGCACGGAGGGGATGTTCGGCCACCTGAAGGACGAGTTCCTCCGCGGGCGCGACTGGGACACGTTCGAGGAGTTCAAGGCGGACCTGGAGGACTACATCCACCACTGGAACAACGTGAGGCGCCAGGTCAAGCTGAAGGGCCTGACCCCGGTGGAGTTCCGGGGGCAGGCCCTTCGGGGGGCCGCTTAGCGGTTATGATTTATCGCGTCCAAGTTTCGGGGCGCAGTTCAGAGCTTTCCCGCCGCTTTTGCTTAACCCTGGCAGTTGTGTTCCGCCGCACGGCCTGCGCGCAACCCGCGCATAACCGCCTCGCGAAGGGCGGGCATGCGGCCCTTGTCCATCGCGGGCACACCCTTGAGCGGATATTCCAAGCCAAGCTGCTCATATTTGACGATGCCCATCGTGTGATAAGGCAGCATCTCGAGACCCACCACGTTGTGCCATGGGGCGATGAGGCGTCCGAGCGCCTCGCACTCCTCTTCCGTGTCCGTGATTCCGGGAACCACTACGTGGCGGATCACGACCTTGATCTTGCGCCTGGCGAGTTCGTCGCCGAACGCGATGATGCGGTCGGGCTCGCATCCGGTCAGGGCCTTATGCCCCACAGGGTCGCTGTGCTTGATGTCGAGCAGGACCATATCGGTCTCGCTCAGAAGCTTCTCAAAACGCTCCGGCTTCTTGGGGTTATACGCGTATCCACAGCTGTCCAGGCATGTGTGGATACGGCCCGCAGGCGCCGCATGGGCGGCCGCGAACAGATCTCCCACGAACTCGGGCTGAAGCAACGGCTCGCCGCCCGTGACGGTCAGACCGCCGGTACGGTAAAACGGCCTGTTGCTCTCGTACTCTCCCAACAGGCGCTCGACCGACACGCACGTACCGGCCCCCTCGCCCGTGGTCCACGTGTCCGGGTTGTGGCAATACGCGCAGCGCATGGGGCACCCCTGGGTGAACACCACGAAACGCACACCCGGCCCGTCCACGGTGCCCATGCTCTCGATGGAGTGGATGCGCCCGAGCGCATATCTGGACTCGACGTCCCTATCCTCATCTAGCTGAACACGTGCCATAATCGCATCTCCCCCTTTACCTGCAGACACGGCTGCAGACGCTTTATTTCGCAAGTTATAATACCCCGTTGGCCGCATTCATCTCGGTCATTTTCGACTGTTGCCCGAACCTGAGGACCAGCATGCAACTCCCCCTCATCGATCGAATTCGCTCCTTCATCCAAGCTGAAGCCGTACTCGTCGTCGCCACCCTCGCAGCGCTCCTCTCGGCTTGCCTGTTCCCGCCCGTGCCGCAGAACTGGTCCGCATACGCCGAGGCAATCGATTGGCGCACCATCGGCCTTCTCTTCTGCCTCATGACCGTCGTGGCGGGCTTCACACGCGCCGGCCTGCTGGCACGTGTGCGGTCCCTTCTCACCCGCACCGAAGGCACGCAGTGACGCCTCTCGCTCCTGCTCGTCACGCTCTCTTTCTTCACCGCCATGATTGTCACGAACGATGTCGCCCTCATCTCGTTCGCACCCCTCACCCTGTTGCTCTTCCAGGGCTCCGAACCGCGCTCGACGATCATCACGCTCGTCGCACAAACCGTCGCGGCAAATCTCGGCTCGATGATGACGCCCATCGGCAACCCGCAGAACATCTACCTCTACTCCGCGTTCGAGCTCGAACTCGGCGAATTCCTCACCGCAATCGCACCCTATGGCATCATCGGGTTCCTTGCCTCCATCACCCCATGTATGCTCATTCCCAATACGAAGGCAACGCTCGGCAAAGCCGCCGATTCCAAGGTCGATACACGACTCGCCCTCGCTTACGGCTTCCTATTCCTCCTCGCACTCGCCTGCGTTGGAAGGGTCGTGAGCTGGGAGCTCTGTGTGCTCATCACTCTGATTGGCTGCCTCATATTCGATCGCAGCGTACTCAAACACCTCGACTACAGCCTTCTTATCACCTTTGCCTGCTTCTTCATCTTTGTGGGAAACATCAAGCACGTTCAAGTCATCGCCAGCACCCTGCAGTCCATCGTCGTAGGGCGTGAGATCCTCGTCTCGGCACTGGCCAGCCAGGTCATAAGCAACGTCCCCGCCGCGATCATGCTCTCCGGGTTTAGCAGCAACGGCATCGGACTGCTTGTCGGCACCAATATCGGAGGCCTGGGAACACCGGTCGCCTCTCTCGCAAGCCTGATCACGCTACGTGTCTATGGACGTTCGCGTGACGCGCAAACCGGGCGCTACCTGCTCTGGTTCACCGCCATCAACCTCGCCCTCCTTGTCCTATTCCTCGGACTCGCATCCCTTCTCAGCCTGTAGACCCGCCCAGCAATGCAAAAAGGGACGCCGGCAATGCCGACGTCCCTCGCTTGAGCGGTGCCCGTGTGGGTGATCGCTTAGAAGCTATCGTGGAAGGTACGGGAGATAACCTCGTCCTGCTGAGCCTTGGTCAGGTTGTGGAAGTTCACAGCGTAACCGGAAACGCGAACGGTGAGCTGGGGGTACTTCTCCGGGTGAGCCTGGGCGTCGAGCAGCGTGTCACGGTTGAACACGTTGACGTTCAGGTGGTGGCCACCCTTCTCGGCGTAAGCGTCGATCATGCTCACGAGATTGTCGGCCTGAGCCTGCGGGATGTCAGCAACCTTCATTGGTGCACTCCTTTTCATCTTCGACGCCCTCTCGCGCCGAAATAGGAATTGTTACTGAAATTATATCAGCATTGACCGCGCCGGTGAATAAGAATTACCACCAGCGCGGAAACATTACAGACGGACCGAATGTCCGATGGCCTTAGCGGTCCTCGGAGCCCTCGGGAGCGGAGGAATCGGTGCAGTCGCAGCAGGCAACCGGGTTCTCGAAGGAGACGTCACCGAGATCCAGATCGCCGAACATAACCTGGTCCTCCTTGCCGAGCGCGCCCGGGATGATGGAGAAGGTGTTGGAGATGCCGTCCTGAGCGTCACGGAAGGGAAGCTTCGAGACGGAGGACAGGGAGGCGATGGCACCGTGGGTGTCGCGCTGGTGCATGGGGTTGGCGCCAGGAGCGAACGGCACGCCGGCCTTACGGCCGTCGGGGGTGGCACCGGTCTTCTGGCCGTACACCACGTTGGAGGTGATGGTCAGGACGGAAGTGGTGGGCACCGAGTTGCGGTACGTGTCGTTCATGCGGATGTACTCCATGAACTGGTGCACGATGTCGTGGGCGAGAACGTCAACGCGGTCGTCGTCGTTGCCGTACTTGGGGAAGTCGCCCTCGATGTTGAAGTCGACGATGACGCCATTCTCGTCGCGGACCGGGTGGACCTTGGCGTACTTGATGGCGGACAGGGAGTCGGCCACGACGGACAGGCCGGCGATGCCGGTGGCGAACCAACGGTGGACGTCCTTGTCGTGCAGGGCCATCTGGATGGACTCGTAGCAGTACTTGTCATGCATGTAGTGGATGACGTTCAGCGTGTTCACGTACACGCCGGCGAGCCACTTCATCATGTCGTTGTACTTGGCCATGACGTCGTCGAAATCAAGGGTGTCGCCCTCGACCGGACGGAACTTCGGGCCGACCTGCTTCTTGGAGACCTCGTCGACACCGCCGTTGAGTGCGTACAGGAGGCACTTGGCGAGGTTGGCGCGGGCGCCGAAGAACTGCATCTCCTTGCCGATGCGCATGGAGGACACGCAGCAGGCGATGGCGTAGTCGTCGCCGTGGTAGACGCGCATGACGTCGTCGTTCTCATACTGGATGGAAGAGGACGCGATGGAGGTCTTAGCGCAGAACTCCTTGAAGGCCTGGGGCAGGTGAGTGGACCACAGGACGGTCAGGTTCGGCTCCGGGGAGGTGCCCATGTTCTCCAGGGTGTGGAGGTAGCGGTAGCTCATCTTGGTGACGAGGGTACGGCCGTCGACACCCATGCCGCCGATGGACTCGGTGACCCACTGCGGGTCGCCGGAGAACAGGTTCTGGTACTCGGGGGTACGGGCGAACTTGACCATACGCAGCTTCATGATGAAGTGGTCGACGAACTCCTGGATCTGCTCCTCGGTGAAGGTGCCGTTCTTGAGGTCGCGCTCAGCGTAGATGTCGATGAAGGTGGAGGTGCGGCCGATGGACATGGCAGCGCCGTTCTGGTCCTTCACGGAAGCCAGGTAGGCGAGGTACATCCACTGGATGGCCTCCTGGGTGTTGGCGGCCGGACGGGCGATGTCGAAACCGTACAGCTTGCCGAGCTCGACGAGCTGCTTGAGGGAGCGGATCTGCTCGGACAGCTCCTCGCGATCGCGGATAGTCTCCTCGGTCATGACGGAGGGCGTGGAGGCCTTCTGGGCCTCCTTGTCGGCGATCAGGGCGTCGACGCCGTAGAGGGCGACGCGGCGGTAGTCGCCGATGATGCGGCCGCGGCCGTAGCCGTCGGGCAGACCGGTGATGATGTGAGCGGAGCGGCAGGCGCGCATCTCAGGGGTGTAGGCGTCGAACACGCCGGCGTTGTGCGTCTTGCGCTTGTTGGTGTAGAAGTCGACGATCTCGGGATCGACCTCGTAGCCGTGCTGGGCAGCGGCCTGGCAGGCGATGCGGATGCCGCCGTTGACGTGCAGGGCGCGCTTGAGCGGGGCGTCGGTCTGCAGGCCGACGATGGTCTCGCGCTCAGGGTGCTCGGCGTCGATGTAGCCGGCCTTGTGGGACAGAATGCCCGTCACGACCTTGGTGTCCATGTCCAGGACGCCGCCCTGCTCGCGCTCCTTGAGAAGCAGCGACATGACGTCATCCCACAGCTTGACGGTACGCTCGGTGGGACCCACCAGGAACGACTCGTCGCCCTCGTACGGGGTGTAGTTCTTCTGGATGAAGTCGCGGACGTCAATCTCGTTGAGCCAATTGCCGCCCTCGAAGCCTTCCCATGCCTCCTGCATTGCGTGACCACGCTCCTCGTCGTGCTCGCGGGGCGTCCCCGCCCCAAATTTGACATCCCCGGCAACAATCCCCGGACATTCGCACGTGCCACTCGCCGAAAAAACGCTCGCGCCCATGTGAAAAAAGAGACCGTTGGCCGAAGATTTATTCACGTTTGCAAGGATACCATATGCACAGGTCCCAAAGGGTATCGCAAATGGGACTTTTTCTCATTCATTTCTATACGGGCACCGTCGCGTTTTGCGCCTCCGAACGCGCAGGTCCAATGCCCGCCCACGCACGACGGCCGTCTTGCGTCCCGCCCTGGAATCATCGATATCGGCAAACGGCGCCTGACATTCGCTTCACACGAACCTGACGGGCGCGTTTCGAAACCCTCACCGCATCTTCCAAGAGTGTTTTTTCCTTGAGGTGATTTGGCGCGGCTGGTGATTCGCTTTAGCAGGATAGACCATCTGACCTGGGCAACCGCTCGCTGAACGCAGCATCCTCCCACCGAATTCCGATAGCCAACCTCACGCGTAGGTGAGAAAGTGTACTCTGTTGTACCTACGACGCAAGGAGGCCTCGTCCCTTTATGGAAAGCACCCCTACGCCCCACAACGGGGCTCATTACGGCGATATCGCCAAAACGGTCCTGATGCCCGGAGACCCGCTCCGCGCCAAATACATCGCGGACCATTACCTCGAGGATGTCCGCACCTTCAACGAGGTGCGCAACATGCTCGGCTTCACCGGCACGTACCAGGGCCAGCCCGTCTCGGTTATGGGCGGTGGCATGGGAATGCCCTCGATCGGCATCTACTCCCACGAACTCTACGAGTTCTACGGCGTGGAATCCATCATCCGCGTGGGTTCCGCCGGCGGCATCGACCCGTCCATCAAGGTCCGCGACGTCGTGGCCGGCATGGGCGCCTGCACCGACTCCAACTACGCCGCCCAGTACAACCTCCCCGGCTCCTACGCCCCCATCGCAAGCTATGAGCTGCTCGAGCGCGCCGTTGCCGCGGGCCGCGCGCAGGGTGTCGATGTCAAGGTCGGCAACATCCTGTCTTCCGACCATTTCTACCTCGACGACCCCTCCTCCACCGCCACCTGGCAGAAAATGGGCGTCCTCGCCGTCGAGATGGAGGCCGCCGCGCTCTACATGAACGCCGCTCGCCTGGGCAAGAAGGCCCTGTGCCTGCTCACCGTCTCCGACCTGCCCCTCACCGGAGAGTCCCTCCCGGCCGGCGAGCGTCAGACGAGCTTCACCCAGATGATGGAGATCGCCCTCTCCCTCGCCCTGCCCGCATAAATCCCCTCGTCCGCCCGGTCTCGCGCATCGCGAAGGCCGGGCGGACGCCTTTCGGTCCGGAGCGCGCGGCGCATCGAGCGCCGTCGCCCCGCATCCCCCATGGTCTTTCGCCATGCCCTTGCTCAGGCACGGCAGAAGATACGGCGCAGCTATGCGCCCATTTTGCAAGCGACAACCGTACGCAAGAAAGGAAGAACATGAAGAAGAATCGTCTCATGGGTCTCGCCCTTGCCGGCGTCCTCGCCCTTTCCGTCGCAGGCTGCGGCGGTGGCGACGAGGCCAAGCCCGCGGGCTCCGCTCCCGCCGACGCCTCTGCCGACTACAAGGTCCAGATGGTCACCGATATGGGTGGCGTGAACGATCAGTCCTTCAACCAGCTCGCCTGGGAGGGCCTGCAGCAGCTCAACAAGGACACCGGCATCGAGGTCGGCTACACCGAGTCCAAGCAGGAGTCCGACTACGCCACGAACCTGGACAAGGCCGTCGACGACGGCGCCCAGACCGTGTGGGGCATCGGCTTCGCCATGGCCGAGGCGATCCAGAACACCGCCAAGACCAACCCTGACGTGCACTTCGCCATCATCGACAACGCCTACCCCGAGGCCGACCTGCTCGATAACCTCACTGGCGTGACCTTCAAGACGCAGGAACCCTCCTTCGTGGCCGGCTATATCGCCGCCATGACCACCCAGACCGGTAAGGTCGGCTTCATCGGCGGCATGAAGTCCGACGTCCTCGAGACCTTCGACTGGGGCTACCAGGCCGGCGTCGCCTACGCCAACGCCACCGAGGGCACCAACGTCGAGGTCGTCTCCCAGTACATCGAGACCTTCACCGACGCCGCCAAGGGCAAGGCCGCTGGTCAGAAGATGTACTCCGACGGCTGTGACATCGTGTTCGCCTGCGCCGGCAACGCCGGCAACGGCGTCATCGAGGCCGCCCAGGATGCCGACAAGATGGTCATCGGCGTCGACAAGGACCAGTACGATCTCGCCCCCGAGAACATGCTGACCTCCGTCATGAAGAACGTCGACAAGGCCGTCATCGAGGTCTCCACCATGGCTTCCAACGGTGAGAAGGTCGGCGGCAAGAACATCGAGCTCTCCGCCAAGGACGGCGCCGTGGCCGTTTCCACCCACCACGACCTCATGGAGCCCGGCGTGTACGACACCGCCGTCGAGCTGTTCGACAAGATCAAGAACGGCGAGATCGAGCCCCCCGCGACCGAGGAAGCGTTCAACGACTACGTCGCTTCGCTCTAACGTTTAACGTTTTGCCAGGCCGGCGATGCGCCCTGCGGCGCCATCGCCGGCCCGCGTCGTTCACGGCTCGTGTGAGCAGACGAGCCGTCCCGCGCCGGGAGCGCCCGCAAGGACGCCCTCGGCGCGGGACGAAGAGGGGCCGAAGGGCCCCGAACCCGAAGGAGAAATGGAAGGAGCGAACGGCCTATGAAGCCAGATGCGCGCTACGCGGTGCAGATGAGCGGCATCGTAAAGACGTTCGGCACGTTCACTGCACTCGACCATGTGGACCTCACCGTGCAGAAGGGCACGATCCACGCGGTCTTGGGCGAGAACGGCGCCGGCAAGAGCACGCTCATGAACGTGCTCTACGGTCTATACCAAGCCGACGAGGGCCAGATCTGCCTCAACGGCGAGCCCGTCGTCATCAACACCCCCAACGACGCCATCGCCCATGGCATCGGCATGGTCCACCAGCACTTCATGCTCGTGGACAATTTCACCGTGACCCAAAACATCGTGCTCGGCAGCGAAGTGTGCGGTGCAGCGGGCATCCTCGACATGAAAAAGGCACGTGAGAAGGTCTGCCAGATCATCGAGCAGTACGGCCTCGAGGTCGATCCCGATGCCAAGATCGAGGACATCTCGGTCGGCATGCAGCAGCGCGTCGAGATCTTGAAGGCGCTCTACCGCGGCGCCGACATCCTGATCCTGGACGAGCCCACCGCGGTTCTCACGCCCCAGGAGATCGACCGCCTCATCCAGATCATGCACGACCTCACCAGCGCGGGTAAGACCATCATCGTCATCACCCACAAGCTCAGGGAGATCAAGGCGTCCTCCAACACCTGCACGATCATCCGCCGCGGCCAGTACGTCGACGAAGTCACCGTCGCGGACGTCACGGAGGAGGACCTCGCCGACATGATGGTCGGACACCACGTGAACCTCCAGGTCGAGAAGCAGCCCGCCACGCCCGGCAAGACCGTCTTCGAGATTCGCGACCTGCACGTGAACGACGAGCGCGGTATCGAAACCGTCAAGGGCCTCGACCTCGCGGTCCGCTCCGGCGAAATCGTCGGCATCGCAGGCATCGATGGCAACGGCCAAAAGGAGCTCGTCGAGGCCATCACCTGCCTGACCAAGGCCAACTCCGGAAAGATCCTCGTGAACGGCGAGGAGATCCAAAACACCACGCCGCGCAACGTCATCGACCACAAGGTCTCGACCATCCACGAAGACCGCCAGAAGCGCGGCCTGGTGCTGCCCTTCACCGTTGCCGAGAACGCCGTGCTCGAGAAGTACCGCACGCCCGAGTTCGGCAAGCACGGTATGCTCGACGGCGCCAAGATGCACGAATACACCGAGCAGCTCATCGCCGACTACGATGTCCGCCCCGCCGACTGCGCCGACAAAACCGCCGGCGGCCTGTCCGGCGGAAACCAGCAGAAGGTCATCATCGCCCGCGAGGTCTCCAACGATCCCGACGTGCTCATCGCCGTGCAGCCCACGCGCGGCCTGGACGTGGGCGCCATCGAATATGTTCACAAAGCGCTCGTCGCCGAGCGCGACCGCGGCACGGCCATCCTGCTCATCTCACTCGAGCTCGACGAGGTCATGAGCGTGTCCGACACCATCGACGTCATCTACGACGGCCGCATCACCGGTACATTCAAGCAGGGCGAGGTCGACGAGAACAAGATCGGCCTGCTCATGGCAGGAGGTGAATAGCATGGCATCCACTGCAACCGCAGGCGCGGCGCATACCGCCAAACCCCAGGAGAGCCTGCTCCAGCGCATCCTCAAGCGTCCCATCACCGCTACGCTCATCGCCATCGCGCTCGGATTCGCCGTGGCGGCGGTCCTGCTCGCGGTAGCCGGCTACGACCCCGTCGCGTCCTTCGCGGCGCTGTTCGAGGGCGTGTTCTCCAAGCCCAAGTACATCTCCAACACCATCATCAAGGCCTCGCCCATCATCCTCACCGGAATCTCGGTGGCGTTCGCCTTCAAGACGGGCATGTTCAACATCGGCGCAGAGGGCCAGTACGTGGCCGGCGCGGTGTGTGCCGTGCTCGTGGGCTCCACGCTCGACCTGCCCATGGTGCTGCAGGTGCCCGTCGTGATCCTCGCCGGCATCGCCGGCGGCGCCGCCATCGGCGCCATCACGGGCTTCCTCAAGGCGCGCTTCGGCATCCATGAGGTCATCACGGCCATCATGCTTAACTGGACGATGCTCTACCTCAACAACTTCGTCGTGAACTCCGAGATGTTCCATCGCCCGAGCTCCACCTCGTCGATCCCGGTGAATCCCTCCAGCTACACCATGATCCTGCCCGAGTGGAAGCTCTCCGACCAGGGCCTCGAGACGCTCAGGAACGTGCCGTGGCTCTACGACTTCCTCGTCAAGGCCGACGTCAACATCGCCTTCATCGTGGCCATCCTCGTCGCCATCGCGATCTGGTTCGTCCTCTACCGTTCCAAGCTCGGCTTTGAGCTGCGCGCCGTGGGCTTCAACCGCGACGCCGCCGAGTTCGCCGGCATGCCCGTCGAGCGCAACACCGTGCTCGCCATGGTCATCGCGGGCGGCATCTCGGGCCTGGCCGGCGCCCTCATGATCACCGGCATCCAGCCGCACTGCATCTCGACGCTCGCCGCGTTCGAGAACTACGGCTTCAACGGCTTCTCCGTCGCGCTTATCGCCGGCTCCTCCCCCATCGGGTGCATCTTCGCGGGCCTGCTGTTCGGCGGCCTGCTCTACGGCGGCACCTCCGTGCAGATGGCCGTGGGCGCCCCCACCGACATCATCAACATCATGATCGGCACGATCGTGTTCTTCGTCGCGCTCGCCCGCGTGGTCACCCTCATCGCCGAGCGCCTTGAGAAGCGCTCTGCCGAGAGGGCCCAAATCGCAGCGGCCACTTCCGACGCGCAGGAGGCCAACCATGCTTAACAACGTCATGCTGCTCATCGGCATCACCCTCATGTATGCGACCCCGCTCGTCTTCGGCGCCCTGGGCGGCGTCATCTCCGAGCGCTCTGGCGTCGTCAACATCGGCATCGAGGGCATGATGACCGTCGGCGCCCTCGCCGGCGCCGCCGTCTCGTTCTACACCGGCAACCCCTGGATCGCGTTCCTGTGCGCAGGCATCGCAGGCGGCGTCTTCGCGCTGCTGCACGCCGTCGCCGCGGTGACCTTCCGCGCCGACCAAAACGTCTCGGGCATCGCCCTCAACATGTTGGGACCGGGCCTCGCGCTCTTCCTCGCCCGCCTCATGTGGGATGGCGGCACGCAAAGCCCCTCCATCGAGACGCTGCCCAAGATCTTCGGGCGCGGCGCCTTTGCCGGCACCCCGTGGGCGAACCTCAACGTCGACGTCACCGTCGTGTTCGGCATCATCGCCGCCGCCGCGGTATGGTTCGTGCTCTACAAGACCAAGTGGGGCCTGCGCGTCCGCGCCGTGGGCGAGCACCCCGCCGCCGCCGACACCCTCGGCATCAACGTGAGCCGCACGCGTTTTATCTGCGTTGTGCTCTCCGGCGTCATGGCGGGATTCGGTGGCGCGTCCATCACGCTGGCGATCATCTCCCAGTTCACGCAGACGGCCGTGGCAGGTCAGGGCTTCATCGCGCTGGCCGCGGTGATCTTTGGCAAGTGGACCCCGCACGGCGCGTTCGGCGCGTGCCTGCTGTTCGGCATGGCACAGGCCCTCGTGATCATCCTGGGCGGCGGCGTTGTGCCGATCCCCAGCGAGATCCTCGCCATCATGCCCTACATCCTCACCCTCGTGGTGCTCGTGCTGTTCGTGGGCCGCTCCGTGGCGCCCAAGGCGGACGGCGTGCCCTACGAGAAGGGTTCGCGCGGGTAATCCGGTCCCAACGGGAGGCCCGTCCTTTATGTCCTGCGCTCAGGCGGTCGTTTTGCACTCAACAAACAGCCCACTGGACTGTTTGGCGTGCAGAACTCGCTCAGGATAAAAAGGACGGGCCTCCCTGCGTTGTCTTTAGCTTGCTCGAGCTAGTTGTTTTTCTCTGGCACGTGCCGGCCCCCTGGGGGATGGAAAGGAGCATCATGAACGACCTTGAACTTGTGCGAGCTGCCATCGCGGCTCGGGAAAACTCGTATTCCCCGTATTCGAACTTCGCCGTCGGTGCGGCGCTGCTGTGCGCCGATGGGACCGTGTACGGCGGGTGCAATATCGAAAACGCGGCCTATTCGCCGGGCAATTGCGCCGAGCGCACAGCGTTTTTCCGCGCCATCTTCGACGGGCATCGGGACTTCACAGCCATCGCCGTGGTCGGAGGCCCCGCAGGTGAGCCCATCAGCGAGTTGTGCGCGCCATGCGGCGTATGCCGGCAGGTAATGCGCGAGTTCTGCGACCCGGCCACCTTCCGCATCCTCATGGGGACGAGCCCCGATGCATTCGTCGAGGCCACCCTCGAAGAGCTTCTCCCCTACGGCTTTGGCCCGGAGAACCTCGGGCGCTAACCCCATCTCGCCAACGGCTCCGGCGGCGCCCCTTTGCCGCCATATGGAAATGAGGCAACCCTATGCGCATGTACGACATCATTGAAAAGAAACGCGACGGCGGCGCGCTCAGCGACGCCGAGATCGGCTTCTTTGTGGATGGCTACACCTCCGGGCGCATCCCCGACTATCAGGCAAGCGCCCTGCTCATGGCCATCTACCTACGCGGCATGACGCCCGAGGAGACGCGCCTGCTCACCATGCACATGATGAACTCGGGCGATGTCATGGACCTCTCGAGCATCCCGGGCGCCACCGTGGACAAGCACTCCACTGGAGGCGTTGGGGATAAGACCTCGCTCGCCGTCGTGCCCATGCTTGCGGCCATGGACCCCGGGCACACATTCGTTGCCAAGATGACCGGGCGCGGTCTTGGCCACACGGGCGGCACCGTGGACAAGCTCGAGAGCATCCCTGGATTCGACACCGCCCTCACAGATGACGCATTCCTCTCCTGCGTGCGGGAGCACGGCGCCTCCATCATCGGCCAGACAGGCAACCTCGTCCCGGCCGACAAGCTCATCTATGCCCTGCGCGACGTCACCGCGACCGTGAGCTGCATACCGCTCATCGCCAGCTCGATCATGAGCAAGAAGCTCGCCGCGGGTTCGGGCTGCATCCTGCTCGACGTCAAGGTCGGTTCCGGCGCATTCATGAAGACCGTGCCCGAAGCCATCGAACTCGCGCAGGCCATGGTCGAGATCGGCGAGGGCATGGGACGCCGCGTAAAGGCGCTCATCACCAATATGGACCGCCCGCTGGGACGCAACATCGGCAATGCCCTCGAGGTCGTAGAGGTCATCGAGACCCTGCAGGGACAAGGACCCGCCGACCTCACGCATGAGGCGATCATGCTCGCGAGCGACCTGCTCGAGCTCACGGGGCGCTTTGACCACAACGAGGCCGAGGCACGAGCGCGTCGCGTGATCGAGGACGGCTCGGCGCTCGCCAAGCTCAAGGAGATCGTCGTCGCCCAGGGCGGAGACGTGCGCGTTATAGACGACCCCTCCCTGCTCCCACAGGCAAGCCTGCACGAGACGCTGTGCGCACCGCGCGCGGGCTTTGTTGCGCATATCGATACCGAGCGCGTGGGCGTGGCATCGGCCGAACTCGGAGGCGGGCGCCTGACCCTCGACGACGAGATCGACCACAGCTGCGGCATCACGCTGCTCAAAAACTACGGCGACCCCGTGGAAGACGGGGAGCCCGTCGCCATCGTCCACGCCAACGATGCGGGGAAGCTCGCAACCGGCCTGGCCACACTCGCCGGCGCCTACACGTACGGACCGCAAGAGCCGCCCGTCGAGCCCCTGCTCTACGCGAGTGTGACGGCTGCGGGCGTTGCGTACGCGTAGCCGGACACTCCTCGGGGTATACGCCCCACATACGCATCTGCAACCACCGCCCCACCCGGGGCTTCAAATGAAAGGAACCACCATGTCCCTCACCAAATCCGAACTCGCCAAGTACATGGACCACACCCTGCTCAAGGCCGACGCCACCGCCGAGCAAATCGACCGCGTCGCCGCCGAGGCACGCGAGCTGAACACCGCCTCCGTGTGCGTGAACGGCTATTGGGTCCCGCGCGTCGCCGCCGCGCTGGAGGGCACCGATGTCATGACCTGCGCCGTCATCGGCTTCCCGCTGGGCGCCATGTCCACCACCGCCAAGGCCGCCGAGACCGCCGACGTGGTGGCCGCCGGTGCGCGCGAGGTCGACATGGTCATCAACATCGGCGAGCTCAAGGCCGGCAACGACGACGTGGTGCGCGCCGACATCGCAGCCGTGGCCGAGGCCGCTCACGCCGGCGGCGCCCACCTCAAGGTGATCATCGAGTGCTGCCTGCTCACCGAGGAGGAGAAGGTCCGCGCGAGCCGTCTCACCGTCGAGGGCGGCGCGGACTTTGTGAAGACCTCCACCGGCTTCTCCACCGGCGGCGCCACCGTCGAGGACGTGCGCCTCATGCGCGAGACCGTCGGACCCGACTTCGGCGTGAAGGCCGCGGGCGGCATTCGCACCCTCGCCGACGCCGAGGCCATGATCGAGGCCGGCGCTAACCGCCTGGGCGTCTCCGCGAGCATCGCCATCCTGAGCGAGCTCAACGCCTAAGCACCGCACCTGCACCGTCGCCCCGAGCACCGCAATCGCGCGCTCGGGGCTTTCATCGTTCTCAAAGGACCTTTCATGGCATCTCAGAAGTATCGCCGCATCCTGACCATCGTCATCGACTCGATCGGCGTGGGCGACGCACCCGACGCCGACAAGTACAACTCAGACGGCGCCGACACCCTCGGCCATATGTCCCAATGGTGGGTCGACAACCAGGGGCGTCCGCTCACGCTCCCCAACATGGAGCGTCTCGGCCTGGGCCGCGTGCGCCCCGGCAAGCCGTTCGCCGGCGTAAGCGCAGACACCGGGCCCGCCGGCGGCTTTGGCCGCATGCGCATCATCAGCCTGGGCAACGACTCGCTCGACGGCCACTGGGAGATGATGTGCCTGCCCACGCGCTTTGAGGTGGATTACTTCCCGCAGGGCTTCCCCGACGAGTTGCTCGACAAGCTCCGTGCATTCAGCGGCCGCAACATCGTGTGCAACAAGCCCTACTCCGGCACCGAAGTGCTCAAGGACTACGGCGAGCACCAACTGGCCACGGGCGACCTGATCGTCTACACCTCTGGCGACTCGGTCTTGCAGATCGCCGCGCATGAGGATGTGATTCCGCTCGAGGAGCTCTACCGCATCTGCGAGTACGCGCGCACCCTCATCAACGGCCCCGAGATCACCATGGGTCGCGTCATCGCGCGCCCGTACGTGGGCACGCGCGCCGCAGATTTCACCCGCACCGCCAATCGCCACGACTATGGCCTGACCCCCACCGGCCCCACGGTCGTCGACTTCCTGCGCGACGCGGGACTCGACACCATCGCCGTGGGCAAGACCTACGACCTGCTGTGCGGCAACGGTTTTTCAGAGAGCTATCACAACGAGAGCAACTCCGATGGCATGGACCATGTGGACGAGGTCATGGCGCGCGATTGGCACGGCCTGTGCTTCACCAACCTGGTCGATTTCGACGCCGTGTACGGGCACCGCCGTGACCCGCTCGGCGACGGCCTGGCGCTCGAGGACTTCGACCGGCGCCTCGGCGGCGTCATGGACGCTATGCGCGACGACGACCTGCTGATCATCACCGCCGACCACGGCAACGACCCCACCTACCGCGGTACCGACCATACGCGCGAGCTCGTACCGCTGCTCGCCTGGAGCCCCTCCATGCACGGCGGCGTCGACCTGGGGCTTCGCCCAACCGCCTCGGATATCGGTGCCACAATCTTGGAGAACTTCGGCGTCCCTGGCAACGGCGAAGGTACGAGCTTCCTCAGTGAGCTCCAGTAGCACGCCAAGCACCCACCATCAGATCAACCTGGCGCCATCAACACCGCCGCTTACCGCATGCACCACCCATTCGGTAGGCGGCGTTTTTATGCACCTGGAAAGCTCCGACCGATTCTGTGATTGCCAAATTCTCAAGATGTGTGACCGATGAGCGCATGTGGGCCGCTGCCGCGCGAGACTTCAGCGCGAAATGACCACGAATCATCCGGCCATGCGTCGCACGGGCGCTCTTTTTTTCTTTTTCCCATCCCCATTCGACAAAAAGGCGCCCCTAGCAAGGGGCGCCGGTCACACTTCTTTTGAATTTGGCAAAATCGCTCTCGCGCAGATGCGGCAGCGGGCCTACTCCCAGCCCTTCCAGGTATCGGGGCAGTAACCCACGGTCGCCTTGGCGCCGTTGCGCACGATGGGCTCGCGCAGGACCTGCTGGTTCTCGAGCAGCTTGTCGAACTTCTGGCTCTCGGCGAGATAGGTGATGAGCGCCACGGTGTCCTGATCCTTCGCGTCCGGGTCGATCACGGCGTCGATGCCGCCCACGGCGCGCATCACGCTCTGTAACTCGCCCTTGCTCATCTCCTTCTCTTTGAGATCGATGAACTGGAACTTGATGCGACGCTCCTTGAAATAGCGCTGGGCCTTCTTGGTGTCGAAGCTCTTTTTAGTACCGAAGATCTGGATGTTCATATCGGCTCCGTGGGGTCGAAGGATCGATGGGTCTCAGTACAGGGCCGGAGCGGCCGACATCGCCAGCTCGTCGACGAGCGCGTAGAAGCGCTTGGGGTCGGCGTGCGTCACGAGCGTCACCTCGCGACCCTCGTCGCAGCGGAAGGTCCGGCCGGCCGCGGCGCCGTCCACGCGGACATCGCAGCGGACGCGCTCAACCTCGGCGATCTCGGGGTACAGGCAGTAGACGGTGGTGAGCACATCCCACAGGTAGTACACGTTGTTCGCCGCCACATTCAGGACCAGCGCATATCCCTGGCCGATCAGGTCGATGGCCGGGTAACGGCGCAGCTCGGCCCAGTGCTGGCAGAGGTCGCGCGTGAGCGGCAGCTCCTCGGTGCTCTCCAGACCCACCATGTGGATCTCGAGCGACGAGTCCCACACGCGCTTGACCGCCTCGGGGTCCCAAAAGGCGTTCCACTCGGCGGTGCCGTCAAAACACGGGTCCACCACGTTGCCATGACCGTCAAGCGAACCGCCCATCCAAAAGAGCGTCTCGATCTTCTCCTCGATGGCGGGCTCAGCGTCCAGCGCGCGGGCGAGGTCGGTCAGGGGGCCGGTGAACAGCAGGGTCGTCTTGCCCTCCTCGGCCATGACCTTATCCACCAGGTCGAGATGGGCCGGGCGCGCGGCGATCGGCGTGCGGGGCGCGCCGTGCTCGTTCAGCATGGGCAGCGCATCGAAGGTGAAGGCGGAGCCCCTCCACTCCGAGGGGAATTGATGATGCGGGCGAGAGTCCGACGCCGCAACCTCGAGAGCCGCCTGCTTACCCCCAAAGAGATCGATGATTTTGCGAGACGCCTCGAGGGCCGCCTCGATCTGGCAATCGCCGTCCACAACCGAGACGCCCGTCACGCGGGCCTCGGGCATCTGCAGCAACAGCAGCAGGCTCACCAGGTCGTCAACGCCGCCGTCATGGTTGAAATACACGTTCGTCATACGAAACCTTTCAAAAGAAAATGACACGCACCCAGTATGCCAGAGTACGTGCCATATACATGCAAAGGATTCGCACGGTGCGCATCGCACCGTGCAGCAAGTCACTTACACCAGCATGAAGTACGCCAGCACCGCGACGCCGAGCACGATGCGGTAGATGCCAAACGCCGTGAAGTCGTGGCGACGGACGAAGCCCATGAGCCACTTGATCGCGACGAGCGAGACGATGAACGCGACAACGCAACCGACCGCGAGGATGGCAACGCCGCTCGGGTCGAACACGCCGCCCTTGAGGAAGAACTTCACAAGCTTGAGGAAGCTCGCGCCGAACATGACGGGAATCGCCAGGAAGAAGGTGAACTTGGCCGCCACAGAGCGCGTGGTGCCCAGCAACAAGCCGCCGATGATGGTGGATCCGGAACGCGAGGTACCGGGAATGAGCGAGAGCACCTGGAAGCAGCCGATGCCGAAGGCGGTCTTATAAGAGAGATCGTCGAGCGTGGTGATGGAACCGAAGTCGCCACCCTCGGTGGGCTCGACAGCGGAGGCGGGGGCGGCGAAATGCGAGCCCATGGGCCTACCGCCCGGCGCCACAGCCTCGGCAGCCACGCGCGCGGCGAGCTTATTGGCGCGCCAACGCTCGATCACAATGAAGGCGATGCCGTAGACGATGAGCGCGGCGGCAACAACCCAGGCGTTGTAGAGGTGCTCCTCCATGAAGTCGTCGAGCGGGATGCCGATGATGGCCGCGGGCAGGCAGCCCACGATGATCTTGCCCCACAGATTCCAGGTAGAACGGCATTCCTGTCGCGTCTTTCCAAAGCCGAACGGCAGCAGGTCACGTATGAACAGCACGCATACGGCGAGAATGGCGCCAAGCTGGATGACGACGAGGAACATGTTCCAGAATTCCTCGGTGACGTTCAGCTTGATGAACTCGTCCACCAAGATCATGTGACCCGTCGACGAGATGGGCAGCCACTCCGTGATGCCCTCGACCAGGCCAAGGAAGGCGGATTTGAGCAGCTCGATAATATCCACGTGTCCTCCTCAGGGGCGTGACGGTGCGCGCCGAGCATGTCGATACAAAAAGCGCCGCCCTGCGGCGCGATATCCTATTATCACCCGACACGATGCGCTGCACCGAAAATGCGCGCCGTTTGCGATATATCGAACGCAAATGTAAGCCGAATGGGTATAACTGTGGCATGGTAAAGCACCATGAGACGGGCGCGTGAAAGCCCGCATAGACCAAGGAGGTCACCATGCACGAGGGTTATTCCAAGGTATTCGTCGCCCTTGACGGCACCGAGCAGCAGGACTTCGTCCTCGCCCGCGCGATCAAAGTCGCCGCGAACAACGGCGCCGCACTCATCATCGGCCATGTCATCGACTCCACGGCGCTTGAGTCCGCCGGATCCTACCCCGCCGACCTGGTCCAGGGGCTTCAGGACGCCTTCACCAATTCCATCGCCGCCCAGGTCGAGCAGGCCAAGGCCAACCCCGCCATCCCCTCCGTCGACGTTGTGATTCGCGCCGGTCGCATCCGCGAAACCCTGAAGGACGAGATGCTCGACGTCATCGAGCCCGACCTGGTCCTCTGCGGTGCCCGCGGCCTGTCCTCCATCAAGTACGCGCTGCTCGGCTCCATCTCGACGTTCCTGCTGCGCAACACCGACTGCGACATCCTGGTCGTCAAGTAGCGCCAAGCGGAACACGCCGCGCACCCACATACCCCCAACTTAGAAGGCCGCCCCTTTCGGACGGCCTTCTTCATGTCTCACTTGGGGACAGGCACAAAATGAGACTCTCGTCATCGGCTCGGCCGGCAACCTGCCAGAACCGCGAAAAGTCTCAATTTGTGCCTGTCCCCAATTGAGACGTTAGGGGCGGGAGACGCTGGCGTTTTGAACCAAGCGTGGCGGGAGCACCCGCTCCTCGAACGGGCCCGGAGTGCCGTCCTTGGCCTCGACTCGGGCGAGCAACAGCTCGAGCGCATGATCGGCCAGCTCCTCGACGTCCTGCTCGATAGCGGTGAGCGCAGGCTCGAACAGCGCATCGGCGGCGGAGTTGTCGTAGCTTACAAGCGAGTAGTCGCGCGGCACGCGCTTGCCGTGCGCGTGCAGGCACTTGAGCACGCCGAGGGCGATGTTGTCGGAGCTCGCGAAAATCGCCGTGGCGTCGGAGGCCACAATGCGCTCAGCGGCGCGGCAGCCGTCGGCGATGTAATAGTCGCTCTCGAACACCAGGTCCTCGCCAAAGGGCGCGCCGGCCTCGGCAAACGCGCGCCGGCAGCCGGCCAGACGATCGCGGCCGGTGTGCGATGCGGTGTTCACCACGCACGCGATACGGCGATGTCCCTCGTCGAGCAGGTGCTTGGTTGCCAGGTATCCGCCGAGCTCGCTGTCGAATCGAACCTTGTCGCCAGGCGCGTTCTCAATCGAGCGGTCGACCATCACCACGGGCACGATGCCCGCCTCGAGCTGCTCCATGAGCGGGGGATCGGGCGAGACCTCCTCCGCGGCGACGAGGAAGATGCCGTCGACACCGCGGTTGATCAACAGGCGAACCAGGTCGGCGTCGTTCTCGGTCTTGCCATCGGAGTTCATGATGAACAGGGCGTATCCGCGCTCGCGGCAGCGCACCTCGAGGTTGCGGGCAAACGAGGAGAAGAAGCGACTCATGATGTTCGGCACGATGAGACCGAGGGTCCTCGACTGCTGCATGACGAGGCTGCGCGCGATCTGATTGGGCACATAGCGCTTCCGCGCGGCGACTTCCTTGATGCGCCGACGATTCTCATCCGAGATGCGGCAGGGACGGTCGTTGAGAACGAGCGACACTGCCGACGGCGACAGCCCGACCTCCTGCGCGATTTCCTTGAGCGTGACCTTTGTCGCCATGCTACACCCCCATAAACGAACGAAGGACGTACGTTCCCATACGTCCAACGGTTCATTTTCCTCTTTTGCGGGTGATGGTCAACGCCTTTACCACTGAGCGGCGCCCCACACACGACGGGCGGTCGGCTCGTCTTGGGCCCTCACAAAGCAATCATTCGAAGTAGTGCATCTTGTTCGTCGGAAACGCGATGGTCACCGCGAAGTACTCCCCCGGCGCCGATTGTGCGCGCACCGCGAGCCCCATCTTGTCGCACAGGCGCTTGACCAGGTACAGGCCTATGCCCGTGGCGCGCTTGCCCAAGCGTCCGTTCTCGCCGGTGAAGCCGCGATCGAACACACGCGCCAGATCGGCCTGCTCGACACCACAGCCGTTATCGCGCACCTCCAACTCGATGCGCTCGCTCGACAGCCCCTCATCGCACAGGCGACTTGAGAACACCAGCTCGGCACCCTCGCCCGCAGCGTATTTCGCGCTGTTCTGAATGAGCTGCCCCAAGATGAAGTTCATCCATTTCTCGTCCGTGAACACCGTCTGCTCCAGATCGATGCGATACGGAGCCACGTGCGCCCCCATCAGCACGCGCGCATTGGCGCGCACCGCATCGCCCACGAGTTTTTGCAAGCTATAGGGGCGGATCAGGTAGTCGCGGTCGAGCGACTCGGACCGAGCGAAGAACAGCGCCTGCTCGATGAAGCCCTCGACGCGGTCGAGCTCCTCGCCGAGCGCCTCGGTCTTCTCGAGCAGCACCTCGCCCGTCTCGTCGGCGGGCAGACTCTCCATGAGGTTCTCGAGCATGAGGTGCGCAGCGGCCAGGGGCGACTTTGCCTCGTGGACCCAGGTCTCGACGTATTCGCGATAATCCTGAGCCTGACGGCGATACTCCGAGACGTCGTCGTTGGCGGCCTTCGACACGGCGCTCAGGGCCTCGTAGGCAAGCCTGCCCTCCGGGTAGTCGGGCTCGTCCACCATCTCAAAGATCCACAGCGGATGCTCGAGGTCGTCGGTGCAGGCGGCGAGGTCCCCATAGAACGGGCGCTTGCGACGATAGTCGATGGCGATCGAGAGAAGCCCCGCCCCCACGACCACGCCCGCCACGAGCAGGGAGAGACCCGCGCTCGCACCCGAGACCAGCAAAACGAACGCGCTGAGAGCCGCGGCCGCGACCGACAGGGCGAGCGTGGGCCAATGCGACCCCATGAATGTCACGAAGCTCATAGCCTGCGCTCCCCTACACCGAGTACCCGCGTCCGCGGTGCGTGGTGAGATAGCCCGTGATGCCGATCTTCTCGAGCGTCGCGCGCAGGCGGTTGATGTTCACCGTGAGGGTGTTGTCGTCCACGAACGCATCGGAGTCCCATAGGTCGCGCATGATGGCCTCGCGGCTCACGATCGCGCCCGCGTGGCCGATGAGCAGGGAGAGGATGCGCATCTCGTTTTTGGTGAGCTCGATGCTTCGACCGGTGTCGACGGCGGTGGCCATGGATCGAGACAGATCGAGCGACACCCCGTTATGCGCAAGTTCATGAGAGGCCTCGCCAGAGCCCTGCACACGGCGAAGCAGCGCCTGCACGCGCGCAACGAGCACACGGGCGCTGTACGGCTTGGGAATGAAATCGTCCGCGCCCATGGTCATGCTCATGACCTCGTCGACCTCGGTCACACGCGAGGTGAGAACGATGACGGGGATATCGGACTGCTGGCGCAACTCGCGGCAGATGAGCTGGCCGTCCGTACCGGGCAGGGTGAGGTCGAGCAGCACGAGGTCGGGTCGGGCGGCGAGGATATCGTCGACCACGCAATCGAACGTGAGGCAGTAGGACACCTCGAAGCCCTGGCGCTCGAGCACCTCGATAACCTCGTTGCGAATGGGTGCGTCGTCCTCGACCACGAATATGCGCGCCATTCCCCTGTCGCCTTCCTCTTCATCACCTTGGCAGCCGTTGTGAAACGTCCGCCCTACGTTGCTTTGGTCCATTATGACGCGACCCGCCGCATGCGAAGGCGGCGGGTCGGCGAGGTTTCAGCAATGTAAGCCTCATGGGCGCGAGCCGTGATCGAGAGGCGCCGTGGCAACAGCGGCAGTGCGACCGGCGCATCGGGAAACGCGGAGACGGGACCGCAGCGCAAGCAGAGCTACTTGAAGAGCTTTGCCAGACCATCTGCGAAGGCGTGGGCTGTCGCCAGGGCCTCGGCGGAAACGGGTACGGGAGCCGCTCGCTCATCTTCGACCACCACACCATGCTCGTCCGAGATGAGGAAGACGACGCTCCCCTCTTCGACAACGGCGAGGGCGTCCGCAAGACGGGCGCCGCCCCCCAAGGCGCGCACGGCCTCTCGGCCCTGCGTGGCGGCAAGCTGCTCCACAAGGGTCGCAGTGCCGCAGAGATGCTCATCGGGCGCGGCGAAAACCAGCATGCGCCCCTCGGGCGTCACCGCGGCCAGCAGCTCGGGGGCAATGCCGGTCTTGACCTGCTCGCGGCGGGCTTCCTCCGCACGGGCAACCAGGGCATCGCGGGACCGGTCGGTGAGCGGCTCATAGGGGCCCACACTCATGAGAGCGTCGCCGTTGACGTCGATCACCGTCATGAGCACGCCATTCGGATCTTGATAGTCGCCGGCGGCAAGAGACCATTCGACGTGCTGCTTGGCCCAGGAGAGCATGTTGGTGGTGAGCGGAGCACCGTTCACCACACGCTGGGAAAGCGCGCGGATGTGCCTGTTCAGCATGGGCACGCCGCGACGAGCCATGCGCCAGCGACACACGAGCGCCGGCTCGGCGAGCTCGAACCTCCCGCCGCCGCGCTCCTGCTCGGCGCAAAACTGCTCGTACGTGGCGCACTCCTCAGCTGAATTGAAAAACGGCTCAAGCTCGCTCAACGCTGCTCCTCTCCTGCCATGTGTAATGAGGGACGGGCGAATTACACATCGAGCCGCACGTGGCGGCCCGATGCGCTCTAATGCGCCGGGATGTGTAATTCGCACCCGTCCCTCATTACACATCCCGGTGCTCGGCAAACGCTGTTTTGTCGCCTTAGTGGCGGAAGTGGCGCGTGCCGGTGAAGACCATTGCGATGCCGTGCTCGTTGCAGGCGTCGATGGACTCCTCGTCGCGCACGGAACCGCCGGGCTGGATGATGGCGGTCACGCCATGGGCGGCCAGGGTGTCCACGTTGTCGCGGAACGGGAAGAACGCGTCGGAAGCGCAGGCGTAACCGCCGGCCTCCTGGCCAAGGCGCTCGCAGACCTCATCGGCGCGCTGGCAGGCCAGCAGCGCGGAATCGACGCGGTTGGGCTGACCGGGGCCCATGCCGATGCCCATCTCGTTCTTGGCGATAAGGATGGCGTTGGACTTGACGGTCTTGCAGACCTTCCAGGCGAACATGAGGTCGCGCATCTCGGCGTCCGTGGGCTTGCGCTCCGTGGGGAACGTGAAGGTCGCGGGGTCCTCCTCGACCGTGTCGACGCGCTGGACGAGCATGCCGCCGTCGACGGTGCGCATCTCGAGCTTGGCGTGGCCCGCGGCACCGCCGGTGGCCAGAACGCGCAGGTTGGCGCGCTTGGAGAGGCGCTCGAGGGCCTCGGGCGTGAAGCTCGGGGCGATGAGAACCTCGACGAAGAGCTTGTCACGGTCGGCGAAGTGCTCGACGAGCGACAGCGGGACCTCACGATTTACGGCGACGATGCCGCCGAAGGCGCTCTTGGGATCGCAGGCGAAGGCGCGATCGTAGGCCTCGGTCACGTCGGCGGCGACGGCGGAACCGCAGGGGTTCTGGTGCTTGAGAATCACCACGCCGGGCTCGTCGAGCTCACGCACGGCGTTCCAGGCGGCCTCGGCGTCGAGGAAGTTGTTGTAGGACAGCGGCTTGCCCTGGAGCTGCTCGGCGCCCACGAGCGGGGCCTCCGAGGAGAAGAGCGGGGCGTTGGCGGCGTCGAAACGGTAGACCGCGGCGGCCTGATGCGGGTTCTCGCCGTAGCGCAGGTCCTGGGCCTTCTCGAGCTTGACGGACATCGCGGCGGGGGCGGCGAACTCGCCATCGGCGGTGAGGACCGCGTCGGCGCAACCGGACTCGGCCTGGGCGGCGAGCCAGGTGGAAATGGCGCCGTCATAGGCAGCCGTGGTGGTGTAGACCTTCACCTGGAGACGGCGGCGCGTCTCGAGCGTGGTGGCACCATCGTTGGCGCGCATCTCGGCGAGGACCGTCTCGTAATCGGCCGGGTCGGAAACCACGGTCACGGCGTCGGCGTTCTTGGCAGCGGAGCGCAGCATGGACGGGCCGCCGATATCGATGTGCTCGATGGCGTCCGCGAAGGTGACGTCGGGGTTGGCAACGGTCTTCTCGAACTCATAGAGATTCACGACCACCATGTCGATCATACCGATGCCATGCTCGGCAGCCTCGGCCATGTGCTGCTCGGAATCGCGACGGGCCAGCAGGCCGCCGTGGACCTTGGGGTGCAGCGTCTTGACGCGGCCGTCCATCATCTCGGGGAACCCGGTGTACTCCTCGATGGGCGTCACGGGAACGCCACCGTCGACCAGAGCCTTTGCCGTACCGCCGGTCGAGATGATCTCGACGCCGAACTCCTCCTTGAGCGCACGGGCGAACTCGACCACGCCGGTCTTGTCCGTCACCGAGATCAACGCGCGGGAAACCTTCCCCTGGGAAGCCATGGACCCTCCTTCGCACAGGTGGGGCCGCCTCATCCGGCAACCCCCCGTTACATACGCCTCTACTGTACCGCAGGCGGCGGGGCGCGCGCGGCTCGCCAGGGGCCCTTTTGGATTACTTGCCGAGAAAACATGGCCTTTGCGCGGAGAATCTGAGAGTGCGGGGCGACTTCACGCGTACGACACACACAACCCGCGGGCAGGTGGTACAAACAGTGGTGATATGACAGGAGGTTCCATGGTCTCGCGCGTCACGTACCGACCCTTCGAGGAAGAAGACTTCGAAGAGCTCGCCGCCATCTTGCAACAGACTTGGCACAACGAGGGTCCCTCGCCCGAATACGGCTTTCTCGAGGCGTGCAACGACCTCTCCTATTCGCTTTCCATTTCCACGTTCTCCCAGGTTGCGCTTGTCGATGACAAGCCGTGCGGCATCGTGCTCGCCTGCCCTGACCCTTCGCGCCCGCGCTCGAATAAGCGCTGGTTCACCATCTCCAAGGACTACTTCCGCCGCATGCGCGAGCTCGAGCCCGAGGCGGCGGCCGCGTACTGGCATGGCGTCCAGCTGACCGAATCCAAGAACGACTCCCTGCTCGCCAAGAGTGGCTACGCCGGTTCGACCGAGATCACCCTCCTCGTCGTGAGCAGCTCCGCACGCGGTATGGGCATTGGCAGCGTGTTGGTGGACGCCGCAACGACCCACCTCACCGAACTTGGTGCCAACCGCGCCTTCCTCTACACCGACACCGACTGCACCTGGCAGTTCTACGAGCACCACGGCTTCAAGCGCGCAGGCACCTACCGCAGCACGCGCGATGAGCGCCGGCTGCTCCCCAAGGAGATGTACGTCTACGGGCTCGACCTGAGCGCGTAGGCAGGTGGAACCGGGCGACGCGGGTGTCCGCGCCCGTTGCGCCCACGGCTTCGGCGCATCCCGAAAACTTCGGAGCGCCCTAAACATCTTCGGTGCACCTTTTAAAACTCGGAGCACCTGGTAACCATTTTCGCGCATGAATTTGGTCACCAGGTGCTCCGAAGTTTTATATGTGCACCGAAGTTCTCAGAGCGCGCCGAACACACTCGGAACGCCCCGCATCGACCGGGCCGAACGGGCGGTTAGAATGTGCCGCCGCCACCTCCGCCGACACCGCCGCCTCCGCCACCGGAGAAGCCTCCGCCAAATCCACCGGCGGAGCTATTGGAACTCGAGGCGAGCTCCGCAACCGTGGCCTGATATACATCGTGCATCTCGCTCATCGGCGAATGCAAGCTGCCATGCGAGTAATACCACCAGTAGCTCGGGTAGTAGTACATTCCGTTCTCGTCCACCCGACGGTCGACCGGCACGGCGTCCGCCAGCTGGCGCAGAACCTCGTCGCTCACACCAAAGGCGACGGCCAGGACGAGCATCTTGTTCCACAGGATGAGGTCATCGGGAACCGCGTCGTCCAGATTGGTGAAGTCCTCGAGCCAACGCTCGAGCGCCTGGCAGCGATTGAGCAGCTCAACGGCCTCGGGCGAATGGACATTCGTGCGCTCGGCGATAACCGCCGCAGCGATGGCAAGAGCGCCGCCAAGGATGATGAGCGGTAAATTGACGCCATCGGTGAAAATCGCAAAGGCTATGCACCCGAACACGATGAGGGCGGCGAGGGCCGCCGGGGCATACCTGAAGGTATCGGGTGCGAGGTTGGTGAGATTACGGCGCTCGAGTTCCGCCAGAACCTGGTCCTTGAAGGACTGCATGTACTCGCCCACGCTCTCCTGGTTTTGGAAAGCGCCGAACCGCACCTCGTCGCCGTTCTTGGCATCGGGCCCAAAGCACAAATCGATCGCCGCCAAATCAATCGGATCGGTGATGCGTTCGCGCGCCGCAAGCTCGATCGAGTACTCCTCGACCTTCTTCTCGCCCAAGCCGAGGAACCTGTCCTCGGTGCGCGTCTCGTGCTTGATCTTGATCACGCGGTCGTCTGTGAGCTTCATCAGAGTCGCCACGAATGCGCAATCCTGCACCGTGCCGCCGTACACCAGGGCCGAGAGGACCGCCGGGTGATCGTTCGACGGCAAGTCGCGGAAGTACGTCTCGTCAAAAACGGGCTTGGGGCTCGCATACCTGGTTTTACGCAGGTAGACAACGACGCCGAGCATGATTGCGGGCGCGACGGTCAATGCGGCGGTACCCGCAAAGGCCACCTGCCGTGCGCCCTCGCGCTGGGCGTTGGCCTCCTCCGCCCATGCCGCTTCCTCGGACAGCACGCTCTCGAGGCGAGGCTCGCCGGACGCGGCCAGACCTGGCACCCAATCCGTCGGGAACGTCGCACGGACCTCGGCGAACTGGCCGGCATGCACCATGGGGGCCCCGAGCACCACATGCGGGTTTGCCGGGTCCGTCGCGTCGAGGGAAACCTCGCCGTCGAGGGGGCCATGGCCCCAAGCGCGCAGATTCGCGTCGCTGGAGCTCGAGGTTGCCGGCGTGCCCGCGGCAGCACCGGCGAACGTCACGTCCAAGCGAACGTCTTCGGCGTCCTCCTCCCATTCGGACCCGATGAACTGCCAGTAGAGCTCGGCGGTATCGGGCCACGCCATGACGGCCCCCTCGATCATGTAGCTGACCCACACGGTCGCCTCGTCGCCGTCCTCGCGCGGGATGAAAACCTTGAGGCGCAGAGAATCATCCAGGTTCTCGACCGTATAGACATGACCATCGCCGGAGTTCGCCGAGGAAACCTCCTGCATGGGCTGCGAAGCGCGACGGGCATCGGCCTCGTCCTCGGGGGCGTCGTCGAGCTCGCGCACGTCGAGCACCGAAACCGCGGACGCGCTCCCCTGCTCGTTGTCGGCGAAGGGAATGTCCCAGTACACGCCGTTGACCGTGTCCTCGAAGGCGAAGGTGCGGGCCTCGGTCACGAACAGGTCGCCATTCTCCATGACCTGCGCCTGAATGTGCACGCTCGGCAAGGCATACGTGTCGGCGTGGGCGGCATGGGGAAATGCAAGCGTCGCAGCAAAGGCGACAAGGATGGTCAGCGCGGGCAGCAGAAGCGCACGCAGCGCGGCGCGAACGAGCGGGCGAGGGCGTGAAAGGAAGGTGGGCATGCAAGCCGCCTTTCTCCGAGTCGAACATGCGCACATTGTACCCGCACGTATGCACCGCGGATCCAAGTGTTTCGCAAACGGCAATTCGGCAAACGAGCCCGTGCGCAGACTTATAAGCGAGCCTCATGGGCTCGCTTCTTAATTTCGACTGGCGGAGAGCTGGGGATTCGCCGGGCGGCTGGCGCCGCCCTCCTCCCGCTGCGCGCCTGCGGCGCTTGCGGGCTTCGCTGGAAAACGGCTCCGCCGTTTCCTCAGCTCCGCACCCCTAATGGGGTTCGAATCCACGGAGCGGCAACAAAAAAGCGAGCCTCATGGGCTCGCTTCTTAATTTCGACTGGCGGAGAGCTGGGGATTCGAACCCCAGAAGGGCTTTGCGGCCCTTACTCGCTTAGCAGGCGAGCACCTTCGGCCTCTCGGTCAGCTCTCCGGAACAGCCAGACGATAATAACGCACTTCCGCGGGCTTGACCAGGGCGTGGAAGCAACAATTCAAAACTAGCCCAAGAAACCGGGCACCACCACGAAGTTATCGCGGTGCGCTCGCACTTGGTTCCATTTGAATCCCTCGACCAAGTGTGCCGCGGAACACGGTGCAGCGTCGGGCTTTAGGCCCAGCGCATGCGCGAGGCGCCCCAAAAGCTCCTCGGGTGTGCCGAAGCGGCGACGCAGCTCCCTCATATCGAGATCGCGATCGCGCTTGGACAGACGCCGCCCGTCCGGCGCCACCAGCAGCGGAACGTGCGCATACTCGGGATGCCCATAGCCGAGCATATCCTGCAGATATAGCTGACGCGCCGTCGACCCCAATAGATCGCAGCCTCGCACAACCTCCGTGACACCCATGGCGGCATCGTCCACGACGACGGCGAGTTGGTAGGCAAAGACGCCGTCGCTGCGCCGCACGAGAAAGTCTCCGCACTCACGTGCAAGGTCCTCGACATGCACGCCATACGTGCGGTCGGTGAACCTCACCGTACGCGACGGCGAGGCTACAGGCATGCGAGGTGCCATGGCGAGCGCGTCCGAGCCATCCGCCGCAGGCACCCTCAGGCGCATCGCGGGCGGCCGGACAGCCGAACGCTCCGCCACCTGCTCAGGCGTTAGATTCCTACACGTCCCCGCATACACGGGCGTGCCGTCACTGGCATGAGGGGCACTCGCGGCATGGAGCTCGGCCCGCGTGCAAAAACAGGGGTATACCAGCCCAAGCGAATCGAGCCTCCGCAACGCATCTTCATAGAGGTCAAGCCGCTCGGTCTGGTAATACGGACCCTCATCCCAATCGAGCCCCAACCAGCGCAGATCGTCCATGAGCAACTCGGCCCACGGACCGCTGCGGGCACGGTCGTCCAGATCCTCGATGCGCAGCACGAGCTTGCCACCCTGGCTGCGAACCGAAAGCCATGCCAAAAGCGAAGCCGCGACGTTCCCTAAATGCATGCGACCCGTCGGCGACGGGGCGAAGCGTCCAACGACCGGCCGCGCATCGGCCGCCCGCGCACCTTGCGAAAACACCCCGCGAACACCCTCGAGGTTTTCTGCCGATCCCATCATGCGACCGCTACGCCCACGGGTCGCGCTCGAACAGGGGCTCGGGATCAGGGCGACGATCGGAATACGGGTCGTAACCGTCGTCGTCCTCATTCTCCGCGCGGATGCACGGATCGTCGTACTCCGAAACGCCAGTTTCCTCGCCCGTCCTCTGCGGCTCGGCCATGAGCCCTCCCCTCGCAAAGGCCGACCCTCCGTGCGAACGCACGTGGGCCGGCACCTCTTCAGTTCTCCGTATCAGCAGGATATACGATAGCGGCTGCAGCTGCTTCTATGCCGGCAATCGCGATCGGCATAAAACTGTTGCTGCCAACCATCCCGACAGGACGTCGACGGCATCACCCAACATCGACGACGACTATGCCCGCCGTTGCGACACTAGGCTCTCCAAGCGGCAGACTCGTGTCGGAGGGCCACGTGAGCATCGCGGGATCGATCGCCACCGTCACATGCTTGTCCTGATAGGCGCCCCAGGCCAGCTCACTCGTGTCCCGCTCAATAAGAATCAAACGCGTCTCGCCCTCGCGCGTGTCCGGACCGCCGCCGCTCATGGCGGTCAGGGTCGCGGGCTCGTCGAGCTCGAGCACCGCGTGCATCACGAGGTCGTCGCTTGGAGGGTTGGGGTTCTCGATGCCCTGCAGCGCGGCGATACCGCGATCATCAAGCTCGCGCACCGTGCCAGTCAGAGTGATGAGCCCGAATTGCTCTGCCGCTGCCGAGCGGTCCTTGTCCTCGCGCACGGCGGTCGACTGCCACGTGCCGTCCGCAAGTGCCTTCAGACTGGCGAGGTCGTCGAGATTCGCACCCGAAGGCGGGCAAGGCTCCCAGGGTATGGGCACGAATTCCTCCGCAGCAACCTTGGCCGCCATCGAATCAGACCCCCCTCGCAATTCGCACACGGGCTCCGGACGCATGGCATCCGCCTCGAAGCGACGGCGCCAAACAACGCCCTCACCCGTCGATCGATTCATGTCCTCGACGAGCAGGCCGTCGCCGCACGCAGACGCCATAACGCTCCTCTGCCGCTCTTCCGCCTGGGAGATGTCCTCCCATAGCGGCGCGACCCCAGCTGAAAGCCCGTCCCCGGCATCGTTCACGGTCAGGGGCACGATCTCCGCTGTGTCGGCCCATCGCCCATCCGAACCCATGGCGCGCAGAAGCAGCGCGGGGAGCTCACCGGGCTTGACGGCCACCAAAGCGTAGTCGAATGTCGGAACATCAGATCCACCCGCACCCTCAGGATGCTCGGGGAGACCGAAATACGATTGAGGGTGAGAGACCGCTTCTTGGTACAAGGCCGCGGCGCGCTGGGCGGGTGTCGCACTTGCGTCCAAGCCCTGTGATGAACCGGGCGCTGCGGAGCCAGCGGGGCCAGTCGAACCCCCGCATCCGACAAGGCCGATCATCAGCGCAATACAGGCGACGATCAGGCGGGCAATTCGCTTGGCGTTCATCACGACCTCCGATCTGAAAGCGTCATTACGAGTATTCCCACAAGCCCGGGCTTCCAATCGGGTCTTAAAAAACGGGCGCCGGCTGCAGCACGCAACCGGCGCCTGTCGTCAATGCGGCATTTCTTACACGACGACGAACGAGCCATCCTCGTCGACGTCGATCTTCACCTCGTCGCCCTCGCGCACGCGGCCGTCGATGATGGCACACGCGATCGCGTCGACCACCTCGCGCTGAATGAGGCGCTTGAGCGGACGGGCACCGAACACCGGGTCCAAGCCGCCCTCGGCGAGCAGCTGCTTGGCGCGCGGCTCGATCGTAAGCGTCATGCGCTCCTTGGCCAGACGGCGACGCACGTCGGCGAGCTGGATGTCGACGATCTTCTCGATCTGGGCCATGCCGAGCGGGTGGAACACCACGATGTCGTCGATGCGGTTCAGGAACTCGGGCCTGAAGGTGTGGCTCATGGCCTCATCCACCAGACGGCGCATCTCGGCCTCGTCACGGCCTGCGTACTCGGCGATCGCATTCGAACCAACATTGCTCGTCATGATGATGATCGTGTTCTTGAAGCTCACCTGGCGGCCCTGGCCGTCGGTGAGGCGGCCGTCATCGAGCACCTGCAAAAGCACGTTGAACACGTCCGGGTGCGCCTTCTCCATCTCATCCAGCAGGATGACGGAGTAGGGCCTGCGGCGAACCGCCTCGGTGAGCTGACCGCCCTCGTCGTACCCCACGTATCCGGGAGGTGCGCCGATGAGGCGCTGGACGCTGAACTTCTCCATGTACTCGGACATGTCGATGCGCACAAGCGCACGCTCGTCGTCGAACAGGCACTCGGCAAGCGCCTTGGCCAGCTCGGTCTTGCCCACGCCGGTGGGACCGAGGAAGAAGAAGCTGCCGATGGGGCGATCGGGGTCGGACAGGCCTGCGCGGCTGCGGCGAACGGCGGCGGCCACTGCACGCACGGCCTCGTCCTGACCGATGACGCGCTCATGCAGCTGATCCTCGAGGTGCGACAGCTTCTCAAGTTCGCCCTGCATCATCTTGGCAACCGGCACGCCGGTCCACGAGCTCACGACCTCGGCGATCTCGTCGGAAGTGACCTCCTCCTTGAGGGAGTTCTCCGCCCCCTTTTGCTCGGCGAGCTGCTCCTCGCCCTCGCGCACCTGGGCTTCCAGGCCCGGAATCACGCTGAAGCGCAACTCGGAGGCGCGGGCAAGGTCGCCATCGCGCGTCGCGCGGGCCTCCTCGCCGCGAGCCTCGTCCAGCTGGGCCTTGAGCTCCTGAACACGGTCGATGGCGTTCTTTTGGTTGAGCCAGCCGGCCTTGGCCACGTTGAGCTTCTCTTGGACCTCGGCGATATCCTGACGCAGCGCCTCCAAGCGCTCGGCGGAAGCCGCGTCGGTCTCCTTCATCAGAGCCTGCTCCTCGATTTGCATCTGCGTGAGCTGGCGCGTGATGGCGTCGATCTCGACCGGCATGGAGTCCAGCTCCATGCGCAGGCGGCTCGCCGCCTCGTCCACCAGGTCGATGGCCTTATCGGGCAGGAAGCGGTCGGCGATGTAGCGGCTCGAGAGGTCCGCGGCAGCCACAAGCGCACCGTCGGTGATGCGCACGCCGTGGAAGATCTCGTACTTCTCCTTGAGGCCGCGCAGAATCGACACCGTGTCCTCCACGCTCGGCTCGCCCACGAACACCTGCTGGAAGCGGCGGGCGAGGGCGGCGTCCTTCTCGATGTACTTGCGGTACTCGTCGAGCGTCGTGGCGCCGATCGCATGCAGATCACCGCGGGCGAGGGCGGGCTTTAAGATATTGCCCGCATCCATGGAGCCTTCCGTGGCACCGGCGCCCACGATGGTATGGAGCTCGTCGATGAACAGGATCACGCGACCCTCGGACTTTTCGACCTCCTTGAGCACGGCCTTCAGGCGGTCCTCGAACTCACCGCGGAACTTGGCGCCCGCCACCAGCGCGCTCATGTCGAGCTCGATGAGGTCACGGTCGCGCAACGTGCTGGGAACGTCGCCCGCGACGATGCGCTGGGCGATGCCCTCGACAATGGCGGTCTTGCCCACTCCGGGCTCACCGATGAGCACCGGGTTGTTCTTGGTGCGGCGGGAGAGGACCTGGATGGTGCGACGGATCTCCTCGGTGCGGCCGATCACCGGATCGAGCTTGCCGGCACGCGCCAGGTCGCAGATGTTGCGACCGTACTGCTCGAGGGCCTCAAACTCGGTCTTGGAGTCCACCGAGGTCACGCGATCGTCGCCGCGGAGTTCCGTGTACACCTCCTCGATGCGCTCGCGCGTCACGCCGGCGTCGGCCAGGATGCGGCCGGCATCGCCCTTGTCCTCGGCGAGCGACATGAGCAGGTGCTCGGTCACCACGAAGTTGTCGCCCATCTTGGCAGCCTTCTTCTCCGCGCGCTCGAGCACACGCGTGAGGTCGCTACCAAGTTGCTGCTGGGCGCCCTCGACCTTGGGCGCGCGGGAGATGGCCTGCTGGGTGGCGTTCGCAAGCTGGGCGGGGTCGGCGCCAATGCGCTCGATGATCACGGAAATGTTGCGCTCCCCGCTGGTGAGCAGAGCCGCGAGCAGATGAATCGGCTCCACGGCGGCGGCCTGCGCGTCGGCCGCAATGCCGATGGCGTTTTGCAGGGCCTCCCGCGAAGTCATGGCAAGCTTGTCGATTCTCATGGAATCACCCTCTCTCGCAACCCTTTTGGCCATCACCTCAATTGAGGGACTGTCCCTCAATTGAGGTGGCCGAGTCGAACCAGGCCACGGGTTGCATCCGGCCGCCCTACGGGGCGGCGCACTGTGTTATCGAGAGGTATTGTTGCCGAGGCGCGCTTGATTTATACCAGAATCTAAGTCTCCATACATAAGATTTTCTTAGTGTATGAATGAGGGGTCAGTCATGCTCGACGCACGCCGGACCCGCAGGATGAGCAGCACGATCCCGCAAGGCCGGCGCCGCCGCCCAACATCACTCGAGCATCCGTCGGGTCGCGGCGCGCCATTGCGCGCAGCGCCCAGCGTTACGCCCCCCGGCCAAAGCCATCCTTTATTCCGAAGTCAGCCGATTCAAAATGTAGTCGTAATTCTCGCGCCGATGCGGCACGGTGCAGGCGCTGCAATCCTTGATGCGCGCACCATCGGCACCGTCTATATAGGTGAAGTTCCCACCGCAATCCTCGCCCAGGCGATACAGCGGGCAAAAGCAGAACAGGCAGTTCAGATCTTCGGCCGGCATATCGTGACACGGGTAGAACTCGCAGGCGCTGTGATTGAAAAAGCGATAATTCTCGCTTAAGGGCGCATCGCTCATGTCGCCATTCTCCCCAACCATCGCCGTTCTCCTTTTCGCCCGCATCCCTTTCGTTCCGCGCCGGGAACCTCAATTGAGGGACTGTCCCTAAATTGAGGTTTTATAGGTCGCCGCCGCCGAGCAAGCCGCGCAGGACCTTTTCGGGGTCGGCGGAGCCGTCGCGCGGGGCGAGCGCGGTGATGCGCTTTTGCATCTTGAGCTCATGGAGCTCATCCTCAAGCTGCCGCACGCGAGAGCGCAGCTTTTCGGCCTCGAGCTCACGAGCCTCGGCGCGCTCCTTCATGTCCAGGATGCGCACCACGCCAGCGAGGTTGATGCCCTCGTCGGTGAGCTGGTTGATGAGTTCGAGGCGTTCGATGTCGGCTTGGGAGTACAGGCGCGTATTTCCGCCCGAGCGCTTGGGATTCACCAGGCCCTTGGACTCGTACACGCGCAGCGTCTGGGGATGCATGCCCGTGAGCTCCGCGGCAACGGAGATCATATACAGCGGTTTGTTACGGCTCTCTTCGGTCATGCTTCCCCCATCCGATCGAATCATCGAATCCTATTGTACGCGTCGCGCGCCGGGGTGCAGCGACCCGGCGCGCGACGCTGTGTAAAATGCACCCGTCCCCAAATTACACATGTGGACTGGAGCGGGTGGTGCAATTTGCACCCGTCCCCAATTGCACAACGTTACAGGGAGGGGCGATAGGTGCGCTCATCGGCGTCGCGGAGCTTCTCCAGGGCCGCGCGCTCCTTTTCCGTCAGGCTCATGGGCACCTTCACGCTCACCGTGGCGAGCAGGGCGCCGGTATGGCCCGAGCGCTTCACATCGGGCATGCCCATGTCCTTAAAGCGGAAACTCTTGCCCGACTGGGTCCCCGCGGGAACCTTGAGGCGCAGCGTCTTGCCCGAGGGCGTGGGCACGTCGACCGTGCAACCCAGGGCGGCCTCGTACATGGACACCGGCACGTCAATCGAAACGTCGGCGGACTTGCCGCGGCGCTTGAACACCGGGTGCTCCGCCACGCGGAACTCGACGAGCATGCTGCCGCGCGGACCGCCGTTCACGCCGTACTCGCCATGATTCTTGTACCGCAGCTTCATACCGTCGTAGCAACCGGCGGGTATGGTCACCTCGATGGTGTCGCTCTCCCCCGTCGAGGGGATGCGATGCGTCACACTGCGCTTGGCGCCGTGCAGGGCCTCGTCGAACGTCACATCGATCACAGCGCGCAGATCGTTGCCCTTGCGAGCGCGAGCGCGGCCGCCGCCAAACATGTCGCCGAAATCGAACGACGTGGGATCGGCGCCATATGCGCCGCTCACACCCTCGCCGCGGAACATGCTGCCAAAGATATCGGCCATCGACGGACCGCCGGCGCCACCGGCATACGTATAGCCACCCTGGCCGGGAATGCCGCCGAACTGCAGCATCATGTCGTACTCTTTGCGCTTGTCCGGATTGGACAGCGTCTCATACGCCTCGGAGATCTCCTTGAACTTCGCCTCGTCGCCACCGCGATCGGGATGGTACTTCTGAGCCAGCTTACGAAACGCCGACTTGATCTCCTTGTCGGAGGCGTTCTTGCTTACGCCCAGCACATCGTAAAAGCTCTTAGATGAAGGCATGTGAACCCTCCCTTCTCAAAGAGGGCCCCGGGCGTCTCATCCCAGGGCCCTGCCTGAATCGTGCATATGTGCAACCGCGAGCCGCTATTCGGTCTCGGCCTCGGCGTCCTCGTCGTCCTCGACGATCACCGGGCGGGTCTCGCCGCCGTAGGTCACGGTGACCATGGCGGGACGCAGCACCTTGCCGCCCATGCGGTAGCCCTTCTGGTACACGTCGTTGACGGTCTCGTCATACTGAGACGCGTCCTCCACGCGACCGACGGCCTGGTGAATATTGCAGTCGAAGGCCTCCCCCTTGGGGTCGATCGCCTCGACGCCCTCACCGTCGAACACGCTGAGCAGCTTGGAGCGAACCGCGTCCACGCCGTCGACGAACTGCTTGAAGTCATCGGCAAGCTCCTGGGTGCGGGCGTGATCGAGCGCGCGCTCCATATCGTCCACCACGGGCAACAGGGCCTCGATGAGCTTCTCGGTGGCGCGGGCGCGCTCGTCCAGGCGCTCCTGGGCGGTACGGCGACGGTAATTCTCCCAATCGGCCTGCAGGCGGGCGTGACGGTTCACGGCATCGGTAGCCTTTGCCTCGGCAGCCTCACGGGCGTCCTCGGCGGCGGCAAGCTGCTCGCGGGCCTCGGCCAGATCCGCTGCGGCCTTCTCGTACTTCAACTTGAAATCGTTGTCCGCAGCCTCCTCACCGGCGCGGATGGCGGCCTCGACCATCTCCTCCTCGGTCATCTCCTCGGTTTCGTCGGCCATGACGGCTGCCTCCTTCTCAATGGTTGTATCGGCGGAATCAGGTGCCTGCGCGGATGCCTCGACGGCGTCCTCCACGGGTATCTTCACGTCCGTCTCCTTATCATGCAAAGGGCGGCCGGCTCGCCAGCTGGCAGGCCGGCCGCCCGAACTCTCATGCGGCGCTCACGCGCGGGGCGCGCGGCGGATGCGTCTCAAGGAGCTTACTCCTCGTCGTCGACGACCTCGTACTCGGCGTCGACCACGTCGTCGGCGGCAGCAGTGCCGTCGGCACCGGGCGCGGCGGCCTGGGCGTCGGCGTACACCATCTGGGCAAGCTCGTACGCCACGGACTGCAGGGCCTCGCCGGCAGACTTGATGGCCTCGATGTCAGAGCCCTCGAGCGCCTTCTTGGCGTCGGCGATAGCGGACTCGGCCTTGGACTTGAGATCGCCGGAAACCTTGTCGCCCAGCTCGGCGAGGGTCTGCTCGGTGGAGTAGCACAGGGAGTCGGTCTGGTTGCGGGCCTCGACTTCCTCCTTCTGCTTCTTGTCCTCCTCGGCGTGGGACTCGGCGTCCTTCACCATGCGGTCGACTTCCTCGTCGGAAAGCGCGGTGGAGCCGGAGATGGTGATGGACTGCTCCTTGCCGGTGCCCTTGTCCTTGGCAGAGACCTTCACGATGCCGTTGGCGTCGATGTCAAAGGTGACCTCGATCTGCGGCACGCCGCGACGGGCAGCCGGGATACCGGAGAGCTGGAACTTGCCGAGGGACTTGTTGTCGCGAGCCAGCTCGCGCTCGCCCTGGAGGACGTTGATCTCGACGGAGGTCTGGTTATCGGCGGCCGTGGAGTAGATCTCGGTCTTGGAGGTCGGGATCGTGGTGTTGCGGTCGATCATCTTGGTCATGATGCCGCCCATGGTCTCGACGCCGAGCGACAGCGGGGTCACGTCGAGCAGCAGGATGCCCTCGACGTCGCCGGTGAGCACGCCGCCCTGGACGGCAGCGCCGTTGCAGACGACCTCGTCGGGGTTCACGGACATGTTGGGTTGCTTGCCGGTCATGTTCTTGACGAGCTCCTGCACGGCGGGCATACGGGTGGAGCCGCCGACCAGGATGACCTCGTCAACCTCGGACAGGGAGACGCCGGCGTCATTCAGGGCCTTGGTGACCGGGGCCTTGCAGCGCTCGAGCAGATCGCGGGTGATCTTCTCGAACTCGGCGCGGGACAGCGTGTAGTTGAGGTGCAGCGGGCCGGACTGGTTCATGGTGATG
Source organism: Collinsella intestinalis DSM 13280 (assembly GCF_000156175.1). GTDB lineage: Bacteria > Actinomycetota > Coriobacteriia > Coriobacteriales > Coriobacteriaceae > Collinsella > Collinsella intestinalis. The sequence goes on from NZ_GG692711.1 coordinate 122,778, forward strand.
AAGGGCAGGTTGATGACAGCCTGCTGGGCACTCGAGAGCTCCTTCTTGGCGTTCTCGGCGGCCTCCTTCAGGCGCTGCAGGGCCATGGGGTCCTGACGCAGGTCAACGCCGTTCTCGGACTGGAACTTGTCGGCCATCCAGTCGATGACGCGCTGATCCCAGTCGTCACCGCCGAGGTGGTTGTCGCCGTTGGTGGCGAGAACCTCGAAGACACCGTCGGCCAGGTCGAGCAGGGACACGTCGAAGGTGCCGCCGCCGAGGTCGAAGACGAGGACCTTCTGCTCCTTGTCCTGCTTGTCCAGGCCGTAGGCCAGGGCAGAGGCGGTGGGCTCGTTGACGATACGCTTCACGTCGAGGCCGGCGATGCGGCCGGCGTCCTTGGTGGCCTGACGCTGGGCGTCGTTGAAGTAGGCCGGGACGGTGATGACGGCCTCAGAGATGGTCTCGCCGAGGTACTTCTCGGCGTCGGCCTTCATCTTGGCGAGCGTCATGGCCGAGATCTGCTCGGGGGTGAACTCCTCGCCGTCGATCACGACGACGCAACGACCGTTGCTGCCCTCCTTGACCTCGTAAGGCACGGTCTTGAGCTCGTCCTGCACCTCGGAGAACTTGCGGCCCATGAAACGCTTGATGGAGAACACGGTGTTCTTGGGGTTGGTGACGGCCTGGTTCTTGGCGGCCTTACCCACGATGCGGTCGCCGTCGGCGCGGAAGCCCACGACGGACGGGGTGGTGCGGTCGCCCTCGGCGTTCACGATGGTCGTGGGGGTGCCGCCCTCGAGAACCGCCATGGCAGAGTTGGTGGTGCCCAGGTCGATACCGAGAATCTTGCTCATGATTACTTCCCTTCGTTGGGTTGCGTGACGCGCATGTGCGGATGCCCACGGCGCTTCGGCGTTTGTTCATGGCATAGTGTATCCCCTTATGACGCGCCTTATACAAAATCTAAGTCAATTCATATAAGATTTCCTATCCTCCACATTGATAAGGGCGCTCCGCGCCAGGCTGCGGTGCAAACGAAGGGTCCCCACTCTAAGTTTGCAAGGGCTAACTCGGTGAACGGCAGTGGAAAGCCGCTGCAAGGCCTTGCGCTCGCGGCGGTGCGTGGTATGTTTTTGACCGAAAAAGACCCGTTGCCTCTTCGCCTGTGGCACCGGGCGCTACAGAGGAGGTTTACCATGGCTCATCCGATCATCGATGCCGACGAGTGCATCGCCTGCGGCGTCTGCGTCGACGCTTGCCCGGCCGGCGTTCTCGAGCTGAACGACGTCGCCACCGTTGCCGACGAGGATTCCTGCGTTGCCTGCGGCGCTTGCCAGGACGCCTGCCCCGCCGGCGCCATCACCGAGATCGCCGAGGACTAGCACCCAACCTGAGCGCGGCTCGCGCATCTTGTGCGCAGCTTGCACAAGCCTTGCTCATTGAGCAACAAAAAAGCTTGGCTCCCGTTTGGAGCCAAGCTTTTTTGTGCTCTGCAACCCTGCCGCCGGCACACATCATTCCGGCTTATAGGACAAAAGTAGGGTTATAGTTTTGATGTGCCGCTCACCGAATGCTTTTTCCATCTGCCGAATGAGTGCCATTGGAGACTTCAAGATGGCCGAATGTTTCGGGCATGGAGTGCCAGCGCTTGATGGGTGGAGATTATGAAGAAGCTGAAGTTTAAGACGATCGTCTCAGTATTTCTTTCTGCTGTCGTTTTTTGGTCTTTAGCTGTTCCGATGATGTCGTATGCTACGCCAGCTGATTTTAGTGGCAACCAAGGATTTCTTCTAGCTGAAGATATTGAAGAACTTGAGCAGAAGGTTGCTCCTGGTCCTGATTATGAGGAAGGGGACTTGATAGCCTTTAAGGTTATTGATGTCCCACTTGAGACTTTTGATACCGTCGGACAAACCCCTTCTTTGCGTGCCGACTGCACCGAAAAACCAACGTGCCAGGTGGTTCTGCATAAGATTGCCACGAGTAATGGAAAATGCCAGATTGACTTCCGCTGCACACTCGCATCTATGATGACTTGCGTTCGTATCAAAGGCGTGAGTGGATCCTACACGTGCAAGGACACTTCTAATGGGGATAGCTATCGTCAATCCTTTAATGAGGACCAGATTGTTCCCAGCGGCGGGTTTACCGCATATGTGGATGGCGAACACGAGTTTAATGCGAGCCACCGCATTTGGGTCAGTTGGCAATTTACCGCTCAGGTATACAACTACGCATATGGTAACCCTGGCTATAGCGGAACAGAGTCTCTGTGATTAACCTATGCTTTGATGGTAGTGTGAGCTCCGTTCTGAGAGCTGCGCGAGCCGCTGCAATTCAGCAGGGAGAATGCTTCGGAGACGTGCTATGGTTTCCGGATAACCTAACAATTGGTCGTCTTTCCCCATTTACTGCAAAAAGCAGGCTTTCAGAGTTGTCTCGTATAGAGGGTGTCTTTAAGGCCGATCGTGAGAAATCTTGGAATGAGTTTCATGAACGGTTGTCAGCAGTCGATGGAGAGATTAGGGCATGGTCAACCAACGCCACCCATGAGAAGCTTGCCCTTTGCTACACCTGCTCAATTCTGCATACGCACAGCCTTAAGCTCTTGGTGCTTGAACGCAAGTATCCAGAAAACATGGATTGGGATAAGCCATTTCCAATAACTACCACTAGGATTCATCTAGTTGATTGCCGGAGCTGCGCGAACGAATGGAATGAAGTTGTTGCGGCGGAACGGGACGTTTTCGACCGAAGGATTCGCATATGCGAAAACAATCGCATAAAGAGTGTGTCCGAAAATCATTTTGATTTGTTTATTAGAGACTATCTTACGAAGTGCAAGCTGGACGACGGTGATGTCTACACTATGCTCCCCTTTCTAATGACCGATGAAATCGAGCGTATGACAGGAAACCTTATTCTTCCGGAGTTTTTCTCCATAAGGCTATGCCGAATCTTCGGATACGACAGAAACCCTTGGTGTCCCACTGTTGGGGTTTGGTAGAAGCTCTTAAAGGAGACAGACAAATGAATCACGTTATTCTTATCTCGGCTTGGTGAGCGAGCTTTCTTGCTGAACGAACAATCACAGGAGTCGAGCTGAACGACGTCGCCACCGTTGCCGACGAGGATTCCTGCGTTGCCTGCGGCGCTTGCCAGGACGCCTGCCCCGCCGGCGCCATCACCGAGATCGCCGAGGACTAGTCTCTCGCGCATCCGAATATGGATCCCATGAGAACCGGGTCCGACCCCTTGCTGGGTCGGACCCGGTTTTCGCATATATATAGATGGTATCGACCGGGACCTCACGCGCGGGCGAACGCGCGATAAGGCTCAATTTGCACCTGTCCCCAATTGAGACTTGGCGAGCACGCGGTGGGACTACTGGAAATCATCCTCATAGGGCATGAGCTCGGCGAGGTAACCGCGCGCGGCAAGGGCGGCTTCGATGCGGTCGAGCGCCTCCTCGCTCTCGGCCGCGATGCGATGAAAGTGATACCCGCTTGTCACAGTCATGAGCGGCGTGGACTTGCCCGTGCGAATATCGTCGAGATACCGCGCGGTCCCGCTGCGGCTGCGGATGTCGAGGTCCGCGGTGATCTTGCCGTACGCACGATGATTGACCATCACGCTTTGAACCGTACCGCCCAGATCGACGATGGTGTTGAGCTCATCCTCGAGCTGCTCGACCGTATGGCGCACCTTGACCAGGCGCGTGGGGATATCCGCATCCGAAGAACCCTCACGCAGCACATAGCCGCGGTTGGTCGCCACGATATCGTGCCCGTCGGCGCGCAGCAGGGCGATATCCTGCACGATCACCTGGCGGCTCACACCCGCGGCGTCGGCCAGGGCCGTCCCGCTCACAGGCCGCTCGGCCCCGCGCAGGCTCTGCAGGATCGCGTTCCTGCGCTCATGTCCCATCAACGGCATCCGCCGCACCTCCCATCCGTATCTGGCAAGCCCATCTCGCCCGTGTGCGAGGGGCGCCGGACCAAGCCGCACGCGGCCCCTCTCCACCAAAGATGCCGGCTACACCATGCGCAGATGCTTGAGGGACAGGTCGAGAATGGGCGCCGAATGCGTGAGGGCGCCGGACGAGATGAAGTCGACTCCCAGATCGGCGAGGGCGCGGATGTTGCCCGCGTCCACATTGCCCGAGGCCTCCACCTTGGCCCGGCCGTCGATGAGCGCAACCGCCTCGGCCATCTGCTCGTGCGTCATATTGTCAAGCATGATGATATCGGCTCCGGCTTCGAGCGCCTCGCGCACCATGCCCAGGTCCTCGCACTCGACCTCGACCGTGCAGACGAACGGCGCGTGCGCGCGGGCGCCCGCCACCGCAGCGGCGATACCGCCTGCAGCGTCGATGTGATTGTCCTTGAGCATGACCGCTTGGGAGAGGTTGTAGCGGTGATTGGCACCGCCGCCCGCCTCGACCGCGGCCTTTTCGAAGATGCGCAGGCACGGCGTGGTCTTGCGCGTGTCGACGAGCCTGGTCTTCGTCCCCTCCAGGGCTGCGGCCATACGGCGTGTGTACGTCGCGATGCCGCTCATGCGCTGCAGGAAATTCAAGGCCACGCGCTCGCCCGAGAGCAGGACGCGTGCGTCGCCGCGCACGATGCCCAGCAGCTGGCCGGGCTCGACCGCATCGCCGTCGGCGACGCGAGCATCAAAGCTCGTGCGCGGGTCGAGCAGGGTGAAGGCGCGCTCGAACACATCGAGACCCGCGATCACGCCCTCGGCCTTGGCGATGAGCTGCACCTCGGCCTCGCGACGCTCGGGGCAGACGGACTCGGTCGACAGGTCGCCCGCGTTCATGTCCTCACGTAGGGCGAAGCGGATGATGTCGTCGGCCACCAGGTTCATGGTGATGGGATTCATGCGAGCCTCCTATATAAGAGTGTCGATGTTCAGCTCGAACGACGGAAGACCAGGGAACAGGTCGCACGGCGCGCGGTGCACGCCATCGAGAGCCGGGGCACCGGTCTCCTCCACGGGCAGGCTTTCGCCCGTCGCCATCTTCCACGCCGCACGGCGGGCGAACACCAAAGACTCAAGCAGCGAATTGCTCGCCAAACGGTTCTTGCCGTGCACGCCGTTGCAGGCGGTCTCCCCCGCCGCGTACAGATGCGGCATGCTCGTGGCCGAATCGCGATCGACGCGCACGCCACCCATGAAGTAATGCTGCGTTGGGACGACCGGAATGGGCTCGGCGAGGATGTCACGTCCCTTTTCCAGGCAATGCGCGTGGATGTTGGCGAAGTGCGCGGTCACGACCTGCGGATCGACCGGGGCGAAGCTCAGCCACTCGTACTCGGTGCCCTCTTTGCGCATCTCATCCTGGATGGCGCGCGCCACCACATCGCGCGGCTGGAGCTCGTCGGTAAAGCGCTCCTGGGCATGATTCAACAAGATCGCGCCCTCGCCGCGACAACTCTCGGACACAAGGAAGGTGCGGCCGGGCTCGGCGGAATACAGACCGGTGGGGTGAATCTGCACGTACTCGAGATGCTCTTGCTTGATGCCGTAAGCGCTGGCAAGGAAGCACGCATCACCCGTGAGCTGGGGGTAATTCGTCGAATGCTGATACACGCCGCCGATGCCGCCCGTAGCGAGCAGGGTATTCCCCGCATGGATGCAGAAGGGTTCACCGCACTCAAGATCGGCGGGGGCGGCGTCGAGGGACTCGCCCACACCGGCGACGGCGCGCAGCTCTTCAATCGTGGCCGTCGAGGATGCAGCAGTGACGGGAAGTGCCAGCACGCCCGTGCAGGCGGGCGCGCCATCCGCATCCGCCCCGCCGCCCTCGTGCGCATCGAACAACAGGTCGACCATGGCGACATGCTCGAGAATCCGCACGTTGGGCAGGCGTTTGACCGCCGCCAGCAGCGCCTCGGTGATCTCCTTGCCCGTCACGTCGGCATGAAACGCGATGCGCGCCCGGGCGTGCGCGCCCTCACGCGTGAAGGCCAGCGAGCCGTCCTCCTCGCGCTCGAACTCCGCACCCAGCGCAATCAGGTCGTTGATGACCGCGCGCGAGGAACGGATCATGATGTCCACGCTCTCGCGGCGGTTCTCGCCGTGCCCGGCGTGAAGCGTGTCCTCAAAGAACGAGTCGTAATCCTCGGCCTCGGGCAGCACGCAGATGCCGCCCTGGGCGAGCATCGAATCGCACTCGTCGAGGGCGCCCTTCGACAGCATCACGATCTTGGCACTCGCCGGCGCGGTGAGCGCGGCATACAAGCCCGCCACGCCGCATCCGACAATCGCGATATCGCACGTCATGTCCATATGGTTCGCCGCCATCCGCGGCCCCTTTCATTCCGGCGCCCCACGCAAGGGACGCATCCGAGCGGGCGCCGCTCATGCGGAACCCTGCCGGATGCGTCCTAGCGGGCTGCGTATTCCAGCATGCGGTCGAGCGTGCACTGCGCGGCGCGGGCGGCGTCCTCATCAACCGAGATATCCACGGCGCCCGAACCGCTCTCGAGACACGCCACGAGCTTATCGAGCGTGATACCGTCCATATCGGCGCAGGTGGGCGGAGTCTTGGTCACATAGAAGCGCTTGCCCTGACCGGCGCATCGCCGCTCCAGCTCGTAGAGCACGCCATCGACCGTCACGATGATGAACTCGCTCGCCGCGCTCGCCTCCGCAAAGCCGATAATATCGGCGGTCGAGCCGATGAACTCGGCCTCCGCCAGAATCGCCTCGGTGCACTCGGGGTGCGCCAGCGTGAGCGCCTCGGGATGCGCCGACTTGAGCTCGCGCAGCTCGGCAAGGGAAATCGCCTCATGGCGCGGGCAGCATCCGTCATTCAGGATCACGTGCTTCTCGGGCACCTGCTGCGCGACATGGCGACCAAGGTTCCGATCGGGAATGAACAGGATATGGTGCTGCGGCAGCTCGCGCACGATCTTGACCGCGTTGGATGAAGTCACGCAGACGTCACTCCAGCTCTTGATCTCCATGGTCGAGTTGACGTAGCAAACCACCGCAAGATCGTCGCCGTACTCGGCACGGGCGGCGTCGATCGTCGCCCGGCTCACCATATGGGCCATGGGGCAATCCGCCGCAGGCTCCGGCAAGAGCACGGTCTTATCGCGATTGAGGAGCTTGGCGCTTTCGCCCATGAATTCCACGCCGCACAAGACGATGGTCTGTTGCGGCAAGGTCTTAGCGAGCTTTGCGAGGTAGAACGAATCGCCCACGTAATCGGCGACGGCCTGCACCTCGGGCTCGACATAGTAATGCGCAAGTATCACCGCATCACGCTTTGATTTGAGTTCCTCGATGCGCTCGCGCGTCTCGGCGGGCACCGCCGCCGCGCGCTCCAGGGCCCCGCCCCTCGTCTGTGCCATGCGGTCCTCCCGACATTCGCAGGTTCGTTGAGGGAAGTATGGCACTGGGGGCTTTCACTGACAAGACAGCTGACAAGACACCTATGGAATCAGCGAATCGCAGCGGCACGGGAACCCATTTAGTACGGCGCCCCCAGCGGTGGCATCTGCTTGAGATATGCCCACATACGCTGCTTTTCCGCCGGCTGGGACAGCGCGGCCTCAAAACCATCGAGCGCGAGCACACGGCGGCCAAGAACCGGCGCAATGAGCCCGGGCTTGAGCATGGCGGTATCGAAGTCCTCGATGATCGCGAGGGCGTCGGCATAGGTCTCGCGCAAAAGATCGGCGGCCGCATCATCCAACAGGATGACCGCCTCGGGATCGAGCGCCTCAAGCGCCTCGCGGAACAGATCGACGGGCAGCGGCTCACCCGCCGTCAGACCGCCCGCCACGGCCTCGTCGCCCGAGCCGGCAACCGCAGCCAGCACGCAAAGATCCTGCGGCTCCCAACCGATGGCGCCGAGCGCCGCACGCAGGGCCGTACCGTCCGCGCCCGAAAGCAGCGGATCGCCCGAACGCTCGGCATCGTTGAGCTCGCCTTTGACAAGCACGACCGGCGAAAACGCGTTGCCCGCCATGCGGACCCTGCGCGCTTCGAGTCCCTTGAGCTCCTGCTCGGCTGCAGCCGCCAGCGCCTCCTTGCGCTCCTGTGTGGTGATGGCCATCCGTCGAACACCCGCCCCTACGATCGCACCCCGGCCCGCGAGCCAGGCGAAAAGAATCACACCGAATCATTCTACTCCCGGTGTAACGGGCGCGCAGGCATGGGTATAACGTCCTCGATTCAAAAGACCTCCGTCGGCAGGCGCCGACGGGAACGCGTATATAGGAGGAATCCATGTCCAACGTCACCGAGGTGAATGCCACCAACTTCGACTCCATGCTCGCAGGCGAGCTGCCCGTCCTCGTCGATTTCTGGGCCCCGTGGTGCGGCCCGTGCCGCATGCTCTCCCCCGTTGTGGATGAGCTGGCCGGCGAGCTCGAAGGCAAGGTCACCGTCGTCAAGTGCAATGTCGACGAGAACCAGGACCTGGCCATGCGCTTCGGCGTCATGTCCATCCCCACCGTCGTCCTGCTGAAGGGCGGCGCCGAAGCCATGCGCTCCGTGGGCGCTGTTCCCAAGCCCAAGCTCAAGGCCGACATCGAGGCGAACCTGTAAGGATTGCCGCCGCGCATGGCGCGCATCTGAACCGCAGCCCCCTCAACGACCGCGCTCCCCTCATCGGCGCGGTCGTTTTTCGTGCAGAACCATTCACCGCAACAAAACGAAAGACCCTGCTGTACTTTATGCGGAGCCGTCGGCACTCTTGGTAGACTGTATGATGTATGCCGCGCGAAGGCACTCGTTCTCCCGCGCGCATGAAGACGCGCCGTGCGGCCTGTAAGTCCGCAGCGTGCGCCAGGTTGTAAGGGGATCTCATGGAACCCATTTCGCAGGGAATGCAAGGGCCTGCCGTCGAGGACGTGCAGACGCGCCTTTCCTCGCTTGGATATATGATCGACGCCGCCGAGATGACGGCGAAAGAGTTCGGCGCAACCACAGCTGCGGCCGTTCGCGCGTTTCGCGCCCAGCAGGGACTGGATGCGGGCGAGGATGTGGACGGCACGTGCTGGAGCGCGCTGGTGGACGAGTCTTATAAGCTCGGCGATCGCACGCTGTACCTGCGCCTTCCCAATTTCCACGGCGCCGATGTCCGCGCCCTGCAGCGCGCCCTCAACACGCTCGGCTTTGCCTGCGGCGTGGATGACGGCTACTTCGGCCCGCATACCGAGGCCGCTTTGCAGCAGTTCCAGGAGAACGTGGGGCTGTTCGCCGATGGCATGGCGTTCCAGGACACCTTCAACTACGTGAACCGGCTGCACCATGTGTGGGAGGGCAAGCCCTCTGTGATCGATGTCGAGGCCGAGGCCCGCATGGGGTTCGCCCGCGCCGCGAGCGTGCTCGAAAGCTGGAGCATCGCCATCGGCGGTGAGGACGCAATCGCCCGCAACGTCGCCTCGCGCGTGTGGAATATCGCAACCGCCACGACCGATGGTAGCGGCATCGTGCTGTATGACGACGTCGCGCCCGAGGATGTGGACCTGACGGTCGAGATTGCCTCCGATGCGCTGCCCGACGACGCCGAGCCGCGCGCCACGATCACCCTGGCCGAGTGCAACAACCTCTCACTGCGCATCAAGACGGCGGTCGCCGCGGCGGCCACCCGTCCGATCAAGCTCCGCATCGAGCTCACGGGCATCACCGGCTACGGCACGTTCACTTCAAGTGATGCGCAAACTCTGGCCGTTCGCCTTCTCGACGGCCTGTGTGATGCGCTGAGCGACTAGGTACGCTACACTAGAGCGGCGCGCTTGCGCGCCCACACCCATTTGGGGCATCGTCCAGCGGCAGGACCCTGGTTTTTGGTACCAGTTACGGGGGTTCGAATCCCTCTGCCCCAGCCATGATAGACAGGCCCGGTCACGTATGTGGCCGGGCTTTTTCGAAGGGGCTGTCCATGACCTACACCCACGTGATATTCGACCTTGACGGCACGCTGCTCAATACCCTTGAGGACCTCACCATCGCCGGCAACCATGTATGCGAATCCCGCGGATGGCCCACCTACACGGCGGAGCAATTCCGCTATAAAGTCGGCAACGGGCAGATCAAGCTCATCGAGCGCCTTATTCCCGCCGAATTCATGGGGAACGGCCGCGTCTTTGAGCAGGCACTCGCCGACTTCCGCGCCTTCTACGCCGAGCACAAGGAGGACCACACGGCCCCCTACCCCGGCATCCTCGAGCTTTTAGACGAACTTCGCGAGCGTGGCGTGACCTGCGCCGTTCTTTCCAATAAAGACCACGCGGCAACGGTCCCACTTGTCGAGCGCTACTTTGGCGACCGCGTGGCCCTGGCACAAGGACGCATCGACACCTTTCCGCCCAAGCCCGACCCGGCAATCACCGCGCACGTCCTCGAACAGCTCGACACAGATCCGAAGACCGCCCTGTACGTGGGAGACTCCAATGTCGATATCGCCTGCGGACACAACGCGGGCATGCGTTCATGTGGCGTGGCGTGGGGCTTTCGCGGCCGCGCGGAGCTCGAGGGCGCCGGCGCCGATTACGTGATCGAAACTCCCGAGGAGCTGCTCGACATCGTTTTGTAGCGACCCTCCCGCCGTGCGCCCCTTCGGCCCCTCCCGTGCGCGGTTCCAAGGAGCGCCGATGGGGGAGTATGCATCTTCCAACTGCTTATGGCTCGTATTATTCAGTATGCGAATGCCGTGCATTTCACTCAGTCGACTTTTGGTAATTGGAATCCGAATACATGGGGAACATCGCGCAAGATGATGCTTAAAATCCCAGTTCGCTTAAGCATCGGATGGGTCGCTCATCGGCAAATCGGCAAACTAATTACCAAAAGTCGATGAATTGATTTCAAGGCGGGACGAACGCCGCAAAAGGCCCCTTCGTCAAAAGCGGAACGATGAAAACAAGGGCCACAGTAAACGGGCGCGCAGAGCCGAAGCCCCACGCGCCCCCATGCGCTCATTCCCGCAGGTATGTCAGTCTACAAGCTACATCATGGCATCGAGAATCTGCTGCTCCGCGCTATCGGTGGCGGACCAAGTGTTCTCATCGTCCTTCTCGTACGTGAACACGCACTCGCTCTCCTCGGGCTCGGCGTTCTTCACAGCCTCCATGAGCATGGCGCCCGCCTCCTCGTACAGGGCCTCCTCGCTCTCCACGGTCTGAGGATCGATCGTGGTCAGATACTCCTGGAACTTGCCGGTGAACTCGGACATGATTGCGGTGAGGGACTTCATCTTGAGCACAACCGTGGCATCGGCGGTGCCGGCCTCCTCGTCGACCGCGACCTCCTTGATCTCGTGGGTAAACCCGTCGAGATAGGCCTTCGCGAACTCCTGGGTATCGATGCCGAGCGTCTCGAACCCGCCATCCGAACTATCCGTCATGGCGGTGAGCAGTTCCTCGTTATCCGGAGAGACCTCGGAAAACGCCGTCTCGAGATCCTCGCGGATGAGCTCCTCGACCGAAGGACCGCCGCAACCTCCCAGGAACACGGTGCAGGCCACGGCGAGCACCATCAACGGGATCGTCCAAAACCTCTTCTTCATGTCTTTTCCTCCCAACAGCGGAATGCAACCCCGTACGGCACGCACCACCGAGGCGAACGTTGGCCTGATGATACGCGAAGGATTCCATGCAGACGGCAGCGTCTCGGTGAACGGCCGGCGCAAAAAGCGGGCACCGGCAAACCGCCGACGCCCGCCTCACCAAATCGCTCGAATGCAAACACTACTCGCGCGCACCGTACTGCTCATAATATGCATCGATGGCGGCCTTGAGCTCGTCATCGATCACCACACGACCGGCCACCTCGCGGTTGTACAGGTGCTCGGTCACCTCGGCCATGGACACGATGCTCGCCACGGGGAACCCGTACTTGGCCTCGATTTCCTTCTGCGCGGTGGTGACGCCGCCCTTGCCGACCTCCATGCGGTTGAGGGAGACGATCAGACCATTGACCTCGACGTTGGCGGCATTCATGAGCTTGGGGTACGTCTCATCGATGGACTTGCCGGACGTGGTCACGTCCTCGACCATCACCACGCGGTCGCCGTCCTTGAGCTCGTAGCCCAGCATGCCGCCCTTATCGGCGCCGTGATCCTTGACCTCCTTGCGGTCGGAGCAGTAACGGACCTCCTTGCCATACAGCTTGTGCATGGCGATGGCAGTGACCACGGACAGCGGGATGCCCTTGTACGCCGGACCGAACACGACATCGAAATCCAGGCCGAAGTTATCGTGAATGGCGCGGGCGTAGTACTCGCCCAGGCGCATGAGCTGCTCGCCCGTCACATAGGCGCCGGCGTTCATGAAGAACGGGGACTTGCGGCCGCTCTTGAGGGTGAAGTCGCCGAACTTGAGGACGTCGGACTCGACCATGAACTCGATGAACTCCTGCTTGTAAGCCTCCATGAGGCCTCCTTCCATGCGGGCGCGTCCACCGCGCTCACCCATTTGTTTGACCGACTCAAGGGTAGCAGAAAAGCGCCCCTTGCCGCGAACGAGCAAGGGGCGCAAAACGACGAAGCGTTTCCGCCGCGGCAGCGATTTTGCGCGCCGCCATCGATATGCATGGGCGAAACCGAATCGCCCCACGTTCTTCTAGCAGATCTTGCAGACCCAGCCGTGCGTATCCTCGATCTGACCGCCCTGAATACCGGTCAAGGTCTCGCGCAGACGCTTCATGACGGGGCCGGAGGACTCGTGACCGCCCGGGAAGACGACGACCGTATCGTCATCGTGGATCTCGCCCACCGGCGAGATGACGGCCGCAGTACCGCACAGGCCGCACTCGACGAAGGTGCCGGAAGCAACCTCATCCCAGGTAACCGGACGCTCGTCGACGGCGATCCCCAGGTCCTGAGCCACCTGCACGAGCGAACGGCGCGTGATGGAGGGCAGGATCGAGTCCGTATGGGACTTGGGCACCACGAGCGTACCGTCCTTGGCGACGAACAGCACGTTGGCACCGCCGGTCTCCTCGACATAGGTGCGGGACTCGGAGTCGAGATACAGGTTCTCGGCATAACCCGCGGCATGCGCCTCCATGCCCGCCTTGAGGCTCATGGCGTAGTTGAGGCCGGCCTTGATGTTGCCGGTACCATGCGGGGCAGCGCGATCGTACTTGGAAACGCACAGCTTGACGGTGGTGTCGCCACCCTTGAAGTACGGGCCCACGGGCGTCACGAGGATACGGAACTGGTACTCGTCGGCAGGCTTCACGCCGATGACGTCGCCCGTGGCGATCATGAGCGGGCGGACGTAGAGCGTCGCGCCGGAACCGAACGGGGGCACCCACGCGGCGTTGGCCTCAACGACCTGCTTGACCGCCTCGACGAAGCGGTCCTGCGGGAAGGCGGGCATGACCAGGCGCTCGGCGGAATCGGCCATGCGCTGGGCGTTCATGTCGGGACGGAAGCACACGATGGACCCATCGGCGGTGGTATAGGCCTTGAGCCCCTCGAAGACCTCCTGGCAATAATGGAAGATGCCCGCGCACTCTGACAGCGTGATGCTGTGATCGGTGGTCAGGGCGCCCTCATCCCATGCGCCATCCTTGTAGTTGGACACATAGCTATAGTCGGTCTTGCGATAGCTGAAATCGAGGTTTCCCCAGTCCAGGTCCTTCTTCTCAACGGTCATGGTGAACTCCTCACTCGATGCGGGCACCCTCGCCGAAGGCGCCCTCTCAACATAAAGGCCCGTCCGACGGAAGGCCCTTGCATACTACAAGAATGCCGGGCACATGGCCCGGCATTGGCATGTTCGCTTGATTGTACTCCGCCGCGATGGAGTGGCGGCAGAATTAATCGGCAGGAAATGGTTCGCGCGCCGATGCGCCCCGGCGCGCCAGAGGCGCTACTTGCCCTCGGCCTCGCGGCGCTTCTGCTCGGCGCGCGCCGGCAGGATGCGGAACTTGACCCACCATGCCACAACGCCCACGGCGACGACGATGATGACGCCCTTCACCACGTCGGACACCCACTCGGCCTGAGCGGTGATCTGCTCCCAGGCACCGCCGGCGAAGAAGCCAAGCGTGCACAGGATGGCGTTCCACACGAGCGAACCCACCAGCGTGTAGAGGGCGAAGCGCACCATGTTCATCTTGGCGGTGCCGGCGGGGATGGAGATGAGACTGCGCACCACGGGGATGCAGCGGCAGATGAGCACCGTGATCTGGCCCTTGCGGTCGAACCAGCCGATAGCCTTGGCCACATCGTCGGAATGGAAGCCCAGCATACGCATAGGCTTGGTGTCGAAGAACCCCTCAAGACGCTCCTGGGAGAGCAGACGGCCGATGCCGTAGAGGAAATACGCGCCAACAACCGAGCCGACCGTCGCGGCGATGATGACACCGGGGAGCGTCATCTCGGTCTGCGTGGCGAGAAAGCCCGACAGCGGCAGGATGAGCTCGCTGGGGATAGGCGGGAACACGTTCTCGAAAAGGATGAGCGCGGCGACCGCAAGGTAGCCGAACTGGCTGATGAAGCCGAAAAATGCCTCCTGCATGGGATGCCTTTCTGATCATGCTGCAAACGCAAGTGCCACCATGATACCGAGCAGGCGTAAAAACGAGGTAATGTCCGCAGTCTTTCCAAAACCTCTCGGCGCGGGCGAGCGCGGGGCACACGGGGCGCGCGGGGGCGTGTCGGGGCACACGGGGCGGGCGCGCCCGCCGATGTTAATCCTACCGATTCTCTCGACATTAGCGAAACGGGCGCGTACACTTGCAGCTCACACACTATGGGAGTCGCGCCACAACCGCGCGCACGCACCAAAGGAGGGACATGGGAGCCATCGCCACCGTCCGCGAGGACATTGCCGCCGTCAAGGCAAACGACCCAGCGGCCCAAAGTTCACTCGTGATCTTCCTGTCCTATCCGGGACTGCACGCCAAATGGATGCATACGCCGGAGCACTGGCTGTGGAACCATGGCATGCACGGGCTCGCACGCGTTCTCTCGCAAATCACCCGTTTTTTCACCGGCGTCGAAATCCACCCCGCCGCGCGCATCGGACGGCGCCTGTTCATCGACCACGCCATGGGGGTCGTGATCGGCGAGACCACCGTGGTGGGCGATGACTGCGTGCTCTACCAGGGTGTCACACTCGGCGGCACGGGCAACGAATGCGGCAAGCGCCATCCCACCCTGGGCAACAACGTCACCGTTGGAACGGGCGCCAAGGTGCTCGGCAACATCCATATCGGGGACAACGTGCGCATCGGCGGAAACTCGGTCGTCGTGAAGGACGTACCGAGTGACAGCACCGTGGTGGGCATCCCGGGGCGCGTGGTGCGCCGTAACGGGTGCCGCGTCCTCGCCGAGTCCTTTGACGCGACCCACCACCGTGAGACCATGCCCGATCCCGTCGAGGAGGCCTCGATCATGAACCGCGAGGGCATCGCCGACAATGCCCGCCGTATCGCCGAGCTCGAGGCGCAGGTGACCGAGCTTGGGACATTGGTGAAGAAGCTCGCGGGCGCCGAGTAATCACACCCCTGCTCAACAAGAAACCCCATCGGGCCGTTTCGCCCGATGGGGTTTCCTGCACGTCCATCGCTCCTACCGCGCGACCTCGGACCTCTCCTCATCCGGCGTGGCGATCTCCTTGATAGTCGTCTCGTCTCCTTGGATCAGGTACGTTCTCTCGCTCCCGCAGTGCGGGCAGATGCGACCGTGCTCGACCGTGCCATAGGTGCTGTCGCACGCTTCGCAGTATGTGACTGCGGGAACTTCCTCGACCACCAGCTCGGCCCCGCGCATGAGGTCGTTCTTGGCGCACGCCCAATCCCAACAATCGGTCAGATAGCTCGGGATGACACCCGAGACCTCCCCGAGCTCGAGCGTCACCGAGGAGACACGGCGCAAGTTGTTCTCCCGTGCCACGCCCTCGACGCTGCGGATGATGTGGAAAACGATGCCCAGTTCGTGCATGCGAAAACTCCCCCATTGAGATCTCGATCGAGGGACGGTCCCCCGATCGAGGTCTTGCGGCCGCCTTATCCGAAACGCCGCTATCGGCTATTTCTTCCCAAAGCGAATCTTGATCTCGCGCTTGAGCGCGTACTTCGCGAGGCTCGGGACCTTCTTCTCGTACTTCACCATGTTGGAGCACTCGGGATGCTCGCGATGCAGGTGAATCGCATCGAACGCGCACTTAGTGGTGCACAGACCGCAGCCGATGCACTTGTTCTCATCCACGACGCTCGCGCCGCAGCCCAGGCAGCGGGCGGTCTCGGCGCGCACCTGCTCCTCGGTGAACGTCTTCACGTACTCGCGGAACGGCTCTGCCTTCTCACGCTCGTAGTCGTGCACCGCGTCGCCGCGGCTCGCCGTATCGTAGCTGCCAAAGTCGACGTCGTCCTTGTTCAACTCGCGGTAAGAGCGCGGGTTGCGCCCGATGGTGAGCGTCGCATCCTGCACGAAGCGATGAATGGACACCGCGGCCTCGTGGCCGGCGGCGATGGCGTCGATGGCGAACTTGGGGCCGGTGTAGACGTCGCCGCCCACGAAGATGTCGGGCTGTGCGGTCTGATACGTCTTGGGATCGGCGACGGCGCCCTGGCCGCGACCGAGCTCGACCGCCTCCCCCTCGAGCAGGTCGCCCCAGACGATCGACTGACCGATGGAGAACACGACGCGATCGGCAGCGACGGTTCGCAGTTCGTTCTCGTCATACTGCGGGTCGAAGCGCCCCTCGTCGTTGAACACGCGCAGGCAGCGCTTGAAAACGACCTCGCTCACGCGACCATTCTCGCCCGTGCGAACCTCGACCGGGCCCCAGCCACAGGAGATGTGCACGCCGTCCTCATTGGCCTCGACAACTTCCTCGGTGCTGGCCGGCATGTCCTCGGAGCTCTCCAGGCAGAACATCTCCACGTGCTCGGAACCCAGGCGCGCTGCGGTGCGGGCCACATCGATGGCCACGTTGCCGCCGCCCACCACGATGGTGCGACCGCACATCGGCTCGGCCTTGCCACCGTCGTCTTGCTGCTCGGCCACGCCACGCAGGAAATCAACGGCGACGGACACGCCCTCGGCGCCCTCGCCCGGGATGCCGGGCAGGCGGCCGCCCTGGCAGCCAATCGCCACATAAAACGCCTTGAACCCCTGCTCGCGCAGCTCATCGAGGGTGACGTCGCGACCCACCTCGACGCCCAGACGGATGTCGACGCCCATCTCGCGAATGATATCGACCTCGGCTTCGATCACGTCCTTCTCGAGCTTATAGCTGGGGATGCCGTAGGTGAGCATGCCGCCGGGGCGCGCGTTCTTCTCGAAGATGACCGGCTTGTAGCCCTTCTCTGCCAGGTAGAACGCACAGGAAAGGCCCGCGGGACCGGCGCCGATCACCGCGATCTTGTCGTCGAAGCCCCCAGTGCGCGTGGGCGTCACCACCTCGGGGACGTAGCGATGCTCAGCCGCAAGGTCCTGCTCGGCGATGAACTTCTTCACCTCGTCGATGGCAACCGCCGAATCGATGCGCCCGCGCGTGCAGGCGTCCTCACAACGGCGGTTGCAGATGCGGCCGCAAATCGCCGGCAGCGGGTTCTCGCGCTTGATGAGGGCGAGCGCGTCGCGATAACGCCCCTGCGCCGCGAGCTTGAGGTACCCCTGCACCGCGATGTGAGCCGGGCACGCAGTCTTGCACGGGGCCGTTCCCGTGTCATAGGTCTCGATGCGGTTCTTGTTCCGATAATCGGGGCTCCACTTCTCCGGACCCCACTTCACGGTGTCGGGCAGCTCCTGCTTGGGATACTCCGGCACCTCCCCCGTGCTCGCGGCGCACAGCTTCTGGCCGAGCTTTACCGCGCCCGCGGGGCACACCTCGACGCATCGGCCGCAGGCCACGCACTTGTCGGTCTCGGTGCGCGCCACATATGCGGAGCGGGACAGGTTCGGCGTGTTGAACAGCTGCGAGGTGCGCAGCGCATAGCACACGTTCACGTTGCAGTTGCAGATGGCGAAGATCTTGTCCTCGCCGTCGATGTTGGTGATCTGATGCACAAAGCCGTTGGCCTCGGCCTGGCGAAGCGTCTCGTAGACCTCCTCGCGCGTGATGTAGTGGCCGCGATCGGTCTCCACCACGTAGTCGGCCATGTCGCCCACCGCGATGCACCAGTCGTTCGGGTCGTCACCGCAGCCCTCGCCCAACTTCGCGCGGCTCATGCGGCAGCTGCACGGGCTCGCTGCGTACTTGCCCTCATACTTGTCGAGCCAATGCTCGATGTGCTCGATAGAGACGGAGCGGTCCTCCATCTGGATCGCCTGCTCGACCGGGATGACGTGCATGCCGATTCCCGCGCCTCCGGGCGGCACCATCGGCGTGGCCCTGGCAAGGGCCCCCTTGGAGGCCTGCTCAAAAAACTTCGCCACAGCAGGATGCTCGTCGATCTGGGACTGGCGCATGTTGAGGAACTCGGCCGAACCGGGCACGAGCATGGGCAGCACCCATTGCTTCGTGCGGGTGGGGTTTTCCCAGTTGTACTCGAGCAGACCGATGTAGCTCATCTCATCGAGCAGCTTCTCGAGCGGCTCGGCCTCCAGCCCGGTGGCCTTGACCGCATCGGCAAGCGTGTAGGGTCGGCGCATCTTCATCTTAAGCAGAACGTCGGCCATCTCGTCGGTCGTCACCTCGGCGAACGCCCAGTACTCAAAAGGCTTGAGCTCCTTGCGCCCCAACAGGCGGTTGGTGCAGTGCTCGCACAGCGCCACGATTTTGGGACGCGGGTTCTCGGGGATCGGCGGGACGAACTCGGAGCCGATATCCGGCTCGGTGAACGAGATGCCAGGGCCGTTGACGATCATGTGGATTCCTTTCCTGGGGTTCGAAGGTGTCTCAATTTAGGGACTGTCCCTAAATTGAGGTTTGCTAGGCCTGCTTCCAGGCGGCGACGCGCGCGCGCAGCCAGTCCGCCCAGACATCGATGCCCTCGCCCGTCTTGGCGCTCATGGGGATGATGGTCGCGTTAGGATTTCGCATGAGGATGTTCTCGCGCACGCGCTCCATGCTGAACGTGTCGAACACGGGCAGAGCGTCGATCTTATTCACAAGCACCACGTCGCAGACGCTAAACATGAGCGGATACTTGAGCGGCTTGTCATCGCCCTCGGGCACGGACAGAATCATCGCGTTGGCCGATGCGCCGGTATCGAACTCGGCGGGGCATACGAGATTGCCCACGTTCTCGAGAATGGCCAGATCCGTACGGCCCGCCCCGTCCTCATCGCAGAACAGTTCATTGAGACCCTGCTCGGTCATATAGGCATCTAGGTGGCACATGCCACCGGTGTGCAACTGGATGGCGCGTGCACCCGTACCCAAGATGGTGCGCGTATCGACGTCGGAATCGATGTCGGCCTCCATCACCGCAATGGACATTTCGTCCTTGAGCGCTGCGATCGTGCGCGAAAGCGTGGTCGTCTTGCCGGAACCCGGACTCGACATCAGATTCAGCAGGAAGGTCCCCCTCTCGCGCAACTCCTCTCGCAGCTCATCGGCCTTGCGGTCATTGTCGGCGAACACGCTCTCTTTGACCTCGATCACGCGGACATCGCTCATGGGTCCTCCCCCTATTCCGGAAGCTCCGCTCAACAACCCCTCTGGTCGCCAGCGCACATGCACTCCCCGCAATCGCCTCGCACCGCTCGGCGAAACTTGTTGACACTTCGTCAAATTACATATTGACGTTTTGTCAACAGAGGTCAAGACTGTAATCGGTAAATGAGCGACTTTGACGGAGAGGGGCCCCATGGCTTCCGATGCGAACAGACATCACGAACGTTTGACGCACGACGACCGTCGTGACGAGATCCTCGCGGCCGTACGCCAAACCGTGGTCGAAGATGGGCTGAGCCGTCTGTCGATCTCGGCCGTCGCATCGCGCGCGGGATGCACAAGATCGCTGTTTTACCACTACTTCCCCACCAAGGAAGACGCACTGCAGGCCGTTCTCGACCTGAGCATCGATTCGTTTGTCGAGCAACTCACTGCGTGGAACGAATCGCGTGTCAGCGGGGATATCGAGGGGTCTCTGGACTCCGTCGCTCATATGCTCAAGAACATGATCGTGAAAAAGGGCGACGTCATGTCGCAATCGGTCGTCCACAGCGGCAATGCCGCCCTGTATGCCTCGTTCGTCCATCGCGCGGCCGACCGTCTCGCCCGATACATGTGCTCGTCGACCGTGGTCGACTTCGCCGCGCATCATGAAGTGCAGATCGACCACCTCTATGAGACGTTCTACGTCCTCATCACCGGACTCATCATGTTTGTGCGCACCCATCCCGATGCGCCGGAGGGCACCATCAAAGACATCATCGCAAGCACCCTGCATATCGAGGGTTACACCGCGAAATATCCGGAGCGCCGCCCCGAGCGGTAGCCCACCCATTTTCGCATGGGGCCGGACGCATCCAAGGCACCGCCCCGCGCATTCCTTCATGCCGTAAACTTTGACACTTTGTCAACAGGCCCATAGGGGGCTTTGTATAGAAAGGGGAACCTATGTTGTTCCAGGTGTATGGCGAAAACGCCATGTATCAATGGCTTGGCTGGATCATGGTCTTCGTGAGCCTGATCGCCGCCAACGAAGTCGCACGCCGCTCGAAAACCGGCGGCATCGTGTGTTTCCTCGGCATTCCCGCCGTGCTCACGGTGTACTTCATCGCGATTTATGTGTGCGCCGGCATGGGCATGGAGTGGGCTCTCAACAATCCCACGTATCTGCACATGGGCAGCTGGTTCCACTATGCCAAACTCTACGCCGCGACCGCCGGCTGCATCGGCTTCATGATGCTCAAGTACGGCTGGGGCAAACTCGGCCGCAGCGAGGCTTTCAAGGTGTTCCCCTTTGCCATCGTCGCCATCAACATCCTCATCGCGGTTGCCTCTGATTTCGAGAGCGCCATGCGTGCCTTCGGCACCACCTGGGTGTCCACCGAGGGCGTCGTCCTCATGGGCGGATGGCACAATGTCTTCAACGGCATTGCCGGCCTCATCAACATCTTTTGCATGACCGGCTGGTGGGGCATCTACCGCTCCAAGAAGGGCGACGACATGCTCTGGCCCGATATGACCTGGGTCTACATCCTCGCCTATGACCTGTGGAACTTCTGCTACACCTACAATTGCCTCCCCACGCATGCGTGGTACTGCGGCCTTGCCCTGCTGCTCGCGCCCACCGTCGCCAACTTCTTCTGGAACAAGGGCGGCTGGATTCAGAACCGCGCGAACACCCTTGCTCTGTGGTGCATGTTCGCCCAGGTGTTCCCCATGTTCCAGGATTACAGCGTCTTCTCCGTCAGCTCCGTGAACAACCCGAGCGTCAACCTCATCGTCTCCCTTATCGCTCTCATCGTGAACGTCGTTGCATTCGCCTACATCATGCGCCGCGCCAAGAAGCTCGGCGTGAGCCCCTTTAAGCACGAGGTCTTCAAGGGGACCCGCGATTTCGACCAGGCCATGGCTCGCGCTGCATAAGCTGGCGCCATCTCCATGCGCCCCTGACCGAGGAACGCGAAACGCCCATCCGGTTCGATCCGGATGGGCGTTTTACTTCTCGCATTCAAATTCACTCTGCAACGAATTCGTGCTGTAAAGAGGCGCTACAAAAGAAAAGCCCCCGTTTCCGGGGGCTCTCAAATTCGACTGGTGCGGCGTACAGGATTCGAACCTGTGACGTTCTGATTCGTAGTCAGACCCTCTATCCAGCTGAGGTAACGCCGCAACGCGTGGTATATATTGCCATTGCACCCCAGTGGCGTCAACCCACAATTTCAATTTTTTTCTGGCAGGAGGTCAGAGCCAAAAGCCGATGGCTCGGCAAGAGAAAAGCCCCCGTTTCCGGGGGCTCTCAAATTCGACTGGTGCGGCGTACAGGATTCGAACCTGTGACGTTCTGATTCGTAGTCAGACCCTCTATCCAGCTGAGGTAACGCCGCAACGTGTGGTATATATTGCCATCAGTGATGCATCGCGTCAAGGAAAAATTAGCATTTTTTCCAATTATTGTAATCTCACATCAAGACTGACAACTATCTCACGATCGCAGCCTCCCTGATCTCATACGGGATACCGAGGCGCTTCATCAGGTCGCATAGGTTTGAGAAGCACTCATAACCCGTGTACTCCAAACGCAATACCGCGGGCAGTTGATGCGCGGCATCCAGATGGAAATAGCCCAAAAGCTCGCCGACGCCCGCCGGATCTATCATCGCCTCGACCGTATGAGGACTCTCCCTGAAGCTCCACTGCGTCAATGGACCTGAACTTTCCTGCACGATACGAAGCGACCCCTCTGACGTGACCGTGCACTCGATCCTCAGGTGCTCCCCCTCCTCCTCGCTCGCGAACAACACCGCACCGCTGTCGAATACATCCATCGCCATCCCCTTTCTCTCGCCTGTCTCCGTGCAATCAGTATACCCAAAAATAGAACGTATGTTCGTGTATATACTGTCGAGAAACTCAACCGTGCGGGCAATTTTGTCCGCACGGCATGATAGGCGCTCCAGGAACGCCATCGCATCTATTGCTCTGGGAGGGGTATCGGCTGCCCCAGGGGGCATCGGCACAGAAAAACGCCCCGTGTGCTCGATGGGAACGGGTGCCCGTCAGAGGCTCCTTATGGCTGCTTCCTTCCGGACCTGACCAGGTTCGGAACATATCGTCACCCGAACCCATCGAACGCGCGAGGCGTGCTTGACTATAGTAGCCGCTCGGGCGCGACTCGTCCAGCTCCAACACGGCGAGCCCACACCCCGAGTGCGGATACCTTACGTCATTGTCGCCAGGCGGTAGACGGTCTCACCCGCCATCCGAAGGTTCCTGCGAGCACAATCGGGGTCCAGGGCCTCATCGAGCGCCTGCGGAGCCGCCCCCACGGGAAGCACCGCATCGACACCCGCGGCATACACTGCCTCGAGCTCATCTTCGCGAGAGCCGCATACCGCAATCACAGGCACGTCGGGACGCAGATGCTTCGCACGGCGGGCCACTCCCACGGGGACCTTGCCCTGGGCGGTCTGCGCGTCGACGGCGCCCTCGCCCGTAACCACCAGATCGGCAGCGCGAACAGCGTCGTCAAACCCGGCCATGCCGAGCACGGCCTCGATGCCGGGCACGAGCTCGGCGCCAAGCGCGAGCAGTGCGGCCCCCAGGCCGCCCGCAGCACCGGAGCCGGGGACGCCGAGTAGGGACTTGGGCCGAGCGCCGGGGCGCCCCACCTGCTCGGCACTCCCGTCAAGCGCATCGCGCGCCGCCGTAAGGCGTGCCCCGTACGCAGCCATCCAACCGTCGCATGCCGCGAGCACCTCATCGCGCTCAGCCTCGGAAAGGCCGACGCCCAAGCCCTTCTGGGGGCCGAACATGCGCGCGGCGCCGCGTGGACCCACGAGTGGGCTCTTCACGTCCGACAGCGCGACAAGCCGCACACCGGCGAGCGCAGCCCGTGCGGGGGCCAAGTCGATTGCATCGATGTCGCGAACGCCATCAAGCCCGTGGACGACCTGCCCGCCCGACGCATCGAGCACGCGCGCCCCCAGCGCTTGCAGCATCCCAACACCGCCATCCACGGTGGCGCTGCCGCCGAGGCCGACATACACCGTCTCGGCGCCCCGCGATACCGCATCGGCAATCAGCTCCCCCACGCCGCGGGTCGTTGCGGCACATGCCGCCTCATGACTCCGGGGGGACAGGCCGATTCCAGCAGCCTGGGCCATCTCTATCACGGCGCTACGACCCTGGGCATCATCGAAAAGCAGGTAGGATGCATCGACATGCCCGGCAACCGGCGCGGGCACAGACATGCTGCGCATCTCGCCGCCGAGCGGGTGCCGCAGGGCCTCGACGGTGCCCTCTCCCCCATCTGCCACGGGAATCTCCGCAACGCGCACGTCATCGCCCGCGCGGTGCATGCCCTCGGCAAGCCACATTTCGACCTGCGAGCTCGTAGCGCACCCCTTGAACGAATCGATGGCGAGCACCACATTGAGGGGGCCCCGCATCTCACCTTTGCGCGCCGGAGCCGTCGGGCGATGGGAGCGCATGGGCGGACGGCATACGGCCGCGGAAGCTTTCATCGGGGTCGGCATGGGCGTTTTCCCGTAATCGCCGCCCAGAGCGTCCTCCAGGGCCTCCAGGCGCGAAACGTCATGCGGGCCCTCGGCCCCCTCCTCGCGATGCGCACCCCGCAACCTGCGGAAAAACGAACGCAATTCCGCTGCGCACTCGTCTTCCAGAATGCCCGAGACAACCGGGAACGCATGGTTCAGGCGAGGGTCGGCACTCACGTCGTAGAGCGTTCCGAGCGCGCCGCCCTTGGGGTCGGTCGCACCGTATACGCACCGGTCGATGCGCGCGTTGACCATGAGGCCCGAGCACATGAGACAAGGCTCAAGCGTGACGTAGACGGTGCAGCCACTCAGGCGCCACCTTCCAAGCGTGCGCGCCGCCTGCATCATGGCGAGGAACTCGGCGTGCGCCGAGGGGTCTTCGTCCAGCTCGCGCCTATTGTGGGCTCGGGCGATGATCGTGCCCTTGTGGACCACAACCGCGCCGATCGGCACCTCGCCAACCTCAGCGGCAGCACGCGCCTCGGCGAGCGCCTCGCGCATGAAGCGCTCGTCATCTTCGCGCGACACCGCTGGCCTCGGCATCTCATCGGCTGGCTTCATCCCGGCAACCCCGTACCTCTCGCACCGCGCGGGCAAACCCCGCGCACGTCACATCGCGTTCGATGCTATCATTACCCAACGCGCCGGAGAGATGGCAGAGCGGTTGAATGCGGCGGTCTTGAAAACCGTTGAGCACGCAAGTGTTCCGAGGGTTCGAATCCCTCTCTCTCCGCCAGGTTGATTGCAGAAGCGGGCCCGAACGGCTCGCTTTTTTGTTGGCCGCATAGGGATTCGAACCCGCAAGGGTGCGGAGCTGAGGAAACGCGGAGCGTTTTCCAGCGAAGCCCGCAAGCGCCGCAGGCGCGCAGCGGGCCGAGGGCGGCCAAGCCGCCCGGCGAATCCCTCTCTCGCCAAGCTGATTAAAAAAGCGAGCCCGGAAAGGCTCGCTTTTGTCATTACCGACTCAAGACGCGCAGGACCATGGTCTCCGCGGTGTTCACCAAATCGTCCTCGGTCTGTGGATCATGGCCGCGCATCCACCACTTACCGAACAGACGCACGATGCCGCCGGCGGCGAACTCGGAGGCGGAGGCGAACGCGAGTGGATCCTCCCCGCGCGCCTTGGAGTGAGCATGGTAGCGCTCGCGCAGGATCTCTGCCACGCGGTCCTCGATCATGAGCAGCATCATTCCGCTCATGGAGCTGTCCAGGATGTTGTCGACGAGCTGGGCGTGCTCGAGCAGGAAATCGACCAAAGCCCGCAGAATCGCAATGCCCTCCTCGACATTCACGACAAGGGGATCGTCCTCCGCCGATTCGCCCTTCGCCAGACGCAGCTCCTCTGCCCTGGCCTCGCCATACTTGACCAGTTCGATGCGAAGGCTGTCCACAAAGAAGCTGAAGAACTCGGATTTATCGGCAAAGTGCTTGTAAAACGTCGTGCGGCGGATCATCGCCTCTTCGCACAGCATGGCAACGCTCACGTCCTCGTAGCGGTGCTTTTCGAGCAGCTTGGTAAATGCCGTCAGAAGCGAGCGATACGTTTTCTGAATGCGCAGGTCCATGTCCACCGTCTCCGTTGTTCATCCGTACGCTATCTATCCTCGTCTCGTTAGATAGATAGATAAGTGATATCTGTCACCTATCCTAGTACGCAATGTGAATATCGCAAGGGCCCTTCAACAATTTGCCCACCGCTTATCAGGTTTGATGAACGAATGTTGCCAACCGCTGGCAGAGCGCTCGAGGATGCACCTTGACGCGACGGGTATACTGGACCACGAACAACAAGCTCGGCGCCTAAGCGCCATCACGGAAATGGGGCACACATGGGACTCCCGTTCATCATCGGCGTCATCGTCGTCGTGGCCATCGTCATGGGCATCGCCGGCATCTACAACAACCTCGTCACCCTGCGCAACCGCGTCGACAACGCATGGCAGAACATCGATACGCAGCTGCAGCGTAGGAACGACCTCATCCCCAACCTCGTGGAAACCGTCAAGGGCTACGCCGCCCATGAGCAGGAGACGCTCGACGCCGTGACCCAGGCCCGCACTGCCGCGACCACCGCCGCCACTCCCGAAGAGAAGATGGCCGCGGACAACGCCCTCACCGGGGCGCTGCGCCAGCTGCTCATGGTTGCCGAAGCCTACCCCGATCTCAAGGCCAACGCCAACTTCACGCAGCTCCAGGCTTCGCTTGAGGACACCGAGAACAAGATCTCCTACGCCCGTCAGAGCTACAACGACTGCGTGCTCAACTACAACAACGGCATCCAGACGTTCCCCGGCAACATCTTCGCCGGCATCTTCCAGTTCAAGCAGCGCTCGGGCTTCGAGGCCGCAGAGGCGTCCCGCGAGGTGCCGCAGGTCAAGTTCTAACGACCTCCAGCAGACCGAACCAGCGCCCCGCGAGCCCTTTGGCCAGCGGGGCGTTTGCGTTTTGACCCGTCCGCCAAACGTGACCGCCACGCTTACAGAACAGTCACTGCGCATGCGATTCACGCACACGGATACGCGCTAGAATCGCGGTAGACCAGCAAACGAACTCATGAGAAAGACTCCACCTTGGTCATGTCATCCAAACACACCCATTCCCCCGAGACATCCGCGCACGAGGGCGCACGAGGGCCCCGCCACACCGCCGCGGACAACGCCGAGGCGATTCACGACCCCGCTGGTCACGGCGCGAAAGCGCCCATCGAATCCGAACCCCGTCCCGGGCGCATGGCGTACATCCCGGCGCTCGACGGGATCCGCACGCTCGCCGTCGCCGCCGTCGTGCTCTACCATCTCAGCCCCAACCTGGCACCCGGCGGTATGCAGGGCGTCACAATCTTCTTCGTCCTCTCGGGCTACCTGATCACGCGCTTGCTGCTCTCCGAATACGACGGCACGGGGCGCATCGACCTCAAGGGATTCTGGCAGCGTCGCCTACGCCGACTCATCCCGGCGATCGTCACGGTCATTGTGGCGAGCGCGGCGCTGTGCACGCTGTTCAACCACGTCATGCTTACCAAGATGCGACCCGACATCATCCCCTCGGCGCTTTTCCTCAACAACTGGTGGCAGATCTTCAACCAGCAGTCCTACTTCAACGCCGTGGGCGACCCCTCGCCGCTCACCCACTTCTGGTCCCTGGCCATCGAGATGCAGTTCTACCTCGTTTGGCCCGTCGCCCTCATGTTCGCCCTACGTGCAGGCCAGCCGCAGCGCCGCATCGGACGCGCCGCCCTCGCCCTCGCCGCGGTCTCCGCCATCGAGATGGCGGTCCTCTACAATCCCGGAGCCGATCCGAGCCGCATCTACTACGGAACGGACACGCGCGCGTTTTCCCTGCTTCTCGGCGCCTGGCTTGCGTTTGTCCCCAACGCGCGGCTCACGCAGGTCGCACAGGGAGCATGGCGGGCCGCCGCGCACAAACTCAACCGCGAGGCGCCCAAGCATCTCGGCGCGGGCCCGCTCGACGCACTCGGAGCCCTCGGCCTTGTCGGCCTGCTGCTGCTCGTCGTCTTCAGCAACGGCTATACCGCCTTCCCCTACCGCGGCGGCATCCTGCTCGCATCGCTATTCACGCTGATGGTCGTCGCCGCGTGCGCGCAGGCGCATAGCCGCCTGGCCAAGCTGTTCTCGGCCAAGCCCCTCGTTTGGCTCGGACAGCGCTCCTATAGCATCTACCTGTGGCACTACCCGCTGCTCCTGCTTATGAACCCGGCCAGCGACGTGAGCGCCAAGCCCTGGTGGGTCTACCTCTGCCAGGTCGCCGTCGTGGTCGGAGTCTCCGAGCTGTGCTACCGCTTTATCGAGACGCCGTTTCGCCATGGCGCCGCAGGCCGCATCCTCGCAGAGCTGCGCAACAAGGAAACAATGCCCACTTGGGTTCGCGCGAAGGCGATCCCGCTGGCGCTCGCCGGCATCACGGGCCTCGTGGCACTTGGCGGCATCGTGTTCGTCCCCGCCACCTCCGCGCTGAGCGAGGACGGCGCCGCCCTCCTGCAGGGCTCGAACGACGCCGGCAAGCCGAGCACCGATGCGCCTGCGCAGGACGGCGCGAGCGAACCTGGCAACGCGGTTCCCGAGGGCGCCTACGACATCACGATGGTCGGCGACTCTGTCTCCCTGCGCGCCGTTGAGACCTTCACGCAGATGTTCCCCCACGGCCACATCGACGCCGCCATGAACCGTCAGTTCACCGCGGGCATCGATGTGTATCGCAGTCTCGTCGACCAGGGACTCGCCGGGCGCATCGCCGTATTTGCCCTGGGTACGAACGGTCCCTTCTCCGCGCAGGATGTCGACACGCTCATGAAGCTGGCCGGCGACAAGCGCATCGTGGCGTTCGTGAACAATCGCGCCGCCCGCCCCTGGTGCGAGCCGAACAACCGCGTGCTCTCCGACGCGGCCGAGCGCTATGACAACGTGATTCTCATCGATTGGTTTGCCTATAGCGCCAACCGCAACGAACTGTTCGACGGCGACGGCATTCACCTCTCAAACGCCGGTGCGGCCGAATACGTTCAGCTCATCGACGATCAAGTCGCGCGCTACCTGCCCGTCCACCTGGAAGACGGTGACGACGAGCGTCTCATGGTTGCCCAGCGCACCCTGGACAGCCTGAAGGCGGCATGCACGCTCGACCTGAAGCCGATTGAGATGCCATCGAAGTAGCCGTGCCCCGCGCCGCAGGTTCCCTCCGTGCTAGTATCCCAGCGCCTGAAGGACGAACATCACGACGGTGAGGACCGTAATGAGGACGATGGTCGCCCAGGTGAGCACGTTCCACAGACGGCTGTTCTTGAAGCGGCCCATGATGTGCTTGTCACTGGCGATGAAGACGAGGAACACAAGCAGGATGGGCAGCAACACGCCGTTGATGACCTGGGCGCTCATCATGATCTGGAATAGGTCCACGCCGGGCATGATCACAAGCGCGGCAGACGCCACGATAATCACCGTGATGATGCCGCGGTACACCGGCGCCTCATTCCAGCTGCGGTCGGCGCCGCGCTCCCAACCGAACGCCTCGCAAACCGCGGAGGATGTCACGCCGGGCAGCACGCAGGCGGCAAGGAAGCTCGCCGCGACAAGACCCGCGGCGAACAGCACCGTGGCGAACTCACCGGCGATGGGCTCCAGCGCGAGAGCGGCGTCGGCGGCGTCGGCGACCTCGATGCCGGCGGGATACAGCACCGCGCCGGTCGTGATGATGATGAACCATGCGATGGCGCAGGCAATGACGGAACCGGTGGTGGTGTCGATGCGCTGCAGGACGATATCGGACTCGTCCGCGTTCTTATCGACCACGTTGTTCTGCGCCAGGAAGATCATCCACGGCGCGATGGTGGTACCGATCGTAGCGACGAGCAGCGAGACGTAGCTCGGCTCAGGGATCAGATGCGGCGTCACCGTGGAAAGCGCCACCTCACCCCAGTTGGGGCCAGCCAAAAACGCAGCGACCACATAGGTCACGAAGACGCAGCTCACGAGCAGCAGGATCTTCTCAATCCGGCGGAAACTGCCACTCATGGTGAGCAGCCAGATGAGCAGGCCCATAAGCGGCACCGACACCGTCTTGGGAATGCCAAACAGCGCAAGGCCGCTCGCAATGCCCGCGAACTCGGAGATGGTGACCGCGGTGTTGGCGATGAGGAGCGCCACCATGGCGAGCGCCGTCTTGCGCGCGCCGAACTTCTCGCGGATAAGCGAGGCGAAGCCCTTGCCCGTGACGCAGCCGCAACGAGCCGCCGTCTCCTGCACGACGATGAGCAGCAGCGCCATCACGGGAAGCATCCACAACGTGGCGTAACCGTAGCTCGCGCCCGCACTCGAATAGGTTGCGATACCGCCAGCGTCGTTGCCGGAAAGCGCGGCGAGCAGGCCGGGGCCCATGGCACCCAGCACGGCCGCGACAGTCAGTTTCTTCTTAGTTGCTTGTTCCATGCCCTCGATCACACCCTACAGAAGCGGCACCGCGCCGAGCACGGTGTAGGCGAGGGCGGAAAGCAGAACCGCTGCGAACGTGAGCGAAGTGCCGGAGATGTTCTGGTCCTTCTCGTCGCTGCGGAACAGAACGAAGAAATAAATGACGGCGCTGGCGTACGTCGCGACGATGACCGCCGCGGCACCCTTGAAGCAGTCGAGCAGCGCGCTCGCCGCCCAGGGGTTGGCCTCGGCGAACAGAGTCGTCGCTATGAGCTCACCGCACAAGAACACGACGGCGGCCAACACGATGCCGATGAACGCGGTCTTGAGGAAGAACCCAAGATAGGGCTTGGGCTCGTCGTCGCGCTCGTCGTACTCGAGGTAGCTGTTCTTCACAAAAGACACCATGCGCATGGACGCCAGCAGGACCACTGGCATGATGGCGATGGGCATGAGGGCCATCATGCCCTGGCCCGTAACGATCTCGCGGGCGCCCGCCTCGCCCATGTGGCCCAGGCTCTCGAACGGCGTCACCACGATGGCCGCGATGGCGCAGGCGGCGATAGCCCACACCAGGACCCAGTACTGACGCTGGGCGAACCAGGAGAACGCGTGCGTAGACTCGCCCGCGTTGTTCTCGCTCACGGAGACACCGGCGATCTGCAGGTCCTCGGCGTGCTCCTCGGCAATAACGTCGAGGGCGTCGTCGACCGTGACGATGCCCAGGATATGGCGGTTCTCATCGCAAACGGGAATCGCCACGAGGTCGTACTTGGTCATCTCGTCGGCCACGAGCTCCTGATCGAGGTCCGGGGCAACCCACACCACATCGCGATACGCCAAGTCCTTGAGGCGGTCGGTGTGCTCGGCCACCACGAGTGAGCGCATGGAGAGCACGCCCGTCAGCGCACCCTCGACATCGGTGGTGTAGACGTAATAGATGCTCTCGAAGTCCTCGTCGAGACCGCGGAGGGCGTCGATGGCATCCTGGACCGTGGCCGTGGCGGGAAGCGCCACGAACTGGTTGGTCATGATACGGCCGGCGGTATCCTCCTCGTATCCGAGCAGGTTACGAATGGCCTTCTCCTCCTTGACGCCCATAAGGCGCAGGAGCTTCTCGGCCTTCTCATAATCGAGCTCCTCGATGAGCGCCGCAGCGTCATCGGGATCCATCGTGGCGAGCATCGTAGACGCCTCGCGGTCGGACAGGCCCTCGAGCATCTCGGTCATGAGCTCATCGTCGTCGAGCTCGGTAATGGCCTCGGCCGCCTGCTCGGTGTCGAGCTGGGCGAACACTTGCGTGCGCAAGCGCGGATCGAGCTGCTCGATGATGTCGGCGATGTCGGCAGGATGGAGCTCGGAGAGAGTCTTGTGCGAAACGGAGAGCTTGATCTGCTTGGTGGAACGCTCGAGCAGGTCCATATAGGACCAGGCGATGATGTCCTCGGCGAGCGGCTTGCCGAGCATCTGCGCCACCTTCACGCTCACGCGCTCGAACAGCGGGTGGATGGCGCGCAAAAGGCCTCGGGCGCCCACCTCGGCGCCGAGCAGGCGCAACTGGTTGTCGCCGGTGGCCGACAGTTTGATGTCGTTCACTCGCACGACCTTCATGCCCTGCGTGTCGACGATCTGCTTGTTCATGATGTCGCGCGCGAGGAGAACCTCGTCGGGCTGGAGGTAGGAGAAGCGGATGTCGGTGGCGGGATACTTGAGGTACACGCCGTCCTCGTCAAAGCGCTCGACGTACTTGCGCCACGAGATCATGAAGGGCGTCTTGCCCGGACCCTGGAAGGCCAACGCGGTGACGCGGGGGAAGACCTCGCCCGTGGCGATGCCCAAGTCGTTCACGACACCGATTTTCTCGCCAGCCGCATCCACGACCGGGAGTCTGAGCATTTCGGAAAAGTAGTTCATAGTGCTCCTTCAATATGCAGATGCACCCCGGCGGGCGCTCATCTGCCGCGCTGTGCGCGAAGGAGTCACTCGCAGGGGTCAGCGACTGTGTGGTCGGGGTTTAGGTTTCACCTCAGGCCTTTCTCGTGACCCTCAAACTGCAAAAAATATGCGGCCGGCCCCGTGGGCACAGCCGCATTTACTATACCATGCCGTCCGCTTGTGACGGCACGTCCATTATCAGCAGATGGTAAACGCACCTCGTAGGGCACACCTCGCCCATAGGCAGCGGGACCTCGAACAAACCGGGCTCGAGGAAGCTCCCAAACGATCACTCACCCTGCTCGGAGTCCTGCTGCACCACGGGCAGGCTCGCCTTCTTGGGCATCCTCACCTTTGAGAGGTCCACCAGGTCCTTGAGGTCGTCATCGGTGGCGATCATCTCGGACAGGGTGACGAACTCGTATCCTTCGGCCTGAAGACGGTCGATGATCTGCGGCAGCGCCTCCACGGTTTGGGCGCAGGTTGTCTCGTTGTCGGTGAGCAGGACGATACTGCCGTTGCGAACGGAGCCGACCACGGTATCGGCAACGGTCGCGGCGCCCGGCAGCAGCCAGTCGCCCGAGTCGACGTTCCAGGAAACAACCGCGCTCACCATATCCATGGCATCGGCCCAGTTCTGCTCGGAGAACTCTCCGAACGGCGGGCGCACGAGCGAGACCTTTCCGCCGCCCGCCTTCTTCACGGCGGCAAAGCTGTCGGAAAGCTGCGAGCGCAGGTCGGAGGCAGAAAGCTCGCCCAGGTTGACGTCGGAATACGCATTGGTGCCAAGCTCATTGCCCGACTCGGCGATCGCCCTGACCGCAGCGGGCGCCGCAGCCACCTTATCGCCGGAGACGAAGAACGTCGCCTTGGCATCTTTCTCTTTGAGGATGTCCAATATCTCGGATGTACGCGAGCTGGGGCCCTCGTCGAATGTCAGAGCGATGTACTTCTTCCCCTTAGTGTCCGGCGTGATCGTGGTGCAGGTCACCTCGGCGTTCACCACATCCTCAACAACGCCCTTATCGGCCACGATGCCGGTCTTTTTGCCGGTCCAGACCTCGGAACGACCGGGCACGCCCCATGTCTGCACGAAACGCAGGGGACCCGTCCCGTCGATGGTGAGCGTGGGCTCGATGGCGGTCGCCTCGACGTCGTGCTTCTCGTAGATGTCCTTGCCGTCACCGACCTCAAGCTTCTCGCCGCCCGCAAGCTCGACCTCGCCCAGGCGATCGTTGTCGATGGCCTTGCCATTCAGCTCGACGGTGCAGGCGGTGCCGCCGCCTTTCTCAAGAACGGATTCGTCGACGGCGAGCAAATTGCCCGGGCGCGGCTCGAGCTCCTTCTCGCGGATGACGCGCTCGATGGAGGAATTGATGCGGACCTTTGCGGCCTCGCCGTTCAGCGTTATCTCGACGCCGCGATTTGCGTACCACACGATGCTCGCCACAAAGAGCAGAAAGGCACAGCCCACCACGATGATCGCGTAAGGGCGGCGGTCATTTCCACCATAGCCGTGGCCGGAGCGACGACGCCCGCCAAAGCCCTGCGTCCGACGCAGGTACTGTGCGTCGCGGCGACGCGGCGGTTTACGGGCGCCGGAAAGACGCCCGTTCGTGTTCTTGCGATAGCGAGGTTTGTTCTTGGTGGAATAGGAGGTGGTGTAGTTAGGCAATGGTTCTCCCGTCCATCGAATGTCATATATGTGCAACGGCGGCGGTTAGGACTTCTTCCCCGATCCCTTGGCGGGGGTCCCCGCGGCCTTTTTGTACTCGCTCACGAAGGCGCCGAACATGCCCTTCGTCTTTCCGAGCTGCTTGCCCAAGGCGCGGCTGCCCTTATCGAGGGCCTTTGAGCCCTTCTCGTCGATGACGGCGGCGCCCTTCTTTGCCTGGACCTTGGCCTTGGCGGTCACCTCAGACGCCTTTGCGGCAACCTTTACGCTCGCCTCGGCTGCCTTGGCTGCGGCACCGCCCGAGAACTCGAGATTCGCCGCAGCGTCTTCGACGATCATCGCGCCGTCGCGGTAGCCCTTGAGCATGCTCGCGGGCATCTCCCTATGGCCGACGAGCGCGTTGGAGGCCCCACCCTCGGTGAGGATAAAAGCGTTGACCTTTCCGGTGCGGAGGTTGAAGTCGGCGTCGGCGCAGTAGCCCACGCGCTCCCCCGAAACGGTGCGCACATCCATTCCCGTCCAGATGAGACACGCGTCCAGATCAATGCCCAAGCGCTTGGCTGCCGCAGTGTCGAACGCGGCGCGATCCTCCTTGACGACGATCTCCTCGGCACCGGCGGCGATTGCGTCGTAGGCGACGAAGCGGTCGGGTTGCTTGATCATGCCCGCGATGTCGGGCATCTTGAGCATGAAGCCCACGACTTGCGTCCCATCCGGCGTGAACACCGGGCAGTGGAACTTGCCCATCTTCTTGGGATCGCGCGGCGTGCCGTCCTTTTTGAGTTTCTTGTCCTGCGCGGGAAGCCTGTACAGCTTCATTCCCGCGAAATCACCTGCCAGCATATGCGTGGCGAAGGGGCGCTTAGGCCTGGGCGGGGTCGAGCGGGGCCTCGGGAGCGACCGTCTCCACCACCACGTCGGCGGCAGGGGTCACGGTGCCGGAGGCGACAGCAACATTGAGCTGCTCACGCAGCTGGTCCATGCGCTCACGAGCGAGGTCGACCTTGGCGCGCAGCTCGTCGGTCGCGGCGTCCATGGTGGGGCCGAAGTCGCCCATGGCGGAACGGGCCTGGTCAACGCCCTGCTCATACATATCGCGCGCGGAATCCCAGGCGTCGTTGGCCATATCGGCGGCCATGGCGCGGGTCTCGGAACCGGAGCGCGGGGCGAACATGACGCCCAGGACGGCACCCGCGGCAGCGCCCACGGCAACGCCAGCGACAAAACTCATACCCTTGCCCATGATTACTCCTTAGTAGGACCGTCGGTCCAAGTCGGGTCAATTCGATGTTGAACCATTATACCCAGCGGGCGCGGCGAGCGTATCGCGGCGGACACCCGCTTCACACCGTGGCAATGTCTCCGACAAGACAAAACGGGTCGACCGCAACTGCGACCGACCCGTCATGATGCGAACTTCCACGCGCGGGAAGCCCCCGTCAAGCGGTTTTACGCCTCAACGGCCACGCCCTCGGGAACCTCTCCCTTACCGGAGAACTTGCCGGCGCGGTAGTCGCGGGCGCCCATCTCGGACCACTCGGGTTCCTCGTCGGGCATGGAGCCGAACTCCTTGCCGCGCAGCTCCTTCAGGCAATTGCCGGTGACGATCAGGCCGAGCGCAACCAAGAGCACGGCGAACACGAGCTGCAGGCCAGAGGTGGCCATAACGGCCATGCCACCCGTCTGCAGCGCCGTCACGCAGCCGGCGATGCTCATGCCGAGCGAGGTGAAGGTGCACACGAGCAGGAACGCAACGGGCACGTAGAGCATCAGGCCCTTACGACCGGTGCACTTGCAGAACACGGCCAAGGTGATCATGGTCATGCCTCCGAGCAGCTGGTTGGAGGCGCCGAAGAGCGGCCAGATGTTGAGGTAACCGCCAAAGGTGAGGGCCAAGCCGGGCAGCAGGGTCACCACGGTGGCGAACCAGGGGTTTCCGAGGACCTTCATGGCGCCGGCCTTCTCGCTCTCAACGGCCAGAGCGTCGTTGCTCGCGGCGAAGAACTCGGAGAAGGAGGTGCGGCCGATGCGGGCAACCGCGTCGAGGGAGGTCAGGGCGAGGGCGGAGACGTTCATGGTCATGAACACCGTGGCCACGGTGCCGTCGATGCCGAACGCCTGCATACCGCGGGCGATGCCGGTGGCAAAGATCGCGAACGGGGTGGAGGCAACGCCGCCGTTGAGGGCACCCGTGCCGGCAGTGTTCATATCGGAGAACATGATGCCGGCGATGATGATGGCGAGGATGCCCACGAAGGACTCCACGACCATAGCGCCGTAACCGACCTTCACCGCATCGGCCTCGTTCTCGACCATCTTGGAGGACGTGCCCGAGGACACCAGGCTATGGAAGCCGGAAAGCGCACCGCAAGCGACGGAGACGAACAGGACCGGGAACATCATGCCGGAAGCGGAGGTAAAGCCCGTGAACACCGGGGCGGTGATGATGGCCTGGCCCTTGGCGCCGAGCACCACGATGCCGAGGACGGCGCACACGATCATGACGATCATCATGATGGAAGTCAGGTAGTCGCGCGGCTGCTTGAGGGTCTGGATAGGCATGGCACCGGCAAACACCAGGTACACCATGACGACTGCGATCCAGCCATTAAGGTCGAGGTAGACGGGGAACTGCATGCCAACAGCGAACATGGCGACCATGAGGACGACGCCCGTAGCGAACTGCTTGGCGCCCGTGAGGTTGAACTTGCGACAGGCCCAACCGAAGGCCATGGCGACGAAGGTGAACAGGATCGAGATCGTGCCCGCGCAGCCGGCGGCATAGGACTTGGCAAAATCGACCGCGCCCGCGGCATCAGGCGTGAACTTGAAGGTGCCGGCGACCATAGAGGTGAACGCCGCGATCACGATCAGGCAAAACAACCAGCAGAACAGCAGGAACAGACGACGCCCCGTGCGGCCGATGTACTTCTCGATGAGCTGGGCGAGGGACTTGCCGTTGTTCTTCATCGAGGCGTACAGCGCGCCGAAATCATGCACCGCGCCAAAGAAGATGCCGCCCACGAGAACCCACAGTACGACCGGAAGCCAACCGAACGCCATGGCGACGATGGTGCCCGTGACGGGGCCCGCGCCGCAGATCGAGCTGAACTGGTGCGAGAAGACGGTGAAGGCGGACGCCGGCGAGAAGCTCTTGCCATCCTCCATGCGGCACGCCGGCGTGAGGGCCTCTCGGTCGACGCCCCATTTACTCGCGAGCCACCTTCCGTAACCCAGGTAACCTGCGGCCAAAACTGCCGCGGCAACCACCATCAATACGACTCCGTTCATAGTTCCTCCCCCTCTTGAGTGTCAAAGTCAGAAAAAAATGGGGGCCGTCGATACAATACGACGGCCCCCATCAGCTATCAGCCGCCCGTGAACGCACGGGCGACACATCTTGCCAACCCGTGCTAGCTAATAATGCTGAGAATGTTTAGGCAAAGATGACGCATGACTTTAAAACCCTTTGTGATTCCGACGTTCGCGCGGGATGCGCTCCCGTCTACTAAAGTGGACTGTTGCAGTATCGCGCTTTAGCGGAATGCAGTCAACAAGATTTCATCCGTGTTTCGTCTTGCAAAAATCTACCCCTCGATCGCGTCGATAGCGCGGATAAAAGCCGAGCGCATGCCCGCCGCCTCGAGCTCCGCCACGCCGCGGATCGTGGTGCCGCCGGGAGAGCAAACGGCATCTTTCATCGCACCGGGGTGCATGCCAGTCGCAAGCTGCAATTTGGCGGTTCCAACCATCATCTGGCTCACCATGGGGTAGGCCGTGGCACGCGGAATACCGTGCTTGACCGCGGCATCCGCAAGGGCCTCGATAACCATGGCTATGAACGCCGGAGAGCAGCCTCCCACCGTTCCGGCGACGGAGAGCAGGCGCGTCTCGACCTCAACCGGCGTACCGAGCAGATCGAGCAGGGCGAAGACGAGGTCATGGTCGGCCTCGGTGAGCGTGGAGGCTTTCTCACAGGCAATCACGCCCTCGTTGATGGCGACCGGGGTATTGGGCACCGTCGAGAGATGACGCGTCCCCGGAATGACGCGCTCATACGCCTCGCAGTCCCAACCAGCCGCGACCGAAAGCACCACCTTGTCTGCGAGGAACTGCGCCACCGGACCCAGCACGCGCTCGATCATGTAGGGCTTAACCGCAACAATCACCACGTCGACGGCCTCGACCACTGCGGCCGCATCCTCGAACGCGTGCATACCGCGTTCCTCGCAGCGGCTCTTGAGCGCATCGAAACGGCCGGCGCAGGCGAACATGTTCTCCGCCAAAACCGCACCGCTGGCAATCCAGCCATCCGCCATGGCGCTCGCCATATTGCCAAATCCGATGAAGCCGACCTTCACTGTATCCAGGTTCACAAAAGCCCCTCTCGCCCAAGGACGGACCGCATGCGACGAGCCCGACCGCTTACGTCATATATGCAGATATCTTACGGCAACGATGCAGGCGCTTCCGTCTTGTTAGCATGAGAGCTTCGTGCGCAACGAAAGGGGTTGGGCGTGGAAAAACGCGGGGGCGAAAGAATCGCCCTGTTCGACAACATCAAGGGTATCCTCATCATCCTGGTGGTCCTCGGCCACATAGCGCACCCCATCCACAACGAGAATCCCGTCCTCAGCGCAGTCTTCGACACCATCTACCTATTCCACATGCCGTTATTTGTGTTCATGTCCGGCCTGTTCGCAAAGGGCGCGTACCGTGGAGGCAAGCTCAACGTCGACCGCATTTTGAGTTTTCTCGTTCTCGGTTTTGGATTCCAGGTAGCGCTCGCGCTCGTCAACGGCGCCGCGCTCACGCCCGCGCGCATCCTCTCGTTCACGTCAGCGCCGTGGTATCTGGTCTCCATGGCATGTTGGTACGCACTGACCCCGGCACTCTCACATCTGGGCCCTCAACGAGGCCTGGCACTCGCGTTCGCTGCATCGTTGCTGTGGGGCATGGTCGATCTCTCGAGCGGCTTGCTCGCCATCAGCCGAACCATCGCGTTTTTGCCGTACTTCGCGCTCGGGTACTACCTAAAACCGCAGGACATCCTGCGCATTCGCAACTGGCGAGGAGCAGCGTGCGCAGTTGCGATCGCTCTCGCGATTGCCGCCATACGCGTGATCGACCCCGATGCGCACGAGTGGTTCTTTCCCATGGTCTATGGCGACAACCCCTATGAGCATGGCCTTCTTATGGGAGTGCTGCAAAAGCTCACCGCGCTCGGGATAGGCGCGCTATTCTCCGTCACCCTGATCCGCCTGGCGCCCGAGCATCGAGGCGCGCTCACCACCCTCGGTCGCCGTACGCTTCAAGTCTACGTGCTGCATCGCCTAATCCGCGCATGGCTCACCTTCCACACGCCGCTCTACGACTTCCCATGGATGGCCGAGGCGGTGCCCGGCGCGCTTGCCGTCACCGCCGTAGCAGCCGCGGTCACGCTCGTGTGCGCCGCGCCCGTCTTTGAGCGCCCGTTCGCACGGGCGCTCAAATTCCGCTGGACGAAGGTGTTCGTGCGCCCAGTGCGGGCAGGCCAGTAGCGCGCGGGTCTGGTGCGCGCGGGCGGGCCTGGTGCAGACCCGGTGCGGGCGGGCAGATCGCGCGCGGACGCATTGAACGCGCGAGTCGGGTGCATGGGAAATAGGCAAAGATAGGATATGAACGATTAACCCCCTACTGTTCATTTTGGCGATATTGTTTCCGCAGGTAGATATGCGTACAAAAATGGAGCTTGTGAACGAATCGTTCACAAGCTCCATTTTCTGCCATCAAAATCGTTCATAAGCTCACGCACCCTGCGGGGGGCAGGCAGACGCCGCACCCCGCGGGGGCCGGTAGGAGCCGCACCCAAGCCGGAGGCGTCCAAGGATCGCACCCGAACGAACGGGATAACCCCAAGTGCGACTAGTGCCAGGTAGCGTGCTCTTTCTTGACCTTGCGTGCGAGCATCAGGACGGCGAGCGCCTCAACCGCGCCCACTACCAGCAGGATCGCATTCGGCACGTCAATCTTCACAAAGCCCTGCCACGACCAGAACAGCACCGCCACGGCAGTGACTGCAAGGCAGCCGAGCGAGGTCGCGACCGCGGTGCCGCTACGCGACGGCACGTTCGACGCGCGCATGCCCATGAGGCCCATCACCACAAAGCACAGGCCCGACACGCCGGAAACGCCCATGTACAGGGACGCCGCGTCCGTACCCGAAATCGCGGTGCCGCCGAACAGACCCGCGCCGGCAACAGCCAGGCCAAACGTCAGCATGGCAAGGCCCGTGATAGCGGACACCATGGCGATAATCTTCAACATCTTTCTCGAGCTGCTCATCGCTTCCCCTCTCCTCAGGAGAGGGGGCCGTTTCCCGCGGCCCCCTCGTTGCATTTCGGTTGCTATATACCCAGTTTACACGTCCAAGCGCGAGTTCACCGGCGGGACCGGGGGCGCCTGGGACACAGGCGCGGCGTCGACCGCCTGGCTCGCAGCGAGCATCTGCTCGAACATGCCCGCACTCTGCGTAAAATCGGTGGGCAGCACCACGGTGCTCGCACGACCGCTCTTGGCGAACTCGTTCATCATCTCCGTCCACTGGGTGAACATGAACAGCTGGTTGGCCTCGGCATTGCCCACGCCCGTCTCCTGGATGGTCTCGAGCGAATCCTTGATGCCGATGGCGATGGCCTTGCGCTGGTTGGCAATGCCCTCACCGGCCTTCTCCATGGCCTCGGCCTCAGCGCGCGCCTCGGTGACGCGGCGGATGCGATCGGCCTCGGCGAGGTCCTGCGCGGCAGCCTTGGTGCGCTGCGCGGCGTTGATCTGGTTCATGGAGTCCTCGACCTCGGCGGGCAGCGCGATCTTGGTGATCAACGTGCTCACCAAGGTGAAACCGTAGGCATCCATCTGCTCGGACACGGTGGCGTTCACGTCCTTGGCGATGTCGTCCTTCTTGGCAAAGACCTCGTCGAGGGTGTAGACGGGAATCGAAGAGCGCAGGGCGTCGGTGATGAAGTCGCGCATCTGCGCCACGGGCTGCTGGAGCATGTAGTAGCTCTTGTACACGCCGGACTCGGAAGGCCGCGTGCCCATCTCGTAGCTCACGTGATACTGGGCCGAGACCTCCAGGCCGATGGTCACGTTGTCCTGCGTCTTCACGTCGATATCGAAGCCGTTCTTCATGGTGCGCAGGCTCACCGTTGCGGCCTTGCGGTCGATGAAGGGGATCTTGACGTGAAAGCCGGCGCCCACGATGCGATGGAACTTTCCCAGACGTTCGATGATCACCGCATGCTGCTGCTTAACCACGAAGAACAGGTTGCCCGTGACCAGGCCAACGATCACGAAGATAATCGCCAAGCCAAAGAGGCCGCCCACAAGATCGAAGAGGAAGAACATGTTCGGTCCTTAGAACGTGGTTTTCGTTGGATGCATCATACCCACTTGCCGTTCAACCCGCCGCGAGATACCGCCTGTTTCCCGCAAACGGTCGGTGGCCGCGAAGCGGCGAGAACGCAAGATATACTGTGCCGATACACCCACGCGCACGAGGCCCGCAAACTCCATCGCCCAAGACGCGAGGAGCCCCGGCACCGCGAAGAATAAGGGAGGCACCATGGCACGACGCAAAGAGCACGACGCCCAGGTCGATCCGTTCACCGCCGGTGAACCGACCCTCCCATGGGACGAACCGGGCGTTTTCGACGGGCTGTTCAACGGCATCGAGCCGGAGACCTGTATCCTTGACGGGAGCCCCTACGACGGCCCCACCAAGACGCGCGACGATTACGAGGCCCCCTCCGCAGACGACACCGCCGATCACTCCCGGCGCGAACAATCCCCCAGCCCCTCCGAAGCGCGCGAGCGAAAGCGGCAGATGCAGGCGGAGCGCACCGCCGCGCGACGGGCCGCCAAAGCCGCACCCAAAGACAAGCGGGGACCTTCACCGCTGGGCAAGACTGTGCGGGCGATCGCCATCTTCGTCGTCTTGGCGAACGTGCTGCCCGCCTTGTTCTACGGCATAGGCGGCCTCTTCTCGGACCTAACATCCGAGACAGGCTCCCCCGAACTCATCGAGCCGAAAGCACCCTCGTACGACGGTCACGACCCGAGCCCCGGAATCGACATGGACTCCCTGGATGACGACGAACGCACCTGCGTGCAGATTTGCGAGGCCTACCTGCAGGCCATCGCCAGCGAGCAGAGCCCCGAACGCACGGCGGTCATCGATGGCCTTAATCAGAGCATGATGGAAACCACCGGCTACACCTGCGAGGAACTTGGCATCGATGCGAACGCCTATGCGGATTGGGCGCTCTCCAATTTCAGCTACCGGATCGACTCCTGCTACGCACACACCGACGAGGGCACCGCGAGCTTATACCTCTACACCTGGGGACCCGACCTCCTCGACATGCGCGCCACGCTGCGGCAGAGCGTCTACAGCTATATGAGCGAGCTGGACACTGACGAGGCGGGAGCCAAGCGGCCCCTCGCCGAGAACGAACAGGCGCATGTGCGCGAGCTGTTTGCCGAGGCAATCGAGAACGCCGAAATGGACTCCGAATCCTTCCTCGGGTTCCAGCTGGCCTTTGAAGACGGCACCTGGGTCCTCGACCTCGAACAGGCGCAATACCAACTTGGCATCCCCTTGGGGTACTAGAACCGGCGCACACGAAAAAGGGCGAGCACCCCAAAGGATGCCCGCCCTTGAAATCTGGCGCATCCGGACCGCCTCCGGGCCCTCGACCTACTCCTCGGCCTGACCGCCCTGAGCCCGTTCGCGCTCGGCGCGCTCAGCCTCGGCACGCTCGCGCTCCAGCTGCTCGCGCACATGACGCGGCTTGACGCCGCGCGGCTTGTTGACCAGGGCTTCCTCACCATGGGCACGGTACTGACGACACCAGGTCTTAACCGACGACTCGCTGGGGATGCCGTGCTTGATCATCACTTCACGCACGCTCATGCCGTTCTCCAAACGGTCCTTGACCGCAGAAAGCTTGAGCTCGAACGGATACACGCGATGCGTGGCCCCCGCATTCATCACCGCGACCTTGCCGCCGGCCGCATAGGAGCGTGCCCACTGACGTGCCGTGGCGTCGGGGATACCGAGCTTCGATGCAAGGGCACGATGCCCCGCACCGGTTGCAAGAACCTTTACTGCCTGTCGGCGTACCTTGGCGTCATACGCGCGCCCTGTTTTCTGCTCGGCCACGAATCTCACCTCTCGACGTGCTCACAACCTCGGCACAGCTCTTAACCACAGCCCTGCTCGGCAATCTCGCACAGTATAGCCGTTAGAACAAAAATCCTACCTGTAAAACAGGTATATCGAAAACCGCACATAGTTAGTATGGGCGTCATTTTTTAGACGCATGTTACCCATTTCCGATTGACGCGCATACGGATACTTGACAAACACACACTTGATATCTACCCCGGTACGGGCTGGGCCGTGCACGCTACCGACCGCTCCATATAAACCCCCTATCGATACGCGTAACCCCCGCGGGGCCGGACATGGGCCCGCGGGGGTCGAGCGCGCTCATGCGATACATGGAGGCTCTATGCCGAACAGGACTCGCACTCCTCCACTTCCAGGGATTTGCTGCGCACGTAATAAATTGTCTTCACGCCGCGACGCCATGCCTCGAGATAGAGCCTGAGCACCTGACGCAACGTGTAGTCATTCGTGATGTAGAGGTTCATCGACTGCGCTTGGTCGATATGGCGCTGACGCACGCCCGCGGCGCGCACGCTCCATGTCTGCTCGATATAGTGCGCCGGCTTGTAGTACCAATACGTACGCGGCGAAAGCTCCGGCGCCACGCGCGGCAACATCGAACCTTTCTTCTCCTCCAAGAAGAACTTGCGCATGATCGGGTCGATGCCCGGCGTGGTTCCCGAGAGAATCGAAGTCGAGCTCGTGGGCGCAATCGCCAGAAGATAGGCGTTGCGCACGCCATTGCGCGCCACCGCCTCGGCCAACTCGCCCCAACGCTCGGAACCCATCGCACCCTCGCGCACCTCGGCAACCTCACCGGAAGAGGAGCAATACCCGCGCTTGGCAAAATATGCACCCGTCTGCCAATCGCTGCCCTCAAACAGCCCGTAGGCCCCACGCTCCTCCGCCAGGCGCTCGCTAGCGCGAATCGCATGGTAGTTGATGCGCTCAAACACCTCGTCGGCAAAAGCCAGGTGATCTTCGCTCTCCCACGAGATCCCGCGACGGGCAAGCATGTGGTGGTAGCCCGAAACGCCCAGGCCGATCGAGCGATAGCGATGGTTGGTGATGCGCGCATAGGGCAGCGCGTAGAAATTCAGGTCGATAACATTATCGAGCGCGCGGACCGCGGTCTCGATCACGTGGCCCATGACCTCGTCGTCCTCGACGGGAAGACGTCCGAGCGAGAGGCTCGCGAGATTGCACACCACGAAATCGCCCGGGCGTGTGGTGGTCACCACGACGGTATCGCCGTCCTCGGTCACAACCTCGCGCGTCACCTCCTCGATCGCGCTTGTATTCTGCGCGATCTCGGTGCAGAGGTTCGAGCAGTAGATCACGCCCTCATGCCCATTGGGGTTCGCGCGGTTCACGGTGTCGCGCATAAAAGCGAACGGGGTGCCGGTCTCCACGGCACTCTTGAGAATGAGGCGCACCAGGTCCTTGATGAGAATGCGGCGCTTGGAGATGCGGGGGTCGGCCA
Source organism: Collinsella intestinalis DSM 13280 (assembly GCF_000156175.1). Classification (GTDB taxonomy): domain Bacteria; phylum Actinomycetota; class Coriobacteriia; order Coriobacteriales; family Coriobacteriaceae; genus Collinsella; species Collinsella intestinalis. The sequence goes on from NZ_GG692711.1 coordinate 167,091, forward strand.
CGCAATCGCGGTAGCGGCGCTCCCACTCATCGCCATAGAAATCTTCGAGCGCATACCCTTTGACCTGCAAGATGTCGTGCGGGCACATGAGGTGCCAGTCCTGGTCGAGGCTCTCCTCGGCCATGCGCCAAAACAGGTCCGGATAGCACACGGCCGGAAAGACGTCGTGCGCCTTCATACGGTCGTCACCGTTGTTGGTACGCAAGTTGAGAAACTCGGGCAAGTCGCGGTGCCAGGCATCCAAATACACCGCCACAGCGCCCTGGCGCATACCCAGCTGATCGACCGCCACGGCGGTGTCGTTGATCACGCGGATCCAGCGAATCACGCCGCCCGCAACGCCCTCGAAGCCACGGATGGACCCGCCGGTCGCGCGAACCTTGCCCAGGTACATACCCATGCCGCCGCCATATTTGCTCACCTGGGCAAAATTGTCGATACTGCGGTAAATGCCCACGAGGCTGTCCGGCACCGTATCGATAAAACAGCTCGAGAGCTGATGATCGGGCTTGCGGGCATTGCTCAGCGTGGGCGTGGCCATGGTCACTTCAAGCTTGCTGAGCATATCGTAGAACCGCTTGACCCACGCAAGACGCTGCGTCGGCTCCTCATTCATGGCGAGGTGCAACGCGATGCCGAGGAACATCTCCTGCGGACTCTCCAGGGGCGTATGGTCGTGCGCGCGGATTACGTAACGGCTGATAAGCAGGTCGAGGCCGGAGTATGCGAACAGCTCATCGCGCTCGGACACCATGAAGGCCGCCGCCTCCTCAAGCTCCGAGACGGAATAGGAGGCAAGGATATAATCGCCGTACAGACCGCGCTCGGTAAGGTAGCGCACCAGCTCCCCGAACGATGCGATGCCCAGCTCGCGACGTGTGGCGGCAAGATGGCGCATAAACGAAAGGTCCAGAAGGCGCGCGGCGATCATCTCCCAACGTGGGGCCTCCTGACTGGTGAGTTCAACGGCCGCACGGATGAGCGCGCCGAGGCGCGCGTCGGCATCCTGGCCGGCGCCCGTGAGGGCGCGGAATCGAGCAGAGAGCATGGCCAAGTCGTAGGCCGGATCGTCAAAGTCGCGCTGGATACGGGCGAGGGTGCGGTCGAGCTCCACGGCGAGGTGGTCCTTCGGCGCGGCAGCAGTGTCGTCATCCGCGGCGGACGGGACACCGGCCGCCGCGCGGCCCTCTTCGCATGCGATTTCCCCGTCCAAGCCCGCAACGGCACGCGCGAGCTCGACACGAACCGCGCGCTTTTCGGCCCGCTCATGGCGGTAGAGGATGTAGCTTTTCGCCACCTCGAAATGACCGCGCTCCATGAGCGCGCGCTCAACCAGGTCTTGAACCCCCTCGACGCAATCGACGGCATCACGATCCATGGCCTGTTCAATGCTGGCGAGAAGTGCCTCCAGCTCGTCGGCAGACACCGCCGGCGCAGACGCCCCATGCCCCGCAATCAGGCCACGGGCAGCGGCCTGCTCGTCAGCCACGTCTTCGAAAGCGCGCCTCATCGCCTCGACGATCTTCGCCCCATCGAAGCGCTCGCTGCGGCCGTCCCGCTTCTTTATGAATCCCACATCCGGGGTGCCGGTCTCCGTCATTGCCTCTCCCTGCTATCTGTGTGCGCAAACGCAATATCTGGTGTTTCTCTCGGCTTCTATACCGATATGTTGATGGTTAGCATAGCCTAACTGTTTCTTGTTTTGTATCGTATACTAAAAGCCCAAAGACACGCCTGCAGACCGATCCACCCCGTCCTGAAAGGGCGATATCATGACCCTCACCGACAACCAAACCCTCGTCAAAAAGCCTCTCTTCAACCCCAACGGCGACCTCGACGTGCGCGACCGCCGCATGATCGGCGGCAACACTACGAACCTCAACGACTTCAACAACATGAAGTACCCCTGGGTGTCCAGCTGGTACCGCCAGGCCATGAACAACTTTTGGATTCCCGAGGAAATCAATCTCACCCAAGACGTCAAGGACTATCCGCGCCTGAGCGAAGCCGAGCGCGCCGCGTACGACAAGATCCTCTCCTTCCTGGTATTCCTCGACTCGCTGCAGTCGGCCAACCTGCCCAACATCGCCGAGTACATCACCGCCAACGAGGTGAACCTCTGCCTGTCCATCCAGGCGTTTCAGGAAAGCGTGCACTCGCAGAGCTACTCCTACATGCTTGACACCATCTGCGACCCGGCCAAGCGCAACGAGATCCTCTACCAGTGGAAGACCGACAAGCATCTGCTTGCGCGCAACACGTTCATCGGCGATTTGTACAACGAGTTTCAAGAGCACCGCGATGCCCGCACGTTCCTGCGCGTCCTCATGGCCAATTACATTCTCGAGGGCGTGTACTTCTACTCCGGCTTCATGTTCTTCTACAACCTCGCGCGCATGGGCAAGATGCCCGGTAGCGCGCAGGAGATCCGCTACATCAACCGTGACGAGAACACGCATCTGTGGCTGTTCCGCAGCATCATCCTGGAGCTGCAGAAAGAAGAGCCGCAACTATTTTCCAACGAGAACGTGACGATGCTGCGCGAGATGCTCGAGGAGGGCGTGCGCCAGGAAATCGCCTGGGGCAGGTACGTGCTGGGAGATGCGATTCCCGGCCTCACGGGCGACATGGTCGAAGGCTATATCAAGTACCTGGGCAATCTTCGTTGGAGCTCGTTGGGATTCGGCCAACTCTACGAGGGGTATCGCACTGAACCCGCAGACATGGCATGGGTAAGCCAGTACTCTAACGCCAACATGGTGAAGACCGACTTCTTCGAAGCCAAGAGCACCGCCTACGCCAAAAGCACCGCCTTGGTGGACGATCTGTAAGAGCTGAGCTCAAGCCATCTCCTCAAGCGCGCCAGCCTCATCGTCCGCGACTCCGCTTTCGGCCAAATACCTCCTGAGCATGAACCGCCGCAGCTCCTCCTGCCGCTTCAAGAAGTCCGAGTCCACGCGTACCTGCCGATGCCCCGACCTACGCTCGATAGCCCTCATCAGTCTTCCAAAGGCCTCCCCATCAAAAAATGACTGACGAGTGATCGTCATCATTCGATACCCCATAGCCTCCAGAGCGTTCGCCCTCTCGACATCAACTGCGATTTGACCCTCTTCCTCATGCAGAATTCCGTTGTATTCCAAATCGACCTTCGCTTGCGGAAGATACGCGTCGCATTCGAAGTGCGAACGCCTTGTCAGCAGGCGCGCCTCCCCCGCCACCTCGATGCGATAAGCCATCTCAAGGCTCTCAATCCCCTCACCCCCAAACCTCCTGGGAAACAGGAGCATCAGAAAAAACGCTGTCTCCATCGGAGAACGCGCCCCATCACGCACAAATCTGAGCGTCCGCCGCAGGTTGTTCACACCCCGCTGACCCACGGCATCCGCGCAAAGCCGACGCACATCGTCGACGCAGACGAGCGGCTCACGCGAAACCATGGCGTCACCATTCGGCGGCACCGCGTAGCGCCCACACGCCTCCATCAGGCATTCGGCGAGCTCATGCCTGGGAATCGATCCTGCCAACTGCTGCAAGCACAGCAACGGCGAAACGACAAAGATCCCCTTATCGAGTCGGAGCAACCCGCCGGGCGGTATCGGATGCGACCAAACATGCGCTGAGACGCCATGACCGGACCTTCGATCACACGCGCGAAGAACCGAGACGTCCATCCTGTCCAGATGCTCGTGCGGGATACCGCGCGCGACGAGAAGCCTTCGCGCCCGCTCAACCAGGTACATATCGACCGGCCCCGGTGCCAATGTCTGGAACTCAGCAGGCAGCGAGCCACGTACATCACGCGGGTTCAAGGGCGTCTGATGTAGCGCCCAGGCAGTTCTATGTGACAACACGAGGCTCATGTCTGCATCTTCAATCACGAGCCTCGTATCGTTGGAGACAATTTTGGAAAGCGCCGCGTGACCTGTGCTTGCAGCCGTTCTCAATCTATCCAGCGTGGGCAGACGAAGACCAGATTCAGGCCAGTTCCAGGCAAGGCCTATGGAAAACCACCGTGCCCAAACCCTCCGCCCGCCCGCGCGGTGAACAAAAGACAGCCCACCCTCCCTGCAAGACCTGTCGATTCAGAGGCCATACGCGGCGGCCCCGCAGAAGGCAGGCATCGTGGAGTTGGAGGTTGCACGTGACTGGAGGCTGCACGTGGCTGGAGATTGTAAACGATGGGTGGCATGCGGACGGAGGTTATGCGCGGCGACCCCATGGATGATAGGCCGCGTGCGGTTGGAGGCCATACGCGGCGGGCCCGTGGATGATGGGCGTGCAAGGCTGGAGGCCGTGCGCGGTAACCCCACGGATGATAGGCCGCGTGCGGTTGGAGGCTATGCGCGATTGGAGCTTATGCACGGTTTCGAAATTTGGGGTGTTGGCGGTCCATCATTTCCGCAGGTAGAAGCATCGACAAAATGGAGCTTGTGAACGAATCGTTCACAAGCTCCTACAGCGGCAAATAAATCGTGCACAGCCTCCAATCGCGCATAAACTCAACACTGGCCCAGGCTCCTCGGTGTCCGAAGCAAGCCGATTGCGGAGCATATCTCGCAACTCGCCAAGCACAGGGCTTTCAGCACCCTGGGGGTAGACCGAGCGCGGAGTACACCCCCCCCCGGCTCACCGGGTACAAGGCCCTCGGCGTCCCGGGATAAGCCAAGCGCGACGCACATCTCGCAGCTCACCAGGCCAAAATCCTCAGCATTCGCGATAAGCCCCCTTGCCGCGGAAACCGATATGGATGACGGAGCTTGCACCTGAGCGCGCTTTGCCTAGAGCTACTCGGTGTCCTGGGAATCGAGCGCCTTATTGCGAGAACCAGCATGGATAGCGGCGGCGAGAGCGCTCAGGCCCATCAGGGCAGCCGCGGCGAAGGTATTGGTGTCGCCGGTCTGGGGAAGCTTGCCCGAGGAGGGCTTACCGGAGCCGGTGATCGCATCGGCAGAATCACCGTTGCCGCTGGTGGGTCCGTTGCCCGTGCCGAAGCCATTACCGCTCGAGCCACCGTTGCCGCCGGTTGTGCCGCTGCCGCCAACGCCACCGGTGGAACCGCTGCCTCCGGTGGAACCACCGTTGCCAGAACCGCCGGTGGAGCCTCCGGTGCCGTTGCCACCGGTGCTGTCGCCGTTGCCGCTGCCACCGGCCCCATTGCCGCCATTACCGCCGTTGCCACCGTTGCCGCCACCATTGCCGGAGCCGTCACCGCCCGTGGAGCCGCCGCCGGGCTTCCAATCGGGATCGACTAAGCCGGTCGCCAGCGTATTCACGCGGTCACCGAGCTGATTCTCGTCGTGCGTGAGGGAATACAGCGCGCCGTGCGCCAACTCGGCAAGCGTCGGGATATTGGGGATCATGTTGCCAGGGGTCCCTCCCAGCAGGCCAAAGATCGCACCGAGGTCCTTGATGGCGCCGAGCGCGATATCGATCGCGATGTTGCCCTTCTCCTTGACCAGCAGGTCCTTGAGGTTGATCTTGATTCCCTTCAGCAGCGCGTTGAGCTTATCCAGGACCACCTCGTCGTTGATGGTCGCGCGCAGGAAGCTGGTAAGCGAACCGTCAGCCGCAGGGTTGCCCTCGGCGTCGTCGCCGGTGAGCTTGATCTGGGCGGTCGCGGTCTCGACCCACTCGGGACAGGTCTCGTCGCCGTGCAGATGGTCGCCGTAGGCGAACTTGATGAGGTCGAAGAGGCTGTTGGCCCCGTCGGCGACCTTCTGGTTGACCAGGGTCTCAACCAGGGTGCGCAGCAGGTCGAGGACCTGGTCTCCACCGCCGGAAACCAGCAGAGAGTCGAGGCCCGCATAGACGGGGACAAGGAACTTGGCGAGCGACTCGGCGCTGATGTAGTAGGACCAGCCTGCGGCAGCTGCCATGGGCTCGCTCACGAGAGCGCTCTGGACAGCAGCCATGGCGCTGGCGTCGAACGTGAGCGCATAAGGCTCCACACCGGCCTTCGCCTCCATCTTCTGGACCATCACGCGCTGGTTCTCGGGGTTCGCCCAAATGCCCGCACTCCCGAGAATCGGGATCTCAACGATGAACGCCTCGTCGGCGCTCTGGGGCAGCATGCCAAAAACGGCGCCGAACAGCGCACCGTCAAGTGCGGCAGCGGTGCCGTCACCGATACCGAGGCCACCGGCGAGCTGAGCCAAGAGCGGTTTCACACCGCCGTTGGCCGCGGCCTGATCGAGCATCGGGGCAACCAAGGCATCGGCGATCATGGTCTTCACCACGTCGACTGTGAGCAGGCGCTCATGACCGTACTCCTCGATGTTGGGAATACGGGTCACGGAGCCGCTGTCGAAGTCGGTGTAATCGACGGAGCCAAGCGGATGGCTCTCGAGCGCAAGCGTGGCACGCACATTCGCGGAGCCCTTCTCGCGCTCCCAACCGAGCGTCGCGAAGCGGATATCGCTCGGATAGGTCACGGTGGCACAGGTCTCGATGTCGAAGAGGGTGTTGCCCGCCTCGGTGGTGATGCTGGCGATGTCGTTGGCGTGCATATGGCCAGTGAACACCGCAGAGACGCCGGCATCGGCGTAGCGGCGCTGGCACTCCTCGTAATTGTCGACCAGATACTCGCCCATGAGCGTCGGCTCCATGGAGAAGTGCGGGACCACACCGTGGTGCTGGGTCACAAAGACGATGTCACCGGCGGCACGAGCCTGCTTGGCTTGGCTCTCGATCCACTGCAGGAGCTTCTCGCCCACCACGCCCGACGTGACGTGCTCGTCCACATCAAGGCCGTTCTGGTCGGTGGAGTACTTGCAGGAGTCGACGGCGATGAGGGTCACGCCCTTGACGGGGCGGAGCACGTAGGAGAGGCTGCCGCCCTTGGAGCCGCCCTGGTCGAACATGGCGATGGCGTCGTCATAGCCGCAGTCGGCGTAGAGATCCTTGAATGCAAGGGGGTCGACCAGGTCGGTATGCTCGGCAAACCCGCCGGAAAAGTCGCGGCCGTTCAGATCGTTGTTGATGTCGTGGTTGCCGTTGATGACGGCGAATTGGGTCTCCTTGCCCGCGGCCTTGAGCCGCTTTTTGGCGTCGGAGAGCATCGCGTGAATGTCCTGATGGCAGGCGAGCTCACCGTCCTTGGTAAGGTCGCCGGAAAGGATCACCAGGTCGGGCTGGTAGGCTACGATCTCATCCATGGCCTTTTTGATGATGTCGCCGGACTCACGGAACATCTTGCGATCGGAATGCTCGGCGATTGTGAAGTCCGGGCAGTCCGAGTACAGGCGCCTGGAGAAGAAGTGCGTGTCGGAGAGGTGAGCGATCTTGATCTGGTTCGGGTAATCCGCGACCACGGGCGCCAAGGCGGGCTCGTCGGCGTAGGCGGCCTCGGGCGTGGCCATGGCGGCGGCGGTCACACCCGCGCCGGCGATCGAGAGGGTCACGAACCCGCGGCGCGAGATTCCGGTGCGGTCGGTGCTGTGAGAATGCGGCATGCTGCTCCATCCATTCGTGTACATATGCCCCATTAATCCTCGGGCACACGCATCAGAGGGCCGCAACGACCGCGTCAGACTCATGCGAAACCGTGTAAGGAACTGAATAGGCGGACAATAAACAACCGCCCCGCATGTAAAGGCCCGGTACGCCTTTCGACATACCGGGCTTTACACATCAAACCTCGGGCGAGCCGCGCCCAATGCGAAAGACGAGGCGCGATCCGCTCGCTCCGAACGTGATCTACCTACCCTGAGCGCGGTTGTGCTCGAAGATCTCGACGAGCTTTTGCTGCACATCGTAGGGGACCTGCTCGTAGCCGGCCGGCTCCATCGTGAAGTCACCCGTGCCGCGCGTGAGCGAGCGCAGGCGCGTGGCGTAGTCGACGAGCTCGGCGTAGGGCACCGTGGCGGTTACCACGGTCTCTCCGCGGTCATTGGAATCCATGCCGGTCACGCGCCCGCGGCTGGCGGACACATCGCCCATCACCGCACCGGCGTAACTCTCGGGAATCGTCACCGTGATGTTCTCCATGGGTTCGAGCACCACGGGATCGGCGTCCTCGCATGCCTTCTTGAGGCCGATGCGCGCGGCCGTGCGGAAGGCCATCTCGTTAGAATCGACCGGATGATAAGAGCCGTCGTAGCAAGCCACGCGGATGCCGGTGAGCGGGTAGCCCGCGATCACGCCGTCCTTCATGGTCTCCTGGACGCCCTTATCCACGGCGGGGATGAGTGCGCGTGGGATGCGACCGCCCACGACCTCGTCGACGAACTCGTACTCGGTGCCGTCGAGCAGAGGCTCGACGCGCAGGTAGCAATCGCCGAACTGGCCGGCACCGCCGGTCTGCTTCTTATGACGGCCCTGGGCGGAGGCCACGCGTCGGATGGTCTCGCGATACGGAATGCGCAGCGGCACGATGTGCGCGGCGACCTTGGTGCGATCCTCAAGACGATTGAGCAGCACGGACACCTGGGCCTCGCCCACTGCGGAGATGATGGTCTGGGCCGTCTCCTCGTCGCGGTCGATGCTCATGGTCGGGTCGGCCTCGCAGGCCTTCTCGATGAAGGTGAACAGCTTATCCTCGTCGGAGCGATTCTCGGCCTCGATGGCGATGCGGTACTGGGAGTTGGGGAACTTGAACGCGGCGGCCTCGACCTTGCCGGTCACGGAGAGGGTGTCGCCGGTCTCGGCGGACATCTTGGGAACGACCACGATATCGCCCGCATAGGCATGGCCGACCTCGGTCATCTCGCGGCCGCACATCACGTACAGGTGCGCCAGGCGCTCGCCCTTGCGGGTACGGGCGTTGACGAGCTCCATGCCCGGCTCGATGGTGCCGGTGAGCACCTTGAGGAAGGACAGGCGGCCCTGCTGGGCGTCGTTCAGGGTCTTGAAGTCGAAGACCACGGGGCGATCGTCCTCGGAGGAGATCTTGAGGGTGTCACCGTCGATGAGCGGCATCTCGCCGTAGTCGGTGGGCGCGGGGAAGTAGGTGGCAACGTCGTCCATGAGGGAGTTCACGCCTTGCTCCTTCACGCAGGAACCGGCGAACACGGGGACGAACAGACGGTGCGCGATGGCCTTGGCGAGCAGGCCCTCGACCTCCTCCTGGGTGAGGGACTCGCCCTCGAGGTACTTCTCCATGAGCTCGTCGTCGGCCTCAGCCACGAGTTCGCAAAGCGTCTCATGCGCGGCCTCGGCGGCAGCGCGGTACTCCTCGGGGATCTCGGTCTCGGTCTGCTTGGTGCCGTCGCAATGACGGGCCTTCATGCGGACGAGGTCGATGATGCCGTTGAAATCCTCGCCGGTGCCCCAGGGCAGCGTGACGGCTCCCAGGCGCATTCCAAAGCGTTCGCGGAGCATGTCGAGGCACATATCGAAGTCGGCGTTCTCCTTGTCCACGCGATTCACGAACACGGCGCGGGCGAGACGCAGGTCCTCGGCGGCGTACCAAAGCTTGACGGTGGTGGGCTGCGGGCCCTCGGCGGCATCGACCACGAACAGGGCGGTCTCGCACACGCTCATGGCCGCGTAGGCATCGCCGATGAAATCGGGATAGCAGGGGGCGTCGAGCACGTTGATGCGCGCGCCCTTCCAGTCGATCGGGGCGATGGCAGTCGAGATCGAGAACTCGCGCTTGACCTCTTCGGCGTCGTAGTCGAGCGTGGGCTTGGTGCCGTCGTGGCCGCCCAGGCGGGCGGTCTTACCGGAAAGGTGGAGCATGGCCTCCGCGAGCGAGGTCTTGCCCACCCCGCCTTGGCCTACGAGCACCACGTTCCTCACATTGCCAGTCTTGGGTGCACCCATGGGACACCTCCCTTTCCCAGCGCGAGATATTCGCGCCGAAAATGCGTGCGAGGCGCCTTGTGCATCCCCGCACGACAGCCGTATGGCCTGAGCCTACCCCCGCGCGGGGATGCAATTGCACGCCCATCGGCAAGCGTGGGCACGGGCGCCGCGGGCGGCTTGCGTGGAAACGCCTCGCTTGGGGACAGACGCGAATTACGCCTGCCAACAACACGACGCCGGCCGCCCGTCATCTGGGCGGCCGGCGTTGCCGTGGCGAAATGACTCAATTTGTACCTGTCCCCAATTGGGACTATTGCACGAGGGAGCGGCGGACCGAGGCGAGCACGTCGAAGCTGTTGGGCGCGACATCCAAACTCGAGAGAAAGTGCACGAGCGAATGCGCCGCGTCAAACATACCGGCGTCGACCAGGGCGATGCCAGCCTTGGCGGCCATCTCCCCCAGCTGCGGCACGGGCGCCACCGGGACGCCGTCGGCGCGAAGAAGGGCCCGGGCCTCGTCAAGGTCCGGACGACGGCTCAGGTGGCTCTGCTGCATGAGCTCCTGCATCTCGGACTGCGCCTCACCGTAGAAATACGTGCCGGGCTTCACCATGGCGTAGCAGGCCAAGCCGAGCGAGGGGTCGCCGCCCTGCCAGAAGTAGAAGCCCAGGCGGTAATACGCGCAGGCGATATCGGTGGGGTCGGCGGCGACGGTCAGGCCATCCAGGAGCGCGCGCACCGCGTCCCCCATGCGATCGGCCTCGCGCAGGGCGAGGGCCAGCGAATGGTAAGCCGTGAAGGAGGTCGGGGCAAGGCGGACGAGCTCCTCGCCCAAACGAATCGCATCTTCGAGGTTGCCCTGCTCGCGATATATGCGGCACAGCATCGAACGCGCGTCGAACATGGTATCGGGAATCTTGCGGAAGCGCGCCTGCGGGCCACCGTCATGCTCGCTCACGATAATGCGCGAGATCATGTTCACGCAATACAGCGGCCTGGCCGCGCTCTCCTCGAGCATCTCGGCGGCATCGTAGGCGGCGATCAGGTCGGCCAGCTCGGTGGAGACGGGCGCCTCCTCCTCGGGCGCCGAGGCCTCGCGGACGCGGTCGGAGATCTCGCGATAGCGATCGCGCAGCGGGTCGTCACCCGTATCGAAGATATCGAGATCGCACACGAGGTCCGCACGCAGGGGCTCGACCAGGGAGGCAGGCAACGGGCGCGGGTCCTCGGCCATCTTGATCGAGCGATCGGGCAGGGGCGCCTCGATCGGCTCGACGGGCAGCAGCGCGCCCAGCTCGCCCGTCTCCATGTGCAGTGTACGAGGCGAGAAGGCCTCGATAAGCTCCCCCGGCGAAAGTGAAGCCTCGAGAATGGCGCCGGACTGCAGGGCGGGCATGAGCTGCATGGTGAACAATTGGCGGCTGAACTCGAGCGAGATGATCGCGGGCCCGTCGATGTTGCGCTCGCGCACCGTCACGATAGCGCGCACCACCCCGACGCCCGCACCGAAGGCCACCGCCGCAAGCGCCATGGCAAGACGCAGTGAATACGCGGCGCGTGCGTCGTTGCGTTCCGCTTCGCTTTGGAAGGGGAACGCCCCGGCCACGGGGACAGTCGCCTGAACCGCGAACACGCCGGAGGCGGCGTCGCAGTTGAAGGCGTAATCGAAGTTGAAGGGCGCACGCAGGCCCTCTGCCGCCACCGCGAAGCGCGTGCGCAGGTCCCACTCACCGCCACGGCTCGCCTGGGCACCGGCGAGCTCCATATAGTCGCTCTTGCGGTCGCATCCGCGCATCAGGCGTTCCGCAACCGATGCAAACGAGCACAACGATGAAAGTGCGGCACGCTCGCACGCGCCCTCGGTCAGGCCTCCCACCATCGGCGACGAATCTTCGCCCAGGTAGTGCTCCGCGAACACCAGGCGGTTGAGCGCACCCTCCACGGCTTGGATGGTATCGATCTGTTCATCGGTGAGCTCGCGTTTGTCACATCCCGTCCAGAACAGCCCCGTCGAGCTCAGGCGGCGAATATCGATGTCGTGCGTCGCCGCGATAGGGCGTACGAGCTCGGCACCGGCCTGTGCCAGGGAGCGCGAGGCATACCGCTCGAAGCCGCTCGCGCCCTCCTTGCCCCCACGATAGACCAGGGCGTCGAGCGCGTCGGGATAAGAGGATTCGAGCAGGGTGTCCAGGATATCGGCGACGGTCAGGGTCGGCATCGATTCGCCGTGCTCGCGCGGGAGCATCCACTGCGTCAGATAGCAGGCGGCGCCCATCACGTCGATGTCGTGCGCCCCCGTTCCGTAGGGCCCAAGGTCGTTCATGCTGCTGGAAACGGTGAGGCGCCCGTCCTTCTCGCGCTGCGTGAAGTGGGCGGCCTTCACGGGCCTGCCCTCGGCGCGGGCAAAGAAGAAAATGCCACCGTCATCGTCCTTGGCCATACCGGCATCGGGGTTGCGCTCGGGGCGCGCCGCGATCGGCTCGTCACATGTGAAGATGGCGCCGCCGATGGCGAGCCACGCATGGATCCTCACCTGGCGACCACTCACCTGTTCAACCAGGTAGCCCATGCTCTTTTCGGGCTGGGGCTTGATCGCCTCGGTGATCATGAACACGCGCTTGGCATCCTCACCGGGTATGGACTGGAGCTGCTGCGTCTTGGCGAAGAGGGGCAACTTGAAAAGCTTGTCCGACATGGTCCACACTCCCAATCTCCCGCCGCACGGGCGGGCTTTTCGGCTTTCCCCATGCTACCAAAGCGCGCGGACCCAACCGCCCACTCCCGTGAGCGGACCGGGGGGACCGGTTTTCGTCACTTCTCGATGCGGGCGAGGAATGCGCGGGTACGATCCTCACGCGGATTGTCGAGCACTTGCTCCGCCGGCCCCTCCTCCACAATCACACCGCCGTCCATGAACACCACGCGGTCGGCGACCTCGCGCGCAAAGTCCATCTCATGTGTGACGACGACCATCGTCATGTCCTCGGCCGCGAGCCCGCGGATCACCCGCAGCACCCCGGCAGTGAGCTCGGGGTCCAGCGCGCTGGTGGGCTCGTCGAAGAAGATGACCTCGGGGTCCATGGCCAAGGCCCGGGCAATTGCCACGCGCTGCTGCTGCCCGCCGGAAAGCTGGCAGGGGACCTTGTCCTCACAACCCTCGAGGCCCATGCGCTCGATCAGCTCCCGGGCCCGCTGCTCCACCTCGGCGCGGTCACGACGCTGCACGCGAATCGGCGCGTCCACGATATTGCGCATCACCGTGAAATGCGGAAACAGGTTGTAGTTCTGAAACACCAGGCCGAACCTGCCCCGGGCGCGCTTGAGCGCATCGCCCTTCGCGTACACGCTCGCGCCGTCCTCCCCCGGCACCGCCGCATCCACCTCGCCGTACGACAGCCCACCGGCGTCGAGCGTCTCGAGCAGCGTCATACAGCGCAGAAGCGTCGACTTACCACCGCCCGACGGCCCGATGACCGCGACGACCTCGCCACGAGCGACCTCCAGAGAGATATCGCGCAGGACCTCAACCTCCCCAAAGGACTTGCGCGCGTTCTTGATTGAAACGACAGCGGGCATGAGAGCCACCCTTCAAATAGATGCACGGCGTCAGCTGCACGGAGCCGCATACCGCGGTGAACAGCAATTACGGGCTTACCCGCTAATCGCGATAGTAAGCGAGGCGCTTCTCGATGGAGCCGAGCACGAGTTCCACCGCGAAGTTGAACGCCCAGTAGATGGCAGCCGCGATGACGAACGGAACCATGCTCACCTGCGAGGCGACAAGCGCCTTTGCCGTGGAGAACATCTCCCCGACACCGATGGCGAAGGCGAGCGACGTGTCCTTGACCAGCGTGATCACCTCGTTGCCGATGGCCGGCATGATTCGCTTGACCACCTGCGGCACGACGATGTGCACGAGCGTCTGGAATTTGGAGTACCCCAGGACCTCGGCGGCCTCATACTGCCCACGCGGGACGGACTGCAGGCCGGAGCGATAAATCTCGGCGAAATACGCGGCGTAGTTCACGATGAACGCGAAGACCGCCGCTTGCCACTTCGACGACGGCGTGAGTTGGACGCCAAAGACGTAGAACGGCATGAAATAGATGGCGAACATCTGGAGCATGAGGGGCGTGCCTCGCATCACCGAAATGTAGGCCCGCGCGATGAGGCGCACCGGCGCGAATCGGCACATGCGCAGTGCCACCACCACGACACCGAGCGGCAAGGCGCCGACGAGCGTGAGCGCGAAGATCTGCAAGCTGGTGATGAAACCCTCGCCCAGCATCTGCATCATGGTCGTGATATCCACCTGAATATCGTCCTTTCCCAACGGGCCTGGCACGCGCGCAAAAGGCGCGCCCGGGCACATGCACCTCGGGCGCGCCATGCTGAGCACCACTTACTTGATCTGCCAGTTGTCCATGGTCAGGCCCTGATCGGCGTACTTGGCCGCAATCTGCTCAACCGTGCCGTCCTTGTACAGCTTCTTCAGCGCCTCGGCCACCTTCTTGGCCGTGGCGGTGTCGCCCTTCTTGAAGCCGACGGCGTAGTTCTCCTCGGAGAGATACTCGTCAAGCATGAGATACGCATCGGGCTTTGCGGACATCTGATAGCGGGCAATGGACAAATCGCAGGCCACGGCATCCACGGCGCCCGACTCGAGCTGCATGAACGCGGTGTTGTACTCACCGATGGTCTCGAGCGAGGCGAACGTGGCAGCGAGGTCGGCGGCGTCGCCCTCGAGCACTTCCTCGGCGGCGGAGTCGATCTGCGTCACCACGGTCTTCCCGGCCAAATCTGCCTGGGCGGCGATGCCGTCGTCGGCGCGAACCACGATGACCTGAGCGTTCAGCATATACGGGTCGGAGAAGGTGTAGTCGTCCTCACGACCCTCCATGGTGAAGCCGTTCCAAATGCAGTTGATGGCCCCGGAGTCCATGAGGGCGTCCTTGGCCTCCCAGTCTATCGGCTCGAGCTCGACCTCCCAGTCGAGCTTCTCGGCCACCGCTTTCGCGAGGTCGAGGTCGAAGCCGGTGTACTCGCCGTCGTCACCCACATAGCCGTAGGGCGGATACGCCTGGTCGAAACCGACGATCAGCTTGGATGTCGCTGCGGCGGAGGTGTCCTCCGCCGTCTTGGGGGCGGACCCGGCGTCGGTCGCCTTGGGAGTTGCGCCGCATCCCGCGAGCAGCGCCAGCGCCATGACGGCGGACGCCGCGCCGGCTACCAGCGACCGCCGCGTCATGCCGCATTTTCGCGGGGTCCCGGACCCGACGGCGCCCGCCTCGGGCATAGCGCCGGAGATGCTCGCGAGGTTGCCCTGCATGTTCTGCTCGTTCTTCTTCATGATCTGTTCCCTTCATTTCACTTTACTTAACTAAAGTGCCATTGTCGGCGATTGGAAGGATAGCACTTTAGTTTGATGGAGTGCAACCGATCACCATGAGATTTCCCGGATGTTTCGACATGCGGCGACAGGGCAATTCAAAGCGGTGCTCCCCCGATCGCCCAAATCGGAGATATATGGTTTGGGCGAGCCAGCCAAGCCGTGCGTTCGCAGCTCGGGTACCATAGCGAGCAGAACACCCCGAGCGAAGGACCCCGCCATGCCCAAGAAAGCCACCGCCAAGCGCCCCGACGCCGGGGCCCCGTGCCCCATCATGCACAGCTGCGGCGGTTGCACATGGCTCGGTCTGCCCTACCGCAAGCAACTTGCGCGCAAGCATACGGCCATGCGCGAGCTCTTCGAACCGCTTATCGCGCAATTCGACTGGGATGCGAGGGTCGAGCCGGTGCTCGGCATGGGATCTTCGCGCGAAAGCGGGCCCGTGACCGTAACCGACACCCCGCTCGCCGCACCGCGGGCGTTCCGCCACAAGGCAGCCACCCCCTTTGCACCCGCCGCGGACGGCTCGGTGCGCGGAGGGTTTTTCGCCCGCGGTACGCACGATATCGTCGACTGTCCCGCATGCGCCGTCGAGGCGCCTGGGGCACGCGAACTGCTCAATGACGTGGCACATCTGGCCACCGAACTCGGCATCCCCGCATATGACGAAGACCGCCGCTGCGGTCAGCTCCGCTACGCTGTGCTCCGCTGCGGCTGGCGCACGGACGAATCGATGCTCACGCTCGTCACGCGCAGCCTCGAGGTTGACCGCCTCGACGAACTTGCGTGCCGCCTGATCGAATCCCATCCCGAACTCGTGACCGTGGCGCAAAACGTCAATCCCCGTGTCACCAACGCCATCCTCGGCGGTCAGACACGTATCCTTGCGGGCCGCGAGCGCATGACCGATCGTCTCCTCGACTGCACGTTCGAAATCTCACCCGTCTCGTTTTACCAGGTCAACCCACAACAGACCGAGGTGCTCTACCAGCTCGCAATCGACGGCATGGATCTCACCGGCTCCGACGCCGTCCTCGACACCTATTGCGGCAGCGGCACCATCGGCCTTGCTGCAGCGGCGGCGGCGCGCAAGCAGGGGTTCGACATCGCCCTGACCGGCGTCGAGCGCAATCCCGAGGGCGTACGGGACGCCGTGCGCAATGCCGAGCTCAACGACCTGGATGCGACCTCGTCTTTCATCGCTCGGGACGCCACGGAATACATGCTCGAAGCAGCTCATCGAGGCGACCATGTCGACGTGTTGGTGATGGACCCGCCGCGCGCCGGGTCGACGCCCGAGTTCCTCGACGCGGCATCCTCACTCGCACCGCGACGCATCGTCTACATCAGCTGCAACCCCCACACGCAGGTGCGCGATCTCGAGCATCTCGGACGCACTGGCTACCGCCTTGAACGCCTGACGCCCGTGGACCTGTTCCCCCACACCGAGCACGTCGAAACCGTCGCCATCCTCACACGCCCCTGATGTCTCAATTGGGGACAGGTACAAATTGAGACATTGCGAGAGGGGCTGGTACCTCGGGCGATTTCGGGCTATTCCGACCACACCGCCCAGAAATGTCTCAATTTGTGCCTGTCCCCAATTGAGACTCGTCGGTGACGGACATCCATGCGATGTACGTGCTGGGATAATGGCTGTAGAGGATCCGCACTGGATCGACGTGCGTTGCCAGCAATCGGAATGTCGTGAGCGCGCCAACAGGGGTAACGAGCTCTTCGGCAGAACCCACCGCCGCGGCAATGTTGTCGCAAACCGTGCGGGCAATGAGCACGTCGGCGGCATCGGCGGAACATTCCACCCCAACCGACTCGCGATACACGGCGCGCATCTCGTCCTCGAGGCGATCGAAATCCGCACAGCCAGCACTCGGAAGCTCGAGATCGACGCCGTAACGCTCGTATCCCCAGGCCGATAGCGGCAGGTAGGGCATGAGGTCCGAAGGGTTGGCGATATTGAAGATGTTGCCGTAGCGCTCCGAGCGCGCATCTGAGGTGAGAGTGGTCGCCGGGGCGGCGAACGTGTAAGCATACACGGGGCCGAAGGGCGCCGCGTCACCCGCCCGTGCACGAAGATCGTCGAGCTCGGCAGCTACGAGGTTCGCTATGGCGCCGCCACGGCTATGGCCCACCAGCAGAACCGACACCTCTGCGCCAAGCGCGCGCGACTCCTCGGCCCAGGAGACGACCTCCGCCCCGATCTCGCGCGCAGCGCGCACGTAGCCGCCATGGTCGCCGGCCTCGTCCCGAGACAGATCGAGGTTGCTCAGCCATTCCGAGCCGTAGCTGCCCCGCGTACTCACCAGGATGAGGTCGCGCGAAGGACCGTCGTGCCCGGAACCCAGACGCTTGCGGGCGATCGTGTACGCCGCACCATCGGCATCGCCCGTCGCCAGGTCAAGCACCTCGTCGACAACCTTGCTGCGATAGCGGTACGACTCGGTGGAAACCTCGCCAAACCCCAGCGAGGCAAGGGCGTTCTCCATATACGGCGGGTGGTTCTCACGCGCCTGGTAATAACCCGACTCCGAGTAAGCGAGCGCGGCAAGTACCGACGATGTTTGGGCGAGCTCATGATTGTAGTCGCCCTCATCGGCGGAAAACCACGCATCATCCCACGTCACGCGGGCGACCGCCGAACCGTCGTCTGGGGCGTCAAGACTCGTGTAGGTAAGATTGGTTGCAAAGCGCGCGGGATGCGCGGTCTCGGCCTCGGGCGCCGGACCCTCACTCCCCTGCGCATACGCAGCATTCAAACTGGGCTGCTCCATGGCGCCGCGCCCCGTGAGCTCTTGCGCGCGACGGGTGGCGAGGACCCCGGCAGACCCGAGCGTCGCCGTCAGGCCCAAGGCAAGCAGGGCGCACGGCAGCCGCCGCAGCATACGCCGCAGCACCGACCTACGGCAATCTCTCCGTCCATCCATGCGCACCCCTCCCCTCCTCGGGCAGAATCGTTCGCCCAAGAATACCAACGGAGCGCGATGCGCATGTGACGAAACCCTTACGTTTCTGTGATGGAAGCCTCGAACCGGATCGGCGATCACAGCCGCGCGCAAGCCCCCGGCACTACCTCAAATCCCGCACGCCGGCAGCGGCCAGCTCGCGCAGGAACGGCTCGCGGCCGCGGTTCATGATGAGCTCCTCGGGGAAGTGGATCTCCTCGAGCATGCGCTCGACCGTGGGGAACTGTCCGATACGCGGAGCCACGTGCGCATCACTTGACACCACCACGCCCACACCGAGCTCGGCGCAACGCTCCGCGATCGTGCGGCACACGCCGTGATAGCGATCGCCCACCTCGAGAGAATGCTCATTTATCTCGATGAGCTTGTGGCGCTCCTTGGCGCAGGTCAGCACCGTGTCGATATCGTAGGGCAGGCCCGAGCGGCCCGTGTGGCCGAGGATGAACACCTTCTCTTGCTCCAGAGCGGCGACGTACATATCGGTCACCTGGGACACCGACGCCCCCTCGGCGAACGACCCATCGTGCACGCTCGCAATCACGTAATCCGCATCGCCTGTGGCGCGGTCGAACAACGTGCGCTCCACGCCCAGGTCACGCCCCGTGATATCGCAATGCACCACGATATCCTGACCGAACAGCGACCCGTCGAGGCCCACCACGTCGGCCTCGCAGCCATGCAGGACCGTGACCCCGTGCCAGGTGCGCGGCCACACGCCCATGTTGATCAAGTACTGGAAGTTGCGCAGGTGCTGCTCGGGATAGAGCATGCCGCTGAAGTGATCGGCCGAGCCGAGGATCTCCAAACCCGCCTCAGCAGCGGCGCGGACGTTCTCCTCGATCGTCGAATAGGCGTGGCGCGAGTACAGCGTATGCGTATGCACATCGCCCAAAATCGTATAACCCATCACGGTCCCCTCTCTCAACTCCGGTATTCGTCCATCAGCGACTGCCCGGCAGGCAGCGAATCCACGACGGTCTCATACCCCACACAATACCCCACGCGCACCCAGCCACCGACACCGAAGTCATCGGAGGGCACGATGAATGGCCTCGTTGATCATAGAGCAGCCTATTCCGCCGAGGAGCCGGCCTTGCCCACAGCCTCGGACACGCGCTTGCGCACGCGCGGGATGAAACGCGCCGCAAAAGAGTTGTTGTCGCGCGTCTTCACGTACGCGAAGCCAAGCACGGCGAACACGAGCGCACCGATGAGGTTCACGATCAGGTCGGCCATGGTGTCGTGAATACCGATGTCGAGGTAGCCACCGGGAATCGAGATGACCTCGCCCGAAGCGAGCGTGATCTGCGATGAGACGATGTCGCGCACCGGGATGGTCACGTTGGAGTTGGTAGGGTCGAGCCACACGGTGTTGATGGCCTGGACCAGCGTGTCCTTCTGCATGTCGACGCCGATGAAGCAGTCGGCGAAATACTCGAAGATCTCCCAGCACGCACCGATGCACATGGAGAACGCCACCGCCGAAACCGCCATATACAGCGGCGTGAGGTGGATGCTGGAATTCTCGCTGCGGTTCAGGATGTCAAACAGCGCAAAGCCGATACCCGCGCACATGAATCCCCAGGTCGTATGCAAGATCGTGTCCCAAAACGGGATGCTGATATAAAAGGCGTCAATCTCGCCCAAGATCTCCGCGGCGAAGATGAACAGCAAGATGATCGACTCGAGCAGGTCGGGCAGTTCGATATCGAGGGTGTGCTCAAGGAAGGACGGCACCAGCAGAAGCACAAGGGTGAGGACGCACAGCATCATATGCTCGTAATGGCCGATAAACGCCGAGCGCACAAGCGTGATGAGCGCGAGGGCGCGCAATATGAAGTACAGGTAAAAGACCATGGGCTCGTTTTGACGTTTCTGGCGCATGGTCCGCTTCGCACGTGCGAAAAATCCGGCCACGGGCACTCCGATCTTCGAATCTACTCTCTCGCTTGAATCATTATCCATGGACCAGGGCATTTGCCTATGCTTGTCTTCTTTTTGACACCCGCCATATATCGGATTCCCATAGGCAATTTAGGCCGTCCATGGAGAAAGCCGGTGCAATCGCAGACGATGCGGATGCAGATATGGGCATTTTGCCGCGGGCAAAAGCAATGTGCTGGCGAGCACATATCGCACCGCCAGCACATTGTGTCACATCGATGAATTACGAATCGCTCCGGGGACATTCGGCGCCCTCGTCGGACTCGGCATCCGCACCACACTCGGCATCCTCGTCGCCCCCGGGATTTCGATCCCCCGCGACGGCAGCTTGCGCGAACGCGGCGGCCTCTGCGGCGATTTCCTCGTCGCTCTGGCGCGGCTTGGCGCGACGGGCGCGCTCGGCATCCACCACGGCCGGATCGGCACCGTTGGCGGCGGCGTCGTTGCGGGCCTCCTTGGCGGCGACGATATCGCCCTCGCGCTCAAGGTAGGCATCCCACTCATTGTCGAGCAGGGCGGTCACGGCATCGCCCTCGACCGTCTCGCGCTCGAGCAGGACGCGGGCCATGAGGTCCATCTGCTCGCGCCGGGCGGAGATGATCTCCACCGCGCGCTCGTGGGCCTCGCGCATGATGCGCTGGACCTCGGCGTCGATGCGGCGCGCCGTCTCCTCGGAGTAGTCCTGATGATCGGCGTAATCGCGACCCAGGAACACCTGGTGCTGCGCCTCGCCGAACACCTGCGTACCGAGCTCATCGCTCATCCCTAAGCGCGTGACCATCTCGCGGGCCATCTTGGTGGCGCGCTCCAGATCGTTGCTCGCACCGGAGGTGATGTCGTCGCACATGAGCTCCTCGGCAACACGGCCACCCAGGAACACGGCGAGGTCGTCGAGCATCTCGCGGCGAGACTTGAGGAAGTGATCCTCGGCGGGCAGCTGCATCGTGTACCCGAGCGCCTGGCCGCGGCTGATGATCGAAATCTTGTGCACGGGGTCGGAGTTCTCGAGCACATGACCCACCAGGGCGTGGCCGCTCTCGTGGTAGGCGATGATGCGGCGCTCGGTCTCGGTCATCACGCGGCTCTTGCGCTGCGGGCCCGCCATGACGCGCTCCATGGACTCCTCGATCTCGTCCATCGAGATGAGGGAGCGGTTGCGGCGGGCGGTAAGTAGCGCGGCCTCGTTGAGGAGGTTCGCCAGGTCGGCGCCGGCAAAGCCCACGGTGAGCTGGGCGAGCTTCTCAAAGCTGACATCGGTGTCGAGGGGTTTGTTCGCGGCATGCACGCGCAGGATCTGCTCGCGACCGCGGACATCGGGACGGTCCACCGTGATCTGACGGTCGAAACGGCCCGGGCGCAGCAGCGCCGGGTCGAGGACGTCGGGGCGGTTGGTGGCGGCGATGAGGATCACGCTCTCGTTCTCCTCGAAGCCGTCCATCTCGACGAGCAACTGATTGAGCGTCTGCTCGCGCTCGTCGTGGCCGCCGCCCAGGCCGGCACCGCGCTGACGGCCGACCGCGTCGATCTCGTCGATGAAGATGATCGAAGGCGACTGCTCCTTGGCGTTCTTGAAGAGGTCGCGCACGCGCGAGGCGCCCACACCCACGAACATCTCGACGAACTCGGAACCGGAGATGGTGAAGAACGGCACGCCCGCCTCGCCGGCGACGGCTTTGGCAAGCAGGGTCTTGCCGGTGCCGGGGGGACCGACCAGCAGCACGCCGCGTGGAATCTTGGCGCCGAGCTTACGGAACCGCTCGGGGTCGGCCAAAAAGTCGCGGACCTCCTCGAGTTCCTCAACCGCCTCGTCGATGCCGGCGACGTCCTTGAACTTGACGTTGGGACGCGTGGCCTCGGTCGTCTTGGCGTTCGTCTTGCCGAACTGCATCGCCTTGTTGTTGGCACCGGTCATCTGGCGCATGAAGTAGAACATGACAAAGATGAGCAGGCCGGTGGGCAGAATCGCCACCAGCAGGTTCATCAGCATGTCGGGGTCCTCGGTGTCCACTTTATACGTGGTCTTGGGGTGGGCGGCCATGAGCTCTGCCAGGGCATCGGAACCCACATAGGTGGAGGAGAAGCGCTCAAGGTTGCCTTCGGTCTTTTTCTCGCCCTCGGGCCAATAGGCGCCCTCGACCGTACCATCGAGCACCGTGTAGGTCGCCTCGTCGACGCGGTTGGCCTCCACGGCGGCCACGAACTCGCTCGTGGCCAACTCGGCGGGCTTGTCGCCAAGACCCGCCCCGCGGCCCAGATTCCAAAAAAGGGAACCCACGAGGATGCAGGCGATGGCAAGGTAAATGTAGTTCGTGCGGCTCGGGCCAGTCGGACGGTTGGGGCCGCCGGCGGCCGGACCCCCGTTCACGCCACCGGGAGGCGTGGGGCCCTGACCATTCGAACCGGCGCCGCCACCCTCGGCCATGAGGGTGGCGGCGCCCAGAATGCACTCGTCGTTGCAGTCGGTCATGCTACGCGTAGACCTCCGGCTTGAGGATGCCCACGTACGGCAGGTTGCGGTAGCGCTCGGCATAGTCCAGGCCGTAGCCGACCACGAACTCGTCCGGGCAGTGGGTACCCACGTACTTGGGATCGATGGCGGCCTGCTTGCCCTCGACGTCCTTCCACAGGAAGGTGCAGACCTCCAGCGAAGCCGGGCCGCGGCTGGCGAGATTGGCCATGAGATACTTGAGGGTGAGACCGGAGTCGAGGATGTCCTCGACGATCAGGACGTCGCGGTCCTTGATGTCGATGTCGAGGTCCTTGATGATGCGGACGGTACCGGAGGACTTGGTGCCGTTGCCGTAGCTGGACACGGCCATGAAGTCGATGGCCAGATCGGTGTCGATGGCGCGCATCAGGTCGCCCATGAACACGACGGCACCGCGCAGGACGGCGATGAGGACCAGATCCTTACCCTTGTAATCCTCGGAGATCTGAGCGCCCAGGCGCTTGACCATATCCGCAATGTCCTCCTCGGAGAACAGGACCTTCTCGACATCAGGATGCATCGTTTCCATGACTTCCCTTTCACATGCATGTACAAGATGGTTGAAGCATACCCGCATTCGGGGACGCTACACGTCGCCAATGGGACGAATCGTTAATTTTACCAGCATAGAGCTAGTAGGGGTGCACTTGAAGCGCTCGTCCGCACGAACTCCCGCGACCCACGCGATCGCGCCCCCCGGAGAGCTGCGCACAACCGGGACGCCCGCGCGCTCGGCAAGCGGGACGCGAGCCTCGTTGATGAGGTCGGAGAGCTTCTTGCTACGCCCTTGCATCCCCAAGGGGCACATCACGTCGCCCGCCGCCGGGCCGTCCACCCACAGGCGGACGCCGTCCGTCCCTCCCTGGGCTGCCGAAGCTCCCCAACGCTGGTCCTCGGCGAGTCGTTGCAGGTCGCGCGATGCATATCCCAGCGCCGCAGCGTCGATCACGGCCACCGTTCCGCCACCCGCCTCGGCGCTGAGCCCACGGGCAAGGCTAACGGCGTCGTGTCCCTCGGGGACGCGGACGAACGCGCTCTCAAGTACCCGACCGCCCGCGACGACCATGGAGCCGGGAACGGGCAGCCAACCGGTCGCCGCGCGCTCGCGCTCAGTGGGGGTGCGGAAGGAGAGCGTACCGAACTCGATGCGCGCGTCGACGCCCTCGGGCAGGGCGACCGAACCCTCCCCCGCCGCCACGCAGGCGAGTACCGCCTCGACATGGCGCATCTCCAAACGGGCCTCAGGCGCGACCCTTTTCACCGCCAGGCGTACCATGCGGCGGGCGATGGCAACCTCTGCCGCGGCGAGGCGGGCGGCGTCCAGCACGACGAGGCCCGCCCCTTCGCGCCGCGTGCAGCTGCGCAGCGCGGTCGCCGCGAGCTGGGACATGAAGGCGTCCTCATCGCCCAGGATGTCGCAGGCCGCGCCCACGCTGCGCGCCACGCCGGGATTGCGCTCGGCGGCGAGCGGCATCAGGCGGTGGCGCACAAAGTTGCGCAGGTAACTCGTATCTCGATTGCTCTCATCCTCACGCCAGGGCTGACCGGCGACCTGCAGATAGCGCACAAGCTCGCCGTGCGTGCGGTCCATCAGGGGGCGGACGATGATGTTGCGGCGTCGCGGAATGCTCGAAAGACCCGCGGCGCCCGAACCCTTGATGGCGTTCATGAAGAACGTCTCCGCGCGATCGCTCGCCGTGTGCGCGGTGAGGATGCGCGCCGCGGTGCGGGGCGTGCCGGATTGTCGCGAGAGCTCGCGCACGTAGCGGCGCGCCGCGGCGTAGCGCACATCACGCGCGGCCGCCTCAAGGTTGCGCCCGTCCAAATCGGCGAAGTGGGCGTGCTCCACGCACAGGGGCAGCCCCAGGCACTCGCACAAATCGCGCACAAAGGCCTCGTCGCCGTCGGAGGCTTCACCCCGAAGATGATGGTTCACATGCAGCACGTGCAGCCGCTCGCGGGCAATACGGGCGCAGCCGCGCCCGTCGTCGATGTCGAGCTCGCCGGTACAGGCCATCAAGGCCAACGCCGTTGAGTCCGCACCTCCTGATACCATGAGGACCACCGGCGCCGCGAGGGCTTGCCCCCGCTCGCCCGCTGCGCGCGCATGCGGCGCGTGCCCGGACCCATATCTTTGTGAAACCGTTGGCATGTATCGCCTTTCGCGACGGGCGGCGACGATTCTGCCCGTCATTTCCACGCGTGCGGCACCGCGTGCGGCACGCTCATCTCATCCGCCTTGTATTGTACTGATTGGACCAGACATGACCCACTCCACAAGCGCATCCCCAGCCGAGCAGCGCACGCCGGGCGCAGACGCCAAAAGCGAGCGTCGGCACGCCCTGCACCTGCACATCCTCGGCAGCGGCTCGCGCGGGAACTGCGCGCTAGTGGAAGGGCCCGAGGGGCTCATCATGATCGACAATGGTTTTGCACGCTGCAAGGTCCTCGACCGCATGCACGAGCTGGGACTCGACGAGCGCGATGTGCGAGCGCTCATCCTCACGCACGAGCACACCGACCATGTGAGCGGCATATCCGTGTGGGTCAAGATTTTCAACGGCCTCCTGTTTGCCAGTGAGGGCACGGTGGATGGACGCAAGTACCTCAGCTGCCTCGATTTTGAGACCTTCACCCCCGGGGACGCCCTTGAGGTCGCAGGCGTGCGCATCGAGACCTTCCCCACCTCGCACGACGTGGTGAACCCGGTGGGATTCCGCTTCTCATGCGCGGGCGACGCGATTGGCTACGCCACCGATACGGGCATGTTGCCACCGCGCGCCATGGAGCTGCTGGCGGATGCGCGCATCCTCGCACTTGAGAGCAATCACGACACGCAGATGCTCCGCTGCGGCCCCTATCCGCGCCACCTGCAGGACCGCATCGCCTCCGACCGCGGGCACCTCTCCAATGCGCAGGCCGCCGAGGCTCTGTCCGCCCTCGTGAGCGAGCGCACGGAGCATGTGGTGGCCATGCACATCTCCCAGGAGAACAACCGGCCGAGCCTGGCGGTGCGAGCGCTCGCTGCGGCCATCGGCGCCGAACTCGACAACGAGCTCGGCTCAAGCGCCACGCTCTGGCGCCCGGGCGACACCGCCGACCTTCACATCCGCCCCGCCGGTCAGAACCGCCCCTTCTCCGTCCTGTAGCACCCGAGGCCGACGGGCCACTCATGACGGCACGGTGCGCAACAGTTACCCCCTCGCAGCGTCCTTTGATTTTTTTGGAAACGTGGTGAACAGGGAGAGCCCCGCGAGCGCGGCGACGGTCGACATCGCAATGGCACCGGCGTTGGCGCGGACCTCGCGGTTGGCCGTGATCAGCTCGCCGGCGACGGAATCGGAAACGCCCATGCCGTCCATACGGGCAGAGAAGGCCGCGTCACCCTCATAGGTGTAGACCGTCTGCTCGAGCGCCGTGCGGACGGGCTCGTCGAGAACGGCCATCGATTCGACGCTCGCGTCGAGACCCATGTTCACCGCGATGAGCATGACCGAGCCCATGGCAGCCGAGCCGAGCGCGAGACCGAGGTTTCGCGCCGCGCCCTGGATGCCGCCCGATTGCTGCGCGTCGTGTGCGGGGACGGCGGAGGCGACAAGGTTGTTCGACTGCGAGTTCACCATACCAACGCCAATTCCGCCCAACAACGTGCCGAGCACCATTATGGAAGTCAACTCGGAGCTCCGAACGCCAAAGGCCGCCATAATCGCGCCGAGGGCGATAGCGATGTAACCGCATCGCACCACGAGCCAGGAATTCGCCTGGGGGAACTTGCGGGGAATACCCATGGCGAGCACGAGCATCGGCACGCCCGAAACGATGCCCAAAAGCGCCGTGCTGGTGCCGCCGAGACCGACCACGAGCTGGTAGAAGGACGTGGCCACCAGGCCTTGTGCGCCCATGTAGAAAAACGGCAGTGCGATCGCCACGACACCGGAGCGAACCTGCGCGCTTTTGATGAAGCTGGAGGGCAGGATGGCGACGTCGTGCGCGCGCTCCATCCACAACTCGACCGGGACGAGCACGATGAGCAGCGCCACGCCCGCGATGACGATGAGCGGAGCCGGTGAGAGGCCGAAGATGGTGAACGGTGCGGTGGGCAGCGGATCGGCCACGCCCCAAGCGGAGATGCGTGACAGGCCGAACATCACGGCGAACAGGCCCATCGAGGCGAGGGCCGCGCCCACAAGGTCGAACTTCTTAGATGCGCGCGGCTGGGAAGCCGGCAGCGCCAGGCTCGCGGCGACGAGCGCACCGAAATAGGCGACGAGCGCACCGAACGTGAAACGGAAGCCGAAATTGTCCACGAGCATGCCGAGCGGGATGGGAACGATGGTCGCCAGGGCAGCGGAGCCCGCGATGACGCCGTAGGCCTGCTTGCGCTTATCCCCCTCAAACAACAGCGGGACCATGCCGAGAACCGAGGGGATCACCAGGCTCGCACCGACACCGACCGCAAGGCGACCGCCCCAGATGAGCAGCTCGACCACGGGGGCGAGGGCGGTGACGATCTCGCCGATGACCATGAGCACCATGCCGCCCACGAACGTGCGGCGCCACCCCACCATTAGGCCGAGCAGGCCGCTGGCCAGCATGAAGGTGCCGGCCATGAGTGCATACACGGTGTTTGCCAGCTGCACGTCGGCGACCGAGCACCCAAAGACGCTCATCATCTCGGACATCGCGACCGAAAACGCCCCGTTGTCGGCGGAAACGCCCAGCTGTGCCAGCGCCAGGACCGCCAGGGAGATCGTGGCCTTGGAGCCGACGGAACCGCCCTGCCCCCGCGCCACCTCGACCCGTTCCTTGCACGCGCACGTGGAACTCATGTCCATCACCATCCAACGGCGCTTTATTCACGCCATAACGAAAAAGTAGGTATCTTCATCATATGAATATCGCTACCATCTATGTGCAGCGAGTTTGCCTGATATGCGGCAAATTCCGCGACATTGGAAACCACCGTCGCGACCATCGGGGGACGCACAAGCCATGAGCATCAATCGCCGGCAGGCAAACCTTCTCAAAACCCTCGTGTCCACCACGAGCTATATACCCACCGCGGCCCTCGCCGGAGAGCTCTCGTGCTCAGAGCGGACCGTGCGCAACGACGTCGCGGCCATCAACGCCTTCCTCGAGCAAAACGGCCTCGCCGCCCACACCGCCTCCAAGCGCGGCACGGGTATCCAGCTCAACCCGAGCCCCGCGGAACGCGAGCGCATCCTCGGCCTCGTCAAAGAGCGCGCACTCGCCATGGACCCAGCGCTCGACCGGTTTTACCGCGGCATCCTTCTACTCATTTGCGACTACAACGGCGATTACACGGTCGAGTCCCTCGCCCGCGCCATCCTCACCAACAAGCAGCAGGCCCAGGAGGACATCCGCTCCTGGAACGATATGCTCTACCCCTATGGCGCCCGAATCGAGCGCGGGCATCGCCTCACCGTGGTGGGGCCCGAAGAGCACATCCGCTTCTTCGTCACGCACAGCCTGTTCGAGCTCGCCCCCACCGCCATGAAGCGTCGCGTCGAGCCCCAGCTCTTCGGCGAGGACCGGCAGTTCCTCTTCGACGAGATCGAGGCCGTGGAACGCACCCTCGACTGCCCCTTCACCGATAACGCTCGCCACGAACTGGCCATCTACCTGCAGGTCATGACGTTGCGAATCCGCAAGGGCAAGAGCGTCCCCGCGCGCGCCACCGCCATCCCGCCCGCGTTTGCCGCCATGCTCGGCCGCATCGAAAAACACTACGGCATAACCTTGGGATCCGGCGAGAAGGCCGTTGCCATCGAGCTGTTCTCGGTTGCCGCGCGCCGCTGGACGCCCGACTTCCAAGACACCTACACCCCCGACCGCGAGTCGGCCCACCTCGCCGACGACCTCTTCCGCGCGCTCTCCGACCGATACGGGACGCGCCCGGCGTCCCACCTGCGCAAACCCCTCGCCATGCTCTTCGAGGCAGGCATCACGCATCGCAAGCTCGATCGAGCGATCGCCCTGCCGCCCGAGATCTCATGGACCGTGAGGTTCGAGAATATGACGCTGTTCATGCGCCTCGCGCAGCTCATGCGCGACACGCCGAGCCTTTCTTCGGTCGACCTGTACGAAACCGACCTCACGCGCATCGCCATGCTGTTGCTCGATTTCATGGACGGCATCGCGGTGAGCGACACCTGGCGCGCCGGCCTCGTGGTGAACTGCGGCGTCGAGCAGGTGCTGTTCGCGCGCGACCGCATCGAGCGCTTCCTGCCATTCATCCGCATCGCCCGTGTGATTCCCGAAAGCGAAGAGGCAGGTGGGAGCACCGCGCTCGACGGACTGGACTTCCTCATTTCATTCGACCCAATCGAAACGGCCCTGCCCGTCGCGGTCATCTCGAGCGCGATCACCGAGCTCGACCGTCGCTATATCAACGACACCATCCTCGCCATCGCGCAACATCGCGCGCAGGGCGACGGGCCCGTCGACGACGACCTCCCCGTGCGGGAGCTGCCCCAGATGGAGGGCGAATCGCTCCGCGATGCCCTGCATCGCGCGCTCACCGCGGAGAGCCTGTGGGCGGGCACCGACGAGGAGTTCCGCAAGATCTTCGAGATGTGCTCGTTCACCTGCGGCACCACGCTTATCCTCACGTATTTCTCGCACGAGGCGGGACGCACGGGAAGCGCGCTCTTCTCCATAGATGCACAGATCCCCTTCCGCCGGACGCGGCTCACCCATGCCGCCGTGCTCGCCGTGTCAACTTCCGACGAGCGCGCGCTGGGCGCGCTCTCCCAGACCTTCCGCCGCAAGCTGGCAGCGGCCGGGCTCGCCCCCGCGGAGCTGTAACGCCTCATAGAGAGACAAAAAAGACGCCTGGCACGCAACATGCCAGGCGTCTTTCCATGTGAGCTCACAAGCTCAAAAGCGCGAGCGCGTGGGCGGCATTAGGCCTCCCAGACGATCTCGCCCTCCTTGATGGTCTTGAGGACCTTGAGATCGCGCAGGTCGTCGATATCGACCTTGAGCGGGTTGTGCTCCACGACGCAGAAGTCGGCCAGCTTGCCGACCTCGAGGGTGCCCTTGCGGTCCTCCTCGCCGTACTGGAACGCACCGTTCTTGGTGATGCACTCGAGACCCTCGTAGACGGAAATCTTCTGGGACTCGTCCAGCTGGACGCCGTTCTTGGTGACGCGCTTGACCGCGCACCACACGCTCTCGAACAGATTCGGGCGCAGCACCGGGCAATCGGTGTGGAAGGTCGGGCGCAGGCCGAAGTCGAGGGCATCGCGGACCGCGGAGACGCGGCCGCCGCGCTCGGGACCGAAGTTCTTCAGGTGCACGTCGGCCCAGTACCAGATGTGGTTGGTGAAGATGGTCGGGATCATGTGGATCTCGGGCATCTGCTCGTACTGGTCGCGGCGGGCGGTCTGGCAGTGGACCATGACCGGGTGCAGCTCGTGCTTGTTCGGATTCGGGGAATCCTCGAGCGCGCGCTTGTACACGCGCAGGTACTGGTCGGCGGCGGCGTCGCCGTTGGTGTGGGCGAGCAGCTGGTGATTGCCGTCGATGGCCTTGCGCATGTAGTCGTAGGCATCGTCGTCGGAGATGGTGCCGTAGCCGCAGTAGCCCTCGCCCTCGTCGCCGGGCGCGTAGGGCTCGGTCATCCAGGCGGTGCGGCCCTGGGGAGAACCGTCGAAGAACATCTTCAGGCCGCCGAAGCGGAAGTGGTTCGTGTACTCATGGGAGTCGAACTCGGCGTAGTCGGACAGGATCTTGTCGACGTCCTCGCCGTGCATCGGGTAGCTCACCACGTCCATCTTGAGCAGGCCCTTCTTGGCCATGCCCGCGAACAGCGCGGCGTAGTCGGCGGTGGTGGCGCCCTCCTGGCAGGTGGTGATGCCGTGCTCCAGGTAGACGTCCTGCATCTGCAGGATCATCTTGTCCATGTCGAACTTCTGACGCGGCTGCACCTGACCGAAGACCGGCCACATGGCGTTGGGCTCCTCGCAGAAGCCGTCCGGCGTCACGCCATCGGCCTCGCGGCCGTAACGAGCGCCCTCGGGATCGGCCGTCTCGGCATTGATGCCGGCCAGCTCGAGGAGCTTCGTGTTGGCGACCAGCATGTGGCTGGAGGCGTGAATCGCCACGCAGGGGATCTCGGTGGAGACCTGGTCCAGGATGTGGCGGTTGGGATGCTTGCCCTCGGCCAGGGAGTTCTGGTCGTAGGAAACACCCATGATCACGCTATCGGGACCGATGTTGTTCTTCTCGCCGAAGGCGCGCATGGCCTCGACGATCTCATCGAAGCTCTTGCAGTTCTCGAGCTGAGCGGCCACGACGTACTGGTTGGAACCGGCGATGTGGCTGTGCGGGTCGATGATGCCGGGCATGAGGCAAGCGCCGTCGAGGTCGATCTGGTCGGCGTCCGCGGCAAAGGCACGGGCGTCCTCAAGGGTGCCGGTGAAGGCGATGACGCCGTCCTCGACGACGAGGGCCTCGAAGGAGTCGCCCTCGTTCGTCATGGGCAGGAAGTCGCCGTTGAAGTACAGCTTCTTCATGATGGGTTTACGCCTCTTCCTTCTTGAAGATCTTGATAGCGGGGGTAGTCAGCAGGCCAAGCAGGATGATGACCGCGCCGACGCCGTAGGCGAAGCGGGTGGAGTTGAAGCGGGCCTCGGCGTTGACCTCGACCAGGGCGTCGCGCTCGGAATCGGACATCTCGATGTCCTCGATGGAGGCGCGGAAGGCGTCATCGGAGGTGAGGTCGATGTTGCGCTCGGAGATGGCCTCGACGGTGGCCTCGGAGATGCGGTCGTCGTTCTTGGCACCGTCGATGACGTTGTTGGTGATGCCGAACAGCAGCACGGCGCCGAGCAGGGCGATGCCGATGGCCTGGCCCACGTTGCGCATGGTGGTCTGGATGCCGCCAGACTGGGCGGCGTCGCGCTCGTTCACGGCCAGGGCGACGACGTTGTTGGCCTGGGCGGAGACAATGCCCGCGCCGGAGCCGGCGAGAATGCAGCCCACGACGATGCCGGGCAGGGAGGCAGAGTCGAGGGTCACGGAGAAGGCCATGGTGGCGAGGGCGGCGGCCAGGACGATGTAGCCGACCTCGATGACGCGACGGGGGTTGGCGTTGGGCATCCACTTGGGGATGCCGATGGAGAAGGCGAAGGTCGGGATGCCGACGACGATGGAGAGGACGCCGACGATGGCCGGGGACCAGCCGGCAACGAGCTGCAGGTAGGGAGCCATCAGGATGGACTGGACGCCCATGAAGAAGAAGGTGATGGCTGAGGCGGCAAGGCCGGCGAGCACCTGCGGGGTCTTGAGGAAGGACTGGGGCAGCAGGGCGAAGCCGTTCTTCTCCTCGACGCCCTTCTCGACCTTGACCATGACGGCCAGGATCACCAGGCCGAGGACGGCCATGGGCAGGCACGGGGAAATGCCGAAGATGGTGAACGGGCAGGCGGCGAAGGGCTCGATGAGACCCCAAGCGGAGATGCGGGAGACGCCCACGAGGAACAGGAACAGGCCGAGGGCGGCGAGGGCGACGCCGATGCCGTCAAACTTGAGCTTGCCGTCGTTCTGCTCGATCTCGGGGAGCTTGAAGGAGAGCAGGAACACGATGGCGAAGTAGGCCGCGAGCACGAAGAAGGTGACGCGCATGCCGAAGGACATCAGGACGATGGAGAGCAGCAGCGGCAGCAGGGCGGACAGGCCGGAGGCGGCGCCGATGCAGCCGAAGGCCAGTACGCGGTTCTTGCCGTGGTAGATCTTGGGGACGAGACCCAGGACCGACGGGATCATGAAGGAGGCGCCGAATCCGACGAGGGTACGGCCACCCCAGATGAAGACGGCCATGTTCGGGGCCATGGCGAGCACGACCTCACCGGCGGCGCACATGAGAGCGCCCATGCGGAAGTTCTTCTTCCAGCCGATGATGGTGCCCATCATGCCGCCGGCGATCATGAAAGCGCCGGCCATGAGGGAATAGACCATGTTGGCGAGCTGGATGTCGGCGACGGTGGCACCGAGGTCGGTGGTGAGGGCGGTAGCGGCGAGCGACAGGGCGCCGTTATCACCCGAGGTGCCCATCTGGGCGAGAATCAAGACGAGGATCGGGAGAACGAGAAACTTCTCCTTGCCCCCCTCCTTGGCAGCAGCAGTAGACGCCATTGCATCTTCCTTTCTTCTGCGAGAAGGGCCCCTTGCCCTTCCCTTGCGCTGATACGCCCCGACCAGATTGCGCGCATGCTCCCATGCGAGCCACCGCAGGCCCCCTTATTCCCACGGAAGCGCCCAAATCACGTTCGCGGCGTTTGAATCGTCCCGAGAATACGCCGCTCTAAACACACTATCGAGCAGGACGTCTGCCGTAATAACGGCAAAGTGTTGACGATTCATCCGCGTGCATTGACGCGGCTTTGCCCACGGCATGAAAAAGCCCCCACGCGCCTTTCGGCACATGGGGGTCAGGGAAAAAGGGGCGGGTGTGAACTGCCTCCCATTTCTTGGACTGGAAAATAAAGTCCTCGAGATGGGAGGTTTTTCCATGACGATCTACGACAGGTCGGTGAGGGAGCGGGCCTGCGGGCTCTTCGAACGCGGGCTCGGGCACGAGGCCGCCGCCGCGAGGCTGGGGATACCGCTGAAGGCTGTGAGACAATGGCACCTCACGTACCGCGCCGTCGGGAGGGATGCGCTGCTGGACAGTGGGGACGCCACAGGACGTACGACTACGG
>NZ_GG692711.1:200466-221046 GCF_000156175.1 Collinsella intestinalis DSM 13280
CAGAGCATGTCCAGGAAGGGAAACTGCCTGGACAACGCATGCACGGAGGGGATGTTCGGCCACCTGAAGGACGAGTTCCTCCGCGGGCGCGACTGGGACACGTTCGAGGAGTTCAAGGCGGACCTGGAGGACTACATCCACCACTGGAACAACGTGAGGCGCCAGGTCAAGCTGAAGGGCCTGACCCCGGTGGAGTTCCGGGAGCAGGCCCTTCGGGGGGCCGCTTAGCGGTTATGATTTATCGCGTCCAAGTTTCGGGGCGCAGTTCAGTGTGGGGGCCGCCTCCCTAAGCGTGAGCCACAACTTCTTCTCCACGGTCCGCGCATGGAGAACATTGAGGTCGCAAGTTACTTGGACTCGGGCTCGAAGCCTGCGGTGGTGCGGGTCACGACGATGTAGCCGGACAGGGCGCCCACGACGGCGCACATGCAGCCCTTGAAGATCATCATGCCGGTGCGGGTGAGGGGCATGGGCAGGAACATGGTGAAGGCCAAGGCCAGGGCGCCGGCGAGCGCGGCCGCGATGATGCCCACGGGGATGGACAGGGTGATGGCGCCGCCGGGGAGCTTGGCGATGATGCCGTTGCGATCGGCGTCGGCCTTGTAGACGTTCTTGCGCAGGTCCATCTTGGTGAGCGGAACAACGCACCAGGTCAGGATGAGGCCCAGCAGAGCGCCGGTAAGGACGATCTCCTCAACGACCTTGCCGGCGGCGAAGGTCACGTCGGGGTTGGAGGCGTTCATGCCGAAGAAGATAGCCGCGTTGACGATGCCGTTGATGATGCCGTAACCGATGATGCACTTGTTGGCGAGATAGCTCTTGAATTCCTTGGTTTCTGCAGCCATGCTGACCCTTCCCTCTTGGTGTGCCAATTTTTGCGGGACATAGTGTATCGTCGGCATTTATGTCGATTTACCACAACGTTTGCCGTAACTACGGCAAAGCCATGCCATGGCGCCGCACGACCGGGCACCCGCCGGTCGCCCTCCAACGCCGGCAGCGGGCCGGGCCCGACACACGAAACGCCCCCGGCGTCCGATTGGGGCGCCGAGGGCGTAACAAGAAAGCAGTATGCGAGACCTCACTAGTCGATTGCGATCTTGGTGACGTTCTTCTTCTCCACGAACTTGGGAACCGTGACGGTCAGCACGCCGTCGGCGAACGTGGCGGACAGGCCCTCGCAAGCCGCATCCTTGAGATAGACGCCGCGCGTGGCGGAGTACGCGGTGAACTCGCGCTGGAGGTAGTTCTTGTTCTTGTTCTCCTCCTTCTCCTCGACGGTCACGGAGATGGACAGGCGGCCCTCATTGAGCTCGACGTCCAAATCATCCTTGGTGACGCCGGTGAGATAAGCCTTGACCTCGTAGGAATCACCCTTGTCCTCGACGTCGATGGGGAACGCCTTGGTGGCGAGAGCGGTGCGCGGAATGTCCATCATGTCGTCGAAGATGTCGAACAGAGAGTTGGTGGACACGGGGAGGACGCCATAACCCTGACGATACGGAACCATAGCCATACTCGATCACTCCTTCGTGATACGCGTGGGGCACTGTGCCCGCACGCCTCGCGCGCGCCCTGCGGGGTGCGTGCCGTTGTTTGACACTCACGTTATGCCCGCCGCGCGCAAGGCTATTCACATAGGCTCAAGTTTTTTAAGCGTCACATTGTCATCAAATCTAAGTCTGAATGACTAAGGTCTATCTCCGCCTATCCGAGGTCCCCGGTTTCGAGCTCGCCGGCGGCAACGGACACGGGGTCCTGACCAACCTCGGCGAGCTTGAAGCGATACGCGGCGGCAATCACGTCGACGCACCCCTGGCGACCAAGCTTGGCTCGGTTGACCACGATGTCTTTGCCATCCGTCATCTTCCACTTGCCGGCGGAGTAGCGCTTGTAAAACGCCTCTCGGGCATGCTGCATCTCGCGCACGAGCTTGGCACCGGCGCGCTTGTCCAGGCCGCGCTTGGCGCGCACGATCTCGACGCGGGCATCGAAGGGGGCGGTCACGAGCACCGCGATGTGATTGGGATTGTTGCGAAGCAGGTAGTCGGACAGACGCCCCTCGATAATGCAGCTACGCGTGGCGGCAAGATCGACGATCACCTGGGCCATCGATTTGAACAGGCGGTCGGAAATGGTGCGCGAATCAGCGCGATCGGGCAGGAACGCCATGAACTCGGCAGCCATACGCTCGTCGTAGGCGGCCACCTTGTCGAGCGCCTCGCCGCTGCGCGCGGCGGAACGGACCAGCAACTCGTTATCGTAAAGCGGGATGCCCAACTCCATGGAGAGCATCTTGCCGATCTCGTGGCCCTCGGCACCGTAATCGCGCGCGATGGTGATCACGACGGGCTGACCGGCGCGCACCTCCTGCGCCGCCGCGATCCTGCGCTCGTGCATATCTTTCAGAAAACCCATTGCTACCTCCCGGGTACGAAGGGTTTGCGTTTGATGGTCGGCGGAAACGGGCCCATGACGCGGGCGCCGTAAAAAATGCGCCGCCCACCCTCGTGGGCCGGCGACGCCTCTTTTGGCCCTATGCGGCCGCAACCTTGCGCTGATAACGACGAACCAGCAGCGAGATGCCGAAGTTCAGGGCGAAATACAGCGCGAACACGAAACCGTACAGCATGAGCACCTGGTCGAGCGAGACGGCATGAGCCATCACGACATTGGTGGTGTACATGAACTCGGCAACGTTGATACCGGACAGGTAGGAGCTGTCCTTGATGACCGTCGTGCACTGACCGAACAGTGCGGGCGTGATGATGCGGAAAGTCTGCGGCAGGATGATGTAGCGCATCGTGGCAAAGAAGCCAAAACCCTGGCTCTGCGCCGCCTCGAACTGCCCGGCGGGCACGGCGTTCAGGCCCGCGCGCACGATCTCGGCCATGACGGCGCTCGTGAACAGCGTGAACGCGAGCGTCGAGATGAAGATGTCGATGCCCTGCACGGTGAAGTAGATGAACAGGATCCACAGCAGGTTGGGCGTGCAGCGGAACAGCTCGATGTAGGCGCTCACGAGCCAGCGGAAGGGACGGGGTCCGTAGCTCTTGACGAGCGCGAGCACCGTGCCGACCACGACGGAGCAGATGATGGACAGCACCGAGATCTCGATGGTCTTGATGAAACCGCCCAGGATGTAGACGAGGTTCGTCGCGTTGAAGATCTCCATCGGTTACGCCTCCTTTCCAGCGGTCGCCGGCCGTACAGCACCCTCGGGCGAAGATCCCGCCGCATCCGTCACACCGGGGATGACCTTGGCGCGCGGGCGGGCCTTGCTGCGGCGCTCGAGCCACTGGCCGAGCATGGCAATCGGGAAGCAGATGATGAAGTACATGAGACAGCAGACGATATAGCCCTGCAGGAACCCGTACAGACTCACGAAGTTGTCGGAGCGGTACATAAGGTCACCGCCGGCCACCAGCGCCAGCACAGAGGTGTTCTTCACCAGGTTGAGCGCCTGGTTGCACAGGGGCGGCAAGATGATCTTGAACGTCTGGGGCAGCACGATGTAGGCGTAGGTCTGCAGGCGCGAGAAGCCCTGGCTCTGAGCGGCCTCCATTTGGCCGCGCGGCACGGCCTCGATGCCCGTGCGGATGACCTCGGCCACATACGCCGCGTGATAGAGGCCCACGCCAAGAGCGCCCAACGCGAACGGCGCGATGCGCACGGGCTGGGCCGCGCCCGTCATGACCTGCAGGAACTGCGGGCCGGCCATGTACATGAACAGCACCTGCACCGGCAGCGGCGTGTTCTGATAGAACTCGACGTACACGCGGGAGATGCCGCGCAAGATACGCGAACGCGTGGTGGAGAACACGCCAAGCAACGTACCCAGCAGCAAGGCCAGGGCCAGGCCCGCGGCGACGACCTTGAGGGTCACGCCGAAGCCCTCCCAAAACGGCCCCATATTCTCAAATGTCAGCGTCCAGCGCCGGGGATCGAGCAGTCCTTCGAGCATTTACACCAACCCCCACTTCTCGATCTCGGCATCGAGCCAGCCGCTCGCCGCGCAAGCGCGCACGCACTCGTCCACGACCGTGGACAGGTCGCTGCCCTTCTTGGTGGCAACGCCGTAGTTCTGCTCGCCGAACTTCACCTCGGGCTCGAGCAGCTCGACCGTCTCGTTCGTGTATCCGGCCAGCGTGGAGCGGTCCATGGCGAAGCAATCGATATTGCCCGCATCCAGCGAGCTCTTGATGATGGGGTACCCCGAGAACGCGAGGAACTCGGGGCGCGCATCGATACCCTCGTCCTTGAGCATCTGCTCGATGAGGCCCTGGGTGGTCGCGCCCTGGCTCACACCGATGATTCGCCCGTCGAGGTCGGCGATGCGCGTGAAGCCGCTGCGCTTCTTCACCATGAGGCCCACGTAGTCCGTACGGTAGGGCGTGGAGAAGTCCCAGCTCTCAATGCGCTCGGGCGTGATGGTATAGGTCGCGCACACCACGTCGAGCTGATCGTTGTCGATGAGCGGACCGCGGGTCTTGGGCGTGACGTCGGTGAAGGAGACAAGTTCGCGCTCACGCGCCTCGTCGTAGGTCACGTCGAAGACAGCCGCCGCGATCTGATAGCACAGGTCGATCTCCATGCCCGCATAGGTGCGGGCGGCGGGGTCGTAGTATCCGTATCCGGGAACGTCCTTCTTCACACCAGCGTTGAGCTTCCCACGCGCCTTGATGGCGGCGAGCTTAGAGCCGGGGGCGCTCGCCGGCGCAGAACCGGTTTCGGAGCCCGCACCGGCACCGCAGCCGGCAAGGACGCCCGCCCCCGCAAGGGCCGCCGTGGCGGCAAGACCCCGAAGCACCGATCGACGGCTCGGGCACCTGCCGTCGGCACCAGGGGCGAATGGCGAGGCGGCGAAGCGGGTTCCGTCGCCGGGAGCCCGCATGAGTTCCTTCTTATATCGCATTTGCATCCCCTCGCTCTAATGCAGGATCTTCGCGAGGAAGTCGCGACAGCGGGGGTTCTCGGGGTTCTCGAAGAAGTGCTCCGGCGAGCCCTGCTCCAGGATGCGGCCGTCGTCCATGAAGATGACGCGGTCGGCGACCTGGCGCGCGAAGCCCATCTCATGCGTCACGCAGATCATGGTGATGTTCTCCTGTGCGAGCTCGATCATGACGTCGAGGACCTCCTGGACCATCTCGGGATCGAGAGCGGAGGTCGGCTCGTCGAACAGGATGATCGGCTGCTTGGTGCACAGCGCGCGGGCGATGGCCACGCGCTGCTGCTGGCCGCCGGAGAGGTTCTGGGGGAACTCGCCGGCCTTATGCGCCAGGCCGACGCGCTTGAGCGCGACCATGGCGGCCTGGGTCGCCTCCTCCTTGGACTTCTTCTGCAGCTTGATGGGTGCGAGCGTGAGATTGCCGAGCACCGTCATGTTGGGGTAGAGGTTGAACTGCTGGAACACCATGGAGCTGTACGTGCGCGCCATCTCCAGGTGATTCTTTTTGGTGAGCGGCGTGCCGTCGATGATGACCTCGCCGCTGGTGGGCTCCTCGAGAAAATCGACGCAGCGGATGAGCGTCGACTTGCCGGAACCGGACGGGCCGATGATGACGACCTTCTCCCCTTCTTCAACCGTGAGGTCAATGTCCTTCAGGACATGAAGGTCGCCGAAATATTTGTTCAGGCCGCGGATTTCGATCATATTTGCCATGCATTCCCCCCTCGATATATGTGACAAGTGCTTGTTATACCTTATTTTCGCAGGTAAGCGCAACGTTTTGCATTTCGAAACCATTTCGATACTGCGAAATCCGACCTCGAAAGCCGGGTCGGACGCCGCCCCGAAATCCAGCCCGAAAGCTGGGCATAATAGGCGACAGATGTACGCGCTTCAAAGGAGACACGCATGCCCGCATTGATCACCCATCGCCTGTTCGGCGAGGAGAGCATCGAGCGCCTGCCCGAGGGAATCATCACGAATGAGGACGAGCGCGCTGCGTTCCTGCTCGCCAACCAGGGCCCCGACCCGTTCTTCTTCCGCTTCAGGACCCCGAACATGGGGGCGTGCATGGAACTTGCACGCGTCATGCACCGCAGCCGCATGTCCCGCCAGTTCGCCGCGCTGCGCGAAGGCGTCTCGCGCCTGCAGCCATCCGATTCCGGTG
The DNA here is from genome assembly GCF_000156175.1 of Collinsella intestinalis DSM 13280. GTDB lineage: Bacteria > Actinomycetota > Coriobacteriia > Coriobacteriales > Coriobacteriaceae > Collinsella > Collinsella intestinalis. The sequence continues at coordinate 206,583 of NZ_GG692711.1, forward strand.
TGGGCCGTGCCTGGACGCTGGGCATGCTCTCCCACTACGTGCTCGACCGCAACGCGCACCCCTTCGTCTACGCGCAGCAGTGGGGCATCCAGGAGGCCGACCCCGACCTCACTGGCGCCGGCAGCCAAGTGCACGCCGTGATCGAGAGCGACCTCGACCTACTCATGCTGCAGCTCAAACGCAACGGCGCAACCATCGCCGAGTTCCCGCCCGTGGGCGAGGTCTCCAGCAATCCGCGCATCGACAAGGTCGCCGGAGCGCTCGTGAGCTTCATGGCAAAGAGCGTCTACGGCATGGATGTTGCCGCCAACGAATACGGCGGGGCCGTGGCGGACATGCAGCTCGTCTACCGCCTGATCGAACCCGCGGGGTCCATGCGCTCCGATGTGCTCGGTCGCCTCGAGAGCCTGGTGAGCGACTACTCCCTGCTGCAGTCCCTCGCCCACCGCGTCACCACCGAAACTCCCTCCGCATGCGGCAACCTGGAGCACAAGCCCTGGCGCAACCCGTTCTCCGAGACCGAGAGCACCGAGGCATTCCCCGATGTCTTTGACCGCGCCTTGGACGATTACGCCCAGGCGGCCTGTCGCTTCATCGAAACCGGTGACATGGGGGCCGTGACCGAGCATGTGAACTATTCCGGACGCCCCCTCGACGCGAACGAGGAGTTCGACCGCGAGGAGTAGCGTCTCAGAAAGCCCGGTCGGGCGCGCTGCAGACGCTGGGCACCCCCAACGCCGGTCCCCCCGCAAACGCTGAGTGCCCCGCAAACGGCAGAGCTTATGTCATCTCACCCAGAAGCGGTCGTGATTTGCCTCCGTGCAACAGCCAGGCAAATCACGACCATCTTCATGTCTTCAGGTCCAAGATCCCGGCTCGGAACCCGAGCCCCTGGCTCCAGATCCCGGGCACCAAACGCCCGGGCTACTTCACCTCGATGAGCTCATATTCGCTCGTACCGAGGCCGATCTTCTCGCCGTGCTCGATCATGGAGCGCCAATTGGTATCGGGGTGCGTCATGTTGAGGTGATCGTGCTCACAGCGCTCGGGAACCTCGCCCGCCGCCTCGAGCTTTGCACGCATCTCGGTCAGCTCGGTATCGGGCATCGCGGGCATGGCGAGCGTCATGTCGATGCACGCCTGATCGATAGCCACGGGATCGAAGCTCGCGAACATGCCGATATCGGGCACGATGGGCGTGTCATTCTCTGGATGGCAATCGCAGTTGGGGCTCACGTCGATGGCGAGCGAGATGTGAAAGCTCGGACGATCCTGCACGACGGCCTGAGTGTACTCGGCGATCTTGTAGTTGAGCACGTCGGCGGCGGCACCGTAATCGGGCTCGATGGCGTTCTGATTGCACGCGCCGATGCAGCGTCCGCATCCCACACAGCAATCGTGGTCGATGCACGCCACGGGAGATTCGACCACACGCCCATTCTTGAGCGCGCGCTCGCGCGTTGTGGGGAAACTCACGGCGCCATGCGCGCAGATGCGCTCGCACGCGCGACATCCGATGCACTTGGCCTCATCCACACTCGGCTTGCCAGCCGCGTGCTGCTCCATCTTGCCGGCGCGGCTGCCGCCTCCCATGCCGAGGTTCTTCATGCAACCGCCAAAACCCGCCTGCTCGTGACCCTTGAAATGCGTAAGCGAGATCACGATATCGGCGTCCATCAGGGCGTGGCCGATCTTGGCCTCCTGCACGTACTCCCCGTTTTTCACCGGGACGAGCGTCTCGTCGGTGCCTTTGAGGCCATCGGCGATGATGACCTGGCAGCCGGTGGCATAGGGCGTGAACCCATTTTGGTACGCACAATCGATGTGCTCGAGCGCGTTCTTGCGGCTACCCACGTACAGCGTATTGCAGTCGGTGAGGAAGGGCATGCCGCCGAGCTCCTTCACCACATCGGCAACGGCGCGTGCATAGTTGGGACGCAGGAAGGAGAGGTTCCCCAGCTCACCAAAGTGAATCTTGATGGCGACAAACTTGTTCTCGAAGTCGATCTGCTCAATGCCAGCACGGCGAATGAGGCGCTTGAGCTTGTCGAGCTGGCTCTCGCGGCCGTGCGTGCGCAAATTGGTGTAATACACCTTGGCAGGCCCGGACGTAAGATCGGCTCCCATGGAAGCGGCGGTGGCAGGCGAATCGGCCATGAGTCCTCTTTCTCTCAGGCAAATATCTCGGTCATTCTCGATTGTACGACTGGCGGCCCACCGGGGAGCCGCCACAAATCCGGCGTTCGGTCGGGCGCAGAGCACCTAGACGTGCTCGCGCTCCCAGTCCGCCAAGGCGCGGCGCAGCTGGTCGCCGTCGGGCTCATACGGCTCGCGCACACCGTTACGAAGCATAAACGGGTCGTTGCCCTTGCCCGTCACGATCACAACGGCGGGGGCGTGCGTCTCACTCACCGCGGTGCGTATGGCCTCACTGCGGTCGAGTACGACCTGCCAGTTCTCGTTGCCCTGCGCGCTCACGGCGCGGGCGATGGCGTCACAGATGAGGGCGGGGTCCTCGGGGCCGGGATCGTCCTCGGTGATGACGATGCGATCGGCGAGCTTTCCGGCCGCCTCACCCATGGTCTCGCGGCGATCGACGCCCTTGCCGCCCGTTGCGCCGAACACCACGGCAAACTCGCGGTCGGGATAACTCGCGCGCAAATCGCGTAGGAGCGTCTCGAGGCTCATACCGTTATGAGCGTAATCGACCACGCCCATGATGCGGCCGCTCTCACTCGGATACAGCTCCATGCGACCGGGCGCGTAGGCCCGGGAAAGGCCCGTCTCGATCGCGTCCGCCGAGATTCCCAGCGCCTCGGCGCACGCGATGGCGCCCAGGGCATTGCTCAAGTTGAACACCGCGGGCGAGGGAATCATGAGCTCGCGGGCGATGCGCGGCGTACGCACCGTCGCGCGGATGCCGCGCTCGGTGCGGACATAGGACGGCACGAACACATCGGCCGCCGCATCCTCGAGCGAATAGGTAAGTACGCGCTCGACCGTACGCGAAGCATGGGCGGCGGCGAGCGCCCGCTCGGCCACATCCATGTCGAGATTCACCACGGCCACTCGGCAGCGCTCGAACAGCAGCAACTTGCTCTCGAGATAATCTTCGAGCGTGGGATGCTCGATGGGAGAGATGTGGTCCTCGCCGAAATTCGTGAACGCGCCCACGGCAAAGTCCACCCCGAGGGTGCGGCGGAACTTGATGGCCTGACTCGACGCCTCCATGACCACGTGCTCGCAGCCCACGCTGGCGGCATTGGCGAACCGCCGCTCGAGCTCGAAGGACTCGGGCGTGGTGAGCAGCGAGTCGCCGCGCTCGACGCCGTCATCGTACTCGACTCCCGTCAGCAGGGCCGGAACGGGGCGCCCCATCTCACGCGCATGCTCGGACAGAATCGAGCGCAGGTAATATGCGCTCGTGGTCTTGCCCTTGGTGCCCGTGAAGGCGCACACCTTCACCCGGCCGGAAGGATGGTCGTATGCGGCATCGGCGAGCAGCCCGAGCGCCGTGCGGATATCGTTCACCAGCACGCGCGGGACCTCATGCCCCACCTCGCCGTCGACCTCGTAATCGACCTCGGACACATAGGCAACCGCACCGGCAGCGAGCGCCTGCAGCAGGTACTCGCGCCTGAACGCAGCGCCCTTGCACACGAACAGCGTCCGCGGCACCACGCGCCGGGAATCATCGGTCGCATATGCGATCTCGATCCCGCGAGCCTCGTCGCGCACGTCCTCGAGCACGATGCCCGCATCGGCGAGCACATCGGCATACGAACCCAGACTCCTGGTCATCTGCAGCGTATCCACCATTGAAGCTCCTTGTGTACGAACCGCACGCCGGTTTTACACCGGGCGGTGATGAATCCGATTGCTCGCCCGCAAGGCGTCGCTCTGGCAAAAAGGGCGACCCCGCGGGGCCGCCCCTCAAAAACTCGAGACGGGCACGAGCCACCTGCCCGACATCACGCGCGGGCGGCCTCGATCATCTTGCGAACGGTGCCCTGCAGCTCGGCGAGGTTCTCCTCGGAAGGCACCCACTGCTGCGCCACGACCGGCACGGGCAGCTGGAACTTGGCGTTCTCGAGCTCGGCGTACACCTGCTTGGGGCCGAGCGGAGCCCAACCATACGAGCCGAACGCCAGACCGATACGCTGCTCGTTCTTGGGCGAAAGGCCGCGCATGTACGTGAGGAAGCTCGCCACGGTGGGCAGCATGTTGGAATTGAGCGTGGGCGAGCCGACAGCCACGTACTTGGCATCGCACATGTAGAGCATGATGTCGGAGATATGCGTGCTCTTAACGTCGATGAGCTGGGCGGAGATACCCTCGGCGATGAAGGCATCGCAAATCTCACGTGCCATGGACTCGGTGGAGTGCCACATGGAATCGAACACCACGACGGCCTTCTCCTGCGTCTGGTACGTGGTCCACTCCTCGTATTTGGCGATGATCTCGTCGATGTGGGAGCGCCAAATGCAGCCATGGCTGGGGGCGATCATCTTGAGCTCGAGGCCCTTGACCGCGGCAAGCGCGCGACCGGCCTGCATGCCGTACGGCCACACGATGTTGGCGTAGTACTTCTTGGCCTGCTTCATGACCTCGCACATATCGTTCTCGTCGTCGAAGCGCTTGGTGGTGGCGAAATGCTGGCCGAACGCGTCGTTGGAGAACAGGATCTTATCGACGTCGGAGTACGTGACCATGTTGTCGGGCCAATGGACCATCGGAGTGGTCACAAAGCTCAGGGTGCGCTCGCCGATGCAGAGGGTGTCGCCCGTCTTCACGGGCGTTGCCTCGATGCCGAAGTGGGCGCGGAGCTCGTTGACGCCGGCACCGGCGGAAGCGTAGATCTCGGCGTTGGGGGCGATTTTGTGGATCACGGGCAGAGAGCCGGAGTGATCCATCTCAACATGGTTGGTAATGACCACATCGATCTTGGCGGGGTCGACGACCTGCGAGATACGCTGCACAAGCTCATCGGCAAACGTCGCCTTGCACGTGTCGATCAAGGTGATCTTCTCGTCCATGATGAGGTAGGCGTTGTAGGTGATGCCGCGCTCGGTGGTGTAGCCGTGGAACAGGCGCTCGTTCCAATCGATGCCGCCAACCCACCAAACCTTCGGCGAGATCTCAATAGCGTTCAGCATGTCGGTTCCTCTCTCCCATGCAACGCGATGTGTTCATCCAAGCATCATATCACGGGCGCAATGCACCACGATGCACCTGCGCCTCATACGCAAGACGCCCGCCCGGATACACGAGCGGGCGTCCATAAGGGTCACCGTAATCTATGCGGCCTTACGCCAGCGGCTCGATGCGCTCGATGCCGCCCATGTAGGGGCGCAGCACCTCGGGCACCGTGATGGAGCCGTCGGCGTTTTGGTAGTTCTCCATGATCGCGGCCATGGTGCGACCGGTGGGCAGGCCGGAACCATTCAGGGTGTGCACGAAGCGCTGGCCCTTGAAGTTCTCGGGGTCGCGGTACTTGATGTTCGCGCGACGGGCCTGGAAGTCACCGCAGTTGGAGCAGGAGGAAATCTCCTTGTACGCGTTGTAGCTCGGCAGCCAAACCTCGATGTCGTAGGTCTGACGGGCGGAGAAGCCCAGGTCGCCAGTGCACAGGGAGATTACGCGATACGGCAAGCCGAGCTGCTGCAGGATGAACTCGGCCTCGGCCACCATGCTCTCGAGCTCGTCATCGGACTCCTCGGGCTTGGCGAACTTGACCATCTCCACCTTGGTGAACTGGTGCTGACGGATGATACCGCGGGTATCGCGACCGGCAGAACCGGCCTCCTCGCGGAAGCACGGGGTACCCGCGGTGTAGCGCAGCGGGAGCTGGGAGGCGTCGAGCACCTCGCCGGCGTGCAGGTTGGTGAGGGCGACCTCGGCGGTGGGGATCAGGAACTGGTCCTCGCCGGTGTGGTAGGCGTCATCCTCGAACTTGGGCAGCTGGCCGGTGCCGTACATAATCTCGCGGTTGACGATGACCGGCGGGATGAACTCGGTGAAGCCGCGGGAGATATGCGTGTTCAGGAAGAAGTTCTGCAGCGCACGGTCGAGCGTGGCGCCAGCGCCGGAGAGCACGGTGAAGCGAGCGCCGGAAAGCTTGGCGCCGCGGTCGAAGTCCAGGATGCCGGTCTCGGCACCCAGGTCCCAATGGGCCTTGGGCTCAAAGCCCTCGGCGGCGAAGTCGCGGGGCTCGCCCACGCGACGGCGCTCGGGGTTCTCGTTCTCATCCTTGCCCACGGGCGTGACGTCGGCCGGGATGTTGGGGATGCGGGCCATGAAGTCGGAGACCTCGGCATCGAGTTCGGCACGGCGCGCGCCGAGCACCTCGATCTTCTCGTTGACCTGGCGAACGGCGTCCTTGGCAGCCTCGGCCTCGTCGCGCTTGCCCTCCTTCATGAGGACGCCGATCTTCTTGGACTCGGCGTTGCGGGTGGCCTGCAGATCCTCGACCTCTGCGATGACGGAGCGGCGCTCCTCATCGAGCGCGAAGAAGCGCTCACGGTCCCAGGAGCCCTGACGGTTCGCCATGGCGGCGTCGAGCGCCTCAGGGTTCTCGCGAACAAATTTGATGTCGAGCATAGTCCCTCCGTGTTCACATCTCTCATAAAACTATCGCCGCGAGCCGAGCTATCCCGACCGCGGCGCGGCGACTCATCGCGGGGAAATCGCGATGCGATGCATGTTGGTGCAGTGCAAGTATATACTGGTGAGCGTATTTCGCCATGTATTCCAGCAAGAAAGCAGGACAGCGCAATGGATCAGGTCTTCAACTTCCTCTTCGGCACCCGCCTGGGCGTCGGCGTCTTGTTCTTCGCGGGCATCGTCATCTTTGGCATCGCCGCCTTCATCCTGGAAAAGCGCACCCACAAGATGTACGTCGACCGCGGCCCTAAGGGCGATGACGAGGACAGCTTCTGGAACTAGCCCCTCGCATCGTGCCGGCCCCTCGCGTCGCAATATGGCCCCCATCAGCAAACTTCGCGCTGATGGGGGCCTCATCTATCGTTTGAACCCGTGGCCTACAAGGTCATATTCGGGTCGGCGTCCACCGTGAACTCGGCGAACTCTCCACGCAAAAACTTCTCGCGCGCGACCACCGCGATCATAGCGGCGTTGTCGGTGCACGCGTTTTGCGGGGGCACCGTCACACGGATGCCCTGGCGACCGAGCTTCTCAATCATCATCTGACGCAGATGCGGGTTTGCCGCCACACCACCGCCGATGCAGTACTCGCGCGCACCCGTCTCCCGCAGGGCGCACTTGGCCTTCTTGTACTGCACGTCGAACACGGCGGCCTCGAAGGAGGCGGCCAGGTCGGGCAGGTGGATGGTGCGACCGGCCGCCGTCTCCTGCTCGATGTAGAGCGTGACCGCGGTCTTCAGGCCGGAGAGCGAGAAGCGGTAGTCTCCGCGGCTGTTGAGGGCGCGCGGGAAGTCGATGGCCTTTGGATTACCGTCCTCCGCCAAGCGCGAGATGATCGGACCGCCGGGATATCCGAGGCCCAGCGCCTTGGCGACCTTGTCAAAAGCCTCGCCCACCGCGTCGTCGAGCGTCTCGCCCAAGACCTCGTAATCACCCCAGGCGCGCACGTGCACGAGCATGGTGTGTCCACCCGAGACGAGCGTGAAGATGAACGGCGGCTCCAAGTCGGGGGTGGTGAGCTTGTTGGCGAACAGGTGCCCCTCGAGGTGATTCACGCAGATGAGCGGCTTGTCGGCCGCAAGCGCAAAGCCCTTGGCGAACGCCACGCCCACCACAAGCGCGCCCACCAGACCGGGTCCCTGGGTCACACCAACCGCTGCAAGCTCGGCAGGGGCTATGGCCCCGCCCGCCAAACCGAGGCTCTCGGCAGCCTCCTCCAGCGCAGCATCCACCACACCGACAATGACCTCCACGTGCTTGCGCGAGGCGATCTCGGGAACCACGCCGCCAAAGCGAGCATGAAAATCGATCTGGGTCGACACCTGGTTTGCCAACAGGTTGCCCTCGGCATCCACGATGGCCACGGCCGTCTCGTCGCAAGAGCTCTCGATAGCGAGGATGAGTTGGCGGCGCTCGATCTCGGCCGCCTCATCGGCCGTGCGCGAGGGCGCCGGCAACGGCCACTCACGCGCCAAGGCGGCCGTGGGCTCCGGCGATGCAGCGTCCACGGGCAAAACCAGCGGCAGCGAAGCACGCATCACATGCGCATCGCGACCGGCCCCGTAGTACCCGCAGCGACAACCGATCTGCTCGAATCCCAAATTCGCATAGAGAGCGCGGGCGGATTCGTTGTCGGCCTCCACCTCGAGCGAGGCGCTCGTGCAGCCGAGCATCTGCGCATCGTAGCTCACATGCGCGAGAAGCTTGCGCGCGATACCCTCGCGCCTATGTGCGGGTGAAACGGCAACGTCGAGGATCTCGACGTCTTTATCGACCACCATGCCGCCGGCAAAGCCGATCAACTCTCCGTTGTCATGGGCGACCCACCAGGAGCGGGCGGCCGCGGCGCCCTCGGAAAGCTCCGCCAAGAACAGGTTCGCGCTCCACGGCTCGTGCCCCGCACCCTCGAAGCACTCGCGCTCGAGCACGGCCATGGCCTCGGCATCGGCTGCGGCCATGGGGCGCACCTGCAAGTGGCGTCCGGCGAGCTCGTCGGCCACACCGGTGACGCCCGTGTTCACGCTCTCCGCCAGGCCCAAACGACGACGCTCGTTCTCCTCGGCATCGGAAAGGCGCGTGTACACCGGCAGCACCGCCGCCGGGTCCGTACTGCCCGCAGCGGCCAGGCCTTCGGGGCATGCAGCGGCCAGCAGCACACCCTCACCCGTGGGCCACCACAGTTCGCGAGGAAGGGCGCGCGCCATAAGGCCCGCCTCCTCGAACAGCTTGCCGTAGCGCACCAGTCCGTCGCCGGTGAGCTGCAACTCGTCCGCATCGGCGCGCTCGGCCCACTCCTCCACCGCGACCGCGGCCTTCACCACGCGTTCGCGCTCGAACATTCGGTGCGGGCCCTCATCATCCAGCGTATACAGCGCAGGGTACACCTCGCCGCGCATGGCATCCGCAGCAACACCCACCAGACCGCGCGTGCCCGCCTTCCAAGCGGTCCATGCACAGGCGTCGAGCGTCGAAGTCCCCATCAGGGGCACGTTTGCACCGCGGGCAAGACCCTTTGCGGTGGAAATGCCGATGCGCACGCCGGTAAAGGAGCCCGGCCCGCGGCCCACGAGGAACCCACCCACGTCGGACATGGACATACCGGCCTCATCAAGGGCCTCACGCACCGTTTGAACGAGCTCGACGTTCGCCCGCCTGCGGCACAAGTGATCACGGGAGGAGAGGACCTCGACCGAGGCCCGCGAAGGTCTGTCATCGAAGAAGACCTCGGGCGTCCACCACGCCACCGCGCAGGAAAGCATGTCCGTGGAGGTATCGATCGCCACGATCAGCGTCCGCAGTTCGTCTAGTTTCATCTCTCTCGCTCCAAGCGTTCAGGACTCAATTGGGGACAGACTCAATTGGGGACAGGTACAAATTGAGATATTAGGCGGCTTCGCCGGCGCGCACCGCATCATCGACGGCGGCAGCCAGGCGCTCTGCACGCGCACCATGGGGCTCGAGCGCAATCTCACGCAGGGACTCATCCCCATCGACGCGCGAGATGATCACGCCCAGATACTCATCGGTCAGCTCGTCCTGGAACTGCTCGCCCCATTCGAGCAGACACGCGCCCTCATACCCCAGCACGTCGAAAATACCCGTGTCCTCGAGCTCAAAGGCGTGCTCCAGGCGGTACAGGTCAAAGTGAAACAAAGGAATGCGGCCGCCGTCATGTACGGCCATAAGGGCGAACGTGGGGCTCGTGACGGGATGGCCATCACCCAAGCCGGCCGAAACGCCCTTGGTGAAATGCGTCTTTCCCACACCCAGTCCACCCGTCAAAACGAGCACATCGCCGTCCTCCAGGCAGCCGGCAACCAGCTCACCCAAGTGGACGGTGTCATCCACACCCGCACTTGCATACGCGCGCGGAGCCCTATACTCAAGCGCCATGGCTACTCCTCAATCTCCGGAAGTGCACTGGCGGTGGCGTCATTTTCGGGAACAGCCGCACGTGCCGCGTTCAGACCAACGTCGACGGGGTGTTCCGCCAGGTACGCCCCGAGCATGCGGAAGTCCTCCTCGAGCAGCGCCTGCCACGCCGGGTTGCGCAGCGCCGCCGCCGGATGAAACGTCGGCATGACGGTGAAATGACCCATCTGGTGAAAACGACCGCGCAGCTTGGTGATGCCGACCTCGGTCTTGAGCACGAAATGGCTCGCCGGGTTGCCCAGCGTGACGATGACATCCGGCCAGATACTGCGAATCTGCTCGCGCAGATACGGCGAACATGCCAATACCTCGTCCGCCTGGGGATTGCGATTCTGCGGAGGACGGCATTTGAGAACGTTGGCAATATAGATGTCCTCGCGTTCGAGGCCCGCGAGGGAGAGGATTCGATTGAGGTTCTCACCGGCACGCCCCACGAACGGCTCACCCTGCAGATCCTCGTTCTTTCCCGGCGCCTCACCCACGAACATCACGCGGGCGCGCGGATTGCCTACGCCAAAGACGATGTTCGTGCGCGTCTGGTAAAGCTGACACGCACGGCAGTCGCCCATGACGGAACGGATCTCATCGAGCGAAACCTCGCGCGGCTTTTGGCCCGTATGTCCGGGAATGTGCATGACACCCATGGCGCTGCTCCCCCTTATCGTTCGAACGCCGCCCACAGGCGGACGCCGTTACACGTAAATCTTCTCCAAGCGCATGCCAAAACCGCACGCAAGCTCATAGTTGATGGTCCCGCAAGCCCGGGCCAGCTCGTCGAGCGTGATCTGCGCATCGCCATCACGGCCCACGATCGTCATCAAATCGCCCACCTCGGCCTCCTGCGTCGGGCGCAGCGAGGTCTCGGACACGGCCACCATACATTGGTCCATGCAGATGTTGCCAACCTGACGGATGCGCTCCCCACGGAACAGGACGTCCATGCGATTCGACAGGACGCGCGGCAGGCCATCGGCATACCCGATCGGCAACGTGCACACCTCGACGCGCGTTCGTGGGACCCGGTAGGTGAAACCATAGCCCACACCCTCGCCCATGGCCGGATAGCACGCGTGCGTCACGCGCGCGCGGATGCTCATGACGGGCTCGAGCGGAAGAACAGAGGCGGTGCGCTCGCAGGGTTGAAGGCCGTAGAGGCCGATTCCAGCGCGAATCATATCGAAGTGCATCGCGGGATTGAGCACCGATCCGGGCGTGTTGTCACAGTGCACGATACCGGGGTCGAATCCAGCCTCGCGCAATGCCGAGATCGCCTCGGTGAAACGCTTGCACTGCAGTTGATGATCCCAGCCATCAGGGTCATCGGCGGTCGCGAAATGAGTGAACGTGCCGTCGCACTCCAAGCCCGCATGGAAGTCGACGCTGCGGCGGAAGTCGACGACCTCCGTGCAATGAACGCCGATGCGGTTCATTCCGGTATTGATGGCCATGTGGTACTTGCCCACTCGGCCGAGCGCCGCGGCTCGCTCACCATAGGCCCAGGCGAACTCGGGCGAGTATACCGAAGGCATGATGTCATACTCGAGCAAAGTATCGATGGCGCCCTGCGGGGGCTCGCTCAACAGCAGGATGGGTAGCTTCTGCCCCGCCTCACGCAGCGCCACGCCCTCCAGGACAGTGGCAACGGCAAACATGTCGGCACCCGCCGCATGCATCACCTTGGCGCAATTGGCCACACCGTGTCCATAGGCATCGGCCTTGACCACGCAGCACAAGCGCTGGCGCGGACCAACCAGGCTCTTGAATGCCCTCGTGTTCCTGCGCAGCGCCCCGGTGTCGATCTCGGCCCACGCCCAGCGCGTCGGCGGCTCGTGTAGCGTCTGCATCTATGCTCCCAACTCGATTCCAGCGTCCTTGAGGGCTTCTTCTTCGACAACTCCCATGGCATCACCGATCACGTCGATCAAGTCCGTGGCGATCACGCTGCGTTCGCCCATCGCCGCAGCGGCGATATACCCCGTAAACGAATGGACGGCGACAGAGTAGGCGCACTGCATCTCCCAGCAGTCGACCTCACCGTGGCTGACCGCGACATTGCCGGCGATAATTCCCGCAAGCACGTCACCGGAACCCGCCGTGGCAAGCGAAGCGGGCCCGCTCTTGGGCAGCAGCACGCGCTCGACACCAACAATTGCGGTTCGAGGACCCTTGGCAACCACCACCATGTTGTTCGAACCGGCGGCCCACAGCAGACGTTGCGCCGCGTCAATCGCCGTTCCCAGATCCTCTACCGACTCTCCCCCAACCAGACGAGACAGCTCGCGATAATGCGGGGTAAGAATAAGCGGCGCCTCGCGACGATAGACGTCGGGGGTGGCGTCGATACCACCTATGGCAAGGCGACTCATGCAGTTGAGCGCATCGGCATCAAGGACTAGAGGCACGTCGCTTTTCAGAAGCTCCGTAACCACCTGCATACCGCCGACTGCAGTCGTCATACCGGGGCCACAAAGGACGCAGTCGAATTTTCCCGCAAGATCGCGTACGGCCGAACCTGCAGCGGCACCGAATGCGCCGCGCGTGTCGGCTGGGATTCCCACCACGGGAATGCTCGGCAGCGCCATGCGAATGAGATTCGCACACGGATCGGGCGTGGCAACGGTGACATAGCCGGCGCCCGCACGGGCGGCCGCCTTCGCCGCCATAATCGCGGCGCCAGGATACGCCGAAGAACCCGCGACAACCAATACGGAACCGCGGCTGTATTTGTTCACATGGGCAGGAAGCTCAGGGAAGTACTCGATGAGGTCGGCGGGCTCGACGATATCAGCAGCATGCTCGACATCGTCGATGACCTCATCAAGACGATCGTACAGCTCACCGCACAGGATATCACCTGCAAACTCAGGACCCTCGCCGCTATACAACCCGATCTTAGGCGCAAGCATGGTGGCGGTATACGTCGCCTGGACACACGGTCCTTCGACCTCACCCGTTTCCGCATTCAATCCAGAGGGGACATCGGCCGAAACGACCATCATGTCCATCTCGTTCAGCGTCGGAATCCAAATGGAAAAAGGAGCACGGACAGCACCGCTGAAACCAGTACCCAGGATGGCATCCACAACGATATCCGCAGGAGCGAGAATATCGACGAGCTCGTCGCGCGACGGACCAACGACAACGTTGACATCCCTGCCAGCCGTGCGGCGGGCGACGTGTCGCGCAATAGGGCTTTTGATCTCATTGGGCTCGATAGGGCTCACGACGTCGACCGTGACACCCTTTTGACTCAGGATATCAGCGGCGACCCAGCCGTCACCACCGTTATTGCCAAACCCAACCAAGACCACGGCATGATGCGGATGGGCCTTCATCGCAACACTGGCGAGAAATTCACCAGCGTACTCCATGAGGGCGGCCTTAGAAGTGCCCTCCTTTTCAATGAGATCTTCGAGGCGAAGCGTCTCCTCGACAGAAAGAACCGGCTTCATACTCGCTACTCCTTATCAGCTTTCAAGATGCTGGGGTCTGGCTCAGAATCACTCTGAGTCAAAAAGTCGACCTCGAAATCCTGCACGCGCTCGAGTTCATCGAGCACGCTGCGCGCTTCTCGAAACGACTGCGCAATAACCTGGCGCTCGGAAATCTTGTCCTCTTTGGGCTTGGGCCTTGATTCGGAAGTGATTGCCATCGCATTGGCAATAGCGAGATCCCCAGTGAAAGACAAGGAAATGGCGACTTCCTGAACACCAAGACGCTCTGCGACCGCTTGAGCACCGCCAGAAAGAACGGCGATAGGCTTACCATTGGAATCACGAGAGGTACACACATCGTTTCGGCCCACACCCTCTTGGCCAAATCCAGTGCCAAGAGACTTGAGGACAGCCTCGCGTGCGGCAAAACGACATGCATAATGAGCTGCCGGGCGAGCTGAGGCATCGCAATATGCGCGCTCTTCTTCAGTAAACATTCGTGAGATGAATGAGGGCGTTACATGCATGATGCGCTCCATGCGCGAAATTTCAACGATATCAACGCCAATGCCGGCTTCAGCCATGTGCACCTCCCTGCAAAACCTGAGCGTATAACGTTCCTATTGTAGCCATTGAAGATTGCCTTGCGCCTTCAAGAGCACGCAGAGCGGGATGACACATAAAAAAGGAGCCTTAACGGCTCCATAACCTATCGACATAGCAAAAGAGGGCCCCCGAGGGGACCCCCTTGCGCTCCCGCGCCGGGAAAGCGCGAAAGCCGTCCACCGGTCAGCGGCGCCCTGCTCTCCCACGGGCTGACCCCGCAGTACCATCGGCGCGGTGCGGCTTAGCTTCCGGGTTCGGAATGGGACCGGGCGTGCCCCGCACGCAATGGCCGCTGACCGGTGGGCGGCTTTCATACCTCCCACCCGGGA
>NZ_GG692711.1:221146-221236 GCF_000156175.1 Collinsella intestinalis DSM 13280
CCTTCATCGGCTCCATGTGCCAAGGCATCCGCCGTGCGCCCTAGATGTCTTCCCGCACGACCGTGCGGGACGCCGTATCTAGACACTTGA
>NZ_GG692711.1:221336-221573 GCF_000156175.1 Collinsella intestinalis DSM 13280
GGTGCTTTTCACCTTTCCCTCACGGTACTGGTGCGCTATCGGTCACATGGGAGTATTCAGGCTTGGAGGGTGGTCCCCCCGGGTTCGGACCGGGTTTCACGTGCCCGGCCCTACTCAGGTACCTCCACCGGGCTCCATCCCAGGGTGCGCCTACGGGGCCCTAACCCTGTGCCGCCGGCCTTCCCATGCCGTTCGGCTCCCCTGGATGGATGCCCGCCGGGAGCGCCAGCTCCCGGG
>NZ_GG692711.1:221673-222209 GCF_000156175.1 Collinsella intestinalis DSM 13280
CCTATCGACATTGCAAAAGAGGGCCCCCGAGGGGACCCCCTTGCGCTCCCGCGCCGGGAAAGCGCGAAAGCCGTCCACCGGTCAGCGGCGCCCTGCTCTCCCACGGGCTGACCCCGCAGTACCATCGGCGCGGTGCGGCTTAGCTTCCGGGTTCGGAATGGGACCGGGCGTGCCCCGCACGCAATGGCCGCTGACCGGTGGGCGGCTTTCATACCTCCCACCCGGGATCCTCGCGTGCCCTGAGGGCCGCACAGCGACTCGCAGACGGGACCGTACCGACCTGACCTTCTGACGACGCGACACCGTGATACGTTAAGTATGGCGTCCCGCCCGGTCGGATGCGGGTAAGAGCTCGGGCTATTAGTACCGCTCGGCTGAGCACGTCGCCGTGCTTGCACCTGCGGCCTATCGACCAGGTAGTCTACCTGGGCCCTTACCGGAAGGAGAACTGATCTCGGGAACGGCTTCCCGCTTAGATGCCTTCAGCGGTTATCCGCGCCGCACGTGGCTACCCGGCCGTGCCGTTGGTCGACAAC
>NZ_GG692711.1:222309-223292 GCF_000156175.1 Collinsella intestinalis DSM 13280
AGCCTCGCCCTCGCGGAGACCGGATTTGCCTGGTCTCCGGGCCGCGCTCCATCACGGGGACGTCCAGAACCCCGCCGAGCCACCCCAATCCGTCGCCCCGTCGGTCGTGACGGTGCATCTCCGGTGCAGGAATGTCCACCTGCTGCGCGTCGCCTACGGCTTCCGCCCTCGGCTTAGCCCCCGACTGACCCTGGGAGGATTAGCCTCGCCCAGGAAACCTCGGGTTTACGGCGGACGAGTTACTCTCTCGTCTCTCGCTACTCACGCCAGCATTCTCACTCCCCAGCAGTCCACCGTCGGTGACCCTCCGGCTTCGCCCCGCTGGGGACGCTCCCCTACCCAATGAAATCTCATTGCCGCCGCTTCGGCTCTCAGTTTAGCCCCGTGTATTGTCGGCGCATGTCCACTCGACCAGTGAGCTGTTACGCACTCTTTGAAGGGGTGGCTGCTTCTAAGCCAACCTCCTGGTTGTCTGCGTGGACGCACATCCTTTGCCACTTAACTGAGAATTGGGGGCCTTAGCGGGCGGTCTGGGCTGTTTCCCTCTCGAGCACACAGCTTAGCCCACATGCTCTGACTGCCGAGATATGGACCGACCGGCATTCGGAGTTCGGTTCGAATCGGTAGGCGGCGAAGCCCCCTCATCGATCCGGTGCTCTACCTCCGGCGGTTAACTCTCGACGCTAGCCCTAAAGCTATTTCGGGGAGAACGAGATATCTCCGGGTTTGATAGGCCTTTCACCCCTATCCCCAGGTCATCGGCGCACTTTTCAACGTACGTCCGTTCGGCCCTCCACGGGGTCTTACCCCCGCTTCAGCCTGCCCAGGGATAGCTCACCCGGCTTCGCGTCTGCGGCACGCGACTCAGATCGCCCGTTTCGGACTCGCTTTCGCTCCGGCTCGCTTCCCAGCTTAACCTCGCCGCGTGCCAGCAACTCGCTGGCTCATTCTACAAAAGGCACGCCGTCACGGGACGAAGCCCG
>NZ_GG692711.1:223392-224546 GCF_000156175.1 Collinsella intestinalis DSM 13280
CGGTCCACCCCGGTCCCGTCCTCGTACTAGGGGCAGCCTCCCTCGATTCTCCTGCGCCCGCCGGAGGGATAGGGACCGAACTGTCTCACGACGTTCTGAACCCAGCTCGCGTACCGCTTTAAACGGCGAACAGCCGTACCCTTGGGACCTGCTCCAGCCCCAGGATGCGATGAGCCGACATCGAGGTGCCAAACCTTGCCGTCGATGTGGACTCTTGGGCAAGATCAGCCTGTTATCCCCGGAGTACCTTTTATCCGTTGAGCGACGGCCCACCCACGCGGGGCCGCCGGATCACTAGAGCCTGCTTTCGCACCTGCTCGGCTTGTAGGCCTCGCAGTCAAGCCCGCTTATGCTCTTGCACTCAGGAGGACGGTTGCCGACCGTCCCGAGCGGACCTTCGCGCGCCTCCGTTACCCTTTAGGAGGCGACCGCCCCAGTCAAACTACCCACCTGGCACGGTCCCCCATCCGGATGACGGCATGGGGTTAGGACGCCGGCGCGCCGAGGGCGGTATTCCAAGGTCGGCTCCACCCGGGCTGGCGCCCGGGCTTCGAAGCCTCCCGCCTATCCTCTACGCGACGGGCCAGCGGCCAATGCCAAGCTGCAGTGAAGGTTCACGGGGTCTTTCCGTCCTTCCGCGGGTAAGTCGCATCTTCACGACTAGTGGAATTTCACCGGGTCCATGGTCGAGACAGCGCCCAATTCGTTGCGCCTTTCGTGCAGGTCGGAACTTACCCGACAAGGAATTTCGCTACCTTAGGACCGTTATAGTTACGGCCGCCGTTTACCGGGGCTTGGCTTCGGGGCTTCGCTTTCGCTGACCCCTCCGCGTGACCTTCCGGCACCGGGCAGGCGTCAGACCCTATACGTCGGCTCTCGCCTTCTGCAGAGTCCTGTGTTTTTGGTAAACAGTCGATTGGGCCTCTTCACTGCGGCCGGCCTCCGCTCGCCCAGCAAGTGGGTCCACGTACGCGCCGGCGCCCCTTCTCCCGAAGTTACGGGGCCATTTTGCCGAGTTCCTTGACCATGGTTGACCCGATCGCCTCGGTATGTTCTACCCACCCACCTGTGTCGGTTTGCGGTACGGGCGGAGATGCCCCTGCCTAGGGGTTTTTCTGGGGACCACGGGCTCACTCGCTTCGCTCGAGCGCTTC
>NZ_GG692711.1:224646-224805 GCF_000156175.1 Collinsella intestinalis DSM 13280
AATCCGTCGCCCCGTCGGTCGTGACGGTGCATCTCCGGTGCAGGAATGTCCACCTGCTGCGCGTCGCCTACGGCTTCCGCCCTCGGCTTACGCCCCCGACTCGACCCGTGGGAGGATTAGCCTCGCCCAAGGAACCGTCGGGTTTACGGCGGACGTACG
>NZ_GG692711.1:224905-225005 GCF_000156175.1 Collinsella intestinalis DSM 13280
TATGGACCGACCGGCATTCGGAGTTCGGTTCGAATCGGTAGGCGGCGAAGCCCCCTCATCGATCCGGTGCTCTACCTCCGGCGGTTAACTCTCGACGCTA
>NZ_GG692711.1:225105-225219 GCF_000156175.1 Collinsella intestinalis DSM 13280
GCTTCCCAGCTTAACCTCGCCGCGTGCCAGCAACTCGCTGGCTCATTCTACAAAAGGCACGCCGTCACGGGACGAAGCCCGCTCCGACGCCTTGCGGGCGCACGGTTTCAGGTA
>NZ_GG692711.1:225319-265270 GCF_000156175.1 Collinsella intestinalis DSM 13280
GATTCCATTCGATGTATTAGCGTTCTGTAAACTGGTTAAGGAAAAGTTGAACGGGGCCTGACTAAGTCAGACCTTACACAACTGTTCTTGAAAAGTACATCACTGCTGACACCTTCTAAATGGTGTCTCCACTTGTTCCGTCTCTTCGCGGTATCCGGTTCTCAAGGTACCCGCCGCGGGTCTTCCGAGCTCGTTCGCTCTCGGCCACCCGCGCGGCGAAGAGATATATTGCCAGAGTCCAAGACGCTGTGCAGTGAGAATCAGCACTTCACACTTCCTCCATAAATGGCATATTCGACCCTTTATGCAAAGGAAGGCGCTTCAGGCGATCTCTCACCTCATATGGATGACGACCATTCGGTTCTCGTACATATGTGCGGCGGTCATCTGTATGGAACACGCACCCTGTTCCGGCCGGGCAACGCCGCGCCCCCGCCTCCCCGCGCCGATCCGCCTGAACGCTCGGCAACTTCGCACGAACCCAAGGGAAGAAGGGGCCCGAACTTGGCCTTTCCGGAGAGCTCCGAACCGGCCCGGGGATCGCGAGCGCATATAGGAAAACGGGACGCCCCCTGCAGGGGCGTCCCGTTTGAAGGCACATTAGGCCTCGAGGGCCTTCTTGGCGATGGCGGCGAGCTCGTTGAAGGACTCGATGTCCTCATAAGCCATCTGAGCGAGGACCTTGCGGTCGAGCTCGATGCCGGCGAGCTTCAGGCCGTGCATGAACTGGGAGTAGGAAATGTCGTTCATGCGAGCAGCAGCGTTGATACGAGTGATCCACAGGGAGCGAATCTCACGCTTCTTGTTACGGCGATCGCGGTACTGGTACTGGAGGGAGTGCTGCACCTGCTCCTTGGCGTACTTATAGGAACGAGATGCCTGACCGTAATAACCCTTTGCACGGTTAAGGACGGTACGACGCTTCTTCTTGGCGTTCACAGCGCGCTTCACACGAGCCATATCTAATCAACTCCTAAATGAGATTACAGCGGTAAATACGGATTAACGGCCGGCGAGGCGGGCGTTGATGACCTTGGCGTCAGCGGCGGCCAGCTCGGCCTCCTGGCGGAAGCCACGCTTGCGCTTGGTGGACTTCTTGGTCAGGATGTGGCTCTTGTAAGCCTTGGCACGCATGATCTTGCCAGTGCCGCTGCGGCGGAAACGCTTCTTGCTGCCGCTGTGGGTCTTCATCTTAGGCATGGAAAACTCCTTCTAATACCTGGTGGTTAACTACTTATCGCTCGGCTCGGCGTCGCCCTCGTTGTCGAAGGCTCCCTTGATTGGGGCGAGCAGCATGAGCATGTTACGGCCTTCCAGCTTGGGCTGGGACTCGACCGTAGCGAACGGTTTGAGGTCCTCTGCGAGGCGCTCGAGCACGTTCAGACCCTGCTCCGGGTGGGCCATCTCGCGGCCGCGGAACATGATGGTGATCTTGACGCGCGCGCCCTTCTTGAGGAAGCGCAGGACGTGACCCTTCTTGGTCTCGTAATCGCCCACATCGATCTTCGGTCGGAACTTCATTTCCTTGACCTCGACCTTGGACTGGTTCTTACGAGCCTGCTTGGCCTTCATGGCCTGCTGGTACTTGAACTTGCCGTAGTCCATGACCTTGCACACGGGAGGCTCGGCGTTGGGCGCGATCTCCACCAAGTCAAGGTTCTGGTCGTCGGCGATGCGCTGCGCATCACGAGTGTCGAACAGACCCAGCTGCGATCCATCGACGCCGATGAGACGGACACGCGGGGCGCGGATCTCATCGTTGATGCGGGTGTCATCAGACTTAGCTATCTCAATACCTCCTTCTTGCAACTCGAACAAAAAACCCGGCCACCTTAACGGTATCCGGGTCTACAGATCTTGGGAGATGTACGCACCGAGGTGCGGACATACATCTTGATTTGTACGACCAGACAGCTACCGATATGGCGCCGAAAGGTGGGAACCCGCAGGTCCCTCTTTCCTGCTGGAAAACCAGCGACTTGTGAATCATACCACGGAACGCATTCGCTCCATGGTTTCATCACGAGAATACCGCCTCCCTCGATCTTGCATCAAAGGGATGCGAACGCGCATATGGTGCCCGAGGTGAGAGTCGAACTCACACGCCCTCGCGGGCGGAGGATTTTGAGTCCCCTGCGTCTGCCATTCCGCCACTCGGGCATAAATAAATGCGCTGGGCTATGGTACCACAGCCCAGCGCGCGCATCAAAGCTGAAATGAATCAGTTACGCCTTGTTGACGGAGCCGAACTCCTCCATGAGCTCCTTGGTGCGAGCCACGATGGCCTCGCGACCGGGCTTGAGCACCTTGCGGGGGTCGAAGCCCTTGCCCTCGAGGTCCTTGCCAGCCTCGATGTACTCACGGGTAGCAGCAGCGAAGACGAGCTGCAGGTCGGTGTTCACGTTGATCTTGGAAACGCCGAGGGAGATGGCCTTCTGGATCTGGTCCACCGGGATGCCAGTGCCGCCGTGGAGAACCAGCGGCAGGTCGCCCACGGCCTCCTTGATGGCAGCAAGAGCGTCGAAGGACAGACCGGCCCAATCCTCGGGGTACACGCCGTGGATGTTGCCGATGCCGCAGGCGAGGAAGTCGACACCGAGAGCGGCGATCTGCTTGCACTGATCGGGGTCGGCGATCTCGCCCTGACCAACGATACCGTCCTCGACGCCACCGATGCCGCCGACCTCGGCCTCGACGGAGATGCCCTTCTCGTGGGCGATTTTCACGATCTCAGCGGTGCGGTCGAGGTTGATCTGGAAGGTCTCCTCGTGGGAGCCGTCGTACATGACGGAGGTGAAGCCGGCCTCGATGCACTCAAGGCAGTTCTCGTAGGTGCCGTGATCGAGGTGTAGGGCGACCGGGACGGTCACGCCGGTGGCCTCGACGGCGGCCTTCACCATGTCGGCGCAGACCTTGAAGCCGCCCATCCACTTGGCGGCGCCGGCGGAGCACTGGATAATCAGCGGGGACTTGGCCTCCTCGGCGGCCTGGAGGATGGCGAGCGTCCACTCCAGGTTGTTGGTGTTAAACGCGCCGAGGGCGTAGTGACCGGCCTCGGCATCCTTCAGCATCTGAGCTGCATTGACGAGCATATTGGACCTCCCATTGTCCATACTCTGAACGGTAAACGTTTGCATTTTACCACGCGAACGGAGGCGCGGCGTGTTCAAACGAGGTGTAAACCCACCTAAACCGCGGAGATGAGTGCTATCGGTAATGACGCAGACCGCGACGCATGAAGAGATTGCTCTCGAGCTCGCGCTCGATGGTGGTCGTGTCATTGTGGCCGATCAGGCACAGGGTATCCGCGGGCAGGAGCGCTCCGATCTTGCCGAGTGAATCGATAATCTGCTTCTCCGAACCGCCCTCCAGGTCGGTGCGGCCGTGCGCACCGGGGAACAGCGTATCCCCCACAAAGGCAACATTGCCGGTGGCGGCGGCGCAGAAAAGCACAATGCCGCCCGGCGTGTGCCCCGGCGTTGCCACGACCTGCAACTCCACATCGCCAAAGGCAACGACATCTCCCTCGTTAAGCAGGCGATCGGGCGCGGGCGGCAGCTCGTGGTCGAAGCCCCACATCTCGCGCATGTCCTCGATGGCACGCCCCATGATCTCCGAATCGGCTTCGGAGATGAGGAGCGGGACGTCGCTGCCGAGTGCGCGACGCATGCCGGCGACGCCACCGATATGGTCGGCGTGCCCGTGTGTACAGATAATGGCAGCGACCCGCTTGCCGGGACAGCGATCGGCCAGCACCTCAGCGAGCCTCTCCCCCTCCCAGGCGGGGTCGATGACGACGACCTCATCGTCGCTCACGGCAAAATACGTATTGGTTTGGATGGGACCGTTCGTCACGCAATGGATGGCGAGGCTCCCCTTCCTGTTCATATCAAGCGTCATGTCCATACCACGCTCTCGTTCACGTCTAATACTCAACAGGGCTCAATTTTACCCATGGCAACTCCGATATTACCTATGGTCACTCGGAGATCGCTTATGGTTTTCCACCATTTGAACCGCTCAAACGGCGAAAACCCATAGGCAATTCATCGCTTCGCATGGCGTTCGGCTGAGGCCGGCGTGACTCAATTTATACCTGACTCAATTTGTACCTGGCCCCATTTGAGACGTGGAGACGGCGCTTCTTTGAGGCACCTGACCCCATTTGAGTCGGTTAGCGGCGGCGCTTCATCGTCTTGCTGCCCTCGCCCGGCATGAGGCGGCGAGCATCGTAGACGCTCTCGACGGAACCAATTGCGCCGAGGAGCGGGTCGAGACGGCTCGCGTCGGAGATCTCGATGAGGAAGCGCAGGGTCGCGATGCCCTCGCGATTGGTGGACGTGGCGGCGGAAAGAATGTTGCCGCCGGCGTCGCCGATCGCGATGGTGACGTCCTTGAGCAGGCCCATGCGGTCGATGCACTCGACAACGATCTCGACCTGGAAGAGGGCGTCGGCGCCGTTATCCCAGCTCACACCGATCATCCGCTCGGGATGTTCCATGAGCCCCTTGACGTTGGGGCAGGTGGCGCGATGAACGGAGACGCCGCGGCCGCGGGTGATGAACCCCACGATGTCATCGCCCGTCACGGGGTTGCAGCAATGCGCGAGGCGCACGAGCATGCTATCGCCCTCCGCCCCCTCGACGAGCACGCCGCTGTTGCCCTTGGAACGCTTGCCCTTGCCGCTACCGCCCGTGCGCGGCGGCTGATGCACCACGCTCGCGATGGCCTCCGCCTTGGCATCGGCGGCGCTCTGGGGCCTGGGGTCGAGAATCGCCTGGACCTTGTTTCCCACAGCTCGCGGCTGGACCTTGCCGGCGCCCACCGCTGCAAACAGATCCTCGAGGGACTTGTAATTCATATCGGTGGCGACCGCGTTCAGCGCGCGGGTGGAGCGGGGAGTGGAGATGCCGTAGCCGCGCTTGCGCAAATCGCGGGAGAGCATCTCTCGACCAGCCGCGGCATCCTCGTCCTTGGTGGCCGCCGCGAAATACCGACGGATCTTGGACTTGGCGCTCGGCGTCTTGACGATGTTCAGCCAGTCGCGCGAGGGCTTGGCATTCTTGTTGGTGAGGATTTCAACACGGTCGCCCATCGACAGCTCGTGGGTGAGCGGGGCCACGGCGCCGTTGATGATCGCGCCCACGCAATGGTTGCCAACCTCGGTATGGACCGCATAGGCGAAATCGAGCGGAGTGGACCCCACGCGGAGGTTGAGTACCTCGCCCTTGGGGGTGAAGACGTAGATCTCCTGGTCGTACAGCTCGACCTTGAGAGAATGCAGAAACTCCTTCGGATCCTCGATCTCGTCGCTCGCGGCCCAATCGAGACTGCGCTTGAAGGCGTTGATCTGGTCATCCAAGCTCTGGGCGCCGGCGTCCTTGCGAGCGCTCGAACCGCCCGAACGCTTGTAGAGCCAATGCGCGGCGATACCATATTCGGCCTGCTCGTGCATCTCGTACGTGCGAATCTGAATCTCGAGCGGACGGGCCGTGGGACCGATGACCGTGGTATGCAGGCTCTGGTAGTTGTTGGCCTTGGGCATGTTGATGTAATCCTTGAAGCGCCCGGGCACGGGCGTCCACAGGGAGTGCGCGGCGCCGAGCGTGGAATAGCAATCGACGACGCTCTTGGTGATCACGCGCAAAGCGACCAGGTCGTAGATCTCGGAGAACTCCTTGCCTTTGCGCTTCATCTTCTGATAGATCGACCAATAGTGCTTGGAGCGGCCCGTGATCTGATAGCCCTCGATACCGGCGCGCTTCAGCTCGTCGTCGAGCGCCTTGATGGTCTCGGCCAAGAAGCGCTCGCGGGCCTCGCGGCTCTCGCTCACCATACGGGCGATGCGCTGGTACGACTCGGGCTCGAGGTAGAAGAAAGACAGATCCTCGAGCTCCCACTTGATAGAGCTCATGCCCAAGCGGTCGGCGAGCGGCGCGTAAACGTCCATGGTCTCGCGCGCCTTGAACAAGCGGCGATCGGCGGGCAGCGCCGCCAGGGTACGCATGTTGTGCAGTCGGTCGGCGAGCTTGACGATGACCACGCGGATGTCACGGCTCATTGCGAGGAACATCTTGCGCAGGTTGAGCGCCTGCTTGCCGTCCATGGTATCGACATCGATGTTGGTGAGCTTGGTCACGCCGTCCACAAGATCGGCGACAGTCGCGCCGAAGAACGCCGTGACGTCCGCAAGCGAGGTGGTGGTGTCCTCGACCGTGTCGTGCAGCAGCGCCGCGCAAACTACGTCGCAGTCCATCTTGAGCTCGGACAAGATGATGGCCACCTCAACCGGATGGTTGATGTAGGCCTCGCCGCTACGGCGCTTCTGCGCGCAATGCTTCTCGGCGGCGAAACAGTACGCCTGCTCGACAAGGGCGCAATCCTGCTCCCCCATGTACTTGCGCACCAATGAGGCCAGTCGATCGTAGTTGTCCGCCTGGAACTCGGTGGGCAGGTCGTCTGCATGCGCGTAGTGCACCATCTCGGCGCTCGGGCGCAGAGATTCGGCACCCGCCTTGTACTCCATAGCCTTGTCCGGATGGGTCCCTGTGGCCGTCTGCTTATCCATTGACGGCACCCCCCTCGTGTACCTGCGGTGTTATGGGACGGTTGATGCGTGTCAGCATATCATGCGCGGACGCGGAAAGCGCCCAATCGCGGAAGGCGGAGAACTCTCGGCGGGCGTGAAGGCCCTCGAGATACAAAATCGAGCGATTCAGGTCGACATGACCGGGGTTCTCGACCATCTCGATGGCCCGGGCATCGTCATCTCCAGTCACACGAGCGAAACCGAGCTCCTCGAAAATGGCCAGGCCGCTGGGCACCGCACGTTCGTCGACGGGCGTGCGGGCATCGACTGCCAAGCACATCTGCGCGATGTCGAGATCGCTCGCGGGCAGCGGGCCCGTGGGCGCACCACCGCGATGGCGGCGCCACATGGTCTGCAGCGCGCGATACAGCGTCACCAACTCACGACGATCGGGGGCCGCAGCGTCCAAAAGCCGCTCGTTGATGCGCGCGTCGCGGCCGGAATAGAGCAGGTGGATGCTGGCGGGCGCCCCATCGCGCCCCGCGCGGCCGCTCATCTGATTGAACTCGATATCGCCAAAGGGCATATGGTAGAGGACCACATGACGGATGTCGGGGATGTTCACTCCCTCGCCAAAGGCGGAGGTGGATACGATGCATGCGAGCTCACCGTCGCGGAAAGCGGCCTCGACGGAGGCGCGCTCGGGCCGTGTGAGCCCCGCATGGTAAAACGCGATGCGGGCGCCCAGCTCGGGCACTCGCCGCCGCAACGTACGGCACAGCGCCTGGGCCTGATCGCGCGAGTTCACGTACACCACGCTCTTCTGCCCCGTGGCAACGATCGACACCAGCCTGTTCTCGCGGCTGGAAAGATCGCGACCATCGTCGAGCTCCAGATTCTCGCGCACGGCGGCGTCCACGACCTGGGCGTCGACGGGCAAAAGACGGCGGATCTCTGCCGCGACCTCGGCCGAAGCGGTCGCAGTCACCGCAAGCACAGTTGGATCGAGCAGGTCGTGCAGGATCTGGGGCATGTCGAGGTAGGCCGTACGGTCGCCGCCCTTGGCGCCCGCCACATGATGGGCCTCGTCCACAACCACGAACCCGATGCGACGCGACGCGGCGAAGCGTGCGCGATGGATGGAAAGGAACTCGGGCGTGGTGAGGACGATGTCGAGCTTCCCGGCCCCCAATAGGGAGAACGCACGGTCGCGCGCAGCCGAGGGTGTGTCACCCGTGAGGACGCCCACGCGGACTCCGAGAGAGGCGAGCGTCTCCTGCAGGTGATAGGCCTGATCGGTCACAAGTGCGCGAAGCGGATAGATGAATATGCTCGCGGAGCCGTTGAGTATCGCCTCTCGAACCGCGTGGACGTGGAAGATGAGGGACTTACCACGGCCCGTGCCCATCACGGCGAGCACACCGCGACGACTTTTGAGGGCGTCGAGCGCCTCCATCTGCGCGCGATGAGGCTCGGCCGGGCCGATGAACGTATGAATGAGGTTGCGCGTGAGTTGCTCGTAGGGAAGACGCGCCAACGCGGCGCGTCGATCGGCGTCGACCGAAGTCGCGCACGGGCGGGCGCACGTGGGCTTCGACGCGTGGTCCCCCTCCCCCGCCCGCTCTCCGACTCGGACAAGGGCCTCGCCCGCCGAGACGGGCTCCTCACACGAGCGGCACAGGATGTCCTTGACCATGAGCTTGGGCTTCACGCGCCCTTGCCAGCACTCGGCGACCGCCTCGAACACAAGGTCAACCACCGTATCGCAATTCACCAACTGCTCGACCTCGGGCGCCCGGAACATGATCGCCGGCACGCTCGCAGCTCCATCCGTGGCGATGAAGCGCATATGGTCGCCGGTCTTGCCCACGACAGCGCGGTCGCACATCGTCACACCGCGGGCGGCCAGCAGGGGAACGCGATTTCCCTGACCGAATGGCTCGAGCATCCCGATCTGGCGGATGGTCTCGATGTCGAGCTCGTCGAGTCCCACCGTGGCGGCAATCTCGCCCCGGTCCTCGAAATCCTCAGCCGGAAGATCGGCCAGCACCGCGTTCAGGCGGTCGCGCAGGGCGTCGAGGTTCTCGACCGCGCAGGTGACGCCAACGGCGCCGGCATGGCCCCCGAAGCGAATGAGCAGGTCGGAGCACTTCTCCACCGCCTCGAACAGGTTGACGCTACCCACCGAGCGGCCCGATCCGCGGGCAACGCCGTCCTCGATGGAAAACAGCAGCGCCGGCACGTGATAACGGTTGACCAGACGGCTCGCAACGATGCCCTTTACACCTTCGTGCCAGCCCTCCCCGCCCACAACGATGGCGCGACCGCCGTCGTACGAGCGCTCGGCGAGCTCCTCGGCCTGGCCGGTGAGCTCGGCCTCGATTGCACGGCGCTGCTGATTTATCTCCTCGAGCGCAGCGGCGAGGCGGCCGGCCTCCACGGCGTCGCGGGCGAGCAGCAAGTCGAGGGCGAGCGTCGGGTCCGCCATGCGGCCGGCTGCATTCAAGCGCGGGATGAGGGAGAAGGACAGCGCATCGGCCGTGATGGTGGACAGGTCGGTCCTGGTGACCGCCGCCAGGGCGATGTAACCGGGACGGGCGGTCGCGCGCATATGCGCGATACCGTCGGCCACGAGGGCGCGATTCTCGGGCGTGAGGCACATCATGTCGCTTACCGTGCCGAGGGCGGCGACCTCCGTATAGGAACGCCAGAGCTGCGGCTGCCCCAGTCGCTCGCCCAGGATCTGGACGAGTTTGAGGGCCACTCCGGCGCCCGCGAGCTCACGGCTGGGGCTCTCGTCGACCATCTTGGGGTCGGTCACCGGAATGCCCACGGGAACAAGATCGGACGGCTCGTGGTGGTCAGTCACCACGATGTCGATCCCGCGGCCGGCAAGCGCCACCACCTCATCACGTGCGGCGATTCCATTGTCCACCGTGATGACGAGGGAGGGCTCACACGCCTCGACCACGCGGTCGAGCGCCTGGGCCGTGAGGCCGTACCCTTCCTCGAAGCGGTGGGGAATGAAGGGGTGCACACATGCGCCGAGCTGGCGCAGGGCCTCGGTCAGCAGGCAAGTCGAGGTGATGCCGTCCACGTCGAAATCGCCGAACACCGCAATGACCTCGCCGTCGCGCACGGCGCGCTCCACACGGGCGGCCACCTCTGCCATACCGGGGATGATGTGCGGATCGGCCCAATCGCGTTCGAGGGAGGGGGTGAGGAAGAGCCTGCCCTCCTCGACGCCGCCGATCCCATGCGCGACCATGATGCGCGCGACCAAAGGCGCGACGCCGAGAGCGGAGGCGAGCCGCTCCTCGAGTTCGGGGTTGTTAGGGGCAATGCACCAGCGGTGCGTGGTGGAAAGCGAAGCCATGCGATCAAATCCTTTGTCGCCCGCTACGGCGGGCATGCACGTTGAACGAATCAAAGTATACACGTGCGTTCCGACAAGAATCTCACCCGCTCGGCGAACGCGCCGCAGCGGCCGGCGCGGAACCCGTAACGAAACGGCAATGCGCGCGGGGTATGCTGGGTGCCCAAAGACCAAATGAGGAGGCCGGCATGGACGCATGGAAGCGGCTTGGAGGATTCATCGGGGCGAACATGCCCGTCATCGTCGTGGGATGCGTCGCCACGGGCGTGCTGCTCCCACACGAGCTCGCCTGGCTCAAACCGCTCGTCCCGGCCCTCTTCGCCTTCATGACGTTTCAAGGATCCCTCGGCAACACCTTGGGTCAACTCGGCGAGGTACTCCGCCATCCGGCGCCACTGCTCGCCATCCTCGGCGTGTCCCTCGTCGCCATGCCCGCCCTCGCGTTCCTCCTGTCGAGCGCGATCTTCGCCGGCAACACCAACATCGTCACCGGAATTTTGATCGAGTACAGCGTTCCCATAGGAATCGTCAGCTTCATGTGGGTGGGTATGTTCTCGGGCAACACCGCCCTCGCCCTGACGGCGATCCTCGTCTCCACCCTGGTGTCGCCAATCACCATCCCGCTCACGCTTAAGCTGCTCATGGGAGCAAGCATCGATGTCGATGCGCCGGCCATGATGTTCGACATGACGCTCATGATCGCGGCGCCGGCGCTCGTCGGCATGATCGTGAACGACCTCACGAGAGGCTGGGGACGCGACGTGCTCTCGCCCGCCGCCGCCCCGCTCTCCAAAATATTCCTCGTGCTCATCATCACGTCGAACTCGACGGCCATGAGCGAGTACGTTTTGCACATGACCTGGACGCGACTGGGCGTCGCGCTGTTCATCCTGTTGTTCGCGCTGAGCGGTTTTGCCTGGGGCGCGCTCGTGGCCCGGGTCCTGCGCGTGAACGCGCCCACGGCCGTGACAATGAGCTTCGATTGCGGCCTGCGCAACATCTCGTCGGGCGCCGTGATCGCCACGCGTTATTTCCCGGGGGAGGTCGTGTTCCCCGTCATGTGCGGGACTTTGTTCCAGCAGCTGCTGGCGTCGTTGGTGGGACGCGCCATGACTCGCGCGGTCGGGCGGAGGGACGCACCGCAGGGACAAAAGGGCCGATGCGACGAGGGACGCGGCTAGAGGACGACGATCTTGGTGCCGTGCAGCTCATCGACGCCCAGGGCACACGCGACCTGCTCCGCGTTCTTTGCGGTGATACCGCCGCCGGGCAGGATCGTGAGTCGATCGCCCGCATGGGTGATCAGGGCGCGAAGGTGCTCGTAGTTGTCCTCGATGGACGTGTTGGCCGGACCGCCATGCGTGAGAATGTGGTCGACCCCGAGCTCCGCCAGCGCATCGATCGCGGTGAGCTGCTCGGCCTCATCGAGCGCATCGAACGCCATATGGAACGTGATGCCGAGCTCGCGGCCGCGCATCTCGCCCACGCCCTGAGCGACCTTGACGAGGCGGCCGGTGGCATCGAGGTCGAGTTCGAAGCCCTTGCCCTTGGAGCGGCGCTTGAGGCAACCGAGGACGACGCCGTCGACGCCGTTGGCACCCGCGTAGCGGATGTCGGTCTCCATCGCCCTCATCTCCGCCTTGGAATAATCGAAGTTGCCGCGACGGGGACGGATGATCACACGGAGCTCGGCCCCCTCGTGCTCACGCACGATGCGCACAGCCTGCTCGATCACGCCGGCGGACGGTGTGGTACCGCCCTGGGCGAGGTTGTCGCACAGCTCGATGCGATCGGCACCGGCGCGCAGGGCCGCCTCGATATTGGTGAAGTTCTCGGCGCAATATTCGAACAGCATAAGGTCTCCCCAAAGTAGAAACGTTTGCCCCCAGGATAGCGCACGCCCCCGCGTCGCGATCGGGAACAGGCGCAAATTGCGACATTGGACGTACTCCGATTCGCGCTGATTCCCAAATAACGCGCGCTCCCGTGCGGCGACGACGCATGAAAATGCGCGCCTCCCGCCGGATGGCATTGCGGGAGGCGCGCTGAGGCAAGGACGCTCGTCTCGGATACGGATCCGAGGCAAACGTCAGCCACCGAGATAAGCGCGACGGACGTCGTCGTTGTGCAAGAGCTCCTCGCCCGTGCCGGAGAGCGTGACCTTGCCCGTCTCCATCACATAGGCGCGGGTGGCGATCGAAAGCGCCATCTGGGCATTCTGCTCGACGAGCAGAATCGTCGTACCCGCCTCGTGCAGCTCCTTCACGATCTGGAAGATCTGCTCGATGAGAATGGGCGCCAGGCCCATGGAGGGTTCGTCGAGCATGAGCAGATGAGGGCTGCTCATAAGGGCGCGACCCATGGCGAGCATCTGCTGCTCGCCGCCGGACAGCGTACCGGCCACCTGCCTACGACGCTCCTTCAGGCGCGGGAAATGCGCGTAAACGCGCTCCAGGCCGGGGGCGATCTCGGCGTTGGGACGCGTATAGGCACCCATTTCGAGATTCTCCTCGACGGTCATCTGGGCGAAGACGCGGCGCCCCTCCGGGACGTGCGCCAAGCCGCGAGACACGAGCTTGTCGGCGAGGGTGCGCATGATATCCTCGCCCATGAATTCAATAGAACCGGTGTTGGAGCGCAAAAGGCCGGAGACGGTCTTCAGCGTAGTGGACTTGCCGGCGCCGTTCGCGCCGATGAGCGCCACGATCTCACCGTCGAACACCCGGAAAGAAACGTCCTTGATGGCATGGATCGCGCCGTAATATACGTTGATGTCCTCGACGTTCAGAATGCAATCGGCCATGGCCCTTACGCCTCCTTCCGCTTGCCGAGATACGCCTCGATGACGGTCTCGTTGTTCTGGATCTCCTCGGCGGTGCCCTTAGCGATCACCTTGCCGAAATTGAGCACGCAGATGCCCTCGCAGATATTCATGACGAGGTTCATGTCGTGCTCGATGAGCATGATCGCGATGTTGAAGGTGTCGCGGATCTTGACGATGTTCTCCATGAGCTCGACTGTCTCGGACGGGTTCATGCCGGCGGCGGGCTCATCGAGCAACAACAGACTCGGGTTGGTCGCAAGTGCGCGAACGATCTCCAAGCGGCGCTGAGCACCGTAGGGCAGGCTACCGGCTTGATGGTCGGCGAGGTCCTGCATGTCGAAGATCGACAGCAGTTCCAGCGCACGCTCGTGCGCCTCGCGCTCGCGCCTCCAATACGCAGGCGCGCGCAGGATGCCCGAGAGCGTGGAGTACGCCTCGGTGTTGTGCAAACCGACCTTTACATTCTCCTCCACCGTCATGGTGTCGAACAGGCGGATATTCTGAAACGTACGGGCGATGCCCATGCGGTTGACCTGGTGGACCGTCTTGCCGCTCGTGTCGTTACCGTTGAGCAGAATCGTCCCGCGCGTGGGCGCATACACTTTGGTGAGCAGGTTGAACACCGTGGTCTTGCCTGCGCCGTTGGGTCCGATAAGGCCAGCGATCTCGGTCTTGCCGATGGTGAGGTTGAAGTCGTCGACCGCCTTCAGACCGCCGAAGTCGATACCGAGATGCAGGGCCTCCAGGACGGGGGCGGAGTCGACGTCGCGCTCGGGCACGATGGAATGGCTCGGCACCGGCACCATCTTGCCACGTTCAAACTCGAACTTAGGCATCGGCGCTCACCTCCTCTTTCACGCCCTTCCGTTTAGGCATGAAGCGCCCCACGAACCCCTTGATGGTGTCGTTGTTGGAGACGATCATGACCAGGATCAGGACGATGGCGTACACGAGCATGCGGTAATCGGAGAACTGGCGCAGGGCCTCGGGCAGAATGGTGAGGACCGTCGCCGCCAGGATGGAGCCGCGCATGTTGCCCAGACCGCCGAGCACCACGAACACCAGGATGAGGATGGACATGTTGAAGTCGAACTTGGTGGCGGACAACTGGGAGAAGCTGTTGCCGAACAGGGCGCCGGCGGCGCCGGCCAGCGCGGCGGACACCACGAAGGCAATCATACGGTACTTGGTGGTGGAGATGCCGACCGACTCCGCGGCGATGCGGTTGTCGCGCACGGCCAGGATCGCACGACCGGTGCGGCTGCG
The DNA here is from genome assembly GCF_000156175.1 of Collinsella intestinalis DSM 13280. Taxonomy (GTDB): domain Bacteria; phylum Actinomycetota; class Coriobacteriia; order Coriobacteriales; family Coriobacteriaceae; genus Collinsella; species Collinsella intestinalis. The sequence goes on from NZ_GG692711.1 coordinate 239,315, forward strand.
CACGAGGTTCAGTACGACCACCAGTGCGACCATGATGAGCACGAACCCGGCGAAAAACGTCGAGATCATCTCGGTGCCCGAGGCGCCCTGCGCGCCCTTGATGATCGCCGTGCCCGTCTCGGTGAGGCCAAGATCATCGACGGTGAGCTTGCCGGTGAGGTTGAACAGGACATGCAGACCGTGCTCGTCCACACCCACGATCAGACAGGTCACGACCTCTTTGATGATCTCGCCAAACGCAAGCGTCACGATGGCGAGGTAGTCACCCGACAGGCGCAGGACCGGAATGCCAATGAGGAAACCCGCGAGCGCGGCGCTGGCAGCGCCCACCACGAGCGCGATCACGAGGCGAACCGTGTCGCTGGGAATGGCCTCGGACAGGCTCATGGCGGCGACGATGCCGCTGTAGGCGCCCACGCTCATGAAGCCCGCATGGCCGAGCGAGAGGTCGCCCGCCACGCCGACCACGAGGTTGAGCGAGATGGCCATGACGATGTAGGAGCAGATGGGCACCAGCTGACCCACGATCATGCGCGGAATCATGCCGTTTGACTTCATAACCGTGATGAGCGCGAAGGCAAGGACAACCATGGCGTAGGTTGCCAGGTCGCGGCGCGTCTTCTTGTCTTTGAGAAACTTCGGCATGGCGCTACACCTTCTCGGGGACGTACTTGCCGAACAGGCCGGCAGGCTTGACGAGCAGCACCACGATGAGCACACCGAACACAATCGAGTTGGCGAGGCTGGTGGAGATGTAGGCCTGGGCCATGGCCTCGATGATGCCGAGCAATATGCCGCCCACGAACGCGCCGGGAATCGACCCGATGCCGCCGAAGACGGCCGCGGTGAAGGCCTTGATGCCGGGCATGGAACCCGTGGTGGGCTGCAGAACTGGCGAGTAGGAGCACAGCAGCACGCCAGCTATGGCGGCGAGCGCGGACCCGATGGCGAACGTCATCGAAATAGTACGGTTCACGTTGATGCCCATGAGCTGGGCGGCAGCCTTATCCTCGGAGCAGGCACGCATGGCCTTGCCCATCTTGGTCTTTCCGGTGAACCACATGAGACCGGCCATGATGACCAGGCACGCGACCACGGTCACGAGCGAGACGGCCGAGACGTTGTAGGCCTTCAGGAACTCAGGGACGGGGAAGCTCACGATGGACGTGAAGTTCTTGGGAGTCGCACCCCAGACGAGCTGGGCGGCGTTCTGCAGGAAATATGAGACGCCGATGGCCGTGATGAGGACCGCCAAGGGGCCGGCTTGACGCAACGGCTTGTAGGCGAGCCCCTCGATGAGGATGCCGAGCGCCGTGCAAACGGCGACGGCGGCCAGCACCGAGACGATGGCGGGCATGCCCAGGTACGAAGTGACACAGAACGAGACGTACGCGCCGATCATGATGACGTCGCCGTGCGCGAAGTTCAGCATCTTGGCGATGCCGTACACCATGGTGTAGCCGAGCGCGATGATCGCGTACACGCTTCCCATGGACAGACCGTTCACCAGGTACTGCAAAAAGACCGTCATGGTACCTCTCCCCCTTTCGCAGACAGGCGCCGCATGGGCGCGACAGACAAAGGGGACGAACCTCGATCAAGGGCCGTCCCCACGTGGTACTCTTGCGCGCCGAACACGGCGCCGGACGGACGGCGATTACGCCGCTACGTACTTCCCGTCCTGAATGACATAGACCATCGGGTCCTTCTCGACCTCGCCCTTGTCGTTCCAGGTGAGGGTGCCGGTGAGGCCCTCGACCGTGATCTTGGTCATAGCCTCGGGGAGTTTGGCTGCGACGTCGGCGGTACTGGCATCGGCGCCCAGGCCGGCCTCCTCGAGCGCGAGGGAGACGGCGTGCACCGCGTCATAGGCGTCGGCGGCGAACTGATCGGGCACCTCGCCGTAAGCGTCCTTGTAGGCGTTCACAAAATCGGCGTTCTTCTCCTCGTCGGCGGAGAACGGGGTCATGAGGTAGAGGCCCTCGGCGAGCGCGGTGTCGAAGCCCTCGACGCCCAGGATGCCGTCCATACCGTCGCAGCCCATCATCTTGACGTCGTAGCCCATCTCTTTGGCGTTGGCGAGCAGCACCGACGCGGGGGTGTAGTAGATGGGGGCGAAGATCATCGTGGCGCCCTTGTCCTTGGCCTTGGTGAGCTGGTTGGTGAAGCTCGTGGCGGAATCGTCTTTGAAGGACTCCTCGTCCACGATCTCGAGCTTGAGCTTCTCGGCCTCGGCGACAAAGGAGTCGCGGATACCGGAGGAATAGGTGTCGCCGGAGTTGTAAAAGACGACGAACTTCTCATCGGGGAACATTTCGAGGAGCTTCTTGGCGGCGTTGACGCCCTGGTTGGGGTCGTTGAAGCACGCCTGGAAGACGCAGGTCTTATTGGCGGTAACGTCCGGCGCGGACGCGGACGGGGTAATCATGAAGACCTGGGGCTCGGAGTTGGCGACCTCGGCAACGGCGATGGAGGCACCGGTGGTGGTGGGGCCGACGAGCGCCTGCATGCCCCAGTCGGCGAGCGCGTTGAAGGCGTTGACAGACTTCTCACCGTCGGCGACGTCGTCCTCGGACTTGAAGGCGAACTTCAGCGCGTCGGTGGAGAAATCCTTGCAACCGAGCTCGGCTCCGTTGCACACGGAGTTGCCGTAGGAGGCATTCGGTCCGGTCAGCGGACCGATGGAGCCGATCTTGAACGCGGCGGCGCCGGCGGCGGAACCGCCCTCGGAGCCGTTATCGGAGCAGCCGCTAATGAGGGAGCACGCCCCCAGACCTGCTACGCCTGCGATAACGCTCCTGCGATTCATAACAGGATTGAATGACTTACCAGTGAGGCTCGACATGCGGCTCTCCTTTCAAATGCGGCCGGCCCTGAGACGCGGCGATGTACTTCCCCTCCTTGACGAGCGCCAATGAGGTTGTTTCAGCTTACACGCTTTATCAAGCAAAAGTACCCGACGAAACGTCCGAAATATCGGCGAAACAATTCACCCCATTTGCGCGGCCGCTCGCACCGTTCGCATGTCAGGAGCTTGTCCGCAGTGACTTTGTGCTACCCCCCGCCGTTCGCCCCCCGACCTCGATGGCGAGCGCGCCGCCAATGACGGGAGAGCGAGCGGCAGAGCGGACCGCCATCTATGAGAACCTATGTAAACGCCTGCGAACCTTCTCGTCCCGAACGGGCGCATGCCGTCCGGGGCGGGTAGAATGCAAGCCAGCAAGCATCGCCGGACCCCCGCCCCAAGCGGCACGGGGAGCAAAAGGAGCCCTCATGCAGTCGAGCAACCGCACCGTACATATCGGCCTCATCGGCCTGGGCACCGTGGGCGGCGGCGTCTTCCGCCTCATCCAATCGCACGCGGAACGCTACCGCAAGACCCGGGGCATCGACCTGCGCATCTCGCACGCATGCGGCCTCGACGAGGGGCGCGCCCGCGAACTCGGTGTCACTCCCGAGCAGTTCACCACCGACTGGCTCGATATCGTGAACGACCCGTCCGTCGACATAGTGGTCGAGGTCATCGGCGGCGAGCACCCCGCGACGGAGATCTTCATGGAGTCCTTCGCGCACGGCAAACACGTGGTCTCCGCCAACAAGGCGCTGCTCGGCCGCCATATGGAGAAGCTCGCGGGAACGGCCCACACGGAGGGCGTCCAGCTGCGCTGCGAGGCGTCCTGCGGCGGCGGCATCCCCATCGTCGACACCCTCGAGCACGATCTCTCCGGAAACACCGTTCTCGCCATCGCTGGCATCGTGAACGGCACCACCAACTACATCCTCTCCCGCATGGCGGAAGAGGGCCTCGACTACGAGGAGGTCCTCGCCGACGCCCAGCGCCTGGGCTATGCCGAGGCCGACCCCAGCGCCGACGTCGACGGCTTCGACGCCGCGAGCAAGATCGCCATCCTCTCCTCCATCGGCTTCGCCACGCGCATCACCACCGACGACGTGTTCATGCAGGGAATTCGTACGATCTCCGTCGAGGACATCGAGGCCGCCCGCGACCTTGGGTACGCCATCAAGATGCTCGCCATAGGGCTCCGCACCGATGAGGGCGCCGACATCCGCGTGCATCCGGCGATGATCCCGGCCACCCATCCGCTCGCAGGCGTGTCCGGCGCCATGAACGCCGTGTACGTGGTCGGCGATGCCGTGGGCGAGACCATGTTCTACGGCGCCGGCGCGGGTGCCTTCCCCACCGCGAGCGCCGTGGTGGGCGACGTCCTGGCGCTCGCCGAGAGCATCTCCGCGGGCGTGAAACCGCTTCCCGAGCCCGAACCGTACTCGCGCCAGATGCCGGTCCGCAGCATCGAGGACCTCATGACCCGCTACTACGTGCGCCTGCTCCCCGGCGACGGCGTCGCGGCGACCGCGACCGAGGTGCTCGCCGCGCACGGCATCATCGTGGACGAGGTCATCACACGCGGCGACGGTTCGGTCGTCCTCGTCACCGACACCTGCCGTGAGGGCGATATGGTCGCCGCGCTCGACGCTCTCGCGGCATCCGATACAGCCGCCCAGGTCGCCAACGTCATCCGCATCGAGAACATCGCCGCCTGGAGCGAGGGCGTCGAGGCCAACTAGCATCTCGCCGGCATCATGCGAACTCGATCGGGCGCAGCGCCATCCATCCGGGAGACGCTGCGCCCGATTTTTCTTGCCAATGCGGATATTCCCACGGTACATTTATTCGTTGTGCCTGTTAATCCACGGTGCCGACCACCCTCCATGCACACCCCGACGGGACAGCCGGCGGGGCGTGCGATCCACCGCCGAGCCCCGCTCCCGCAAACCGATCGGCGACGGGTCGTCGAGACGGCGCCCAATCACAGAAAGACCGACATGCTTTTGCAACTCTTCCTCATCATCGTAGGATTCGCTCTCCTCGTCTGGGGCGCCGACCTGCTCGTCAACGGCTCCAGTCAAATCGCCGCGCGCGTGGGCCTGCCCGACCGCGTTATCGGCCTCACGGTCGTCGCCGTGGGCACCGCCATGCCCGAGCTCGTCGTGAGCGTAGTCTCGGCGATCGACGGGCATGCCGATATGGCGTTCGGCAACGTCGCCGGCAGCTGCCTGGCGAACCTCCTGCTCATCCTAGGTATGAGCGCCGTCATCACGCGACTGCCCCTCGCACGTCACACCCAGCGCTTCGAAATCCCCGTGAGCGTCGCCTCCGTGCTGCTGCTCATGCTGCTCGCCAACACGGGCGGAGAGCTCACCGCCCTCGAGGGCATCATCCTGCTGGTCGTTTTTGCCGCCTTCATGTCTTACACCGTGTTCTTGGGTCTGCGCGAGGGCGATAGCGGCCACGACGACCTCGACCCCGAGACGCAGCTCGAGCCCCACGAGCTCGAAGATGACGATGCCGACGCCGATGAGCCCCGAGGCATGCTCGTGTCCATCGCGCTCGTGCTGTTCGGCATTGCGCTGCTCAAGTTCGGCGCCGACTACGTGGTCAACAACTCCGTGACCATCGCCACTGCCTTGGGCATCAGCGAGCGCGTCATCGGCATCACCGTCATCGCTCTGGGCACGTGCCTGCCCGAGCTCGTCACCTCCGTCGTCGCTGCGTTCAAGGGCAACACCGATATCGCCGTCGGCAACGTCGTGGGCTCCAACATCACCAACGTCCTGCTGGTCATGGGTGTGCCGGCGCTGTTCTCCCCCGTTGCCTACGCCACTGGGTACAACCTCGATTTCGCCCTGCTCGCCATCTTCTCCATCATGCTCGTGGGCTTTGCCTTTGTGGGCACCAAGCACACCATGACCCGCCGCGAGGGTGTCATCTTCGTGTTCCTCTACGTCATCTACATCGTGGCCTCCACCGTGCTGTAGGACGCCGACTCGCACCGATTGAGTGCGCGACCGTCCCGCATGCATCGCCCGGCAGATCGGGCACTTCTCACAGACCAGACCCGTGAACCCCAAGTTCGCGGGTCTTTTTATGGCACTCGATGCACCCCTCGCTTTCCATATTTTAGAACATATGTTCTATTTTGTGCTATACTCTTTTCACGAGATTTGGAAGGAAGGGGGCCGACGTGAACGCATTCAACCGCTATGCGCCTTTTATCCAAGACTTCATCTATGCCCATAACTGGGAGAACTTGCGCTCCATCCAGGTTGCCGCGGCGGACGCGATCTTCAATACCGAAGACAACGTCCTGCTCACCGCATCGACGGCGTCGGGCAAAACCGAGGCGGCCTTCTTCCCCATCCTCACCGAGTTTTGGGAAAACCCACCGGCAACCGTCGGTGCCCTATATATCGGCCCGCTCAAGGCCCTCATCAACGATCAGTTCCAGCGGCTCGACGCCCTTTGCAAGGAAGCGGGCATCCCGGTCTGGCGATGGCACGGGGATGTCTCCTCTTCCCACAAGGCGAAGCTTCTCAAAAAGCCGAGTGGCATCCTGCAAATCACACCGGAATCTCTAGAGGCGCTACTGCTCCACCGTCACGCGGCGGTCGGGCGTCTGTTTGGCGACCTGCGCTACGTCGTTATCGACGAAGTTCACTCCCTGCTGCGGGGAGATCGCGGTGGACAGGCCCTCTGCCTCATAGAGCGCCTATCTCGCATGGCGGGAGTCAATCCTCGGCGTATCGGGCTATCGGCAACCATCGGCGACCCCGAGCGCACGGGAGCCTTCCTCTCATCTGGCACGGGAAGGGGCTGTGTCATCCCGCGCTTCGAGGAACCACGCCGCACATGGCGTCTATCCATGGAGCACTTCTATATGGCCGGGCCACAGGCGCTGGAGCGAGCCGTCGAGGCCCTTGGAGCGCTCGAAGCCGATGTGGTGCATGGCGGTAACCCGCATGAGCCCTACGCGGATGACGAGGTGTGCATCGATGCGCTTCCCAGCGGAGAAATCATGGCCCGAACCGACATCGCGCCACAGGAAGCCGATCCGGGCCTCGGCTACATCTTCGAGCACACGCGCGGGCGCAAATGCCTCGTCTTCGTCAATTCCCGCGAGGAAGCCGAGGCCGTCTGCTCGTGCCTGCGCTCGTATTGCGAAGCCCAACACGAGCCCGGCCGCTTCCTCATCCACCACGGCAACCTCTCTGCTTCATATAGGGAGAGCGCCGAAGAGCTCATGCGCGATGACGAGCAACGCCAAACAACCGTCACCACCGCGACCCTGGAACTCGGCATCGATATCGGTCGGCTCGAGCGGGCCTTCCAGATCGACGCGCCATTCACCGTGTCGAGCTTCTTACAGCGGATGGGACGCACAGGCCGGCGCGACCTGCCGCCTGAGATGCACTTCGTCATGCGAGAAGAGCAACCCGAACCGCGAGCGATGCTGCCCGAGACCATTCCCTGGAAGCTGATCCAGGGAATCGCCTTGGTCCAGCTTTACCGCGAAGAGCATTGGGTCGAACCTCCGGCGCTCGACCGCTTGCCCTACAGCCTGCTGTATCACCAGGTCATGAGCACACTCGCGAGCTGCGGCGAACTCACGCCAGCAGAACTCGCGAACCGCGTGCTCACCCTCTCGTACTTCCATCGCATCAGCGCCGACGACCTGCGCTGCCTGCTGCACCACCTCATCGAAACAGAGCACATCGAGGTCACCGAGGGAGGGGGCATCATCGTCGGGCTATCCGGGGAACGAATCACAAACTCCTTCAAGTTCTACGCGGTGTTCCAAGAAAACGAGGAATTCAGCGTACGATGCGAATCCGCGGAACTCGGAACGATTGTGAACCCGCCGCCTGCGGGGGAACGCATCGCCATTGCAGGCCACTGCTGGCTCGTCGAAGAGGTTGATTGGAAGCGGCATCTCGTTTACTGCACCCAGGTGAAGGGTCGCGTTCCCGCCTATTTCGGAGACTGCGCGGGCGACATCGACACCCATGTGCTCGAGCGCATGCGGCGCGTACTCGAGGAGAACGACGTCTATCCATATCTGATGGGCAACGCCCGCGCACGCCTCGCGCAGGCGCGCCATGTCGCAGCCAACGCGGGGATAGCTGGCAGGAACCACGGTTCAATCGCCGTATGTGCCAAAAACCACATCGATGATGCCGAGGATATCTGGGAGGCCGATGAGCAAGGCGCGATTCATTGCGTCGGCTCCGCGGTCGCACCAGCTGACGCGCGGACCCCTGACGAGGCGCGTATAGCAAACGAGACCGAGACCGTCCCGTCAATGGGAGCAGGATCCCTCATCAACCTGGGCGGAGACACATGGGCGCTCTTCCCATGGCTGGGTAGCTACGCATTTCTCGCACTCGAACGGCTGCTCAAAATCAAATGCGCAGCCGAACTGGGAATCAAGGGGCTCGATCCGTCCCGCCCCTATTTCATGCAGTTTCGCATGAAAGCGGATGCGCGCACGTTCTTCGAGGTGGTGGCAGCCGAAGCCGAGATGGACTTCGACCCAATCGAGCTCCTATATCCCGGCGAGGTCCCCTATTTCGACAAATACGACGAGTTTTTGCCCGCCGAGTTGGTCCGCAAGGGCTTTGCCGAAGGCGTGCTCGACATAGATGGCATGCGTCGAAGGGTCGTCGGCTGGCGCGATGCGATGATGCGAGGAAGGGAGTTGTAGCACCGAGAGAGCGCGAAGCAAGATGCGGAGAGGCGGAAGCAAAGATCAATCGATGGGGCTACAGCGGATTGACCTCAAGCAGCAGAGACGATGACGCACGGTCATATGACGCGCCGAGGACTTTCGACGCAAAGTCATGGCAACCGGCCACCGTGAACGAGGGGAAATCCTCAGTCGTCTCCACGTTGTTCCCGCCCGCGAGCTCGTCACTGTAGTCGGCGAGACGATAGACTCGCATCTCCGTATCCGATCGAGATGTCTTGTGCATCACGGTCGGCTGGATGGAACACGAGGTGATCGCGCACACATCGCCGATCTTCTCCACCGTGAGACCGGCGAGACCCCCGACGGTCCGCGGCGCTTCCATCTGACGTGAGATGAGATTGCCAAGCGACCAGAAGACCGGCACGCGCCGTCCATCTGGTCGAGATATCAATTCAACGGGCTGCAAAACATGCGGATGCGTTCCGATGATCGCGTCCACCCCAGCCTCAATCAGACGAGAGGCGAGACGTCGTTGCGCCGCATTTGGCTCGTAGACATACTCAGTCCCCCAGTGAGGGCAAGCGATGACGATGTCGGCTCCCGCCTCGCGAGCGCGGGTGACATCCGCCGCGAAGTTCGACCTGTATAAGCTTTTGACACAATACGGATGCTCAGCCGGCATGGGGATGCCATTGGTGGTCTCGGTGTAGCTGAGAATCGCAACCGCGATGCGACCGCGAGTGGCGATATGCGGCCTATCTGCCGCTTCATTCGAATCGGCAATGCCCGGCACGAGCATCTCAGGATGCCTTTCGCGCCAAAAACGCAGGGTTGCTTCAATCCCCTCGAAGCCCTTGTCGAGCGCATGGTTAGTCGCAGCGAGAGTGACATCGATGCCGGCGGCCGCTTCGGCATCGCCGAGCTCCTGGGGACTGTTGAAGGTCGGGAAACCAGATAGACCCATCTCCGCCCCGCCCAACACCGTCTCCTGGTTGATTATCGCTATGTCGGCAGATTTGAACGTGGGCGCGATCGCACTGAAAAGATGGTCGTAATTGCGCGTGCCGTCGGCGCGCTCGCCGCTCATCCAAATGCCGCGATGCGCCAAGACGTCTCCGCCCATGACGATTGAGATACGATGCGCGCCCCGTTCGCTGTCCTGAATCGTCGCAAGCGAAGCGTGGCCCGCAGCGTCGAAGTCGCGCGATCCCGCCTCACCGGGGAGCCCCGAACAGCCCGTTGCACATGTGGCCACAACCATGCCGAATCCCGCCGCGGCGGTTGCCAGGAAACGGCGACGGGTCATGCCGCCGGCAAGTGCAGACCCGAGCCGTTCGTCCATCGCAGAGTGAGTGGATGGCGCACACGCAGGACCGTCCTCACGGCCGAATCGGGCATCGGGGCAGTGGGGACCGAAATGGGACCCAAAAAGGGCCTCGTTCTTAGACATCGCGCATGACCTCGCCGTACAAGGCTTCATCGAGAGGCAGTTCGCCATGGAAGGAATACGCGCCGTCAGTTGCAATGAGCAGGTAGTTGTCCTCAGCGCCAAACGCGGCATCCTCGCAAGGAACCACATGGACATGCGAGAATACCGCTGCAGCGGTCGCGACGGCGTCGCGGAGATAATCGATGTTCTCCCCACCCGCGGAGCTAACGACATTCGCCAGGTACAAACCTCCGGGATTCAGGCAGACCTTGACCTGGCACAGGGCCTCCACCGTGGCGAGAGCGTGAACGGGCTCGCAGCCCGCAAAGCAATCGTTCACAACTGCATCGTAGCGAGTCCCCTCGGCAAGGGCCTGGGAGATGAACGTGCGTGCGTCCGCCGTGATCAGACGCAGCCGATCGGCGGCGATGCGCTCGAGCTCATCGAGGAAAAACCACCGGCGAGCCAGCCTCGTAATGGAGGGGTCGATTTCAACGACATCCATATCGAGGGCCGGATGCGCAGTGAGCGCGTGCTTGGGATACGCGTATCCGCCGCCGCCCATCACGAGCACGCGATCGATGCCGCCACCCGTTGCCGCGCGCTTGGACGCCTCGGCATCGAACATGCGGTCGAACGCCCGGTAGTACGCGAACACCGGATCAAAGCGTCGCCCATCCAAATACGTGGCGCTCTGATACACGCCGCCCTGCTGGAGAACGCGAACCTGATTGCCCGCCCCATCTCGAACCTTCTTCACCCGCGCCATGCCCGACCTGGTGCGCACGAGCTGCAGGCATTGAGACCCTACAAAAATCGCCGCCGCGCCGACGGCGACGGCGCCGAGGGCCACCCCCGCCGCAATTCCGGCGCCCGCAGAAGCATTCGAGGGCTTTTGGGTCATGAGAGCTCCTTTTGCTGATACAGGCCACAATCGATGAAGCCGAGATGGCGATAGTACTCACGCGTGCCCACCGCGCTGATCACATTGAGGCGGCTGTAACCCGCCTCACGAGCGATCTCGGAGGCCCGCTCGATGAGGCGGCGGCCCAAGCCAAGATGCTGGGCAGATGTTCCACCCACACCGAGCTGCGTGGCCATGCCGTACACATGGACCTCGCGAATCATCGCCTCACCAGGCGCGACGGGCAGGCACCCGCCCCCAGAGCAGGCCGCCTCGGATTCAAGGCCCACCTCGCGGGGAGCGGGAAACGAGCGCACATACTCCTCGTTTGGCAGAGACAGGCGCAGGAAACCCGCAATGCGGTTCTCGGGCGTCACCCACTGCAGGAAGTGCTCGCACGTGTTCGATGTCCCATACGAGACGTCCTCCATGCGCAGCTCATCGACAGGAACTTCGCCCGTGGCGACCTCGCGAAAACGAATCTCCTGGATGCCGCGCACATCCCCCTGAGAACGCAGACGGTTCTCGACGAGCTGGCGAAGGTTCGGCTTCTTGTTCCCCGCCACGATGTCGTGCGATGAAAAGTCACGGATCATGCGAGAGATCCGGCAAAACGGAGGGGTTGCGGCGACGTCGCTTACCAGAATGTCGAGCAACTCCGCCTCGGAATAGGGCGCCCATTCTCCCGCCTCGAAGCGCTCCTGCAGTCGGGCGCCCTCGATAAGCGCGCATGGGTAGAGCTTGATCTCGTCGGGCTGGAACGGCAAGCCGCGCACAAGGCGCAGGTAGTCGTCCTTATCCCGTTCCGGCGTAGAACCCAGCAGGTTGACCATCGCGTGCGCGTGGATTTTGAACCCGAACACGCGCAGCAGCTCGAACGCCCGCTCGATCTGGGAGATCTCGATACCGCGATCGTTCGCATCCAGAACGGCCTGGTCAAGGGACTGAATGCCCATCTGCACCTTCGTGCATCCAAGGTGGCGGATAATCGTCAGCGAATCGGGGGTGATGGCGTCCGGCCGTGTTTCCACCACAAGTCCAACCACGCGGCAACGGGCGGTTTCGTTCTCGCGCTGCAACCGCTCGAGTTCATCGAATGTGGCGACCTGCTCGGCTGCAACGGCGTGCCAAGGAGAACCGGCACCGTAGTGCTCGGAAAATGCCTGGTTGTAAGAGCATGCATGCTCGTCCAGCCGGCGCTGAACATCTTCCGCCGCTCGACCAAACTGCGAACCGTCTTGGGGGAATCCGAGCGTTCGGTATAGCTCTCCCCGTTCCTCGGCACTCGAACGGATGAGGATGCGGGGCTGCTCATCATCTGACGAGCGCGCGGTGGAGGCGCACGCCCCGTCCACAGCGGGCTCGAACTCGTTCAGCGCGCGGAACAGCTCCGCGATGAACCACACCTGATAACCCCGCGGATAGTCGCTCCAAGTTCCGCCGAGCACGATGAGCTCGATCTTGTCGATGGCGTGACCCATCTGGCTGAGCGCGGTCAGGCGCGAGGTGACCTGCAGATACGGATCGAACCAGTTTTGCTCGGCACGCTCGCACGCAGGCTCGTTATGCAGATAGCTCTTAGGCATGCGGATATCGTTCGGGCAAAACAGGCAATCACCGCCGCACGGCCAGGGCTTGGTGATGACCGTGATGGTCGCCACGCCCGAGGCGCTGCGTCGCGGCTTCATGCGCAAGACGGAAAGGAGCTGCTTTTCAAGCTCGGGGGTCACGCCCCACGACTCCCAGCGAGCACGGTCATCACTCTTCACCTGCTGGTAAAACGGCAGCAAACGTCGCTTGGCGAACGCGCGCTTGTCTGAGCCGGAACGACGCGCCGCCGCGTGCCCCATCTTGAGCAAGGTGCGATCGTCGACGTTCCGGCCGGCACGCAGCTCTTCGAGTATGTCGAGAATAATCTGTTCCATGGGCCCATTGTATATGAGCCCCGCGCCGCCGCCCCAACGGATGCAAGCCGAGCCACATTGTCGTCCCTGTGTTCCGCTTTACAATAGCCGTACCGATATGATCGCATTTTTGCCGGGAGCCCCATGGACCTCACCACTGCGCACGAACTCATCGAGCTCAACAACCGCTTTTACGCCGAGCACGCCGCATCATTCTCCGCAACGCGCAGCGCGCCGTGGGAGGGTTGGAATCGCGCGGCCGAGCTCTTGACGCAGCTCCGTTGGCCTCGAGCGCACAACGGCGGCGCCAGCTGCCATTCGCCGCTCGTCCTCGATCTCGCCTGCGGCAACCTACGCTTCGAACGGTTCCTCCTCAACGCCTTTCCCGACGTCGATCTCCGATTCCACGCGGTCGACGCCTGTGCCGACCTCGCGAAAGACGCCTCCCAGATCCCCGGCGCGGACTTTTACGAGATGGATGTTCTCGGAAGCTTTCTAGATGACTGGGCACGGCTCGGCGACCTTGGACACACCGTCCCGAATCGCCGACTCGCCGACGCCGGCATCCCCGAGTGCGATTTGGCCGTTTGCTTTGGTTTCATGCATCATGTCCCGGGGTTTGACATGAGGGCGTCCGTGCTCGACGCAATCGTTGAGCGCACCGCGCTCGGCGGGGTTGCGATTGTTTCATTTTGGCAGTTCATGCGCGATGAGAGACTGGCGCGCAAGGCCCTCGCGGCCGATTCCGCCGCCCGCGAGTCCGCGTCAAGCGGCACGTTCCCGCTCGACGAAAACGACCACTTCCTCGGCTGGCAATCCGACCCCTCCCCCTTGCGCTACTGCCATCATTTTGACGAATCGGAAATCGACGAGCTTGTAGCATCTGTGGGAACATGCGCCCGCGAGGTCGCGCGCTACTCCGCGGACGGGGGCTCTGGTACCCTCAATCGGTACCTCATGCTCGAGCGATTCGCATAATTAACCCGCTCCGACCAGAAGCTCCAATCCCATCCGAGAGGCCCCCATGCACGCACGTATGCCCAAGAACTTCGTCCTCGACCAGCGCATCGAGCGCGCGTCCGACGCCATCGAGACCGGCGCTGCGGCGTACCGGGGCCGTTGGGCCGAAGCATGCTGCCCGCTCATTCCGGGCGGCGTCGAGTGCTTCGATCATGTGCATCTCGATTTGGGCTGCGGCAAGGGCGCCTATATCGCCGCCATGGCGCAGCGCCACCCCGATACCCTGTTCATCGGCATGGACAGCGAGCCCGTGTGCGTTGTGCACGCAGCCCAGCTCGTTCTCGACCTGGGTCTCAAAAACGCGCTGGTCATTCCCGGCGATGCCGCCAACCTCGCCGGAATCTTTGCGCCCGGCGAACTCTCGAGCATCTCCATCAACTTCCCCACGCCCCATCCCAAGCGCCGCCATGCGCGACTTCGCGTAACCACGGCCGAACATCTCGACGGGTATCGGTCACTCATCGCCGAGGGCGGCATGCTCACGCTTCGCACCGACAGCCTGCCGCTGTATGAGTATTCGTTACCGCAGTTCAAAGCCATTGGATGGGAAGTGGTGTGCGCCACGTATGACGATCGCACCGCCCATCCCGAGCAGCCCATCACCGAGTACGAGCAGCGTCTCACCGAACAGGGCGCGACTGTGCACGCGGTCTATGCGAGGCCCGCGAGCAAGCCTGCCACGCCCGAGCAGCTCCAATCCGCCCTCGATATGCCCCAGAGCCTCATCGACTATCTGCCTGAGGACCTTTTCGCCGAGGGCTATATCCCGTACGGCATGAGCTACGCCGTCGACAACCTTCGAAATCGTCGCCAACATCTCGCAGCGCGACAAAATGTATAAATCCATTACCTATTAAGCTTCCGCTGCATATCTTTTTCTCGTTTGCCGCGTTGTAGGCGTACGTTTTCCCGATGATGGTCAAAATACCCTGATTGTGCGGCGAAGCTGCGCACGCCGCGCAACAAATGCCCAGGATTCGATCGGGCGATCGCGTTGGCAACGACCGCGCTGAAACGGACTGTCCGTCAGGCGATATCAAAACCCCAGGATTTTTCTAGCGGTAGGGATATACATGCCTCCCGACGGGGCTCGTTCAGCGCACAATCAGGGTATTTTGACCACTTCTGTGATTTCATATATTTAGCGACCCCCCTATCGAGGCCTGAACGGCTCGCTTTTACGCCCCGAACCACCAACAACCTGCACCCAGCACTCCAAGCGCACGTCCAACACGCCGCGTTCGGTCATAATAGGCACAGCAACATCGACGAAACGGAACGAATATGCCTGACGCGACCAACTCCACCGACCCCTTTGCCCATGGCTCCCTGGGCTCGCTCGCACCTAGCTGGTGGGAGCCGGAATCCGATGAAACCGAACAGGCCTTGGAGCCCGAACCCTGGCTGACACCTGAAGAGGCATACGAGCGATTCATGGAATGGGTCTCCTCTCGCGGCATCGAGCCTTGGGAACACCAGGAAGATGCGTTGTTCTCTCTGGCCGCGGGCAGCAACGTAATCCTGGGCACACCCACGGGCTCGGGCAAGTCGCTGGTCGCGCTCGGCATGATGTTCATGGCCATGGCCAGCGGACAGCGCGCATACTACACGGCGCCCATCAAGGCCCTCGTTTCCGAGAAATTCTTTTACCTGGTCGACATCCTCGGCCGCGACAACGTGGGCATGATCACCGGCGACTCGCACATCAACACCGGCGCCCCCGTCATCTGCTGCACCGCCGAGATCCTTGCCAACCAAGCGTTGCGCGAGGGCGAAGACACCGATGTGGGCTGCGTCGCCATGGACGAATTCCACTTCTTCTCCGACCCCGACCGCGGATGGGCCTGGCAGGTCCCACTGCTCACGTTGCCCCACACGCAGTTCCTGCTCATGAGCGCCACCCTGGGCGACATGACCGCCATCGGCGATACCCTCACCCGCACCACCGGCCGCGACCTGGAGCTCATCGCCGACGCTCCGCGCCCGGTGCCCCTCTCCTACGAATACGTGAAAACCGCCCTGGAAGGAACGGTCGAACTCGCGCTTCGCCAAGGCGACTCACCGCTTTATATCGTGCACTTCTCCCAGGACGCGGCCCTGCAGTCCGCCCGTGCGCTGGCAAGCTACGGCGTTGCCAGCAAAGAGCAGCGCGAGGCGATCAAGGAGGCGATCAAGGGAGGGCGCTTCACCACGGCGTTCGGCAAAACGCTCAAGCATCTCATCTCGAGCGGCGTGGGCCTACACCACGCCGGCATGCTACCCCGCTACCGCCTGCTCGTCGAGAAGCTCGCCCAGCAGGGCCTTCTTCCCGTGATCTGCGGCACCGACACACTCGGCGTGGGCATCAACGTGCCCATCCACACCGTCCTGCTCACCGGTCTTACGAAATTCGACGGCTACAAGCAGCGCCGTCTGCGCTCGCGCGAGTTCCACCAGATCGCCGGGCGCGCGGGCCGCTCGGGCTTTGACACCGAGGGCGTGGTCATCGCCGAGGCGCCGGAGTTCGAGATCGAGAACCATAAGGCCGAGCTCAAGGCCATGGGTGACCCCAAGAAGATGAAGAAGCTCAAGAAAAAGCGCCCGCCGGAGGGCTTTGTCACCTGGAACGAAGACACCTTCACCCGTCTGATCGAGAGCGAGCCCGAGACCCTCAAGCCCCGTCTGCGCATCACGCACTCCATGGTGCTCGCGGAGGTCGAGCAGGGCGGCGACGCATGGGAGCGTGTGCTGGCGCTCATCGACGCGTCGCTTCAAACCCCCGAGGAAAAGGCCAAGCTGAAGGGCCGTGCCGCCGAGATCTTCGCCACGCTCATCGACGCTGGTGTCGTGGTCCGAGAGGCTTGCGGGGCGGACGCGGATGCCGATAACGGCAACGTCGATTCGATTCCTGCGGTCTCGCTCACCGAGGCACCCGAGAACCTGGAGGAGCTCAGGGCACTCGACGCCGAGCGCGATGAGGAGGACGGCGCGAATGACGAGGTCAGCCGCGCGATCGTCGAGGAGGGCACCGCGACGGGCCACCCCCTCGACGGGGCGGCGAACTACTTCCTCACGGTCGACCTGCCTGAGGACTTCGCCCTCGACCAGCCGCTCTCGCCGTTTTTGCTCGCGGCGCTCGAGCTGCTTGATCCGGAGAGCCCCACGTACACCCTCGACCTCATCTCCATGGTCGAGGCGACGCTCGAGGATCCCAAGCAGATCCTGCGAGCGCAGGAACGTCGTGCCCGCGATGCGGCGATGAACGCCATGAAGGCGGAGGGCGTCGACTTTGAGGAGCGCCTCGACCGCCTGCAGGACGTCACCTACCCCAAGCCGCTCGTGGAGATGCTCGACGTTGCGTTCGCCACGTACTGCGCGCAGGTCCCGTGGGCAAACGATTACGAGCTCAGTCCCAAGTCGGTCCTGCGCGACATGCTCGAGACCGGCTGCGACTTTAAGAGCTACATCGCGCAGTACAAGATCGCGCGCTGCGAGGGCATCCTGTTGCGCTACCTCACCGAGGCATATCGCTCGCTCGACCGCACCGTGCCGGTGGAGCGCCGAACCGAGGAGCTCGACGACATCGTGTCCTGGCTGGGACTTGTGGTGCGCTCGGTCGACTCGAGCCTTGTGGACGAATGGGCCAACGCGGGCATGGAGCCGGGTGCGGCGCCCATCAAGCACGGTGACGAGGTGGTTGCCGATCGTCGCGGGATGACGCTCATGGTTCGCAACACCCTGTTCCAGCGCGTGCGACTGGCCGCCCTCGACCGTGCCGACGCCCTCGGCGACCTCGACGTCGACTGGGGCTTCGGCGAGAGCCGTTGGGCACGCGTGCTCGATGCGTTCTACGAAGCACACGAGGACCTGCTCATCGACGCCGATGCGCGATCTGCGGCGTTCCTCGAAATCGACGAATCGGACGAGCAGACCGATCACGTCTGGCACGTGCACCAGGTATTCCACGACTCGGACGGCGATCACGACTTTGGCATCATGGCCGACGTCGACCTGGACGCCACGCAAGACGGCGACGGCATCGTCTTCAAGAACTACCGGGCCGGCGTGATCGAGGACCTCGTTCGCTAACCCCTGTTCCCCCATCGATTCTCCCGTGCATCGCCGGCCCGCTCTCATTGGGCCGGCGATGCGCCGTATTAAGTCATTTTTAACCTCCCGTTAAGCACCGTGACCAACCTGTCACGCAGGCGTCACGGGAACGCATGGGGCTCTCTTCATCATGGTTGGCATAGCAAGCATCCAAGGAGTTGAGCCATGGGTACCTATGGGAGAAATGACGACCGGCGCCCTCTTAGGGAATTTGACGGACCCCTTGAGGGAGGCAGATTCCGAGCCGATCACGGGACACGGCAACGACGTGCCGCTGCACCGCAGAGAACCGGCGCACCTCAGCGAAAGCTCGCCGCGGCCAATCGAAGGCCCGGTACGGCGCCGAGAGCACGGAGACCCAAATCGCGCAGGGGAAAGATGGCGATCATCGGCCTCGGAATCGTAATCGCCTTCGTTCTCGCAGTCCAATCGCTCATGCAACAGAATGTTGGAACGGGTCGAAGGAGCGCACCAACCCAAGAGGAAACCGCCCACTCGACACCGGCACACGCCTGGCGCAAGGGAGAGGTCCCGTTCCTGTACCAAATCGACCCCCAATGGTCCGACGAACCCTATGCGGGAGGAAACATCCACGAGAACGGATGCGGCCCGACCTGCCTTTCCATGGTCTACATATCGCTCACAGGAAAGACCGACCTCGATCCCGTGGCAATGGCGCGCTTCAGCGAGCAAAACGGCTTCACCGTCGACGGCATGACGGCATGGGCGCTTATGACGGACGGTGCGACGATGCTCGGCCTTCACAGTGCCGAACTCTCCGCAAGCGCCGACGTCGTCCGTGCCGAGCTCGAGGCGGGGCGGCCGATCATATGCAGCGTGCGACCCGGCGACTTTACCAGCACGGGGCATTTCATCGTGCTCGCAGGCCTGACCGACGACGGGCAGGTCATGGTGCGGGATCCAAACAACGCCGGCAACGGCGATCATCCCTGGGACCTCGACCGGATCCTTGACCAGTGCGCGAACCTGTGGAGCTTCTCCGCATAATCCCGCGGATGGGCTACCGCCGCGCCCCCGTCCGCGCGTCGCTGCCGGAACCCCATCTGCGCACCGAGCTCTCGCACGCTCGGCGTTGCAGCCATCGCGCACATGCGAGGCTTGCGCAAACGCGCTACCATGGGCCCATCGACCCCGTTGTGACATATTGCACAGAAAGGTGGCATTGCACATGAAGCTCGCAGTTCCCTCCGTCGGCGAAGGCGGCCTGGACGCCCAGCGCTCGGCCCACTTCGGTCACGCCGATTGCTTCACGATCCTGAACGTAGAGAACGGCCAGGTCTCCCTCGATGGCACCATCGTCAATCCCCCGCATGAGGAGGGAGGCTGCATGCGACCCGTGGGCATCCTCGCCGACGCGGGCATCGACGCCATCGTCGCCGTGGGCATGGGCATGCGCCCCATGCAGGGCTTCGCCGCCGCCGGCATCACCGTCTTGCACGACGCCGAATCCCCCACCGTGGGCGCCGCCGCTGAGCGCGTCGCCGCCGGCCAGCTCGAGGCCATGGGGCCTGAGCACGCCTGCCATCATTAGATGGGCCATCTCGACTGTCTCGGGCCGAGCGCACATTCGCGCTCGGCCCTGTTTTCGATGAACGGAGGGCTCTGTGGCAAGCAACAAAAGATCGGCGCGCGCCAAGCAGCGCGCGGCATTTGAGGCCGGGTTCGACGGATGCGCCATGGGCGACCTGTTCACACGCGAGCGGGAACGCGAGGATCGTCTCGATGCCGAACACGAGGCCGCGCTCCGACGCAAAGCCTGCGAGTCCAAGAACCGCTACTCGAGCAAAGCGGAAGCGGAGAACGCTATAGCCGCATGCGCCGAGCACGGGCGCCGGGGCCTTTCAGCCTACCGCTGCCCCTACTGCAATGGATGGCACCTCACAAGCCATCCGAGGTAGAAGCGCGCGACCATCGCTCGGACGAGAGACGCAAGCCACCGGCACTCAGACGCCGCCCACGGCCCTCTTGAACTTAAGCGTGGTAAGGGCATTCGCTTCCGAGACACGCCTTGTTCAACGACGCCACGGCGCACTCCGGCACCTGCTCACCGACCTTGAGACGCAACCCAAAATTGTCGTTAAACCATGGGACGGCCGTGCGAACGGCGATGCGCGAATCTCGCTTGCAACAACGAGGCGATCCCGCCCGGGCGATAGCGCCCAGGATCTCCGAGACCATCAGCTGGCCCTCGCTCCAACCCTCGCGGCGCAGGGGCGCATTGCCGGCTAGAACGGCGAATGCCATACCGCACGAAGCCGCCGCCCCGCACACACCCCACTTCGCACATGTAGCTCCCGGCACACATGCCGCACGGGAGTCGAGTTCGGCCAACGCCTCGGAAAGGCCGGCACCATCATGGTGGGCGGTCTGCCATGCGCAGGCGAGGAGCGAGGCGCCGACCAGGAAATGATGCACGGGCCCAAACGCCGCACAGCGCTCATCGGACATAAGCGCCTCCAACAGCGCCGCGGGATCTTCGCCCCGCCACGCCAAGCACACCTCGTGAACC
The DNA here is from genome assembly GCF_000156175.1 of Collinsella intestinalis DSM 13280. Taxonomy (GTDB): domain Bacteria; phylum Actinomycetota; class Coriobacteriia; order Coriobacteriales; family Coriobacteriaceae; genus Collinsella; species Collinsella intestinalis. Next base: position 259,737 of record NZ_GG692711.1, read on the forward strand.
CATGTACTGTCGTCTGAGCTCGCCATGTGGCCCGCCTTTCCGCTCAAGTATCGACATCTGTCGATATGTTATCATATCGATATGTATCAATATTGAGTAATTGCAGGTAGATATAGGAGGGTCAGGATATGGGCAAGCCAGTCGTGGCATTCGTCTGCACGCACAACGGCTGTCGGAGCCAGATCGCAGAGGCGATGGCGCGCCGATTCGCAGATGACGTCATGCTCGCCCGCTCCGCGGGAACGCACCCAGCGAAGATCGTCAATCCCGATGCCGCGCGTCTATTGGCAAGCGAATACGAATTCGACGTTGCCTCCCTCGAGCCCAAATCCCTGACCTGCCTGCCCGATGTCGACATCCTCATCACCATGGGGTGCGGCGTTGAATGCCCCTCCCTACCGGCGATGTACCGTGAGGACTGGGGACTGGAAGATCCAACCGGCAAAGGCGACGATGCGTTCCTCCGCACGATGCGCGCCATCCAGCAACGCGTCATCGGACTCCGAGCCCGCATCGTGGCCGGCGAGTTCGACCGCGAGCGGCTCGCATCGAACCTCAAGGCGCTGGGCGACCCCAACCGGCTCCGCATCGTCGAGCTGCTATGGGACGGCGAGGAGCAGTGCGCCTGCAACCTCCTCTCGGAGCTCGAGATCTCGCAGCCCACGCTCTCCCATCACATGGCGGCGCTCCGAGATGCGGGGATCGTCCGTGCCCGCAAGGACGGCCGTTGGATGCACTACCAGCTCGACCACGATGTCCTCGATGCAATCGCCGCACTGCTCGGACAGAGCATCGCCTACCGCGCATGGGAGGATCCAGAGGAGTAGACAGCGCATTCAGACATCAGCCAATCGAACGGCAGACGCTTGCCGGGCATCGGGCACCCAACCATCCCACACCCGCCGGCAAGGCGATGGACCGTCGGCTTCGGCCGTGCTACACTCACCCTCGCCCGCCCGATGGATTCGGGCCCCATGCGAGGGCACCACCGCGAAGAGACAAGGCGACCATGCGCTTTTAGACATCCACCTCAACGATTCTGTTGGCCTCCGATCAAACAAGGAGGGGATGTCTTTATGCAGCTCGCACTCTCGCGTGTGACCTACACGCACCCCGCAGCGCAAGACCCCATTTTGAATAACGCGACCATTGCCTTCCCGCAAGGCTGGACCGGGCTTTTGGGCGACAACGGCTGCGGCAAGTCCACGCTCGCCAAAATCGCCTGCGGCCTTCTGAAACCCGACTCGGGAACGGTTTCGGGCAATCTGCTCGCCGCCTACTGCCCACAGGAGGCAGACGAAGCGCCCACGATCCTGGCGGACTTTGCGCTCGACTTTGGCCGCGAGGCCCGCAGCCTCCGCAAACGCCTGAGTCTCACCGATGACATGCCCTGGCGCTGGGACGAGCTCAGCTTCGGTGAGCGCAAGAAACTGCAGATCGCCTGCTCGCTCTGGCAGCGACCCGATGTGCTCGCAGTGGATGAGCCGACCAATCACCTCGATTGCGAGGCCCGTGCCCAACTGACAGGACTGCTGGCCAGCTTCACCGGCGTCGGCATCCTCGTGAGTCACGACCGCGGGCTGCTGGATGCGCTCGCATCGCGCTGCGCGTCGTTCGAGGCAAGTGGGCCCCGCGGGGAGACTCACATCGTCATCCGCCCCGGCGGATACTCGCAAGCAAGCAGCCAGGCGGAACGCGAGCGAATGACCGCGATAGACGAACGAAAGAGGGCGAAGGATCATCTCGCGCGCCTTTCCGCTGAGCGCGAGCAGCGTGCCCAGGAGGCTGCGAGGGCGGATGCCAGGCGTTCGAAACGAGGGCTCGACCCCAAGGATAAAAGCGCCCGCGCCAAGATCGATCTCGCAATCGTCTCGGGCCAGGACGGGGCCCGAGGCAAGCTGCTGCGACAGATGGACGGGCGTATGGCAAGCGCCCAGGCCAGAGTCCATGCGGCATATGCGCCCAAACGCTATGACGGCAACCTGTTCCTGGATGCCGAACCCAGCGCTCGCAAAACCGTGCTTCACATACCCGCGGGCAGTATCCCATGCGGGGCGGGAACCCTCGAGCTACCCGAGATCTTTGTGGGAAACACCGAGCACATCGGCATCATAGGACACAACGGCGCAGGCAAAACCACACTTCTCGACCACATACGCGAGCTGCTCGCGTGCGATGGTGCCAAAGGAGGCCGACGGCTTTCGGTCCTCGACATCCCCCAAGAGCCGAGTCGGGAGCAACGGTCGCAGATACTCGAAGAGGTCCGCTCCCTCTCCCCTACCGACTGCGGACATGTATTCAGCTGCGTGGCGCAGCTGAACTCAGAACCCGACCGCATCATGGAAGGCGCTGCAACCAGCCCCGGTGAGTTGCGAAAACTGATGATTGCCCGCGGCCTGCTGGACGCGCCCGCGCTCATCATCATGGACGAACCCACCAACCACCTCGACCTGCACTCGGTCGAGGCGCTCGAACGGGCGCTCGCGCAGTTCGGCGGCGCGCTGCTGTTGGTGAGCCACGACCATGCGTTCCTGCGAGAGTGCACAAGCATCACCTGGGAGATTAAAGGCGGGACCCTAAAGACACGCCAAAGGTGAACAATATGCTGCAATGTCTATTCGATCTCACCCCATTGATCCAGACTCCCTCTCACTGGAAATCACAATTTGATTGCCTACTTGTATACGAACATATGTTCTTATAGAATTAGAACAGGTGTTCGTCTCAAATAGTATGTTTTGCCAATTATTATCATATGTGATAAGTTTAGGAGTAAGATGGCAATGGAGGTCCAGTATTTCGAAGACGATCAAGGACGGCAACCTGCAAAGGAGTTCATCGATGGACTCGACCCAAAGATGAGAGCCAAAGTTTTCGGGAGGCTGCTCCTTTTGGAAGAATATGGCGAACGGCTACCGATGCCATTTGCCCGGCATCTCGAGGATGGCATCTTCGAGCTGAGAACACCCCAAGGCTCGAACATCACCCGCCTCCTCTATTTCTTCTTTGTTGGCAATCGCGCTATCGTCACCAACGGTTTCGTGAAAAAGACTCAGCGAACGCCAAGAAAAGAAATAGAGCGTGCAAAGAAGTTCAGGGAGATCTGGAGGTCACACAATGACCGGCTTTAGGGAACATCTTGATGAGTCTCTCAAAGACCCCGCCTTCCGTCATGAATGGAGTGCTCAGGAAACCGAACGTGAAGTCATGAAAAGCATCGTGAAGGCGCGCATCGCCGCAGGGCTGACCCAAAAGGAACTGGCCGACCGCTGCGGCATGAAGGCGGCCAATCTCTGTAGACTGGAAAATGGCAATGGCAATCCTTCGGTGGCGACGCTTTCCAAAATAGCCCACGGTCTCGGCAAAAAGCTGCAGATCAGCTTTGTGTAGCACAATCACCAGTCGAGTAAACAGGGCCGATCCCATATGGGACCGGCCCTGTCGCGTCATCATCGCCACGGAAGGGCCCTCGAATTGAGAGCAATTGATTTTTCACAAGCGAAAAAGAGACCCATTCGAAGTTCTGCCGCGGTTTTCGAGCACCTCGTGAGTAGACGACGATTACGTCCCGACAAAGTCGCAGGTAGAACGCTTGTCGTTTTTTCGTCTACCTTCAAGGTCACCGAAAACTGCGGCAGAACTACCCTTCAAAAGCGAACAGGGGGTTCCGCTCATCGCGAGCGGAACCCCCTGCATCAACAACAGCCGGATTCGGGAGGGCTCGAGCTTGAATTATCGTCAGCCCTCATGGGGACCAACTTGCGCCTGCCCCCGATTACCCGATTACTCGAATTCGATGGTCCCGCAGGGCTTCGGGGTGAGGTCGTACAGGACACGACAGATGCCCGCGACCTCGGAGGCGATGCGGTCGCCGATCTTCTTGAGGAGCGCCCAGTCGAGCTCGGGCACCTCGGCGGTCATAGCGTCGACCGTGTTGACGGCGCGGATGAACGCCGGCCACTCGTAGAGGCGCTTGTCGTCCTTCACGCCGGTAACGCGGAAGTCGGGCACGGACACGAAGTACTGCCAAACCTTGCCCTCGAGGCCGGCCGCGGCGAACTCCTCGCGCAGGATCGCGTCGGCCTCACGCAGGGCCTCCAGGCGATCGCGGGTGATGGCGCCGAGGCAGCGCACGCCCAGGCCGGGGCCCGGGAAAGGCTGGCGCTCGACCATGCTCTCGGGCAAGCCGAGCTCGCGACCAACCACGCGGACCTCGTCCTTGTACAGCAGGCGGACGGGCTCGCAGAGCTCGAACTGCAGGTCATCGGGCAGACCGCCCACGTTGTGGTGGGCCTTCACGCCGTCGGACTCGAGGATATCGGGGTAGATGGTGCCCTGAGCGAGGAAGGAAACCTCGTCGCCCACCTTGCGGGCCTCCTCCTCAAACACGCGGATGAACTCGGCGCCGATGATCTTGCGCTTGGCCTCGGGCTCGGCAACGCCGTCGAGCAGGGACAGGAAGCGGTCGATGGCGTCGACGTAGACGAGGTTGGCGTCGAGCTGGTTGCGGAACACGTCGACGACCTGCTCGGACTCGCCCTTACGCATGAGGCCGTGGTTCACGTGCACGCAGATGAACTGCTTGCCGATGGCCTTGATCAGCAGCGCGGCGACCACGGAGGAGTCGACACCGCCGGACAGGGCCAGAAGGGCTTTCTTATCACCGATTTGCTCGCGGCAGGCGGCGACCTGCTCGGCGATGAAGGCCTGAGCAAGCTCAGGGGTGGTGATACGGACCATGTCGTCGGGGCGCTTGTTCAGATCCATGGGTCTCCTTTCAAGGGCACGCGCAGCGAGCGCGACGGGACGTCTTGTAGGCGGGACGTCATATATTACACAGCATTATGCCTTTTCCGCGTGATAGATGCAGGAGAATCGTGCGGTGATGATACGATTTCCACCGTAGAAATCTTCAAAAGGAGGACCGATGGTCACCCTATCCGACGCGCGCATCGACGAGCTAATCGCCGAAGACGTGCCTTATATCGACCTGACCAGCCATATCCTGGGCGCCGGCACTCAAGCCGGCGCCATGGAATACTTCACCCGCGAGGCCTGCGTGCTCGCCGGAGGCGAGGTCGCGTCGCGCATCGCCACCAAACTCGGATGCGTCGTCACCAACATCCTGCCCGACGGTACGGCGCTCGAGGCCGGGCAGTCGTTCATGACGATCGGCGGGACCGCCGCCCAGCTCCATCAGGCCTGGAAGGTCTGCCTCAACGTCTTCGACCATCTTTCCGCCGTGGCCACCAAGACCCGTGCGATGGTCTACGCCGCGCATGCCGCCAACCCGTCCTGCGAGGTCCTCACCACGCGAAAGAGCATGCCGGGCGTGAAGGACCTCCTCGTTGAGGCCACCATCGCGGGCGGGGCGTTCCCCCACCGCTTGGGCCTGTCCGAGACCGTACTCGTATTCGACCATCACCTCTCGTTCATGGGCGGGATCGACGCGCTCATCGAACAGCTACCCCAAATCCGTTCACGCTGCATCGAGAAGAAGCTGTTCGTCGAGGTGAACGCCGAGCAGGCGCTCG
>NZ_GG692711.1:265370-301494 GCF_000156175.1 Collinsella intestinalis DSM 13280
GCCTGCACACGCGCCTGCGCCGCCTCGCGCGGGGCCGTTGCCTGGGCCGGCGTCGACGGCGTCCAGCTCGACAAGGTCGCGGTCGACGAGCTGGCCGAACTGGTGGGCAACCTGCGCGCGCTCGACCCGCGCCTCACCATCATCGCCGCCGGAGGCGTCAACCCCGAAAACGCGGGGGAATACGCCGCCACCGGCGTGGACGGACTCGCCACCACCGCGCCCTTCACTGCCAAGCCCATCGACATGAGCGTCCGCATGCGACGCCTGGGATAGGAAACCATGACCTCTTCCTCCAAGTCCGCCACCGAAGGCGGCGCCGCCAACGCCGATGCCGCCCCGGTGAAGCGCTACTCGCTGTTCACCGCGATCTGCCTGATCGTGGGTATCTGCATCGGCTCCGGTATCTTCTTCAAGTCCGACAACATCCTCATCGCCACCGGCGGCAACGTCGCGCTCGGCGTCGCCATGATGCTGCTCGCCGCCACGACCATCGTCTTCGGCGGCCTCACCCTGGCCCGCTTTGCCGCGCGCACCACCGGCCACGGGGGCCTGATCGCCTACGCGGAGGAATTCCTGGGCCCGCGCCGTGCCGCGTTCATCGGCTGGAACTTCACCTTTCTGTACATGCCCGTCGTCTGCTCCGTGCTCAGCTGGGTTGTGGGCGTGTACGCGTGCATGACCTTCAACCTGCCCGGAACGTTTGCCTGGCAGATGAGCATCGGCCTGGTCTTCCTGTTGGCTTGCACCGCGTGGAACATCCTGTGGCCCACCTTGAGCGGCTACTTCCAAAATCTCACCACGCTGGCCAAGGCTCTGCCGCTGGTGCTTGTAGGCGTGATCGGCCTCATGGTGAACGACCCGGTCGCTCAGCTGAGCTCCGACATCGCCGCCGCCCCTGCAGCCGGCACCGTCTGGATCGCCGCCGCTGCGCCCATCGCCTTTGCCTTCGACGGCTGGAGCTCCGCGGTGAGCATCGCCCCCGAGCTTAAGGACGCACGGCGCAACCTGCCCCGCGCCCTCGTCGCCGCGCCCATCATCATCCTCGTGCTCTATCTGGGGTACTTCGTGGGCATCTCGTGCTTCCTCGGCCCGCAAACCGTCATCGAGGCGGGCGACGCCAGCCTCTCGCTCATGTTCGTCAAGCTCTTTGGCGAGCAAGCCGGTGCGCTGCCCAACGTCATCGCCTTCATCGCCGTTCTCGGAGGCGCCAACGGCATGGTGCTCGCAACCCTGCGCATGCCCCAGTCCCTGGCACTTCACCACATGATGCCGTTCGAGCACATCGTGAGCCGCATGAACCCGACCCTGCGCTTCCCGGTGGTGAGCGCCATGATCGCGCTCGTCACCACGTTGCTCTGGGTAGGGGTGCACACGGTGGTGAGCACTCTTGGGCTGCTTCCCAACGGCGACATCTCCGAGGTCGTGGTGGCAATGACCATGCTGATCCTGCCGCTGTACTACATCGAGGCCCTGCGTGGGGCGCTGTGCGAGGATGCCCCTGCGCTCACGCGCGCCCGCCGTGCCGCAGCGCCGGCCATCGCACTCGCCAGCTCGCTCGCCATCGGCCTGTCGAGCATCTCAGATCCCACGCGCTGGCCGTTCGTCGTCGCCTTCACTGCGTTGCTCCTCGTGATGACCTTTGCGCTCACGCCCAAGCGGGACGCGTAGACGTCCGGGGGCGCACACTCCTCTCGTGCCTCGGCAAACGCGGCCCTCATGGTGGGGTTGCTCCGCGTGAGTTTGCAGATGCCGAGCCCCTGGGCCTTGCTGTTCGCCAGACGTAGGTTGTTCTCGCTCGAGACCAGATTGCTTCTCCTATCGTGATGAGCGGACACGCCGTCGCTCGCGTTGCGACTCGAGCATATGGCGTATCGCCATCACGGGGTGATGGAAGAGCATGCGCGGACCCGCGTACCGCATCACCGTGCGGATGCGCTCGCGCATCTCGGGCCGGTAGCAGTGCACCGTACAATTCGAGCAGAACGTCTTCTCTTCCATGAACGGGCAGCGCTCGCTGCGCGCGTGGGCATACGCCTCGAGCTCGGCGCATTCGGGGCAGAGGTCCCGCTGCTCCCCAGAGTCCCGCTCCCGAAGGGCCGCCCCCTCCTGCACCTGCTGCATCTCGCCGCCCCGCTCTCGCAGCGGCGCCGAACGATGCGCGGAATGATTGCCCTTGCAGTACAAGGCGATCATCTGGCTTACGATTTCCTGCTCGCGCTCGCGCTTGCGCTTCAGCGCATCGGCTGTCACACGCGTCTCACTCTTCCCCATCGCCCGCTACACCTCGCAGCCATCCGCAAGATCGGGCTCGGCGCCCGGCGCCTCCTCGACGGTGACGCCCTCGCGGGCAGCGCGCTCCGCCTCCTCGCGAGCCTCGTCGAACTTCGCCTTCATGGTTTTGTTACCCCAGGTAAGCTTGCGGATGCTGAGCCCCTGGGCCTTGTCGTTCGCCAAGCGCAGGTTGTTCTCGCTCGAGATCAGGTTGTCCTTGACCTTCTGCAGGTGTTTGATGGTGGTGTCGATCTCGTCGATAGCCGTCTGGAACTTGCGGCTTGCCAGATCGTAGTTGCGGTTGAAGCCCTCCTGGAATCCCAGCAGCTTTTCCTCAAACTCCGTGACATCGATGTTTTGCTGGCGTACGAGCTCGAGCTCCTGCTTGTAGGCAAGCGCGTTCATGGCGGCGTTACGCAGCAGCGTGATCATGGGAATGAAGAACTGCGGGCGGATCACGTACATCTTCTCGTAGCGATAGCTCACGTCCACGATGCCCGTGTTGTACAGCTCGCTCTCCGGCTCAAGCAGGGTGACCAGCACCGCGTACTCGCAGCCCTTCTTCTTGCGGTCCGAATCGAGCTTCTTGAAGAAGTCCTCGTTCTTGTGCTTGGTGGCCGTGGTGTCGTTCTCGTTCTTCATCTCGAACATGATCGAGACGATCTCGTTACCGGCCTCATCGCACTCGCGGAAGATGAAGTCGCCTTTGGTGCCGTCGGAAGCGTCGTTGTCCTTCTCGAAGTAGGCGTGCGGAAACGCCGTGGCGCGCAGTTGGTTGAACTGGGTCTCGCAGTGCTGCTCGAGGGTCTCGCCCACCATCTTGGTGGAAAGGCGCGCCTTCATATCGCGCAGACGCTCGATCTCCTCGTCCTTGTAGCGGATGAGGTCCTGAGCGCTCTTGCGGGCCTGCTCGATCTCGAGTGTGTGGGCGGTCTCGATTTGCTGCTTCTCGGCGGCGCGGACCTCCTGCTCATGGGAGAGCTCGAAGCGGGCGGCGTCCAGATCACGAGCGAGCTTGGCGCGCTCCTCCTCAAATGTCGTACGCGCCTCGGTCACCGCCTGCGTCACCGCAAGATCGCGCTGAGTGGCGCCGGCATCCAACTGGGCCTTGAGCGAGGCGATCTGCGCATCGCGCGCGGCAAGCTGTTCGCGGAGCTCCTCCTTTTGATCGGCGGCATCCTGCTGGGCAACCATGCGCTCGCGCTGGGCGGCGACCCTCACCGCAGACTCGCGCTCCTCAACGGCGGACTCGAGCTTGGCAGAGAGCTCGGCGACACGAGCATCCGCCTCGGCGCGGACGCGCATGAGCTCGGCCGCACGCTCGCTCTGCTCCTTTGCGAGCTGAGCGGCTCCGGCAGACTGGGCCTGCTGCAGGGCCGCGGCGCTGGCAGCACGGGCCTCCTGCAGCTCTGACGCACTGCGAGCCTTGACCTCCTGCAGCTCAGCCGAGCTACGGGCGAGTGCCTCCTGGAGCTCCGCCTTTTGGGCGGCCATCACGCGGTCGAGCTCGGCCTTGGCCTGAGAACGGGCAAGCTCGAGGGCTTGCTCGTGCTCGCGACGCAGCGAGGCGGCACGCTCCTCCACCTCATGGACAAACTGGTCGTCGCGCACTTTGCGAACGATACCCTCGTAATCGCTCTCATCGAGATTGATGACCGTCCCGCACTTGGGGCACGTGATCTGGTTCATATGCGCTCCTCGCTCGTATGCCCGAAGAATTCTTCGGGCCCGCTCCTCATGCTCCAAACTATAACCGCCCACCCGGACAAAACTTCGGGCGGGCGGGTGCTTCGGCTCGACACACCCCTCGTCTTGCGAATGCTACCATCCAGCTGATACCGTGCAGCTCGAAGCCCCCTACAACTCTTTTTGCAGATACACCATGCCCCTGGGCTGAACCCCGGCTTCAAAAATCGGATGGTCGTAGTTGTCGATGAAGAAGTTGGACAGCATATGCGACCGCACAAAGCCGCATGCCTCGTTAAATGGCACGATGAGAGAGCTGTCACCCGTTCCAACCTGCAGACGTCGTGCGTCGACGAATAGCGCGCCGCCGCAAAATCAAGAAGGGCGCGACCCGCGCTGCGGCGCCGGCTCGCAGGTAAGACGGCGAGGCTCTTGACCTCGGCGACGCGGTGCCCCCGTTCATCAAAGCCTTCGTCAGTCACCACCATGCACCCGAGCGCCTCCTCCGGACGGACCGATACGTCGGGGTCGTCCTCGCCTGCAGAGGCGAAACAGGGGGCAGCAGGTGATGCACAGGCGCAATCGCCCCGCTCAAACGCAATGAATATCTCGCCTCGATGGAGATAGCGCTCGACCATGCCCCACTGCTCATCGGCGAGCAGAAGCAGGTCGCGATATCGCTCGCGGTCGCGAACCACTGGCACGATATACAGGGATAGCGTTATGCGCACCTCCATGGGAATGCAGGGGGAACCATGCCGCCATTCTAGAGCGCGTCCCGCACAAACACGGCGGCGCGGACTTGGTGCCAAGGGCTGCGCTCGGGCACGACTTGCAGCACGCGGCACTCGAAAGCGGAGCCGTACCCGTAGAAGAACATTGGTGCAGCAGCTCGACCAAGCCTGCGGCGATGTAAGCGGTCATCGCTCTGCGAGATTTGACAATTATGAGCTAGGCACTCTCGAACAGTTCTCGAGTCTTTTCATGTTTGCCGAACAGGAGGCTCTGCGACGCTCTTACTAGCCAATCAACGTTAACGAGCAACATCGTTAAACGAGCGTACAGCGAAGCGCCTTGCCTAGATATTTCTCAGCATCCATCGAGATCTGAAGCTACCCATGTACTCAATACCCAACCCGAAGGAGCGTTCATGCCCTTGCAACATACAAACTCTACAGAGCCTTCTTCGGCCCGCGCTTTCTTAACTCCGTTCCCGCAGATATAAGAAGAGTGCGAACGCGTTGGATCGAATAAGAATGCTCGGCTGCCAAGCTGCTGATTGATGCCCCGGACTCGTACTCCCTTCTAAGCGCAATTGCAACTTTGACTGAAACTTCTTTAGGGAGCCGTTCGTTTGGGCTCAGCTCGGGCAGTATAGGACCGCCCTCGTATCCCTTATAAACCTTTCCCTGCGGAACAACATCCGGATCAGACTCATTACCCCAGACGGCCCAGTGTTCGCGTGGGTATCTTGCAAACATTTCAAGATACGGACCCGGGGAGCACGACTCGATTAGTTCATACTGCTCATCGGGCTTTCTGCTATGCTCTCGTTTTCGCGTTTCAATCATATTGACCTGACTCCGACCAGGCGCCAGAGTCCTCATGTGACCCTTGACGCCAAATAATAGAAGTTCAGTCACATTTCTAAAGTAGAAGCCGACCCCACGACCGTCTGGTCCACCGTCCTTACGTCGCTTGGCCCAGACTATATTGCTAACATACCGAAATCCCCAGGCCTCCATAACTTCAATGCCTTCGGGAAGAAGGGCGTTTGGAACCCATAAGTAGAGGTGGGCATTTTCTGCCGTCACGCTAGACACGGGCAGCATTTTGATTTCTTCCAAGGACATGGTGGCATACCTTCCCAACCTCTTGTGTTCAGGCGCAACCTTCCCGGTCCTGTTTTGAAATCTCCAAGGTGGATCCGATAATACCGTAGAAAAACCACCTTCAACGGTCGGCAGCGGTTCATAATTCATACAGGACACACTCCTTCGGTTCAGATGAGGATATTCTAACATAAATAGATCTTATTTTAGATCTATTTATGTTAGAACTTAGGGCGATTGGATTGAACATGGTTGAGACAAACACATATAACGAGGTTTTCCCTGCAAACATTTTAGATAAATACACCTTTATGGAAACGGGCTCCGCGAGCAAAATTGCAGAAGCTGTCTGCCCGTTGGAACTAAATGACATTATCGAGGTGTTAAACGACTTCGTCTTAAGCTCACGCCTGCTTTTAACGAAAGGGGGAAATCGCGGGCCAATTCCGATCATTCTTGACGGAGCCTTCTCCGACCGAGGCTGGATTGAGGCAAGAATTGACCTCTATAAAAGGGCTTTCATTTTTCAGGGGCAGAACGCTCCGACCGTTGCCGAAGATCCCTTGGGTGAAAATGCGAACAATCATCTGGTATCGGAAACATATCAACAAGGATATTCTGTCGACAACGTAAAGGGTCGCATCGCATTAGATGTGGAATGGAATCCCAAAGATGGCAATCTTGACCGAGATTTCTCCGCTTATCGCGCCTGGCACAATGAGGGCCTTATTGATCTAGCAATCCTTATTACTCGAATGCATGAAGAGACTCGCGTAATTGCGGATGAGGCGTGGGCAGAATTCATTGAGATCGAGCCTGATTTCGCCTCGGAAAAACAAACCGTGGATTACCGCACAACAACTACGGCAAATTTTGAAAAAGCGCGCGAGCGCATTTTACGTGGCGACCTGGGGACCTGCCCAATTCTAGTAATTGGGATTGGAAAGAAAACTTGGGATGGACTGCCCTGGGATGGCTTGGCGGTGAAATACGAAAAATCACTCGGCACCCTGGTGCTAAAAGATGCTTTCGGCCGCAACGATCTGGTCGCAGAGTTTTGCGGGATATGATATCGTCGCTATGACATTTGTCCGTGCGGCACTCGAAACGAAGTCCATCTCGCCTCACCTTGCGTCGCGCACGAACACGGCGGCGCGGACATGGTGCCAAGGGCTGCGCTCGGGCACGAGCTCCAGCGCGTTACCGGCCTTGAGATCGCCCAAGACTAACGCGCCATCGTGGTGTTGAAACCCGGCGATATGAAATAAGAATAAGTTGCGTGACGGTTCGTACATGATTGACCCCTTTCGATCGCCGGGGCGCACGACTCCATACGTGCCCCTCATTACGACCCAAAGGTACGGCCCCGTGCGGACAAAACTATATCGACCACACCTCAAGCAATCTAAGACGCCCTATAATCGGTGCGAAAAGTTCTCGACCCCTGGAGCATCCTCATGAAAACCATCCACGTAGCAGCAGCAATCATCTTAAACGGCAATAAGGTCCTCGCCTGCCAGCGCGGATATGGCGAGTTCAAGGGCGGCTGGGAGTTTCCCGGCGGCAAACTCGAACCCAATGAGACTGCTGAGCAGGCCTGCATCCGCGAGATCAAAGAAGAGCTGAGCGTCGATATCGAGGTCGCACGTCACCTCTACACTGCCGAGCACGACTACGACACCTTCCATCTTTCGATGGATTGCTTCGCCTGCTCGATTGTTTCCGGCACCATTGTCGATACCGAGCACGAAGACATGAAGTGGCTGCCCCTCGACAACCTCTGGTCGGTCGATTGGCTTCCGGCCGACATCAAGGTGGTAGAGGCGATCGAGGCAAGCCTGGCATAGAGCCCCCGACTTTATGCCTCGTCGCCCTCAACAAACACGCTCGTGATGTACTCATAGATATCGCGCCTGACGGGCGTTTCCAACTGATAGCCGATTTCGACGGCGTTCTCGTTCGCGATCGTCATCGTCTGCACAAAATGCCCCGTCGGGTGCATCTGGCCGAGGAAATAAAACTCCTTACTTCCTTTGTCGTTCGTGTTCTTGCGAACAAACAGATAGATTTTCATGCCGTTACCCGGCCATGCCATGAGCCGCTGAATATCCTTCGATGCAAGCGTTCGTCTCTTTTTCGAGATGCCGATGAGCTCGCAATCCGAGACAAAACGATCCTCGTATTTGATGGTGTCGCTGATGTCGGGCGCTTTATCGTAGTTGATGAACACCGGGAACGTATTCGTCTTCTCGTTGTACATATAACCGCCGATGTTTTGCGGCGTTTCGCTTCGATCCCATCCGAGCAGGCGACATACCTCCTCATAGGTATACTTCGCGTTCAACACGAAGCTCGTATCCCGATATGTCTGCGCGTAAAGTTCCTCATGGCGATGAATACCGAATTCGACGACCTCATTCAACTGTCGCCTGAACTCCGGATCCAGCAGACTTGCACGGGCCGCATCCGTCCAGCGAAGGACACCATCGGCCCCCTCCTCGACGAGCGATACGAACCAATTCGGCGAAGAAAAGCCACCGTTAAGCACATTCGTTGCGGACTTCAGAGCTGCCACTCTCGTGCCAACAGAGCTCTCCGCACTCGGCTGCTTGCCGCCACCGACAACAGCAAAAGCCCCATCCCGTGCAAGAAGCGCACGCAACAGATACAGTTCATCGGCGCGCTTACCGTTCGCGAGCTTCTTTGAAACGAATTTGAGAATGTTCTCCTGCGCCTCGCTGAATGTGACGTCGTACGCCTTTTCATATCGAGACAGAAAACCGTGATAAGAGTCATATTTATTAAAGATGAGCAATGGGTCGATCGATCCGTTGCGATCGAAATCGAGCAACGAGGGAATCGCGCCGAGCATCTGGCGCAGCCCAAGGTACTCGTCCTTCAAAAACCGAGCAGCGGTAAAATCGCCCTGATCGATTGCCTGGTAAATTCGTCCCTCCGACACGCGGTCGAAGCTCACGGTAGAGGCGCCAGGAATAACCGTGCTCCCCTCTTTTACGATCGCGCGCAAACGATCCTTGTTGTAGGTCTTATCGCCCGACAAGGCCACGGGAATCAAGAAGTTCTGCTGGTAATTTCCAATGAAGTCGAGAACCAGCGTGCTTTCCTTGTTATCAGCCTTACGCAAGCCACGACCAAGCTGCTGCACGAACACGATGGAAGACTCCGTCCGGCGCAACATGATGATCTGGTTGACCGCAGGGATGTCGACGCCTTCGTTCAGAATGTTCACCGAAAAGATGTACTCAAGCTCGCCGCTTTCAAGCTTGCGGATCACCTCATCTCGTTCCGCATTGCTATCGTTGCCGTCAATCGCTTCCGATTTGTATCCGCGTTGGGTGAACTGCTTCGCCAGCTCACGCGCCTCCTCCAGCCTGCTGCAGAACACCAGGCCCTTCCTGCCATCTTTCTTGACCGAGTACTCCTCGATCTTATCGATGATGTGGTTCACGCGAGCCTCGCTCGTGAGCTTGGAAAACAGCGTGAAGTCACTCTGCTCTTCCTCGTCGATGGCAAGGTCGGCGATACCAAAGTAGTGAAACGGCGCGAGCATGTCCTCGCGCAAAGCGTCTTGCAAGGTGATCTGGTAGGCGATCACATGGTTGAACAGGGCGAAGACGTCATAGCCGTCGGTTCGGTTGGGGGTCGCCGTCATGCCCAAGCAAAACTTTGGTTTAAAGTGCTCAAGAATGCGCTGGTAGCCCTTCGCCCCCACGCGATGGGCTTCATCAATGACGATGTAGTCGAACAGCTCGGCATCGATTTTGTCGAGATAACCACAGATGGTCGAACACATCGCAAAGGTGCAGGTGAACTCGGTTCCATCGCCACCGGCCCTATACAAGCCGTACGTGTAGTTATCCCCCAACAACTTTTTGTAGCTCGCCATTGATGCGGTGAGGATACGCTTCCTGTGCGCCAGAAACAGGACACGGACCGGGGCCGCCGCCTTCACATCAAAGGCCGAGAGGTACGTCTTTCCGGTACCCGTTGCCGAAACGAGCAGAGCGCGAGGATCACGTCGCTCGTGCAGAGCAGCAAGGGCCTCAAGCGCCTTCTCCTGCATTTTATTCGGCTTGATCTTTTTACTCGAAGCCTCGTTCTCTCCGAGAACGGCAATGGTGCTGCCGTCCGAAAAAGCGGCCTTGCCCTTAGGACGGGGTGCCATTGCGGTTGAAATGTACTCACGATAATGGCTGATCCACGTTTCGGTAAGGGGCGCCGTCTCCGAGCAATTCCAAAGCAGCTCGAACTCGCGCTTCAAATCTCCGACCGCACCATCCGCACCATAAGAACGGAAGAGGACATTCCACTCCTGATTGCAGGTCAGTGCTCGGTCCGTCAGGTTTGAGCTGCCCACGATCACGGTGTTCAGGCCAGACCTATTGAACATATAGCCCTTGGCATGCAGATTCTGCTGGTAAACGCGCGTCTCGATATTGTCATACGTCAAGAGCTTTCGATACACATCGGGGCTGTTGAAGTTAAGGTACGTCGAGGTGAGCAGTCGTCCTTTGATGCCCCGGGCCTTCAACTCCGAGAGCATCTGCACCAGACACGTCAGGCCGCCCTCGGAAACGAATGCGACGCAGAAGTCGAATGTGTCGTTCTCCCCCAGATCCGCGAACTGACGACGCAACACCGACAGAAGGTTGTCGCCCGTTGTCTTCGAATTCGAAATGAAATGAGGACGACTATCGAACTCAACGCTCGCCCCGGCCGAAGCGCCAACCAGATCGAGCCGACTCAAGCCATTTTCAGCAGTTGCATTCACGTGTTCCTCGACGTTAGCCATGCTCACACCATTTCAAAATACAACAGGTCATGGCCAGGATACCAAAGCGCCGCATATAATGGCAGGCAGCCGGCATTTCAGATGTGTCCCAGCTCAACTCACCAAAGGAGCCCTCGCCATGTCCAACTCCTATCTCATCGTCGTCGACATGCAAAATGACTTCATCGACGGCGCCCTGGGCACGCCCGAGGCGCAGGCCATCGTCGAAGCAGTCGCCCAGCGCGCCAGCAGCTTCGACGGTACGGTCGTTTTCACCAAAGACACCCACGGCAGCGACTACGCCGCCACGCAAGAGGGTCGCAATCTGCCCATTCCCCACTGCATCACCGGCACGACCGGCTGGGAACTCGCACCCACCCTCGAAACGATTCGCGCCCGCCGCAGCGCTCCCGTGTTCGAAAAGCCCTCGTTCGGATCGCTCGACCTCGCCCACTGGCTTGTCGCGCAAAACAACGTCGCGCCCATCGACTCCATCGAACTCTGCGGTCTATGCACCGACATCTGCGTGGTCAGCAACGCCCTCACCATCAAGGCGCACCTGCCCGAGGTCCCGCTCGCAGTGAATCCCGCCCTGTGCGCCGGCGTCACCCCCGCCGCGCACGACGCCGCGATCGCCACCATGGCGAGCTGCCAGGTGCAAATCCTGTAACCGCGCTCGGGCCTCGTCTTGCGGCGGCCCTTCGCCCCGATGACCCGCCGGAGACGGGCCCCATGCCCACGCACGGATCTCACCCCGCGCCGCCTCTCGCGACCTCGCGATTGGCGGCGTTCTTGTATTTTGGCCAACTACCGCGCCAACGCCGCAGCGTACTGTTTGAATGCGGGGATGAGCTGCATGCGCAGCACATTGCGACGAGCATCGAAACCGCCGCTGCGGATTCTCAGCCGAATGCCCATCGCACGCGCAACGTCCGCGACGAGCTGGTTATATAGATGCTCTTCGACAATGTCCTCGTACCAGACGTTCAATATGGTCCATCCCGAACCCACCAACTTGTTCTGCCTGCGGTCATCGCGGCCGGCCTGCTCGATTGCATGGAACTTGCGACCCTTGTACTCGAGACCGACCTTATGACCGGGGAATGCAACGTCCACATAGCGGTCCCCGTCGGCGGTTGAGACGCGATGGTTGAGCGAGACGGGCCCGAGGGCATAACCACCGAGTCGCCGCGGCCAGGTAAGCAATGCGCACAGAACGGATTCCATGGGCGAGTTGGACCCGTCGCTGACCAGCTCAAGCGCCTCACGGGCCCGGACGATTCCCGGCGCTCCGGGCATCGCATCTAACACGCGTGCGATCTGCTCGACGGAAGTCAGGGGCTTCGCCGTGTTGGTAAGGCCATCCCACGAATCATCGAGGAGGTAGGTTCCACACAGCTCGAGGCCGATCAGCGCCAGCTCCTCGACGGTGCGCTGCCGCTTCTTGTGCAGGTCAACCGTTGCAAGATGCAGAAATGTCAGAGCCGGGCTCGTCACCAAGACATCCCTATTCACGTAAATAAGCGAACGAGGTGGTAACTCCGCCGCACTGCGGTGGCACACGATGTCGTCGCGGCTACGGGCGCCCGACTCTTTGGACACCAGGATATGCACGGGGCGCGTTTTCACACCCAAGCGCTCCATGTCGTCCGTAAACATCGCTTTTGGCGATATGCCGCAGCCATCCAGCTTTTGCGTGCGCGGCCTATCCAAAAACTCCGGCGCTAATCGCCCGCTCGATCGCATAAATTCGAGCGCTGACTCTCCAAAAATGCATACGCTCATGACCGTCGCCCCCTCGGCCCGATACGTTTTGCTCGGTGTGGTCAAAATACCCCGATTGTGCGCCGAGCAATCAGTGGCGCAGTCGCGTTTGCCCAGAATTGAGAAAACCGATCCGGCCAGCCACGCGCCGTGGCAACCATTGCCTCCAGCCGCCATCGGCAAAACCCCAGGATTGCCCCGCGCGAGAAAATATGCACGAGTGTTTTGACCCCGCTTTCAGCGCACAATCAGGGTATTTTGACCATTTTCCCGGAAACGCATATTTTGTGACCCCCTTTTGAGGGTTTGAGAACTTTTTCGCGCGCCATGTTGCCGCTGCAGAACCACCCGCCGCCACCCCTCCCTGAGCGTCCAGACAAAAGCAGGGGCACAATCAGCTCTTGGCCTGTTCGGACGGACACTTAGACGCTCCATCTTCCCCGTCAACACGCCGATCGCCATTCCACGACCATCTCCCCAAGGCCTTGAACTGCACGTTCGCTCATTTGTGAACTATTTGAGAATGAATCCTAATATGTTTCCGTTTTAGGCTCATATGATTCTGAAACTGTGCCATAATGCAGATGTCAAAGCGCGACCGCGGGTTCGCCCCAAGGAGCGCATTCGCCTGTGTTCAAAGGAGAACAAACATGAAGTTCGTTTGCCCCGTTTGCGGTTTCGTTGAGGAGTTCGACGGCGAGGAGCTGCCCGCTGACTTCAAGTGCCCCCAGTGCGGCGTCTCCGGCGACCGCTTCACCAAGGTCGAGGAGGGCAAGATGACCTGGGCCGCCGAGCACATCGTGGGCGTTGCTCACGAGGAGGGCGTCACCGAGGACATCATCATGGACCTGCGCGCCAATTTCGAGGGCGAGTGCTCTGAGGTCGGTATGTACCTGGCCATGGCCCGCGTTGCCCACCGCGAGGGCTACCCCGAGATCGGCCTGTACTGGGAGAAGGCCGCCTACGAGGAGGCCGAGCATGCTTCCAAGTTCGCCGAGCTCCTGGGCGAGGTCGTGACCACCTCCACCAAGAAGAACCTCGAGATGCGTGTTGAGGCCGAGAACGGCGCCACCGCCGGCAAGTTCGACCTTGCCAAGCGCGCCAAGGCCGCTGGCCTGGACGCCATCCACGACACCGTGCACGAGATGGCTCGCGACGAGGCCCGTCACGGCAAGGCCTTCGCCGGTCTCCTGGCTCGTTACTTCGGCTAAACCGAGGCAACGCTTCGCAAAACGCTTTCCATAACGGATCGCAAAAGACCCTGGGGTTCGCCCCAGGGTCTTTTTCATATGCGGAAAGCAGGGCCCACGGCACTAGTTTTTATGAACGAACCCCCGCGTCTACAGAGCATTCGCATCCGAATGGTAACGTTGTATCTTTAACGCTGGGCAACCGTGTCGGTTTGCGCCCAAGGGACACTCGTGAGGAGCCACTCGATGACAAATGTGCTTGAGGATCGCGCGATGCGCGAATCGCGAAAGGCCTGCGCGGAAGCCTGCCCCATGCGTTGCGCAACCAGCCCCATCGACGAGGTTGCCCACATCGCCCATATCTTAGAAACGCAGGGTAGGTTCGGCCTCACGCGAAGCTTTATCCAGCACGGCACCATGAGCGTGCATGCACACGTGATCTCCGTTGCACGCGCCAGCCTCGCCATGGCCGGGCGACTCGAGCGCCTGGGGATCCGCATCGATCGCGCTTCGCTCATCCGCGGTGCGCTCCTTCACGACTACTTCCTCTACGACTGGCACGACCCCGACCCATCGCATCGCCTGCATGGGTTCACGCACCCATTCACCGCGCTCGCCCGCGCGGAAGAGGACTTTGACGACCTGACCGAACGAGAGCGCAACATCATCTCCCGTCACATGTTCCCGCTGGTTCCCATCCCTCCCACCTGCCGCGAAGCATGGTTGGTGTGCCTGGCCGACAAGGCCTGTGCGCTCCATGAAACCATCGCGGGGCGGCTACCCAAGCGCTCCACAGGCTGCAAGGAGGTATCGCAATGATGACGGACTTGAGCGGGATCATCTCTGAACTGAACTCGACGGGCGCTCCCCTATCGGCGCTGTTTTTGTCGTTCATCGTCTTCTCATTCATTGGCTGGCTCTACGAATCCACCATCTGCGCCCTTGCGAACTACGGGCACTTTGCCAACAGCGGATTCCTGCTTGGCCCATGCTGCCCCATCTACGGTGTGGGATCACTCGCATGCTGGTTTCTGCTGCGAGACATTCCGAGCGTCGCCGTTCAGTTTGCGGCCGCCGCGCTCGTATGCAGCGCGATCGAATACGGCGTAGGAGCGGTGCTCGAACGGATCACCGGAGCGCGATTCTGGGATTACTCCAAGTTCCCCTTCAACATCAACGGCAGGGTCTGCCTCTATGGCGCCGCGCTCTTTGGAGCGGGGGCGGTGCTCATTTGCCGTATCGCCGAACCCGCCCTGCTGAACGCATTGGAACTCATACCGCCGACCATCCTGGCAGCGGCAGCCTTTGCATGCGCAGCGCTCCTGGTCATCGACACCGTGTTCACGCTGGTCAGCTGGCGTCAGCTCTCGCAAAAGCTCGAGCTTCTCAGAATCGAACTCGCCGACAAGGTCAACGACTCGCTCAAAGATGCTTCCAACTCTCTGCTCGACAGAATGCCCGATGCGGCACTGGATTCTGCTGCGGGAATCAAAGCCCGGAGCGGGGAACTCAATTCATGGCTCGCCGAGATGTCGGATAGCGCCTTCGAGGCCGTACGCGGCAAGGTGGAGATGCCCTCGTTCATGGCCGAGGGCGGGCAGAACCTCAGGCTGGTTGTGCGCCATGCCCGCAGCATTGCCCAGCGCGCCGAGATCTCCACCCCCGAAAAGCTGAAGACCGTTCTTACCCGCCGTGAACTGCGTTTCTTCAACGCGTTCCCAGAGATCAAGCTGAAGGCATATGAGGGAATCATCCGCGCGACGAACCTCAAGGAGCGAGCACGCGAGCTGTTTTGCAGGAGGTAGCGGGCAACCATAACGGGCAGCGACATTATCACTCCACTCACGGATTGGAACCATCGCCCCATGATGCTCCCTCCCCGTCTGCGGCATACTCAGGAGAACCGAGACGCGAAGACGTCCTCCCCCGAAAAGAGGGCTGCCGACAGCGCGCCTCAAAATGACAATACGCAGTTTAACCTGGGAGGACCCATGCTCAGCACAAGCGATGCAAAGCTGGTTAAGCGCTATTACCTGCTCCCCAAGGCAGCCTGGTATTCCCTGGTCTCCTTGTTTCTCACAGGCGGGCTCGCGATCCTGCTCGTGATGATCGACAACATCGGACTGGGTTCCAAAGGCTTTGGAGACCTGCAGCTGATCGCCATGGCCGCCTTCATGATCGCCGAGGGCGCGGTGTGCATCGCCTGCGGGGTGGTCGCCAGGCGTGGGCTTGGTAGCGCCCACTGGCAGGAACTCGAGCGTGAGGCCATCGGCGGTAACGCGAACATCGGGGCGAACCCGGCCGTCACGGGCGGCATCGGCGTGGCGGCCGCGGGGCGCTTGGTCGACACCCTGGACAACGACGACCTCGATGCCCTGAGCGCAGGGTTGGAAATCGCCGGCGCCGCCATGTCCGCATACGGCCTCTTCGACACCATGCGTCGCATGAGCCGGGCCGCGGCCGCAGTTGCGCGCGTTCACGGGATGGAACTCCCCGGGCTCGGCCGCACGCGCCTCCTCGTGATCGGCCTGCCTCTTCTCCTCCTCACGCTCGCCTTCGTACCGCGCTTCATCGACTCCGCCGCGCAGTCCTCGGCTTCCCAAGAGGCCTCCGCACGCGCCATCCAGGCATTCAACGCCGCACTCGAACCCGTGTGCAGCTACACCCTCGCCGACGAACCGCTCGAGCACCGTCAGGACAGCGGCTACCGCGTAAGCGGGAACATCACCGATGAAAACGGCGACATCGTGGCAAATGTCTCGATCGAGACGGACGAATACGGCAACGTCGACAGCGTGGTCTACAACGCCGACGTCAACATCGCGCGCACGCCCGAGGAGAACCTCGCCTTTGCCGAGGAGAGCTTCGCGCGCTTCTACGAGGCGATCTCCAGCGTGGATATCGAAGCGGAGGGAATCGAGCTGTTGGACACGGGACTCGTCAACGCGCCCGTGCTGCCCGAGGAATTCCGCCAGGCCTTCCTCGCCGGCGACTACTATACCGCCATCGACACGGACCTCGACGACACCGGCACCCTGCGCGCTTGGGCCCTCTTCGACACGGAACCGGAAGAGGAATTCGACGAGTACACCTCACCGCAAATCTCCGTCTACCTGATTACGCGCAGTCACTAGATGCGTTATTTTTCGACCCTCTATCCCTGACGATTTTCCATTGCCATCTACCAGCTGTTTTAAATAACTTATTTATTAATAGGGAGAAGTGACTATAAGATTTCAATATTGTTTAACCCTCCCCGGAAGGAGAAGGCATGAGGACGATTGTCGTTGGGGACATGCACCAAAAACAACATCTGATCTTACCGATCGCGGACAGCGCCGTCCGGCTCCTCGGCGCGAGGCGGGTCGTGTTGCTCGGGGATTATTGCGATGATTACAGCCCCAACAGGGACGAAACCGATGCCGAGAAGCTGCTCAGAGGACTGGAATATCAGGTGGATTGGGTCGATCGAGCGCGCACGCGCGGCCTGCGGATCGACGTCCTGCTGGGGAACCACGACGTGCAATATCTCATCGAGCGCCAGGGACCCGGCACCAATTTGAACTGCATCGTCCCCGTCCGGCGCATGCTCGCGCAGATGAACGTGCGCATGGCGGCCGCCGTCGACGGATGGCTCGCCACGCATGCGGGACTTACCAGCCAATTCGCGGACATCGTCCTCGAAATCGATGTCGAAGCCGAGCCGTTCGACGAGCCGTCGTATACCGCCGAGTCGCTCGCCGACCAGCTCAACACCGCGTTCGACCACGCGCTGACCGAGATGTTCGAGCATGGAAACGATGAGGAACTCCTGCTGTTCAACCTCTGCGGCCCCGGCCGCGGCGGCATAAGCATCCCCGGGCCCCTATGGGCATCGACCAGCGAACTCACGGTCCTCGGGATGCCGCACCTCAACCAAATCATCGGCCATACACCCGTCTATTCCGTCCGCGAACTGGAAGAGCAAGGCTTCCGCGGCGAGCGCTTCATGGCATGCGACACATTCTCGACCGATTTCGAGTTCCGCCCGCTCGGCGATGGAAGCGTTTTGCTCATCGACGATGAAACGCACGAAATGCGCCCCGTTACACCCGAGGAAGTAGACTGCGAGTGGACGGGAATGAGCTAATGCCCGCGGATATCGAACGCACCCGCCCTGCGGATTGAAAGAGAGAAGGCAAGATATGGCCAGTGAATCAACGCTCACTACTAGGAAATTTCTAGATGGCATCTTCGAGCAGATCCGACCCCATGCAGACAACCCCGAAGAGTTTGCAAGTGAGTGGGAGAGGATAACGGGTGAGCTCGACAGTAGGGTCAAGAATTTGGAGTGCTTCATGAGTAAGCGGGATGACCTGGCACGAGAGCTCATCTTGCTGATGCGCACTCAATTTGCAAACAGCTACCTGTTTGACGATCTGTGGCTCCAATACTCCCAAGGGTGCAGCGTATTGAGCGACTATGCCGAGTTATTGAGCGACCCCGAGCTTGACAGGAACAAGGGGGGTGTCTGGGGTGGACACAAGTGCGATGGCATCCATTGGACTTGGTACGAAAAGCGCGCGATGCCGAAACCCCTGGAAGAGAAGAAACTTGATTTCCACGGCAGTATAAGTAGCGGCTGGCCATACTGCAGCTGCCTGGACCACGCCCTAAGCAACTTGATTTGCAAAGTCTGGGGCTTTTCCGGCTTTACGGACACGAATCCTGACCGCCCTAAAACCGACTGGCTTCCCTCGGCCGACTTTAGAACCGCATGGTGGAAAGACTCAAGCATGTACCTTTCCGTGCTGCTCTGCTTTGGAATCAACATCTTGAACGACCCGATACTCCTCAAAGACCTAAAAGACGAGCAGGAAATCGACATCGACATTATTCCCGAGCCAAAAGAGAAACTGCGGGCCGTATTGAACGCGAAAAGCATTCGCTCGAAGCTCTGGGCGCGCATACAAGATCAAATAGAGAAGCGTGCAAAAGAGGATGGCGTGAAGCCTCCTCAGCAACAATAGCTCAAGCAGCCCGCATGAGCGGCGAGGGTCATACAACATAAGCACACGGACACTCGGATGGGAGCTCCCACGCGCCTTCTCGGCAACATCATTTAGACGCTCCTCGGCGGCATCTTCACCGCACTCTACCGATTCGGCATCGGGCACCTGTTCTGCATCATCATCGTCGGTATTCCCCGGGATGTCAGGAGTTCAAGATGGCGAAGCTCTCGTTGCTGCCCTTTGGGGCACACGTGCTCGACTAGCTAAGAATGCGATGACGAACGCGGTCGCCCATGTGCTCAGCGGTTCCTACATTGAGGTCCGGACGCTACCCGCTGTGCGCAATGGAGGATATGAACGGTGCAATCGTTCATATCCTCCACGACAACCACGACTCAGCACCTTTCATGGAGGATGTGAAGGTCGTACCGTTCATATCCTCCACCCGTGCCGCAAGGCCGCGTCGCATGGGAGCGCAGTTACTCCTCGCCGTCGCTCTTGCTCGCGCGCTTCCAGTGCAGACCGCGGCTCAGACGGTGCGCCACGCGCTCCACTTCGGCATCGCTCGTGAGATGGTGCGGCTTCATGCGGCTTGTCACCGAGTCGCGACGGATGGTGGCGATGGGCTCCATCACAAAACCCTTGCCCGCGCGCATGTTCTCCTTGGCCACGCTGATCATGAGCTTGATACGGTTGAGCTGGTTGACCTCGCTCGCGCCCGGGTCGTAGTCAACGGCCACGATATTGCTCTCGGGATGCAGGCGGCGCAGCTCCTTGATCACGGCCTTGCCCACCACGTGGTTGGGCAGGCACGCGAAGGGCTGCGTGCAGATGATGTTCGGCGCACCATGGTCGATCAGGTCGAGCATCTCGGCAGTGAGCAGCCAGCCCTCGCCCATGTTGTTGCACAGGGAGAGAATCTGACGTGCCTTGTCCTGCATCACGGAGATGGGCTCGGGGCGCTCGAAGCGATCGCTCTTCTCGAGCATCTCGTCTACGGGCTTGCGCATCCAATCCACCAGGCCGATCGCAGCGTCCATGCTGGCGCGCGCCGCGGCTGAGCTGCCCAGCTCGTCCTTCTGCACCCGCGCGTTGCTCATGGAATACAGGAAGAAGTCGAGCAGGCCCGGCACCACGGCCTCGCAGCCCTCCGCCTCGATGACGTCCACCACGTGGTTGTTCGCCGTGGGGTGGAACTTCACCAGGATCTCGCCGACCACGCCCACGCGCGGCTTGGAGCCCTCACCCGTGAGCGGCAGCGTGTCGAACGCCGTGATGGCCTCGCGGGAGAGCTTGGTGAAGCTGCGGCGCGTGAACGTCGGCGCGAGGCGACGGGCGCGCTCCATGAAGTCCTCGAACAGCTCGTTGGCAGCCCCCTCCTCCGCCTCGTAGGGACGCGTGCGATAGAGCATCTGCATCATGAGATCGCCGAACAGCACGCTGTACACGCAGGACTTGAGCAACGGGACCGTGAGCTTAAAGCCCGGGTTGCTCTCGTCGAGCTTCACGGCGGAGAGGCTGATCACCGGGATGTCGGGGTGCCCGCTGTCGCGCAGGGCCTTGCGGATGAGCGCGATGTAGTTGGTGGCGCGGCAGCCACCGCCAGTCTGGGTGATCACCACGGCGGTCTTGGACAGATCGTAGCGTCCGCTCTCGATGGCCTCCATGATCTGACCCGTCACCAGGATGGACGGATAGCAGATGTCGTTGTTCACATAGCGCAGACCCGCCTCCACGGCACCGCGGTCGGTGGAGGGCAGAAGCTCCAGGTTGTAACCGCCGGCACGGAAGACCTCCTTGATGAGGTCGAAGTGGATGGGCGCCATCTGCGGGCACAGGATGGTGTAGCCCGCCTCGCGCATCTCCTCGGTGAAGGGCACCTTGGGAAACGCCGCGCTCGCGGCGGCGCGCTGCGGCTCGAGGGCGTATTTGTGCGTGGCGAACACCGGCGCATCAGAGCTCGGCGCGACGGGCGCGGCCTCGCCCTGCTCGTACGCCTCGCCCGTGGCAGCCGCCTCGGCGGCGCGCTCGGCCTCCTGGTCTTTCAGGGCGGCCATGAGCGAGCGGATGCGGATGCGCGCGGCGCCCAGGTTGGACACCTCGTCGATCTTGAGCACGGTGTAGATCTTACCGCTCGCCTCGAGGATCTCCTGGACCTGATCGGTAGTGAGCGCGTCCAGGCCGCAGCCGAACGAGTTGAGCTGGATGAGGTCGAGGTCGTTGCGCATGGTCACAAAACGCGCCGCGGCGTACAGGCGGCTGTGGAACATCCACTGGTCAACCACACGGATCGGACGCTCGGGCTTCACCAGATGCGCCACGGAATCCTCGGTGAGCACCGCGAACCCAAAGCTCGCGATAAGCTCGGGCAGGGCGTGGTTGATCTCGGGATCGTTGTGGTACGGGCGACCTGCCAGCACGATGCCGTGCCCGCCATTGTCCTCGATCCAGCGCATGGCCTCCTCGCCCATGGTCTGGATATCCTGATGAAAGCGCGCGTCGGCCTCGTAAGCGGCGTTCACGGCCTGATCGATCTCGGTGCGGGTGAGCTTGGGCCCGCGCACACGGCCGCGACCCGCCTCGGCGTCGGCCACGCGCTCCACGGCGAGCAGCTCGTACAGGCGGCGCTTGAGCTCTACCTTGTCATGGTAGGGCACGAACGGGTACATGAACTCGACGTGGTTCTCGGTGATGGCGTCGACGTTCAGGCCCAGGGCCGTGGGGTAGCTCATCACGATGGGGCAGTTGTAGCAGTTGCCCGCCGTGGGGTCCTCCTTGCGCTCCCAACGCACACAGGGCATCCAGATGAAATCCGGGTCCTTGGCGATGAGGTTCATCACGTGGCCGTGGGAGAGCTTGGCCGGATAGCACACGCTCTCGCTCGGCATGGACTCGATGCCGCTCTCGTAGGTTGCCTTGTTGGAGTTGTCGGAGAGCACCACCGAAAAGCCCAGCCGCGTGAAGAACGCATGCCAGAACGGATAGTTCTCGTACATGTTGAGCGCGCGCGGAATGCCCACCGTGCCGCGCGGGGCCTCGTCGGGGCTCAGGCACTCGCGGTCGAACAGCAGCTTGTTCTTGGCGGCGAACAGGTTGGGCGCCTCGGTCTTGCGCTTCTTGTGACCCGCGCCCTTCTCGCAGCGGTTGCCGGTGATGAATTTGCGCCCCTCGCCGAAGTCGTTCACCGTGAGCTG
Organism: Collinsella intestinalis DSM 13280; assembly: GCF_000156175.1. Taxonomy (GTDB): domain Bacteria; phylum Actinomycetota; class Coriobacteriia; order Coriobacteriales; family Coriobacteriaceae; genus Collinsella; species Collinsella intestinalis. The sequence continues at coordinate 287,091 of NZ_GG692711.1, forward strand.
GCAGTTGTTGGAGCAGCGACCGCAGCGCACATGACGCTGAGCCACCGTGAGACCGGCGATCTCGTCGGCCGAGAGCACGGTGGAGGTACCGGTGGCGCCGGCGCGGTCGCGCGCGAGCAGGGCCGCGCCGTACGCGCCCATGCAGCCGGCGATATCGGGGCGCACGGCGTTCACGCCGATGAGCAGCTCGAACGCACGCAGCGTGGCGTCGGACATGAAGGTGCCGCCCTGGACGATCACCTGGCTGCCAATCTCCTTGGGGTCGCGCAGCTTGATGACCTTGAACAGGGCGTTTTTGATGACGGAGTAGGACAGGCCGGCGGCGATGTCACCCACCGTGGCGCCTTCCTTTTGCGCCTGCTTCACGCGGGAGTTCATGAACACGGTGCAGCGGCTGCCCAGGTCGACGGGGCCGCGGGCGGCGATCGCCTCGGCGGCGAAGGCGCGCACGTCCATGTCCATGGACACCGCGAAGCTCTCGATAAAGCTGCCGCATCCGCTGGAGCACGCCTCGTTCAGCATGATGTGCTCGATCACGCCGTCGCGCACGCGCAGGCACTTCATGTCCTGGCCGCCGATGTCGAGAATGAACTCGACACCGGGCAAAAACGCGCGGGCGCCGCGCAGGTGCGCCACGGTCTCGATCTCGCCGGAATCGGCCTTGAGTGCCTCGATGAGCAGGGCCTCGCCGTATCCAGTGGTGGTCACGTGGCCAATCGTGCACCCTGACGGGATGTGCGCGTAAAAGTCGGCCATGATCGTCTTGGCCGTGCCCAGGATGTCGCCATTGTTGTTGCCGTACCAGGTGTGGAGGAGCTGGCCGTCCTCTCCCACCATGGCCGCCTTCATTGTGGTGGAACCGGCGTCCAAGCCGATGAACACGCGGCCCGTGTAGCCCTCGAGCTCGCCGCGGGGCACGACCTCCTTGGCGTGGCGCGTGCGGAACTCGGCCAGGTCGTCGTCGGTCGCAAACAGCGGCTCGAGGCGGGCGACCTCGGCGCCCTGCGTGTCGCCCAGGCCATCGATCGCCTCGACGAGCTCGCCGAGGCGCACGAGCTTGCTCGACTCATGCGCCATGGCAGCGCCGGAGGCCACGAACAGATGCGCGTTCTCGGGCACGATGATGTGCTCGTCGTCGAGGTCGAGCGTGAGGTAGAAGCGGTGGCGCAGCTCAGAGAGGTACTGCAGCGGGCCGCCGAGGAACGCCACATGCCCGCGGATGGGGCGACCGCACGCCAGGCCCGAGATGGTCTGCGTCACCACGGCCTGGAAGATGGAGGCGGCCACGTCCTCGGGACGGGCGCCCTCGTTCAGCAGCGGCTGGACGTCGGTCTTGGCGAACACGCCGCAGCGGCTGGCGATGGGGTAGATGTTCTCGGCGCGCTTTGCGAGCTCGTTCAGCCCCGCGGCATCCGTGTGCAGCAAGGTTGCCATCTGGTCGATGAACGCACCGGTGCCGCCGGCGCACGTGCCGTTCATGCGCTGCTCGATGCCCGAGTCGAAGTAGATGATCTTGGCGTCCTCGCCGCCGAGTTCGATGGCGACGTCGGTCTGCGGAATCAGGGTCTCCACCGCGCGCTTGCTCGCGATGACCTCCTGCACAAACTCGAGGCCGAGCCACTGGGAGAGCAACAGGCCGCCCGAACCCGTGATGGCGCAGGTCATCTGCGCCTCGGGCAGCAGCGACGCCGCGCCCTCGAACAGGTCGCGCGCGCATGCACGAACATCGGTGTGATGACGCTGGTACTTGGCGTAGACGATTGCGTTCTCGTCGTTCAGGACCGCGAGCTTGACGGTGGTGGAGCCAACGTCGATGCCCAGGTGGAGCGCGCCGTGCGCGTTCTCGGGGTTCCAAACCGCGTTCTCAACGGCCTTAGTCTGCATGTCGGTCATCAGTCGTTCCTCCCTGTGGAACCTGAGGTGTTGTCGTTGAAGTCTATAGCTGGAATGTCAATATTCAGTCCCATGAGCTTGGCACCGTAGGCGGGGACCTTGACGTCGATGGGCATGCCGTACAGGTCGCCCGGACGCACGAAGGCGATCACCGTCATGATGCGCGCCATGGTCTCGGGGCTCTCCGCCAGATCGCGCTCGAACCACAGCTGGACCACGCCGACCTCGGCGGAAACAACCGAAGCGAGGTAGTAGTCGAAGAACGCACCCACGGCGGCGGGAAGGATTCCGGTCTGCATGCGGTCGGACACCTCAGAGCACGACATGTCGATGACCTTCTTGATGAAGGCCTGGTCGCCGCCGGGCCCGATGAGGGCGCCAATGAGGTCGCGGTTCTCGGAGATGTACGTGAGCAACTCGACCGAGCCGGGCGCCGGTTCGAGGCGCTCGATGTTTTTGTACAGATCGGGCAACGTCGCCTCGGCAATGGCGCGGACGCGGACGCGAATCTCATCGAACAGGCTGTTCTCGACCTGCTCGATGAAATCGGGGATGTCCTTGTAATGCGAGTAGAACGTGCGGCGCGTGAGGCCCGCACGCTCGGTGAGCGCGGCCACACTCACGCGGGCAATGTCCACGCCCGAGCTGAGCTCCGCCACAAGGGCCTCGCGCAAAGCGCGCTGCGAGCGCAGGATACGCCGATCCGACTTCAGGGGACGCATGGCCTCCATCTGTGCATCGAGTCCTTTCCATATGGGATATTTCACTCGATGTGCATTATTGCACGCAGTGTGAATCATCACGGAACGTCTATCGAATTGGGGCCATATCTGCACAGGACCCCAACGGGGGTCTCAATTGGGGACAGGTACAAATTGAGACGTTTTTCACCGGTCAAACACGCCGCCCGCAATCGAGAATGGTCTCAATTTGTACCTGTCCCCAATTGAGATCCAAGAGACTCTGTGCTGGTAGAATAGGTCGCGATTGAATTTGAAGATTGGAGACCCATGGCACCTGTCATCGCCATCATCGGAGCGCTCGAGAAGGAAGTGCGCCAGATCTACGCCGCCGTCGAGAAGGGCACCGTCGCCGACGAGGCCGGCCTGCACATCGTGGGCGGCGAATACCACGGCTTCGAGATCGTTGCCACCACGGCCGGCATGGGCACCGTCAACGCCGCGGCCGCGGCGCAGCACCTCATCAGCGCGCACGGCGCCAACGCCATCATCTTCTCCGGTATCGCCGGCGGTCTCAACCCTGCCCTGCACATCGGCGACGTCGTAATCGGCGAGCAGCTGCGCTACCTCGACACCGACACCGCCCTCATCGCCGAATCCGCGCCCGGCCTCGAGGAATTCTCCAGCAGCGATTTCCTCGTCGAGCTCGCCGAGCAGACCCTGCGCGCTCACGGCTTTGTCGATGCCGCGCTCTCCGAGGGCGATGCCGCCACCGCCCGGGCCGAGGCCGACGCCACCCTCTTCCGTCGCAACAACACCGATTCCGAGCCGCAGCGCTTCCTGCGCGGCACGATCGCCACGGGCGACCGCTTCGTGAGCGGTGCCGAGGCCAAGGCGGCCGCAATCGCCGCTACGCAGGGCGACTGTGTGGAGATGGAGGGCGCCGCCATCGCACACGTCGCGGCCAAGAACGGCATCGATTGCCTGGTCTTGCGCGCCATCTCGGACAACTGTGACGAGAGCTATGACGCCCTTTCCTCCCGCGAGTTCGATCTCGAGGAATATGCCAAGAGCGCCAGCTCCCTTGTGCTTTCCATCGTTCGCCGCCTCGCGGTCCAGCTCGGGATTGAGCCGCGCGACTAACGGCGCACCGCACATTCCCGAACGCGCCGGCCATATCCGCGCGCTCCGCAGCCCCGTCCCCGATCACGCAGAGAGGCATTTCCCATGGCAGAGGCCATCAACTACAACAAGGTCCATTTCGTCGCCAGCTACGGCAAGGCATCACAGATCCCGCCGTCGACCTGCCCCGAAGTGAGCTTCGTGGGCCGTTCCAACGTGGGCAAATCCTCGATCATGAACAAGCTGTTCAACCGCCGCGGCCTCGTGAAGGTCTCCTCCACCCCGGGCAAGACCGCCAACGTCAACTTCTTCGAGGCCGACGGCGTGCACTTCGTCGACCTGCCCGGCTATGGCTTCGCACAGCGCAGCAAGGCCGAACGCGACCGCTGGGCCCGACTCATCGGCGACTTCTTCGATTCCGAGCGCAGCTTCAACCTGGTCGTCTCCCTTGTGGACATCCGCCACGACCCGAGCAAGCTCGACCTGCAGATGATCGAGTTCCTGCGCGAGAACGGCTTCAACTTCATCGTCTGTCTCACCAAGGCCGACAAACTCTCCAAGTCGCAGCAGGGCAAGCAAGCCGCGTCGATCCGCAAGCAGATCGGCGTCCCCGCCGATCGCCTCATCGTCACGAGCAGCGAATCCGGTCTGGGCATCGACCGCCTCAAGCAGGCCATCGTCGATTTCTGCCTGGATGACGAGGACGAGAACGAGTCCGCCGTCAACTAGTTGACGCCCCTGAAGCCCTTGCCCACGATCTCGGAGCTGTCCACGATCGTGATGAAGCACCCCGGATCGACCTCGCGCGCGTATCGACGCAGCTTCACGGCCTCGCGGCGGCTCAAGACGCACATGATCACCGTCACAAGCTGACCTGAGAACGCACCGTATCCACGGCTGATAGTGGCCGTGCGGTTGAGCTCCTTGACGATGTAGGTCTCGACCTTCAAAGGCTCCTTGCAGATGATGGTACAAACCTTCCTCAAATGGATGCTCTCGATGGCCTTATCGACCACCAGCGTCTTGGCAAACAGGCCGAGCACGCAGTAGAGGCCCACGCGCGGACCGTACAGCACCGCCGCGATGCACACGATGCCGATATCCACCAGCAACAGCGCGCGCCCGATCTCGAGCGTGCTGTGGCGTCTGAGGATCATGGCGAGGATGTCGGTGCCGCCCGTCGAAGCGCCGATGTCGAACACCATGGCGCTGCCTATCGCGGGCAAGATCACGGCAAAGCACAGGTCGAGCCACATATCCCCCGTGATGGACGCCGTCGACGCCCCGGGGAACAGCATCTCGAACAGGGACACGTAACCCGAAAGCGCGAACGATGCGAACACGCTCCACAGGATCGCCTTGCGCTCCAAGAAGATGAATCCCAGCACCACCAGCACGATGTTGATGATCCACATGAAAGCGCCAACCGGCAACGTGGGGAACAGCGTCGAGAGGATGACCGACACGCCGGAGGTGCCGCCGAACGCAAAGTGGTTTGGCGTCTTGAACAACACGATGGCCAGGGCGGTAAGGATCAACCCGCCATTCAAGATGGCAAAGAAGCGCAGGAGGCCCGGGTCCTTGCTGCGACGAGCGCCAACTTGCTCGCCGCGGCGGATGTCCTCCTCGCTCACGAGGTGTTCAAGGGGCTCGACCGGTGTCGTATGTTGGGTCGCCGCCCATGAAGAGGCAGCCTCCGTCGCCGTTGGCCTTGCTTGCTCTTTCTGCTCTTCCACGCCGCGCCCCGCTTTTCGAATCGGTTCCTCGCGCCCCTGATGGTAACGCGAACGGCCCCTTATGCAAGCAGCGTTTGCGACAGTTCGGGCAACGGACGATCACAGGCGTCATCGGCATGAAAAAGGCGGCCGCCCCACGGCGACCGCCCCATATAGCCTCTTATCACCCGAGACGATACCCAGGCCCAGAATCGACAGCGAAACCTAGAACGCGGGAAGCACGTCCTCGCCGTAGTTCTCCGCGAGATAGGCCTTGAAGTCCTCAGAGGTAAGCACCTTGACGAGGGCCTTGATTCCCTTGGAATCCTCCTGGCCCTTGGCGACGCAGATGATGTTGGCGTACCTCTCAACGGCGAGCGAATCGGAGGACTCGTGCGCGAGGGCATCGGCGACGTGATAGCCTGCCTCGATGGCGTAGTTGCCGTTGATGACCGCAAAGTCGACCGAGGAAAGGGCACGCGGCAGCGCGGCGGCCTCGAGCTCCTGGAACTTGAGGTTGTGCGGATTCTCCTTGATGTCCTTGGGCGTGGACTCGAGGTTCTCGGGGTCGGAAAGGGTAATCAGGCCAAGATCCTGCAGCAGGAGCAGGGCGCGACCCTCGTTGGTGGGGTCATTCGGAATCGCGACCGTGGCACCGTCGGAGATGTTGTCGAGGTCATCGGACGCACCGGCGTACACCGCGAAGGGCTCGTAGTGAATCAAGCCGGCGGATACAAGGTCGGTGCCGTTCTTCTCGTTGTAATCCTCAAGATAGGTGATGTGCTGGAAGTAGTTGGCATCGACGGAGCCGGCGGACGTGTCCTTGTTGGGCTGGATGTAATCGGTGTACTCCTTCACCTTGAGCTCGATGCCCTGCTTGGCGAGAAGAGGCGCGGCGAAATCTGTCAGGATCTCGGCGTGCGGCGCGGGGCTGGCGGCGACGGTCAGCACGGCGGAATCGGCCGCGGCGGAGCCGGCGGGAGCGGAAGAGCCGCCGCAAGCGGTGAGACCGCCCAGGGCAACAATGCCCAGACCGGCGGCAAAAGAGGTGAGCAGGGAGCGACGAGAAACGGAAGCGTTGAAGTTCTTCATGATGGAATCCTTTCGAAGGACGTTGTTGAGAGATGAATGGTCTGGGGCCAGGCAGGGTTTCCCAGATGCCGCAGGTTGACGCAAGCGACGATTGAACGCCGAAATGCGATACCTGGGAAAGCTGGTCAGCGGTGATCGACCTTGCGGGCGATGAGATTGCACACTGACTGGATGAGCTGGACGAGCGCGATGAGCAACACGACCGTGGCAATCATGGCACCGTCCTCGTAGCGGTAATAGCCATAGCGGATGGCGATATCGCCCAGGCCGCCCGCGCCCACGGCGCCTGCGATGGCGGTGTAACCCAGCACGGCGATGAGCGTCACGGCGATGCCACGCACGATACTCGGCAGCGCCTCGGGCAGAAGCGCCGAGAACACGATACGGGGCACGGACGCGCCGCACGCCTCAGCGGCCTCCACGGCGTCGCGGCTCACCTCGGCGAGCGATTGCTCGACCATACGGGCCACGAACGGGGCGGTCGCAACCACCAAAGGCGGGATGACGCCCACCACGCCTGTGGAGGTGCCGACGAGCGCCTGAGTGGCGGGCATAAGGGCGATCAGCAGAATGATAAACGGCAGGGAACGGCCGATGTTGACCACCCAGCCCAGCACCGCGTTCAGCACGGGCACGGGGCGCAGGCCGTTCGGCGCGGTGAGGTGCAGCACGACACCGAGGACCGTGCCGATCACATAGGCGACCGCAGTGGACGCGAACACCATGACGAGCGTGTCGATGGTGCCCTGAATGAGCAACGGAGCAAACTCCGCGAGGAAATCGTTAAGCATCCCAATCCACCTTTCCGAGCAACACGCGCGTAGCCTCGGCCTGGGGATCGGCGAACACCTTCGCCACGCTCCCCTGCTCCACCACGCGACCGTGCTCGAGCACCGCGACGTTGTTGCAGATCTTCTCGACCACATCCATGGAATGGGTGATGACCACCAGCGTCACACCGGTCTCGCGGTTGATGTCGCGCAGCAGCTTGAGGATGGTGTTGGTGCTCTTGGGGTCGAGCGCGGAGGTCGCCTCGTCGCAGAGAATCACCTCGGGCTCGCAGGCCAATGCGCGGGCGATGGCCACGCGCTGCTTCTGACCGCCGGACAGCTGGCTGGGATAGCTCTGGGCCTTCTCGGCCAGGCCGACGCGATCGAGCAGCTCGAGCGCGCGGGCGCGGTTCTCGGCAGTCACCTTGCCGGAAGCGGCGAGGAACGGGAAGCACACGTTGTCCAACACGGTCTTTTGCGCGAGCAAGCCGAAGTTCTGGAAAATCATGGCCACGCGACGACGATACGCGCGCAGCTCCTCGCCGGATAGGGCGGTGACGTCGCGGCCATCAACCTCGATAGTGCCCGACGTGGGGCGCTCGAGCAGGTTAATGGTACGCACGAGCGTGGACTTGCCCGCACCGCTCATACCGATGATGCCAAAGACATCACCGTCGGCGATATCGATGTTGATATCCGAGAGGGCGTGGACCAGGCCGTCGGACTCGACGGGGGCCAGGGTTTCGGCGGCTTCGTCTGCCGCCTGGACGACAGCCGCAGCGCCGAGCGCCGGATTACCACTCACCGACGCGGCGTAGGAAACATCTGCGCCGACTTTGCGGCGCGTCTTACCAGACGCCTTGGGCGTAGCAAAAGACTTGTACACATGCTTGATGCTGATCACGAGGAAAACTCCGCTTAAAGATGGTTTTGGGATAAATGGCCATCTCCCGCCGGAGACAGCCTAATGGAGGCGCCCGGTCTCGGTCAGCACGCGGAAAACGCGCGGCATGACAAAGTGCCCGGGCGAGGGCATCTCCATGACCATCATCATGCTCGCGATATGTCCGTCAAACGTAATCATGGGGATGAGCTTAACAGGGTACCCCATATCGGGCAACCATGGAAACCGCCATGAAACAAAAACGGCCGTCTGCAAACAGGCGGCCGCATGCCCTTTGGCAACATGTTGCAAATTGTACCTGTCCCCAATTGAACAGCTTTGGCGATGTCTTACTCGTCGTCCTCGGCGTGGCGCTTCTTGCTCGCCTCGTATTCCTCGCGCGTCACCACATCCTCGATGCGCAAGTTGATGCCTGCAACCTCCAGGCCGGTCATAGCGGTCAGACGCTCGGTCACGCGCTCCTTCACGTCCTCGAAGATCGCCGGCGCATAGCAACCATACTCGATGATCACGGAGATGTTCACAATCACACGGTTGTCGTCGGTGACCTCAACGGTAACGCCCTTGGTGAGGTTCTCGGCGCCGAAGGTCTCCTGCACGAGATGCATAAGGTTGCCCTTCATGCCGAGAACATGCGGGACCTCGCGCGTGGCCATGGCGACGATCTTCTCGATAACGCCGTTGGAATAGGTGAGAGAGTCCTCAGAATCGTCCTCGAGATCCTCTTCGAACTCAGGCTCACCCTCGAACGCGGGCTCGCCGGCCTCGTTCATGTCCTGCTCCATGGGCTGCAGCTCGCGCTCGGCCTCGTCGTCAGCCTTCGAAAACGCGACCTCGATGCCGAACAGTCCCTGTTTCTTCTCGTCTGCCATGGTGTCCTCCCCTGTCGGGCTCTGCCGTCTGATTTCCTCATGCTATCGAATATGCCCACGGACGCACGGTTCATGCACAGGCGCGGGCGGCGTCATGTTATTTGTCGAACAGACGGCGGATGAAGTTCACCGCCGCGTTATCGCCGTCACGCATTTGACCGATGACCACACCGACGCCCACGAACACGGCGATGACAATGGTGTCCCACAGCCCGATGACCAAGATGAGCACCGCCAGCACGAACCCCATGATGCCGTACAGCGTGGCATGCGGATGCGCATCGGCGTGCTCCCACATCCTGCGCCCCAGCTCGCGGAAAAAGCCAAAGGTCGCCTCGTGGAACGTCTCGGGGCGGGTGGTCCCATCCGCACCGGTCGCGCTCGCCTGCGAGCCAGCCTCGGCGGAAGACGTATGCGTCTTGCTCTCGACGGGCTCGACGACATGCTCGATGACGGCTTTGGGCGCCCTCTGCGCGCCCTTTGCAGTATCATTCACTTAGCAAACCTCCCTGGTAACAGTCACGGTCTTGCTCGGCAAGAACCGAACGCGCACGGAAACACCGGGCACGCCGAGCATCTGCTCGCACGCCCGCTGCACGCGGCCCTGCATATCCTGTCCAAGGGCCGCAAGGTCCCCATCAACAAGAGCGATCGCCTCGATCTCGATATGGACCTCCGAGCGGTCACGGCCCCGCACGTGCGCCCCGACCTCCTCGATGAGCACGTCATCGCACTCGGCGGCAGTGCGAGAAATGGAAACGAGCGCGGGTAGGGCGACTTCGATCTGGACATCGCCGGCAAGTCGCAAAAATTCAGGCTCTGGTTTGTCCGCAATGGCCGCGATCAAAAGCACCGCCATCTGGATGAGCATCACGCACACGCACGCAAACGCGAGAACGTGTACCCACGGCACAGCCAGCAGGGCATCGAAGCGATCCGTATGGGGGCCGAATTGAGAGCCCGCGAACAGGCCAACCACAACCACGGCGGAGATCAGGTACAGCACCACGCCGATCTTGCGTATGCGCCTCATGGGCCCTCCTCTCTCCGATGCAACGCGCGCAGACCCTCCGCGCGCGATAACGCTTTCCCATTATAAAGCGAGCCGGGCCCACGGCGATGCGGACCCGGCTTCACAAGCACTTCTTAACCAAGCGGCGAAAACCGCGTGGATGTTACTCCTCTTCGAGGGCAGCGATGACCTCGTCGGTCATGTCCATGGTGGAGTACACGTCCTGGACGTCGTCCAGGTCCTCGAGGCGGTCGATGAGGCGCTGGACCTTCTTGGCGTCGGCGCCGGAGACGGCCGTCGGGGTGGTCGGGACCATGGTGAGCTCGGCACCCTTGACCTCGATGCCCTGAGCCTCGATGCCCTTGGACACGGCCATGAGGTCGCCCGCGGCGGTCCACACGACCCACTCGTCACCGGCGTCCTCGTAGTCGTCGCCACCGGCCTCGGCGATGACCATCATGAACTCTTCCTCATCGCCGGCAGCGCCGTTGGCCATGAGGTTCTCCTTCTTGTCGTTCGGGTCGACGATCTGCTTGGAGACCACGACCTGGCCCTTGCGCTCGAACTGGAAGGCAACGGAGCCGGTGGTGCCCAGGTTGCCGCCAGCGTGGGAGAAGGCGGAGCGGACATCGGCGGCGGTGCGGTTGCGGTTGTCGGTCAGGCACTCGACGTACACGGCAACACCGGCCGGGCCGTAGCCCTCGTACACGATGTTCTCGTACACGGCGGCGTCGGCGCCGGAACCGAAGGCCTTGTCGATGGCGGCCTTGATCTTGTCCTTGGGCATGGACTGAGCCTTGGCCTTGGCCACGGCAGCGGCGAGGGAGGCGTTGTTGTCCGGGTTGGGGTCGTTGCCAAGACGGGCCGCGACGGTGATGTTACGGCTCAGCTTGGAGAACAGGGCGGAACGCTTAGCGTCCTGCGCACCCTTGCGGTGCTTGGTAGTTGCCCATTTAGAGTGTCCGGACATATGATGCTCCTTCTATTTTCCCGCCCGCGGTGTTGGCGCGAGCCCATATAAACACACGTTCAGCATGATATACCGATTGCCGACCATGCGAAAGGTCTTTGAGTCAGCTTCACACACGGTCTCAATCGAGGATGGGGCGATTGCCCGAAAGGCAAACGAGCGACCGATTGCCCTACAGCCAATCGCGATGTTGCGGTCGTCTGGTCTTCCATGCGTACGCAAGCAGCGCCGCGCCCACCGCGATCAACGGCAGGCTCAACAGCTGCCCCATGGTGAGCCAACCGCCGGCGAGGTAGCCGAGCTGCGCGTCGGGCAGGCGAACGAACTCGATGAGGAATCGCACGATACCGTAGCCGAGCACGAAAATGCCGAGGTACGAACCCTGGGACAGCGGCTTTGCACGACGGCTCAGCACATAGAGAATCGCGAACAACACAACACCCTCGAGCAGCGCCTCGTACAGCTGGCTCGGGTGACGTGGCACGTTGCCCGCCGCACCGCCAAAGACGACTCCCCACGGCAGATCCGTGGGCTTGCCCCACAGCTCACCGTTCACGAAGTTCGCGCAGCGCCCCAGGCAAAGCGCCAGCGGTACGCCCACAAAGGAGGCATCGGCCACCGTGAGAGGAGAGATTCGCAGGTAGCGGCAGGCGATAAACCCTCCCAGCAAGCCTCCTGCAAGACCGCCGTGGAAACTCATGCCGCTGATTCCGCCGCCGTTCGTGCCGAAGAAGATCTCAAGCGGGTGCGTGAAGTAGTAGCCGTTGCTATAGAACAGCACGTATCCCAGGCGCCCACCAATCAGCAGGCCGAATACGACAGCGATGACGACGGTCATGACGTCATCGGGGGTGAATCCGATGTTCCAGCGTTTCTGAGTCCGGTACATCACGAACCCCGCTAGCAGCGCACCGACCATATAGGCCAATCCGTACCAGTAAATCGTGATGGGACCCGCCGAGAACGCGACGGGATCGAGACTGCGATACAGCTCGTTGAGCATAGTGCCCCCTTGCGGCGCACCGACGAGGCACACCTTTACACAAAGAGCCGGGCCGGCCGTGGTGTCCACGATCCGGCCCGGCTCCATCACGGATGATTAGAACGGCATGTACTCGTCGTACAGGTCGTTTGCGGCATCGGCGCCGCCGCCAACCTGCTCGACGCGCGTCACGCCGGGCACATGCTCCTTGAGGATACGCTCGACACCCATGGAAAGCGTCAGCGAGCTCATGGGGCAACCGGCGCAGGCGCCCTGCAGCTCCAGCTTGACCACGCCATCCTCGGTCACACCTATGTACTCCATATCGCCGCCGTCGGCCTGGAGGTTGGGGCGGATCTGCTCAAGCACCTCTTTGAGGAGGGTCTCGTCTACTGCCACGGAGACTCCTTTCATCTACAGCGAGCCGGCCGATGGGCGGGCCCGCGTCAATCGCACGGGTGGTGCACATGATACTACAGCGTGATACCCGCCCGCGGGGCTTCTATGCACCCCGGTTGCCCACAGAGCCGCCCACGGGCCCTCGCACCGGAAACGAGCGGCAAGTCTACTTGTGATACGGCTCGCCGCGCATGATTTTGAACGCGCGGTACACCTGCTCGAGCAGGACCACGCGAGCCAGGTTGTGCGGGAGCGTGATGCGCCCGAACGAAAGCCGCTCGTCGGCACGAGAGCGCACCTCGGGCGAAACACCGCACGAACCCCCGATGACAAACGTGATCGAGCTCTCGCCGCGCAGCATCAGGTCGTCCAGATGCGAGGCGATTTCCTCGCTTGAACGCTCCTTGCCGCCGATGTCGAGCAGCACCACATGCGAGCGTTCGGGGATGGCAGCGAGGATGCCCTTGCCCTCAAGGGCGCGGCCCGTCTCCTCCCCGCCTGACTTCGCGGGGTCCCGGTCGGCGATTTCGACCATCTTCACGGTCGCGTACGCCGAGAGACGTTTGGCGTATTCCGCGCAGGCATCGGCCCAAAAGCGCTCCTTGAGCTTGCCGACGGCGACGACGGTTATTTTCATGCACGCCCCCTAGCGCTGGCGATACGTCTCGAAGAATTCCGCCAGGTCCTCCATGGCCTCGTGGAGCACATCCATGGGCGGAAGGTAGACGATGCGGAAGTGGTCGGGTTCCGGCCAGTTGAAGCCGCCGCCGCGGGTGATGAGGATGCCCTTCTGATGCAGGAGGTCGAGGGCAAACTGCTCGTCGTCGCGGATGTTGAACTTCTTGACGTCCATCTTGGGGAAGATGTAGAACGCCGCCTTGGGCTTGACCGCAGTGATGCCGTCGATCGCGTTGAGGGCCTCGTACACGTAGTTGCGCTGCTCACACACGCGACCGCCCGGCGCCACATAGCTCTTCACGGACTGATGCCCACCGAGCGCCGTTTGGACGATGGACTGCGCCGGCACGTTCGAGCACAGACGCATGTTGGAGAGCATGTTCACGCCGAGCATGAAGTCCTCGCCCAGACGCTTGTTGCCCGACACGATCATCCAGCCGATGCGATAGCCGGCGATCATATGGCTCTTGGAGAGGCCGGAGAACGTGACGCAGAACAGGTCGGGCGCGAGGCTGGCGATGGAGACGTGCTCCGCATCGTCCATACACAGGCGGTCGTAGATCTCGTCCGCGAAGATCATGAGCTGGTGCTTGCGGGCGATCTCCACAATGCCCTCGAGCACTTCCTTGGCGTACACGGCGCCCGTGGGGTTGTTCGGGTTGATGATGACGATCGCCTTGGTGCGAGGCGTGATCTTAGCCTCCATGTCGGCGAGGTCGGGATTCCAATCGGCCTGCTCGTCGCAGCGATAATGCACGGGCGTGCCGCCGGCCAGCGTGGCGCAAGCGGTCCACAGCGGATAGTCCGGGCTGGGGATGAGAATCTCATCGCCGGTGTCGAGCAGGGCCTGCATGCACAGGTTGATGAGCTCCGAAACGCCATTGCCGGTGTAGATGCCGTCCATGCTCACGTTGGACAGGCCCTTGAGCTGGGCGTACTGCATGATCGCCTTGCGCGCGGAGAACAGTCCGCGGCTGTCGGAGTAGCCCTCGCACTCGGGCAGCTGCTCGCGCATGTCCTGGATGACCTCGAAAGGCGTGCGGAAGCCAAACGGCGCAGGGTTACCGATATTGAGCTTGAGGATGTGCGCACCCTCGGACTCGAGGCGAGCCGCCTCGTCGACCACGGGGCCGCGGACGTCGTAGAGGACGTTATCGAGCTTGGAAGACTTTTTAAAAGTGCGAGTGTTCTCAGACATGATGTTCCCTTCGGAATGCGAGCTGGAGGTCGAGCGGTCCGCGAACGTGCGGGGCTCCGGAAAGGCGGCGGCAGGCCGCGCCTCGGCTCGTCCGGGAGGATCGGACATCGCGGGGCT
>NZ_GG692711.1:301594-302374 GCF_000156175.1 Collinsella intestinalis DSM 13280
CGAGGGCGGCAGGGGCTGCAGATTTAGCACGCGCGGCGGGTGCGGGCGCGGGCATGGACTCGTACTCAGCCGCCCAGCTCTCCCCCGTAAGCTCGAAAGGTTCAATTTCAAGGATATCTGCGAGCAGCTGCACCACCGCGCGACGCGGGAGCGTTTTGCCACTCACGTACTGGCTCACCTGGCTCTTGCCGAGCTTCGACCCGCGGTCCGCAGCCATACGAATCAGGTCGGCCTGCTTGAGACCGCGCCCGTCCATGGCGTGGCGCAGGCACGAGGCAAAGACCTCCACCGTTGTCGGCGCTGTATTCACGGTGTTTTCACCCTCAGCCACTTCCACTCCAATCATGAAATTGAACTCTAAGTTCAATTTCGCAAGAGTCTATCACGAGAGTTCAATTCTTCGATCAAAAGAGTTCAATTTTCATTGCACATCAAGAAGCCCACATCCAATCGGGACGCCCGCATGCGGCTGCACGTCAACATGCGGCTGCACATCCCATGCACCTGCACGTCCGACGCGGTCTCCCCCCCCATGTAACCAACGCACGCGATCTGGATGCCGTGCACGGTTTGTAGGCTATGAACGATTGGAGGATATGAACGATTGCCGCTTCTTGCACTATTGGAAGCTCAGCATTTCCCCAGGTAGATACATGTACAGAAATGGAGGTTGTGAACGAACCGTTCATAGCTTGCAATTTCTGCCAGGCAAATCGTTCACAGCCTCCAACCGTTCATATCCTGCAAAAATGCCCAGGCG
Source organism: Collinsella intestinalis DSM 13280 (assembly GCF_000156175.1). Taxonomy (GTDB): domain Bacteria; phylum Actinomycetota; class Coriobacteriia; order Coriobacteriales; family Coriobacteriaceae; genus Collinsella; species Collinsella intestinalis. The sequence goes on from NZ_GG692711.1 coordinate 302,355, forward strand.
CCGGGCCCAGGCGCCCGTGC
>NZ_GG692711.1:302474-338910 GCF_000156175.1 Collinsella intestinalis DSM 13280
CCCGCGCCCGGGCCTGGCACGGGTTCGGCACCGCAAACCCGGACAACAAAAAGGAGCGCACGGGAGTTTCGAATCCCGTGCGCCCCCGACGTGCGCGTTTTCTTGCTGTAGCCACACTCGGCAAAACCAGCAGACTCGATCGAGCCGGACCACTGCAACCAACCCGACCACTCGGGCCGATGCGATGTTGCAATCGCGGCTTAAACCCATGTGGCCAACGGAACCGCAGAGACGATCAGCTCCCTGCCCCGCTTTGGCCGGACCCGCCGGACCGCGCTCAGCCTCGCTCTAGAAGCGACGGCCACCGCGATCGCCGTAGTTGCCACGGCCGCCGCGATCACCGTAACCGCCACGACCACCGCGGTCGTCACGGCCACCAAAGCCGCCACGGCCACCACGGCCGCCACGGTCACGATCGCCGAAGTCGCGACGAGGGCCGCGATCGCCAAAGTCCTTGCGAGGACCACGGTCACCGAAATCGCGGCGCGGGCCACGGTCGCCACCGCGATCGCCAAAGCCACCACGGCCACCGCGGTCGCCGCCACGGCCACCGCGATCATCGTTGTCCAGACCCATCTCGGTCAGCGGGTCGATGAGCTTGTCCATGAGCGCGACGATATCCTCGGCGTCCAGCTGGGACAGCTGCGGGACGAGCTTCTTGCGCTTGCCACCGATGGAAGCGGCGAGCTCCTCGGCGTTCTCGTTGGCGGAGACGAGGATGGCGCGCATGTCCTCCTCCTCGGGCATGATGCGCGTCACAGCGCCGACTTCCTCAGCCTCGCGCAGGATGCCGTCGAGCTCGCGCAGACGCATGCCGAGCAGGTCGGACATCTCCTTCTGCTCCATCTGGGGCTTGAGCTCGAGGAGCTTGAGGGCGCGCATGAGCTCGCTGGCGCGGGCGGCGTCGGCCTCGGCCTCACGGCCCATGGCGAACTTGCGGTTGCGGAGCAGGCGAGCAGCGCGCTGCACCTTATCGAAAAGCTGGTCGTCCAGGCTGGGCTCCTCCTCGGCAGCCTCCTCGGCAGTCTCCTCGACGACGTCCTCGGCCTCGACAGCCTCCTCGACGACCTCGACGGCCTCGGAAGCCTCGACGACCTCTTCCACGTTCTCGTTCTCGTTCTCGATGTACTCGGACATTTCGTCCTCCTTCTGCGCCCTCGGACGCGTTCATTGGGGGCCTCGCCCCGATGCCGGCGACCTCTATTTCCGCCTGGGCACCATCTCCACGCCTTCCGGCGTCTCATGCGGCACGCTCCATCTGAGCCTCGAATGCCGCCGTACACCAGTGTACGCGCCGCGGAGCCACTTCAATCGTGCGCTTTTGGTGACACACACCTTTCGCATCCACCTGGGAATGTGGCTCCAATCAGCGGATGCCGCCGGCTATGCCAAATAGCGCCTCACGTCCGCAATCCGCGCCTCGCCGTCGCGGCGCCCTACCTGGTAGATCCGCTCCAAGATCTCCGGGTCCTTTACGACGAGCGGCGCCTTGACCGACTCGCTCGGGCGGATGACGAGCGCCTTCCCGTCGCGCTCGAGGCGGGCCACCTCTTCGAGCTGGGCGTTATAGCGCACGTGGCGGTTGGCTAGCAACTCCACCAGCTTGGGATACGCACCGTATGCGCGCTTCAAGAGCGGCATGAGCCTGTTCGGTTCCTTCACGAATCCCGCGGGCTGTGTGAGAACGACCACGTTTCTGTCGTACCCCTGCGCGACCATCCATGCCGCTGGGATCGAGTTGGCGATGCCACCGTCGAGGAGCTCTCGGCCATCGAGCTCGACGGGTCGCGCGAGCAGGGGCACCGAGGCGGATGCCCGAATCCAATCGAGGTCATCGCCATCGCCGCGTTCGATGTCGCGATAGACGGCCTCGCCCGTGACGATATCCGTGCAAACGGCCGTGAAGCGCATGGGATTCGCGGCGGCGGCCTCTATATCGAAGGGATCGAGGCGCAAGGGCACCTCGCGGTAGGCGAAATCGATGCTGTAAAGCTCCCCGGTGCGCAGGAGGTTCTTAAGGCTGGCGTAACGCGGATCGGCGCAGAAGCGCTTGTTATAGCGGATGGCACGGCCCACCTGGCGCGACTTGATGTTCACGCCGAACGCGGCGCCCGCGGACACGCCCACCGCATGGGCGAACTCCACGCCGTGCTCCATGAACACGTCGAGCACGCCCGCCGTGTACAGACCGCGCATGCCGCCGCCCTCGAGCACCAAACCCGCCGTCATATCGCCCAGCCTCCCATCGTCGTGGCTTCGACGGGCCATTCTACGCCTATCGCACGGAGCGGCGTGAGGCCCCGCGTTGGGAAACCCATTTTTCGCTTCGCCGAGCGAGGGAGACGGATGCGGCGGGCCTGCCCGCTGTGGGCCTGCCGCTGCGGGCCCGTCCGCGGCAAGCCTGATCGCTGTGGACCTGCCCGGCGGGGCGCGAACGCTGTGGGCGAGCCCGCTGTGGGCCCGTCAGCGCGGCGGGACGATGCAGTCGTAGCGCACGGCCTTGCCAGCGATTGCGTGGCTCGGCTTGACGCCGGCGAGATGGGGGCCCTTCACCGGGCGCTTGATCACGACTTTATGCGGACGCGCGGCGAGCGCGGCCTGAAGCAGTGACTCCTCGTCGAGGGGCTCAGACGGGCGCTCGAGGCCGTGGATGAGCTGGAACTTCTTCTTGACCGCAGCGCTCTTGGTGCGCCCCGGGAACATGGGGTCGAGATAGACCACGTCGGGCTGCGCATCCATACTGGCCCCAGCGCGGTCGAGGGTGATGCGGCTGTCGCCCGCGACCAAGTGCATGCGCTCGACAATAGGCCCGAGGACCTCATGCGCCGATGCCCGCGCGAGGGCGTCCTCGAGCAGGGCGGCGATCACCGGATCGGCCTCGCACAGCGTGACCGTGAAGCCGGCCGCAGCGAGCAGCAGGGAGTCTTCGCCCAGCCCCGCCGTGGCATCCACGGCACGCGGGGCCCCAACGCCCTTCACCCGGGCGGCCTTGACGAGCATCTCTCGCTGCAGGGCACCCTGCTTGATGCGGGGCAGCATCTCGGCAAAATCGGGGCGGAGCTCCATGCCATCGCGCATGAGGGAGAGACCGTCGCGGGACACCTTGAGATACAGGAGGCCCGGCTCGGGAATGAAAGCCGCCTCCGAACAACCGGCCTCACAGACCGCGACCGGGGCGTCCAGTCGATCGGACAGACCCTGCGCGCGATCGAGCGAGTCCCCGTCGATGCAAAGCACCGTCACGGGCGATTCGGCAGAACCGCCCCTCGATGCGGCGACATCCGGCGCGCCCCGCATACCGCCCTCCTCGATTCGAGACCCCGTCATGACCGGTCCCCGCCCTTGATGGCGTTGACCGCGCCACGACGCACCTTGGCCGGGTTGAGCGTCGATGCGGCGGCGTGAATATCGATATTCACGCCCAGCAAGATCTTCGCCATCCAAAAGTAGAAGAGAAGCACCAGCAGCGGAATGAGGCACGAGGTCACGAGCATCACCGCCAGCGACTCGATGAACTGGTTGAGCGACTCCTGGGCGCCCTCGACGGCGCTCGAAATCCCGCCGGTCACCGTGTCGATAGCGCCCTGGAAAAATCCGAGGATGCCGCCTTCGTCCTTCTTGCCGCCTTCCGACTCGGCCTCCGCCGCGCCCTCGGCCAACGCCTCGGCCGCCTCGACCGACTGCGCGAGCGAAGTGTCGTACATGGCATCGACCTGGTTGGTCACCCAGGTGCTGGTGGGTATGGCCAACAGCAGCACCGCGCCGATCAAGGCGAGTTTGACACCGAGGCGCACCGGCACGGCCGACCAGCGCGCACGGCCGTACGCCCAGGTGAACACAATCGCAGCGAGGAGCGCGAGCGGCATCACGAGCCCCAGCGCAACACCGCTGAAGATGGCAATGAGGTATTTCTCAAGGAACAGGGCGGCGAGCACGATGAGGAAACCGGTACTCAGATCCATGAGCTTCTCGGCGATGGGCGAGCCCGCGTCGCCGGGGATCGCCGAGATGAGCGCTGATGCACCCGCGGAGCCCGCCGTGAGGGTGAGCACGTTGTCGATCTTCTCGTCGATGGTGGCAATCACCCCCGCATGCGCCTCAGGCGAGGCGAAGTGCGGGGCAAGGCCGAACACGAACAGGGCGATGAGGGCCACAAGGACCATGGTGATAATCGCCCGCACCTGGGTGCTGGGCCCGAACGTCTCGTCGTACTGCTCAATTTCGTTCATGGGAACACCTCTCATCTATTCGCGTGTCAGTGGCGATTGCGGAGCCAGATATGATGCAATCCGCGCAGGGTGAGGGTCTCATCGACCACCGCATCATGGGAGATGAGAGCGGCGACCTGCGCGGCGCCGTCCCCCGTCATCACCACGGGAGCGTCGGTGCCAAGCTCGTCCATCACCGCGTCGAGCAGGCCGTCGATGCGCGCCGCCTCGCCCAGGACCACGCCGGACTGCATGGCGGAGCGTGTGCTGCGTCCGATCACGCGCTCCGGCGCTCGCAGCTCAATCATGGGCAGACGCGCCGCCGCGGCGGTAAGCGAACGCGCACCCAGCGCGACACCAGGGGCGATGATGCCTCCGGCAAAGGCGCCGGACTCGTCCACGACCTCGATATTCGTGGTCGTCCCCAAATCCACCACGACCACGGGAGCACCGTAGGTCTCGCGCGCCGCCACCGCGTCGGCCACACGGTCGGAACCAACTTCGGACGGATCGTCATAGCGCATGCGGATGCCGGTCTTGAGACCCGGGCCCACCGCGTAGGGACGGGTTCCACACAGCTTGCCCAAAGCGGAGCGCCACACCTCGGCAAGGCTCGGCACCACGCAGGAGAGGATGGCGCTTGTGGGCTCGGGCGCGCCCAGCATGTCGATCGCACAGGCGGCCTGCGCCCATGCCTCATCGGCCGTGCAGCGCTCGGAGGTCGTTACCTCCCACGTGCCCGCGAGTTCATCCGCGGCGAACACGCCGAACTTGGTAACGGTGTTGCCCACGTCGACGGCGAGAAGGCAGGACGCCGTCGAGGGCTCCGAGATGCCCCGAGCTTGCAAAACCCGGTCGCGTGAATCCGGTCCCTCGGGCCGAGCGCCCGTGGCCTCCATATCGACATCCATCGCGCCCTCCATGTTCTCGAACGCATATCTCTCAATCGAGCTTACACTATAGCGGTCCTATTGCCGTAACCCGACTCCCCGCATAAGGGGGAGCGGATATACGAAGGAGCTACAAATGAGTTCTCTGAACCAGCGCGCGCCGTGGCGCGGGCAGATCAGTGCCGCCGGTATTCTCATCGGCTGCATCGGCTGCGTCATCATCACGGCATCTTCCGTCTACACGGCCCTCAAGATGGGCGCCCTGCCCTGGCCGACCATCTTCACCTCGATTACCGCGCTGGTCCTGCTGCGCGCGGCGGGCCGCACAAGCCTGAACGAGGCGAACGTCACCCAGATCATCATGTCAGCCGGTTCCATGGTCGCGGGCGGATTGGCTTTCACCATCCCCGGCGTATGGATGCTCGGCCTCGATGCGGAGCTGAGCTGGATCGAGATCGGCGGCGTCGCGCTGGCCGGCACGCTGCTCGGCCTGGTGTGCACGGCGCTGATCCGCCGCCGTTTTGTCGAGGAGCCCGACCTCGAGTACCCCATCGGCACCGCCGCCGCCGAAACGCTCATGGCCAGCCGCGCGGGCGGCGCAACGGGCAAGAGGCTCTTCGGGTCCATGGCGGTGGCCGGCATCTGGTGCGCGCTGCGCGACCTCGCGGGCGTCATCCCCGCCATGATCGGCGCACTGCCCATCCCCGGCGTGGCCTTCGGCATCTACAACTCGCCCATGCTGCTATCGGTCGGCTTTTTGGTGGGCGGCGCCGCCGTGGCATTTTGGCTGGCAGGCGGGCTCATCGCGAACTTCGGGATCATCGTGGGCGGCAGCGCGGCGGGACTCTGGGACGTGGCGAACGCGCAGGGAATCGTGTCGAGCCTGGGCATGGGCCTCATGATGGGCTCTGGCATCGGTGTCGTGGTGCGAGACATCCTGCCCGCCGCCTTCCGTAGCGCGCACAATGGACGACACGACGACGACCACGCAAACGCCCCCGCACGCGCATTCGGAAAACTCGACCGCAGCGTCCTCGCCCTGTTCGTGGCGGCGGCCGCCCTCCTCGTCTGCCTCGTGCTCGGCCTCTCCCCCATCGCCTGCGCCGTCGTGGTGGTGCTCGCATTCGTCACCACCATCATGAGCGCGCAGTCGGTGGGCCAAACCGGCATAGACCCCATGGAGATCTTCGGCCTCATCGTCCTGTTGGTCATCGCCGCCCTGGGAGAGTCCGATCAGGTCAGGCTCCTTTTCGTCGCAGGCGTGGTGGCCGTGGCATGCGGCCTCGCGGGCGACGTCATGAGTGACTTCAAAACCGGCAAAATCATCGGCACCGACCCGCGCGCCATGTGGATCGGCCAGGCGATCGGCGCCCTGATCGGCTGCGCCGTATCGGTGGCGGTGATGTGCGCGCTCCTCAACGCCTACGGCGCCGACGCATTCGGCCCCGGAAAGCTCTTCGTGTCCGCCCAGGCAAGCGTGGTGGCAACCATGGTGTCGGGCATCCCGAGCGTCCCCGCCTTCGTGCTCGGCCTTGTCGCGGGCGTGGCCCTGTACTGCCTGGGCATCCCGTCCATGATGCTTGGCCTCGGCGTGTACCTACCGTTTTACATGACGCTCTCGGCCTCTCTCGGCGCAGCCGTGAAGATCGCCTACGATCGCATAGCGTCCATCCGGAACGCGCGTGCGAGCGGCAACGTGGCGGCGAATGCCAATACGGACGCCGGTGAGACGTCGCACGAGGAGACCGGCATCATCGTTGCCTCCGGCGTGCTCGGCGGCGAGTCGATCGTGGGCGTGATCATCGCGCTCGCATCCGTTGCGAGCGGCCTTTTGGGGTAAGCGCACTCACGTCGGCTCTTTCCCCATAATCAAACGACCATGCCCCATGCCGCGGCATCACGATGCGCCGTATGGGTACCTTCAAGGCCAATTCGGGGCCGTCCACCGAGGAGCTGCACTCGATGGACGGCCCGCGCTTTATGCTTGATTGCACCTGAGCGCACCGCCCGGTCCCGGGGATTCGGCCCACACGACTCCTGGCCGCATGCACGACACCCCTCCAAAGCCTCGGGCGATGCGCCTCCTTGCGACTGGCCCCGCGAAAGGCGCTCGCCATGCGGGTTTTCGACACCACCCTGTACCAAATCTATCCGCTCGGCATGCCGGGCATCCCCTGCCTGTATTACGGCAGCGAGTGAGGACAGCCTGGAGAGAAGGGCACCGGCTACCTGGCCGACATCGACCTGCGCCCGGCGATTGCGGCGCCTCCTGTCGAGGCGCCAGGCCCCTCGGGCCCATGGCGAATGGGCCGAAAAGGACTACTTGCCCATGCGGCCCTTCACCATGGTGAGGGAGATCTTGCCGCGCGCCTTGTCGACGCCGGTGATCCACACGGTCACGGTATCGCCCACTGCCACGACCTCGCTCGGATGCTTCACAAAGCGATCGGCGAGCTTGGAGATGTGGACCAGACCATCCTGATGCACGCCGATATCCACAAACGCGCCGAAGTCCACCACGTTGCGCACGGTGCCCTTGAGCTCCATGCCGACCTCGAGGTCCTCGATGCTGCGCGCCGCCTGGGAGAACACGACCTCGGGGGCGTCGTCGCGCGGGTCGCGGCCGGGCTTTTCGAGCTCCGCCACGATATCGCGCAGGGTGGGCACGCCGCAGCCCAGCTCGGCGGCCACCGCGCCCAGACCGCCGATCTTGGCGCCAATGCCCGGCACGCCGCCCGCCGCCAGCGCACTCGGCGCCACACCGGCACGGCGCAGTAGCTCACCGGCGATCTCATAGCTCTCGGGATGCACACTCGTGGCGTCGAGCGGGTTCTTGCCACCCGTGATGCGCATGAAGCCCGCCGCGTTGAGATACGCCTTGGGGCCGAGCTTGGGAACCTTCTTGAGCTGACGGCGATCGGTGAAGGCGCCGTTCTCCTCGCGGTACGCCACGATGTTCTTCGCCACGGCGGGCGTGATGCCCGAAACGTATCCGAGCAGACTCGCGCTCGCGGTGTTCACGTCCACGCCCACGCGGTTGACCACGTTCTCCACCACGTTGCCCAGCGCGCGACCGAGCTCGGCCTGATCGAGGTCGTGCTGGTACTGGCCGACGCCGATGGACTGCGGCGGGATCTTGACGAGCTCGGCCAAGGGGTCCTGCAGGCGGCGACCCAAGCTCATGGCGCCGCGCGTGGTCACGTCGAGGTCCGGGTACTCCTCACTTGCCAGCTTGGAAGCCGAGTACACCGAGGCACCCGCCTCATTGACGATGGTGTAACGTAGCTCGGGGGCGGACTCGGCAATGAAGGCGGACACGACCTCCTCGGTCTCACGGCTCGCCGTGCCGTTGCCCACCACGATGGTATTGATGCGGTGTTTGCGAGCGAGGCGCAAAAGCTCGCGCTTGGTGCCCGCGATGTCGCGACGTGGCGGCGTGGGATACAGAATCGTGTGGTCGAGCAGTTTGCCGTACTCGTCGAGCACCGCTACCTTGCAGCCAGCGCGATAGCCCGGGTCGAGCGCGATCACTCGCGCACCGCGCACCGGGCGCTGCTGCAGCAGGCCCTCGGTGTTCTTGGCAAAGACCTTGATGGCGTCGGCCTGGGCGCGCATGGTGAGGTCGACGCGAAGCTCGCGCTCGAGCGAGGGGGCCATGAGGCGCTTGTAGCCATCGGCGATGGCGGCGTTGAGCTCGGATGCGAACGGCCCACGGCGACGCGGGTAGCGGCTCTGGAGGCGCTCGGCCGCGGCCTCACCGTCCACGCGCACGCGCACGCGCAGCTTGCCCTCGCGCTCGCCGCGGTTAATGGCGAGGATGCGATGGTTAGGAATGGAACGAGCCGGCTCGGAAAACTCGTAATAGGGCTCGTACGGCGTCTTTTCGTCCGCATCGATCGCCTCGGACTCGATGGCGGCCGTCTTATGCGTGTACTCGCGCAGGTCCGCCGTGTTTTCGGGGTCCTCCGCCACGAGCTCGGCAACGATATCGCGCGCACCCGCAAGCGCCGCCTCCGCAGTGGCAAAGCCGCCCTCGGCGTTGACGTATTCGGCCGCCGCCACGAGCGGCTCGGCCCCCTGGGCGGGCTGCATGAGAATGAGGTTGGCGAGCGGTTCGAGGCCGGAGTCGCGCGCCTTGGACGCACGGGTGGCGCGCTTCTTGCGGTAGGGCTTGTAGAGGTCCTCCACGCGCTGAAGCGTGGACGCCTCTTCAATGCTTGCACGCAGCTCCTCGGTGAGCTTGCCCTGGGCGTCAATCACCGCGATCACGTCGGACTTGCGCTGCTCGAGATTGCGAAGATAAGACAGGCGATCATCGAGTGTGCGCAGCGCGACGTCGTCCATGCCGCCTGTGGCCTCCTTGCGGTAGCGCGCGATGAACGGGATCGTCGCTCCCTCATCGATGAGCGAGATCACGGCCTCGATGCGAGCGGCGGGCTGGTTCAACTCGGAGGCGAGGGCCGCGACGATGCGCTTGTGACGAGCCGCCAGTTCCTCGGGCGAAGTCTCCGCGCGGCGACCGGTCGCCGGGGCATCCGCGACATCGTCGGCGGTGAGCGAGCCGGCGGAGCCGAGGGTGCGCACCGTGGCGGCACGGACCGGTGCCACGGAAGGCGCGGGTTCCGAAACGGGCGCGGGCGCTGGCGCAGCGGGCTCGATGATGACATCCTTGCGCGCGCCGCTCCCCTCCGGGCTCAGCGTGGCGACCATATTCATGATGGAGGCGATGTCGACGTTGTTCGTTTCGGTCATATGAAGACTCTCCCATCGAATTCGGCTAGGCATTACATCCTACCCGACCGTTGGGACGCATCATGCAATCCCTATGCGGCGGCACGGAGGCAATCACGCACCGCCGGACCGGCCTCACCCGAATGTGTGCCAAGCCGATCTCGACGACCAGAGGCAAACCACCGGGGCCGAGCCCGCGCAACCGGAGGCAAAACCGCCGCACGCGCAAGCCATGCTGCCGCGCACGGCACCATGCCGTCCCACCCTCGCGCGCTCTGGTAAGCTGTGCTGTGAAATCACCCATTGAAAGGTCACTTGCGACATGCATCGCATTCTCTTCATCTGCCACGGGAACATCTGCCGTTCCACCATGGCCCAGTTCGTCTTTGAGGAACTCGTGCGGAGGGCCGGGCTCGAGGGCGAATTCACGATCGATTCCGCGGCGACGTCTCGCGAGGAGATCGGAAACCCTCCGCATCACGGGACCGTCTCCAAGCTCCGCGAAGCCGGCATCCCCGTCGGGGCGCATCGCGCTCGTCAGATCACGCGCGGCGAATACGGAAACTGGGACCTCATCGCGTACATGGATCGCGAGAACGAACGGGGCCTCAATCGCATTCTCAACGGCGATCCCAACGGCACCTGCCACAAGCTCTTGGAATTTGCCGGAAGCAACCGCGACGTGGCCGATCCCTGGTATACCGGGGACTTCGACGCGGCCTATCGAGATATCGCAGAGGGCTGCTCGGGCCTGTTCGAGCACGTAACCGGAATCAACGCGCCTCTCTTGCCAGGCATCGAAGCGCACTAGGAGCCCCCATGATCGGACTCGGAACGCTCATCGACGTCACGCTCATCCTCCTGGGCGGCTTCGCCGGCCTCGCCTTCGGACGGTTCATCAACGAACGCATACAAGACACCCTTCTCAAGGCAACCGCGGTGGCCATCATCTTCATCGGCATCTCCGGCGCCATGAGCGGCATGCTCACCGTATCCGGCGGCGAGATCTCGGCCGGCGGCTCCGTGCTCGTCGTCGTCTCGCTCGCGTTGGGGTCGCTCATCGGCGAAATGCTCGACCTCGAACGCCAGATCGACCGCTTTGGCGAGTGGCTCAAGTATGCGACCGGCAGCAGCGGCGACTCCGAGTTCGTGGACGCCTTCGTCACCGCGTCGCTTTCCGTCGCAATCGGCGCCATGTCCATCGTCGGCGCCATCCAGGACGGCACGATGGGCGACTGGACGACGCTCGCCATCAAGGGCGCCATCGACGCCCTGCTCGTGTGCACCATGACGGCGTCGATGGGCAAGGGCTGTATCTTCGCCGCGATTCCCGTGTTGGCGCTCCAGGGCGCCCTCACCTTGCTCGCAAGCTCCCTGCAGCCGCTCATGACCGCCGCGGCACTCGCCAACCTCTCGACGGTCGGCTCGATCCTCATCTTCTGCATCGGCATCAACCTGATCTGGCCCAAGACCTTCCGCGTGGCCAACATGCTCCCCGCGGTTGTCGTTGCCATGGCGGCGGCATTTGTGATGTAGACGACGGAGGATCGTCGCGAACACAAGGTAGGACCTTCGAGCACGGGTCCTCACGCGCCGTAGGCTGGCCCCGTGGCTGGCCCCGTGGCTGGTCCCGTGGCTGGTCCCGTGGCTGGTCGCAAAATGCCACTCTGTACAAACGTGGCATTTTGCGACCATTTTTCGCTTGAATAATCTAAAGAAATGGGCGTGATTCGCCACGCTGGAACAAAGTAGCAAATCACGACCATTTCCAGCCCGATATCTCAAAAAAATGGTCGCGATTTGCCACGCTAGAACAGAGCAGCAAATCGCGACCACTTCATGGGAGCGGAGCGCCTGAGAAGCGGGCCCGGGCATCGCGACGTGCGCGTCTCATGGCCAATGCCCGGGCCCCGCCTGCATCTTAGAACTCCACGTTGCCGAACTCGGACAGCTTGAGCTCCTTGTTGTGGTCCGTGGCCCAATCGATGTTCCACGGGCTCGTGAACAGTAGCAACTTGCCGCCGCGCATGTCCTCGACACGCAGCGTGTCGCGCGTGAGGGAGAGCGCCGGAATGTCGATGGTGCCGGGCTCGTTCACGATCCAGCGGATGTCGGTGTAGGGCAGCGGCTGGCGGCGCACCTCGACGTGGTACTCGCTCTTGAGGCGCTGCTCGAGCACCTCGAACTGCAGGGTGCCCACCACGCCCACGATGACCGACTCCATACCGGCGCCGAGCTCGCGGAAGATCTGGATGGCACCTTCCTGGGCGAGCTGCTCCATGCCCTTCACGAACTGCTTGCGCTTGAGCGTATCGACCTGCGTGACGCGCGCGAACAGCTCGGGCGCGAACGTGGGGATGCCCGTGAACTGCACCGGCTTCTTGCCCGTGCAGATGGTGTCGCCGATGGAGAAGATGCCCGGGTCGAACAGGCCCACGATGTCGCCGGCGTAGGCCTCGTCCACGATGGCGCGGTCGTCGGCCATCATGGTCGTGCCCGTGGCCAGCTTGATCTTGCGGCCGCCCTGCACGTGCGTGGCGTCCATGCCGCGCTCGAACTTGCCGGAGCAGATGCGCACGAAGGCAATGCGGTCGCGATGGTTCTTGTCCATGTTCGCCTGGATCTTGAAGACGAAGCCGGAGAAGTCCTCACGCGTGGGCTCCACGGGCTCGCCGGTCAGCGCGTCGGTGTGCGCGCCGGGGCCGGGGGCCAGGCGCAGGAAGTCCTTGAGGAAGGGCTCGACGCCGAAGTTCGTGAGCGCGGAGCCGAAAAACACCGGGGAGAGCTTGCCCGTGAGAACCGCATCGAGGTCGAACTCGGAATCGGCACCATCGAGCAGCTCGATGTCGTCCATCAGGTTGTTGTGGTTGTGCTCGCCGATGAGCTCGGTCAGCGCGGCGTCGCCGAGCGTGGCCTCGACCTCATCGACCTTCTTGGTGCCATTGGCGCGGCCGTCGCCCTCGAACGCAAGGACCTTACGGCTGGCGCGGTCGAATACGCCGCGGAAGTCGCGGCCGTTGCCGATAGGCCAGTTCATGGGATAGGTGCGGATGCCGAGCACGTTCTCGACCTCTTCCATGAGGTCAAACGGGTCGCGCGTCTCGCGGTCCATCTTGTTCACGAACGTGAAGATCGGGATACCGCGCATAGCGCAGACGCGGAAGAGCTTCTTGGTCTGGGCCTCGACGCCCTTGGCGCCGTCGATCACCATGACCGCGGCGTCGGCGGCCATGAGGGTGCGGTACGTGTCCTCGGAGAAGTCCTGGTGGCCGGGGGTATCGAGAATGTTCACGCAGCAGCCGCCATAGGTGAACTGGAGCACCGAGGAGGTGACGGAAATACCGCGCTGCTTCTCGATGTCCATCCAGTCGGAGACCGCATGGCGGGAGTTCTGCTTGCCCTTGACCGAACCGGCGGACTGGATGGTGCCGGTGTAGAGCAGGAGCTTCTCGGTAAGGGTGGTCTTGCCGGCGTCGGGGTGCGAGATGATCGCGAACGTGCGACGCGAGGAGATCTGCGGGGCGTAAGAGGCCATGGGCGCGTGCGTCCTTTTCTAACGTGGCGGCGCAGATGCGCACGCCGTTCCATGTATCGTGATTTGAACCGTACGTATTGTAGCGGCACAAAGCACTACATCCCGGCCGGACTCCCCCACAAACGCATTATGCAGGGGATTTCCACCGCAGAACTTGCAGCATTCCGAATGCGGGAACTCACAGGCCGAAAAACGCCGTGTGGATCCGCTCGTTCTAATCAACCAGCTGCCGCCAAGACTCGCACAGCCTTCTCAACAGCGGCCTCGCGCATGAACGCAGACTTCTTGATCCCAAGCTCCTTTGCCGCCGCGGCAATGAGCGCGGCGCTGCTTTCCGGGCATTTAAATGAGAGGTTGGCATTCGGTTCCTCAGACAAACGGGGCCTCCCAACGCGCAGCTCAACCAAAGGCCCTTCCCAAGTGCCCTCTTCCCACTCACGAGCCATTTCCTCGATGTCGCGGTCTGTTAAAACTTTCCCGTCGGCGAGTTTATACGTAGCCATCAAGTCCTCCTTCCCTTGACCTCATCTCTCACGCGCTTTGAAAGCGGAGTGTTCGCGTGATAGATGAGATATCCCGTCGCCGTCGGCACGCCAACCATTTCTACCTCTCTCCCCTTTCCATCGATTCCAATCCAGAGATATTCCGGTGAATTCTTCGAACCGGTCCGCAACGCCTGAAAAAACGAGTTTTGCCAAGCGACGCGCACATCTTCATCGGAAAGCTGGGGGTGACGCGCACTCACTCTAGGATGAACAACGAGCTCAAGCATGGTATTCCACCTGTCATCCATTTTATACTACTATATTCTACTACTAAATGACATGAGAGAGATTTGGCTTGGTGCTGTTCCAGATAGCCCCCGGCCAAATTTGAACTAACCGCAAAAGCTGCGCGCCCTGTCCACCTCCCAGCAGCTCCATCGCGACGCCAAAAGACGCCCATGTAGAACACGCTCACTGGGGAAATGAAAGCCGAATCAACGGCCCCGTATAGCCACAGGTTCTCACGCGGATAGAGCTTGTCCGTGCTTGACGCAAACAGCCGCTTCAGTCGACAAGCTCCCATAACAGTCAGTATACGAACATTTGTTCTGTTGTCAAGTTTTGCCGAGGGCACTAAAACGCCCTGGACCTCATGAGTCCAGGGCGCCTAATTCTTCGTATTTAATGCAGGAAGACGCACCGAATCACAAGCGCCTCATTCGCATCTGCCCCCGAGTGGGGCCTGCCTTCAAAATGGGCCTTACGCGTCCTCCCCCAGCAGCTCGCGGGCATGGGCGATGGCGTCGTCGATACTGGTGCGGAAGTGCTCGCGACCCACCTTCTCCACAAAGCCGGCGCGCTCCATGGTCTTCATGGGCTGCTCGTTGGCGTGCGAAATGATGAGCTGCACGTCATTCTCGGCACAATACTCGCGCAGGTTCTCGAGCGCGTTCATGGCCGAGGAGTCGAGCGAAGGCACGCCGCGCATGCGGACGATCAGGTAGCGGGTGAACTCCTTCACCGAGATCTCGGCGATCTGGTCGGTCATGCCGAAGAACATCGGGCCGTTGATCTCGTACACGCGCACGCTCTTCGGCAGCTCGCGCAGGTGCGTGACCTCGGAGTCCTCGTCGCAGTAGTACTTCCAACCGCGGACCTCGGTCTCGTCGCTCAGGCGCTTCATGAGCAGCACGAGCGTGATCATCATGCCAACGCCGATGGCCATAACCAGGTCGAACACCACGGTAAAGAGGAAGGTGACCACAAGCACGGCCACGTCGCTCTTGGGTGCGGTGCGTACCTGGTGCACCACGGTGCGCCAGCCGGACATGTTGTAGGCAACCTGCAGCAGAATGGCGGCGATGCAAGGCATGGGGATGAGCGCCGCATACGGCATGAGGAACACCATCACGGCGAGCAACACCACGGCGTGGACCATGCCGGCGATGGGCGTACGGCCGCCGGCCTTCACGTTGGCGGCGGTGCGGGCGATGGCGCCCGTGGCGGGAATGCCGCCGAACATCACGGAACCGATGTTGCCCACGCCCTGGGCGACGAGCTCCATGTTGGCGCGATGGTGCGAGCTGATCATGGAATCGGCCACCACGCAAGACAGCAGAGACTCGATGGCCGCGAGGATCGCGATGGTGAAGCCGTTGGGCAGCTGCTCGCGGAACAGATCGAAGCTCAACTGGGGCAGTTGCAGCTGCGGAACACCGGCGTTGATGGTGTAGAGGTCGCCGATGGTGTTCACGTTCATGCCCAGACCGCTCACCATGGCAATTCCCGCGAGCACCGCGATGAGCGAGCCGGGGATGCGCTGGCTCACGCGCGGCCACAGCACGAGCACCGCCAGACACACGAGGCCCACGATGAGCGCCTCGACGTTGAAGGTGGAGAAGCTGGCGGCCACGGCCGAGAGCTTGTCCATCGTCTCGATGGTGGGGGTGCCTGCCGGGTACGTGAGGCCGAACAGATCCTTGAGCTGGCCGGCCACGATGGTCACCGCGATGCCCGCCGTGAAGCCCGTGGTGATGGTGTAGGGCACGAAGCGGATGAGCGTGCCCAGGCGAAAGGCGCCCATGAGGATCAGAAGCACGCCTGCGATGATGGTCGCGGCCACCAGGCCGTCCATACCGCTCGAGGCGACGATGCCCGCCACGATGGTGGCGAACGCGGCGGTGGGACCCGAGATCTGCACCGCACTGCCGCCGAGCAACGCGATGATGAAGCCCGCGACGATGGCGGTATAAAGGCCCTGCTCGGGCCCGACACCCGAAGCGATGGCGAGGGCGATCGACAGGGGCAGCGCCACGATGGCCACCACGATGCCGGCGACGATGTCGCGGGGGATCTGGCGCTTGAGCTGTTCGGGGTCCTGGTGTTTGATGATGCTGAAGAGGATGGGCTTGATCTTGTCGCGCGTCATTTGGGTGCTTCCCGGCTTTCTACTCTTGATGTGCGTGCGGCATCGCCCAGGCGAATGGACACGCGAAAACGCCCGGCGGCGGTGCCCCGGACGGAACGCATGAGGTCATTTCGTTGTAATCGCACTTGAACGACGCCCTCCTGTTATACCACAGGCGCGCCCTTCACCCCGTTCGCATCTGGTACGTAACGCCAAATGGAGTAGTGCTGAGGGTGCCCGAAAACCGGAAAACCGCCAGCCGGATGCGCATAAAACGAACCCTCCCGCTCTCGCATCCATCCCGCACGGCCCAGATACGCAAAGCTCTCGCCGTTATCCGACATGTGCACGAGCGTGATGGAACGGCGCACCTGCGCCTCGAGCCGGTCGAGAAACTCGACGAGCAAGACCTGGTCGAATGGGTTGAACAGGTAGAAATGCGTATAGGCCCCCAAGGGGATGTCGAGTGCACTGCCCGCGATGACCTCGAGCCCGTCGCGGCCCCTCGTCCACGACGCCGCCCGCGCGGCCAACCGCCCATCAAGCTCGACCCCCGTCACACGACACGGCAGCTGCGTCGCCACGGCGTATGCCAGGACACGGCCCGCCCCGCAGCCCACGTCGAGCAGGCGGTCGGTCCGCTCAAAAGACAATCCCCCCAGCAAGTCGTCGAGAATCCAGTACGGAGTGGGTGTGGGCTCATGAGCGCCCCCGCCGAGAACAGTTGGGTCCCCCAGTGCCGCCAGCGGCTCGCCCGCCACTGCGACGTCGAGGGCACGATCGGCCCTGCTCTGATCGGCTTCGCACGCCGCGCGCGCCGATGCTGCGCGATACGCGCGCATGGAAAGATCAACCATCGTCAAACAGCCTTTCGCACGCGGCAACCGACCCGCGCGGCCACCGTTTCAGAGGGGTCCTTTTTCGCCATGTAAACATGCTTCCCACCACGCGATGTTCGAGCATGCCATGCTCGCCAAAATGACACCCATGCATAATCTTTCTGTAACAATAAATCAGTTTGCGCATGACCTTATTAGGCACCTTGACGATGTTGTACACTCACACCGTCAAAGCATGCGGCGCTGTGTGAAAGGACTTACCGCCATGACCAAGGAACTCGTGTACTCCGGCAAGACCAAGGACGTGTTCGCCCTCGAGAACGGCAACTACCTGCTCAAGTTCAAGGACGACTGCACCGGCAAGGACGGCGTCTTCGATCCGGGCGAGAACGCGGTCGGCCTCACCATCGAGGGCGTGGGCGACGTCAACCTCCGCATGTCCATCTACTTCTTCGAGAAGATCAACGCCGCCGGCATCAAGACCCACTACGTGTCCGCCAACCTCGACGACACCACCATGGAGGTCCTGCCCGCCAAGGTCTTTGGCGAGGGCCTCGAGGTCATCTGCCGCAACAAGGCCGTGGGCTCCTTCTACCGCCGCTATAAGCAGTACTGCAACGAGGGCGACGACCTGCCGTCCTACGTTGAGACCACCTTCAAGAACGACGAGCTGGGCGACCCGCTGGTCACTAAGGACGGCCTGGTCGACCTGGGCGTCATGACCGCCGAGCAGTACGACTCCCTCAAGGAGATGACCAAGCAGATCACCAAGATCGTCGCCGACGACCTGGCCGAGAAGGGCCTCGTCCTCTACGACATCAAGTTCGAGTTCGGCTACGACGCCGACGGCAACGTCATCCTGATCGACGAGATCGCCTCCGGCAACATGCGCGTCTACAAGGACGGCGAGTACGTTGACCCGATGACCCTCTCCGAGCTGTTCTTCGCGTAAGAACGGTCGCTTCGCAGGTGCCGAACGACGAGGCGCCGCTCCCCAAACGAGCATTACAACATGGGCCCTTCGCATCTATGGCGAAGGGCCCATGTTTATTTCCATCGGATATCGACCGCGTAAGGACATTGTTCGTGGGGGCAGCCAAGCGACCGCCGCCGCGCTCGCACATAAAAAGCGCCCGGCGTCGTATCTCATCTAAGAGATAAACACCGGACGCTCGATGCCCTTAAGACATCAGGATGACGATGGGTGCGCTACGAACGACGCTTGCGACCCTTCGCCCCGGCAACCGCCAGGGCAGCACCGGCAAAGCCCATCATAGCGACAAGCGATGCGGGATCGCCCGTCTGCGGCAAACCACCGTTGGGAGTGGCCTGGGGCTTCTCCTGCGGCTTGGGTGCGGGCTTGGCGGGTTCGACCGGCTTTGCCTCGCCGATGCCGGTCAGCGGCTTGCTCCACTTTGCGGTCAGGACCATGTCGCGATCGATCGGCTTGCTGAAATCGAACAGCGCGCCGTCCTTGGTAAACCAGCCCTCGAACGTCCAGCCGTCCTTAGTGGGAACGGGGGCCTCACCCTCGAGCTTGCCATCAACGGCGATAAGGGACGCGACCTTGTTACCGTTGACCATAAACTCAACCGTGTGACGCATCGGCTGCGGCTCGGGCTCAGGCTCGGGAGCGGGCTCAGGCGCAGGATCACCAATCGTCACAATGGTGAAGGAATGCGGAGCAAGCTCCAACTCCGGAGCGGCGGAAGATGACTTGAACTCAGTTTTTTCGATCTTGACGTTGTCCGGGTGATCTAGATCGTTCTCCTGATCGAAGCTTGCACCGGAAAGCGTCTGGACCTTGACAGTCTTCCCAGTCAAGTCCACACCGTTCACGGACAGAACGGCCTTGTTGGCAAGGGAAGCATTTGCACCGGCGGTCTCCACGTCGTTCAATCCCAAATTGACGATGGCAAGATACACAGTGCCATTGGAATCGGTCGAAGCCATGACGGAGTGCTGCGACACACCATTGGAAAGCGTCGACTCATTAGAGAGAGCCACATCCACCATTTTGCTGCCAAAGCTGCTGTTGAGCATTTCGAAAATACTCGCACTGGGCGTAGAGAAGAACTTGAACGGACCCGTACCGTCTTTCTGACCGTCAAGGTTGTTCTGAGCAACAGCCTGGATTACCGCCTGCTGAGTCGGGCCAAGCGAATCTGCGCCAGAAGAGTAGTAGTCAACCAGGCAGTGCTTCTGAATGTAAGGACTTCCCTGCTCAGCGTATTCCATGATAGCGCGAGCAATGAACAGTGCATGCGATTGCGAGCGCACCATGGGGTTAGTGGAGCGGAAGATACCGTACTCGGAAATAACCGGAACCTTGCTATCGTCACCCGATATCTTTCGCATGTAGTCAACATGGCCCTTAACGCTGTTGGCAACGCCATCGCCCAAGCGCATGACATCGAGATACCACTGCGTCCTGTCTTGAACAGTAGCAGCGTTATCGTTCATGTGCGGATTGCCAACTTTGTTGGTGTACGGATGAACCGCCATGCCGTCGTACAGGTTATCAGCATTCTTCTGATGCATCTTGTCGACAAAGTCATTGGCTTCCCAGGAGGTGTAGACGTTGATCTTATCCTGGGAACCAGAAGCCTCGTTGATCTGCTTCTGGGTCTCGCGCATGGCCTTGGAAATGTCAATGAAGCCGTCACGCTCAACCTGATAGTCAGCTTTGACCTGCTTGCCCTTCTCGGGGATGGCACCATGCTCACCATCGCCGAATTTGAAGAAGCCGGTCTTCACGTCGATCTGATAGACCTTCTCGTCCTTATCCGCCTTGGTGATGTCATCGGTGGGATTCCACAGCTCATCACCAACGTAGACCTTAACGGAGCCCGGAACGACAGCATCGCGCTTGACGCCGTCCCTATCCGTACGAGGAATCAATGCATAGCGGCAGCCGAACTCCTGGCTAGGCTCACCGGTCGAGAAAGACTTTGCCTGGTTCCAGTCGCCGCGAACCACGGCATACTGCTTGCTGAACGTCGCAGTACCACCATCGACGTAGCCCTCAAGCGCGCCGCCGTCGACGCGGGGCATCCAATACTGCTGCGAAGCGGTTCCGTCGTCGCCGCCCTGATTGTTCTCGTTGCCGATCTCGAAATAACGAATGCCGAAAGGCTCGGGATGACCGAGTTCCGCACGCCTATCGGCCCAGGCAACACCGCCATTGGGATTGGTGCCCTTCTTGGCGTTCAAGAACTCAACCATGTCGGCCGCATCGGCTGCGTCGCCGCGGCCGATGCCGTAAACCATGATGATCTCGGAGTTCATCTTTTCGGCGAACTCGGCGACCTCGAGCAGGCCAAAAGCAGGCACAAAGCCCGCCTGACCGGGATTGTTGTAGAAGCCATGAATCTGCGGAGTGCGCTCGATCTCGGGCGTCTCGGGATCAAGGTCACCGATGGACTCGGTCCACACATAGTTGTTCGAGATCGTGCCACCAGGGTAGCGCAGAGAGCCAAAACCTGCCTTTTTGTACAGGGCGGCAAAATCCTCCTTGACGGTGCCGTCAGGATTCACCGTACCGTAACCATAGTTCGAATAACGATGATTGATGCCAAATAGAGATTCATCGATATCGCGGATCACGTTCTTGGGATCGACCGAAATGGTCACACCGAGGGCACGAACCGCCTTGACTGCGTCAGACAGACCCTTCTTGGCGGCCTTCATGGCTTCGGGCTCATTGGCCTTAAGAGCATCCTCGGCCTTGGCAATCGCCGCGGCGAGTTCCCTGTGAGCCTGAGTCTGGTTGTCACCTGCTCCAGCAAGAAGCTTCTTAGCGGCATCAATTTCCTTGACCAGCTCGTCGGCAATGGCCAGCTCGCCATAGGAGGCATAAAGGGCCCTCGCCTCTTCAGCGGAAAGCGCCTTGTCGAAAATGCAGAGCTCGTCGACTTTGCCCTGGAAGCGGGACATATCTCCTGCGTTCTTGTGCTCGCCGATAATAAGCTTCATCATGCCGGCAGGCAAATTCTCAGTCCAGCCACCGCTACCGACCTTTGAGCCATTGATGTAGAGCGTCACGTTTCTGGGGTCGCCAGTCTTGGTGATAAGAACGTGCTCCCAGCTGCCACGCTTGGCATCCTGGCCGAGGTCGATATCGTTGCCGCCGACAAAGGACGTGAACTTCCCGTCTTGCTTTTGATACAGCAGGGTGCGACCCTCACCACCGAACTGCAAAATTGCCGTCTTGGCATCGGGGTTCTTATCGGTGTTGCAGACCCACATAGAAATGCTGTATACACCTTGAGAATTGACAGCGTTCTCAACACTCACGTCAAAATCCTTGGTCTTGTCAGCAAGAATCAAGGAGTTGCCGAGAGGCTTGAGGTCGCTCGCAGCGACCGTGGCGCCCTCGCCGGAGACCGTCAGTTTTAGATTTTTATCAGAGCCTTCATTGACATAGGCCTCTCCCTTTTTATTGTCGAAGGTCCAGTGACCAACCGGATTTCCGGGGACACTCGATGCATCGGCCCAAGCGGAGGGAATCGCAGCAATGCAGGTGGCGGTCAAAGCCGCTCCCGCCAGGAGGCATGCCGCAGCACTGCGAGAACGACGCCAGGCATCGTGCAATGGAATGCGCAGCGATGGGATCGAAAATGTTCTTTTACTCATTCATCTCCAATCGGTTATGCCGTTTCTACGGCTAAACAAACAATTGCAGACAATATCATTCAGTATCGAACATTTCTTTCATACTTCCGTGATTGGTAGTTCAGCGTCGACCAACGGCACTTGCCACGTCCCAATCTCAGAAACCCCGACCGCCAGAGCGCCCACTTGCACACCCCAATGACCCATCCGCCCTGCGCGCAGCATTGTCCGGCATAGAAATGAAGAACCCCGGCAATCACGAAGCGCCCAATCAGGCATTCGTGATTGCCGGGGGATTCCGGTGAGTTATCTAAACCTTACGGCTTAGTACATGCCGCCGCCCTGGGCGCCGGCGGTAGCGGCCGCGATGGCGTCCTCGAGCTGGGTGTTCTTGGGCACGTCGGAAACGGTGGCCTCGGTGATGAGGATGAGGGAAGCCACGGAGGCGGCGTTCTGCAGGGTGGTGCGGGTGACCTTGACCGGGTCGAGCACGCCCATGTCGATCATGTTGCCCCACTCGCCGTTGGCGGAGTTCAGGCCCTCGCCCGCGGGGAGCTCGGAGACCTTGTCAACGATGACAGCGCCCTCGTAACCGGCGTTCTTGGCGATGGTGGCCACGGGAGCGGTCAGGGCCTTCTTGATGATGTCGATGCCGATCTGCTCCTCGGGATCGGAGATCTCGATGTTCTCGAGCGCAGGCAGGGCGTCCATGAAGGCGACACCGCCGCCGGCGACGATGCCCTCCTCGACGGCCGCGCGGGTGGCCTGCAGGGCATCCTCGACGCGGTGCTTGATCTCCTTGAGCTCGGTCTCGGTAGCGGCACCGACCTTGATCACGGCCACACCGCCGGAGAGCTTGGCCAGGCGCTCCTGGAGCTTCTCGCGATCGAACTCGGACTCGGTGTGCTCCATCTCGCCCTTGATGGCGGCCACGCGGTCGGCGATGGCCTCCTTGGTGCCAGCACCGTCGACGATGGTGGTGTTGTCCTTGGTGATGGTCACGCTCTTGGCGGTACCGAGCATGTCGGCGGTGATGTCGGCGACCTTGATGCCGAGCTCGTCGAGCGCGGCCTGGCCACCGGTGAGGATAGCGATGTCCTCGAGCAGGCGCTTGCGGCGATCGCCGTAGCCGGGGGCCTTGACGGCGCAGACGTTGAGGGCGCCGCGGATCTTGTTCAGGACCAGGGTGGGCAGAGCCTCACCGTCGATGTCCTCGGCGATGATGAGCAGGCCCTTGCCGGCACGGGAGACGGCCTCGAGCACGGGCATGATGTCCTGGACGTTGGAGATCTTCTGGTCGGTGATGAGGATATAGGGATCCTTCATCACGGCCTCCATGCGGTCGTTGTCCGTGACGAAGTACGCGGAGACATAGCCCTTATCGAACTGCATGCCCTCGACGGTGTCGATGGTGATATCGAAAGTCTGGGAATCCTCGACGGTAATGACGCCGTCCTTGCCCACGACATCCATGGCGTCGGCGATCTTGTTGCCGACCTCGGCGTCACCAGCGGAGATGGTGCCGACGGAAGCAATCTGCTCCTTGGTCTCGACCGGCTTGGCGAGGCTCTTCATCTCGGCCACGGCGGCGTTGACGGCCTTGTCGATACCGCGGCGGATGGCCAGCGGGTTGGCGCCGGCGGCGACGTTCTTGAGACCGTCGTTCACGATGGCCTGGGCCAGCAGCGTAGCGGTGGTGGTGCCGTCACCCACGGTGTCGTTGGTCTTGGTGGCGACCTCCTTGACCAGCTGGGCGCCCATGTTCTCGATGTTGTCCTCGAGCTCAATCTCCTTGGCGACGGAAACGCCGTCGTTGGTGATCATGGGAGCGCCGAAGGAGCGCTGCAGGGCGACATAGCGGCCCTTGGGGCCCATGGTGACGGTCACGGCGTCGGCCAGGGTGTTGACGCCCTTGGCGAGCTTGGCGCGAGCGTCGGTATCGAACGTGATGTTCTTAGCCATTTGATGTTCCTCCAAATGTGTTATTAGGGACGGGTGCAAATTACATATCCGTCTCAGGACCTCGTTTTAGGGACAGTCCCCAATTTGAGGTCGCGGTTTGTCGGCTGCGGCTGAGTCGCGTGCCGCAGCCGACACCTCAATTTGAGGACAGCCCCCAAATTGAGGTTCGGGAAATGCGTAGACGGGGCTACTCGACGACGGCGTAGATGTCGTCGGCGCGCATGAGCAGGTACTCCTCGCCGTCGACCTTGATCTCGTTGCCACCGAACTTGCCGTAGATCACGACGTCGCCCTCGTGGACGTCGAGCGGGATGCGCTCGCCGCGGTCGTTCATCTTGCCGGCGCCCACGGCGACGACGGTGCCGCGCTGGGGCTTCTCCTGAGCGCTGCTGGCGATATAGAGACCGGAAGCGGTCTTCTGCTCGACGGCGTCGGGCTTGATCAGAACGCGATCTGCAAGCGGCTTCAAAGACATGCTTGTCTCCTCCTTTTGCTGGGGTCCGGCACATGCCGGCGGTCCATGCGGTTTGTGTACGCGTTGAATAGTACCCAGCCGTACGGACTTATACAACGTCACTTCAAAAAATCTTATAAAGCGGCACTTAGATTTCCTGAGCGTTGAATTACCAGCGGTAGGCGGTCGACAGAGGACTGAACGAAAACACTTTCGACTATCGTTGCCGAAAGCGCGAAGTATGCCCAGAACAGGGAGCCTGCTCCTACCGTTCGTACACTCGCTCGCCCGCCACATACGTGGCCACGACCCGAGCGCCCTGGATCTCGCTCGGATCACATGCGGTAATGTCGCGGTCCAGCACCACGAAGTCCGCCAGGTATCCGGGCGCAATCTGCCCCAGCTCATCCTCGCGGCCCGCCGCTGCGGCGCTGCCGGCGGTGTAGATGCGCAGGGCCTCGGCGGCGCTGATGCGCTCACCCGGCAGCCATCCACCCGCGGGCTCATGCGTGAACGGGTCCTGGCGCGTCACGGCGCAGTACAGCACGTCCATGCTGGTCACGGCCGTGATCGGAGAATCAGTGCCAAAGGCCTGTTCAACGCCGCGGTCCTCATAAGTCGCAAAGGGCCACATAACCCGGCTGCGCTCCTCGCCCAGATCGCGCTCGGGGCCGCCCGGATCGAGCGTGATGTGGCCGGGCTGGGAACTCGCCAAAATGCCGAGTTCGGCCAAACGATCGATGTCCTCGGGCAGCAGGTTCTCGAGGTGCTCGAGCGTGTTGCGCCCCTGCATGGGCGCCCCGTACCAGGCCATCGCCTCGCCGAAGATGTCGATGGCCTCGTGGATGGCGCGGTCGCCGATGGTGTGGATGCGCACGGAGTGACCGCGCTCGGCAGCGGCGAGGACCAGCTCGCGCATGCGATCGGCCGGTACCGTGGGGCGACCGCAGTCGCCGTCAAAGCGTGCATTCGTATAAGGCTCGGTCAGCCACGCGGTGTGCTGGCTGCTCACGCCGTCGAAGAACTGCTTGAAGCCCGGAGCGCGCAGCAGGGGGAACTCATCGCCCGCATAACGGTCCTGCAAATCCTCGAGGCGCGACTGATCGTCGAGCAGCGTGGGGCACATGTGCACGCGCAGGGTGAGCTTGCCCTCGCGCGAGAGCTTCTCATACACGTCGTCGCGGATGAAATCGCAGCCGGGATGCGGCATGAGGGCCATGTCGCAGATCGAGGTGATGCCCTGCTCCGCCATGCGCGCCATCTGGGCTTCGTAGGCGGAGGCGATGTCTTCCTCAGTGAGCCACTCGAGGCAGCGCGGTAAGAGCTCCATCGCCGCGGCCTCGCGGATGATGCCCGTGAGCTCACCGTTCTCATCCTTGTCGTAACTGCCGCCCTGCGGGGGCACGGAATCACGCGTGACGCCGAGGGCGTTAAGGGCGCACGTGTTCATCCAGAGCGTATGACCGTCGCCCGAGTACATCACGCAGGGACGGTCGGGGAATGCCTCGTCGAGCGAATGCTTGGTGGGCGGCACGGGCGGGTCCCAGCGGTAATCACGCCAACCCTGGGTGACCACCCAGGCATGCTCGGGAAGCCCCTTCGCGAATTCGACCGTCCGCTCGACGAGCTCGGCCTCGCTCTCCCCCATGTGCATGAGCAGGTAGGGCGACCCCCCGAGGGCAGTATGGAAGAAATGCAGATGAGCGTCGTGAAAGCCGGGGCAGATGAGGGCATCGCCGTAATCGAGCACGGGAGTCGATGCGGGACAAGAGGCGATCACATCCTGCAGGGAGCCCGTCGCCACGACCCGCTCCCCCGCCACGGCGAACGCCAGGGGCCGGGCGGCGCACTCCACAGGGGCGCTCGTAAACACGCGTGTGGACGTGACGATGTAATCGACCTGGGTGAATTCCATGTTTCGCTCCTGACCGCAGTGTGCTCTCATCTTGCTGAAATTGTCAGGCGGGCACCCGAAAAACTCAAGGTGTACGTTTTGGGGAAGGTTTTGACTCAAATCACGTCGAACGCCCTTTGCTCGCTTTGCGCGACCTGGGGTTTTGCTGCCGGATTGCCGCGCACAATGCCGTAATTCGATCAAAACGTTCCCCAAAACGTACACTTTGCGGAAAAGGACCCCCGGACACGGCTTTAAATCGTCGAAAGCCTTCCATCGAACGCAAAAGACATGTAGACAGTGGGGAAACCCCCAACGAGCCAAAGGCGCTCACGTGCGGGTGAAAAGATTCCCCCAGCACTTACACGCTGTCAAAAAATGCGACGTATAAAGAAAAAAGCCAGACACACACGGTGCCTGGCCTTTAAAATTCGATGGAGCCAGCGACCGGGCTCGAACCGGTGACCCCCGCTTTACGAGAGCGGTGCTCTGCCAACTGAGCTACGCTGGCGACTCCATGGCGGAGCGGACTGAGCCGTTCCGACGATTGTCTATAGTACGTGGAAATGCGCTCCCGCGCAAGTGCCTAACGCACGGTTAGAAAAACTCTTCTCCACGCGCTTATGCACCGATACGGCGGATCGTGGCGAGGGCAAGGGCCTGCATCGCCTCGGCGGCCGCGTCGGCGGCGCCCAGCACCTTGGCGTGGCTTTCGCCCGGACAGCCGGCCTTGTTGGTGACGAGCGCGATTCCGAGCACCTCCATCCCCATGGCGCGGGCCATGATGGCCTCGCACACGGTCGACATGCCCACGTAATCGGCACCGAGCGTGCCGAGCATGCGGATCTCGGCGGGCGTCTCGTAGCTGGGACCGAGGAGGCCGGCGTACACACCCTCTGCGAGCTCCATGCCAAGCTCGGACGCAGCCTCGCGCGCCAGGCCGGAGAGATACGGGGAGTAGGCCCCCGCCATCGAGACAAACGGACTGTCCAGGCCGGCTGCGGCAACGCCCGCGGGCGATGCGAGCGGGTTGCGTCCGGTGAGGTTGATCTGATCGGTGATGATGCCGACGGTACCAGGAGCGATGGCGCCCACCGCGCCGGTCGCACAGCTCAACACGATGCTGCGGCAACCCAGCTTGTGAGCATGCCGCACGAGCGAGGTCACCTGCAGGGCATCGTAACCCTGGTACATGTGCACGCGACCGGGATACACCACCACGGGCACGCCATCGAGCTCACCCACGAGAACCGTGAAGCTATGGCCCTCCACCGGGATCGCCTCCGTGGGGAACCCATCGATGTCGCTGTACGGGATGTGTCGCACCACGCGAACGCGCTCACCCAGCGAACCCAGACCGCTGCCCAGCACGATGGCGATCGGATGCTCCATGGTCGGCTTGCACCATGCGGCAACTTTCTCAAACGTCTCGTCCATGACGACCGTCCTTTCTCCTTGCATAAGCCGGAGGCGGGTCGAGCCCCTCCCCCACAGGCACTTCTTCAGCATAGCAAGTCACCCGTTTGCGGCAGGCGCAACCCGTGAGCGGCTCCGATGACGAGCTGGGCGTCACAACGCGCAGGTCCAGCGCGTAGATTCGGCACAAAAAATGGTCGCGATGTGCCAGGCTGTCGCAGCGTGGCACATCGCAACCAAAACGGCGGGCGCGGCGGGCGGTTACGGTCGTAAATTGCCTGCCTGTCACAGAGCGGCACATCGCGACCAAACCTCGAGATGCCGCAGCACATTCAGCCGGCGCGCGCGGCTAGCGCAAGCAGCCGAGCATCTTAGGCATACAGGCCAAAGAGCTCGACATCAGCCTCGCCGAAGAGCTCGTTGACATAGGACGTCCACTTGGCGTTCGCGCCCTGCGACTCGAGCATGTACTGCTGGTACGCGACGGCATAGGCCTTCTGGGCCTGGGCATAGGTCGCAGACTCGGGAGTGATCTCCTCGCCGGCGAGCGCGGTGGCGTAAGCGCCGTCGAGCTTAGCCCAGGTACCAGCCTCGGCATCCCACTCCTTACCAGCCAGATCGATGATATAGGCGGCGTACTCGGCCTTGGCCTCGTTCTCGTCGCCGCTCTCGGGCTCGGCGGGGGCCTCGGGCATGGCGGGCGCGTCGTCCATCACGCTCTGATACAGCTTTTGGATGGTGCCCTGCTCACGCACGATCTGCTTTGCCTGATCCTCACTCACGCCGTACTGATCGGCGATAGCGGAGAAGTCGGAGGTGCCCAGGGAGGCCTCGGCAGAGGAAGAAAGATCTTCATCACTCAGCTCGATGCCTTGCTTGGACGCCTCCTCCAACAGGATGCGGTTGCGCACATAGGAAAGAACCGCGTCAGCGGAAGGAGCGGGGTAGTTGCCGCCCTCGTCCTTCACGCTGTCGAGGCTGTACTGGCTCTCGATGGCCTCACGGGCACTGATCTTGTGCGAGGCCCCCTTGAACTTCCAGGTTGCGACCGTCGCGTCGAGCTCGCTCTCCGCAAAAACGGGAGCGCTCACGCCCTTGGAGCCAAAGCCGCCGGAACCAAGGAAGTAACCGGAAACACCGGCAACGATCACGGCGACGAGCGCGCCGGCGATGAAGTACTTATGCTTGCCCATCATTGCTCGCTGCATGCGCGTCTTCTTCGGGCGCGCCGCGCGCGATGTGACGGCAGGGGCGGCGGTAGAGGAATCCGCAGAGGCGTCTGCCGCGGGCTCGGAGTCCTCCACGCCCTCGGGCTCGGGCTCGCCATCGGCCTCGCCGGCGTCGGCGGCGCCGCCCTCCTCGGCGTCGGCATCCAACAGCTCGGGATCGGCCTCGAGCTCACGCTCGGCCTCGGCGGCCGCCGTCTTGCCGGAAATGTCCTCGGCGGTCAGGCCCTCGTGAATTTCCACGTGCTCGACCTCATCATCGCTGTTCGGGCCCTCGCCGCGGCCGACGACCTCGATCCCGTCGATGTACTCGTTATCCTCGGAATCGTCCTTCTTCATGATCAGACCCATGCGGTCCGCTCCCTTCACCTTACCTGGCGGATTGTCGTATCAAGCCGATACGATACCCAAAAATAAACGGGGATACGCCTCAAAACGAGCGCATCCCCGTTAAGGTTTGCTTAATTGCACAATGTGATGCCCCAGTGCGACGCCGCGCGCATCGATACCGCGGATCGGCGCAAAAGGGAAGGGTCACACCTCATGTGTAAAATGCACCCGTCCCCAATTACACATCCGGCTACGAAAGGTGCGCGATGACCGCGTCGGCGTAATCCTGCGTCCCCGCAGCACCCTCGGCGCTACCGGTAAGTGCGCGCTGCACATCCCCGGTGACGCACGTCCCCTCGGCGAGCGTGGCGCGAACAGCCGCGCGGATGCGCTCGGCGGCATCGGCCTCGCCCAAGTGGTCGAGCATCATCGCAGCGGAGAGAATCTCGGCCGTGGGATTGGCGATGTCCTTACCCGCGATATCGGGCGCACTGCCATGCGTGGGCTCGAAGATCGCCGCGTCCGTGCCGATATTGGCACCGGGCGCCATGCCAAGACCGCCCACCAAACCGGCGCACAGGTCGCTCACGATGTCGCCATACAGGTTCAGGCATACGAGCACATCGAAATCACGGGGCTCCTGAACCAGGCCCATGCACGTGGCGTCCACGATCTTATCGTTGAACTCGATATCGGGATAGCGCTCAGCCACCTCGCGCGCCACACGCAGATACAGACCGTCGGTCGCCTTCATGATATTGGCTTTGTGCACGCACGTGACCTTCTTGCGACCGCAGCGACGGGCGTACTCGAACGCGTACTCGACGATACGGCGCGAACGCTCGATGGAGATCGGCTTGATGGAAATAGCCGAATCGGAGGCGAAGGGCTTCTGACCAGATGCCTCGACGAGCTCGGCGAGCTTCACGACCTCGGGCGCACCCTCGTCGAACTCGATGCCCGCGTAGAGGTCCTCGGTGTTCTCGCGCACGATCACCAGGTCGACGTCGCGGTAGCGCGAGCCGTCGCCGGGCTGGGAAAGGCAGGGGCGCACGCAGGCATACAGGTCGAACTCCTTACGCAGGGCGACATTGACGCTGCGGAAGCCCGTGCCCACCGGCGTGGTGATGGGGCCCTTGATGGCAACCTTGGTGGAACGCACAGCCTCGAGCACATGCTCGGGCAGCGGCGTGCCGTACTCATCCATCACGCCGGCACCGGCGTTCTGGACATTCCAGTTGATCTGGACACCGGTTGCCTCGACCACACGGCGCATCGCGCTCGTGATCTCGGGGCCGATGCCGTCACCGGGGATCAGTACAACGTCGTGGGCCATGAGTTACTCCTCGTCTTCGTCCTCGGCATCGCTCTTCTTGGCGCGTACCTTCTTCTGCGGGTTGTCGAGCTTGAAGCGCTTGACCAGCGCGTCGTAAATCTCACGCGAGCGGACGCGCAGGTAGCTGCCCTTGCCGTTCTCGGCGTCGAACTGGAGTCGGCCGGCTAGCTCGGCGGCAACGGAACCCGAGATCTGACCATGCGCGAAGGAGAAGAGCAGTGCCAGCATATCGCGGTACTCAAGATCACCGTGATAGCACTGGATGGCCTCGTCGATGATGGGCCACACCTTCTCGGAGCGGCGGCGCTCCGTGGCGCCCCACACTACGAGGAAACGGAAGGCGGACAAGCGCAGCGGGGCCGAAATCTCATCGAACAGGGCGGCCTCGGCGCCCTCGTACGCGGCGCCGCACTCCTTGGCATGCTCGGGAACGAGCAGCGTCAATGCGTCGAGCACCTCCCAGCGGGTCTGGGCCTCCGGGCGATACAGGGCGTCCACCAGCTGCTCGATAAAGGGGGCGAGCAGATCGGGCTCGCGCTCGGCGAGCAGGTTCACCACGCGTCCGGCGAGCTGGCGGGTGCGACGGCTCGAGCTGGACAGGTCCTCGATGAGGGCGGACAGGGCGTCGGCACTGTTCTCGACGCTCGCGAGGCGGGCGGCCTCCTCGGGGGAAAGCTCGACAAGGTTCTCTTCTGCCATGGGTGCGTACCTCTTATCTTTCTCTTGCGGCGAACATCCGAATTATCGTATGGACGGGCCCATCGGTCCAGGGCAAATGTGCACGGTCGAAAGGCCTGAAGCGAGCTCTGGGCGCAACCGCCGCCCGCGGGACCCATCCGAGTGCGCCCGCGGAAAGTCCGCGGGCGCTCGGGGTGTTGTTTTTAGGCGTCGCGGGACTGCCTTGAGGGCGAACCCGCAGAGCCCTTGTCGTCGATTGAAATCAAGTCGGGGCCGGCCTCTCCGGTCTTGCGACGGCGACGATACGCCTCGCCGGTACCCTTCTCGGCGACCTTTCGATGGCGCTTGTTGACGTCCATGAAGTTATCGAGCCACTTCCAGGGGCCCGAAGATTCGCCGAAGCCCATCTTGAGGCCGGCGATGTACCCGGCCAAGACGCCCATCAAGATGATTTGGATCATCATGGCGGGAGTGAGCGCAACTGCCAGCACGACCGCGACGAGGCCTCCGATATTGGCGGCCCAGTAGGCGCGCGCGGTGACGAGGTAGCGACGGCCCAGTTCCTGACCGATCAGAAAACCGATGTAGACGGCAAAGCCGAACACCATGACATAGGTGATGATGTAGACCCAGTTAGCCGGCATGCCCGCTT
Organism: Collinsella intestinalis DSM 13280; assembly: GCF_000156175.1. GTDB lineage: Bacteria > Actinomycetota > Coriobacteriia > Coriobacteriales > Coriobacteriaceae > Collinsella > Collinsella intestinalis. Next base: position 334,132 of record NZ_GG692711.1, read on the forward strand.
ACCCCTCGTGATGGTGACCGCAATGACACTCGTGGCCCTCGCCGTGACCGTGGCCACCGCAGCACTCGTGGTCTTCGCCGTGGCCGTGGCCGCCGCAGCAGCACTCGTGGTCCTCGCCGTGGCCGTGGCCATGGTCGTGACCGCAGCCGCAATCGCACTCATCGTCGTGCTCGTGCTGGGCCGCGTAAAGCGACCAATCCAGACCCGCGGCGACGGCTTCGGCCTCCTCCTGGTACAGCAGGCTGATGGCCTGGGTGCCCATGCGGCCGCCGCCGATGGCGTCGAGCATGTCATACAGGGTGAACGCGGTATCGGCGCCGGGCAGGGCGATCTCCTTCTCCTCGGCGACCGTGAGCGCCAAGCCCAGGTCCTTGAGGAAGTGCTCGACCAGGAAGCCGGGCTTGTAGTCGCCGTCGATCGCCTTAGGGGCGAGCTGCTGCATGGCGCCGGAGTTGCCCGTACCGGAGCAGATCATCTCGCGCACCTGCTCGACGTCGAGATCGTTTTGCTGAGCAAAGGAGAGGGCGTCGGCCATGCCTACCATGGCGCTCGCCAGGGCGACCTGGTTGGAGAGCTTCGCGGCCTGGCCCTTGCCGGCACCGCCGAAGCAGCAGATCTTGGAGGTGAAGGTCTCGAGCACCTCGCGGACGGGCTCGATATCGCGCTCGGTAGCGCCGATGATGGCCGTGAGGGTGCCGGCGATGGCACCGGACTCGCCGCCCGTCACGGGGCAGTCGAAGGCGTGCTTGCCGCACACCTCGGCGGCGCCGGCGATATCGCGGGCGAGCTCGGGCGCGCTGGTGGTGAGGTCGATGAGGTAGGCACCATCCTTGGCAGAGGCCAGCAGGCCCTCGCCCGCCAGGTAGACCTCCTCCACATCCGTGGGGAAGCCGACCATGCTAAAGACCACGTCGGCGTCCTTGGCGGCCTCGGCGACGGAATCGGCCCAGGCGGCGCCGCGCTCGATGAGGTCGGCGGCCTTTTCCTTGGTGCGGTTGTAGACGGTGAGCTCGTAGCCCGCGTCCATGATGTGGCCGGCAATGGGTGCGCCCATGATGCCGGTGCCGATGAAGGCGATCTTGAGGTTCTTGCTTGCCATATGCAACGCTCCTTTTGACGTTTGTTCGACGAATGGGCGACGATGGCGGATGCCACCGCCGGAGCCAGGCGGACCGACCCCGGTGCTCGCTATTCCCCGCGGACGCGGCTGGCGATGCGGTCGGTCAGGGAGATCTTCTCCGAGCGGTTCTTACCCCAGAAGATAAGGGCGACCATACCCGGTCCGACATGCGAGCCGATCGTAGGACCCACCGAACCGCGCAGGATGGTGAGGTCCGCACAGCCGGGCTCCTTACGAACGGCAGCCTCGAGCCAATCGGCATCCTTCTCGGCGTCGGAGGAGACGATGGCGAGCGGCAGAGTCGGGTCGAACTCGTAGTTCTCGGTGAATGACTTGATAAGCGACTTGAGCGCCTTCTTGCGGCCGCGGTTCACGCCGATGAGCGAAAGGGCCCCGGCCAGGTCGAAGGACAGCTCGGGCTTGATATCGAGCTTGGAGGAGAGGGACGCCGCTGCGGGCGGGATGCGTCCGCCGGCGGAGAGCGCATCGAGGCTGTCCAGGGTGAAGTAACCGTGGATGTAGGTCTTTGCCTCATTGGCCCATTCGGCCAGCTGGCGCGCGCTCAGACCGGCCGCGCGCTGACGCACGGCCTCCATGGCGAGCAGCTCGCCGCACGCGCAGGGCAGTGCGTTGTCCACCACGTAGAGCTCGAAATCGGGATGATCGGCGCGCACTTGCTCGGCCGCATGGCAGGCGGAGTTGTAGCTTGAGGAGAGCGCGCTCGTGAAGCACAGATACACCGTGGGCGTGCCCTCTTCGGCGCATTTGGTGAAGAACTCGAGGTACTGACCGATCGAGATCGCCGAGGTCGAGGCCTTGGAGCCCTCACGCAGCTTGTCGTAGAACTCCGAAGGGGTGATGGTGCTCCAGATATCGTCGGTGTACTCGACGCCATCGAGGATGTAGGGAAATCCCAAGATGTCCACTTCGAGTGTGGCCGCGATCTCGGGGGTGAGATCGGCACAGGTGTCGATAACGATGCGGCACATGCGCGGGACCTCGTACGAGGCGGTGGTGTTGCCCATGGACGCTCCTCAATACAGCAAGGCGGCCACCCACATGGGATGGCCGCCATCCAGATCATGCAATGGACGCTATTTTACTCGCCCTCGACCTCGATTTTGGGCTTGATGATGCCGTATCCACCATTCTTACGGTGATACACCACATTGACCAGGCCGGTGACGCTGTTCTCGAACACGTAGAAGTCATGGCCGATCAGATCGGTCTGAACGAGCGCTTCCTCATCGGTCATGGGGGTGAGCTCAACCTCCTTGACACGCACGAGCTGGTCGTCCTCATCCTCGGGGAGCAGCAGATCGGCCAGATCGGCGACGGGCTCGACAGGGGCGACCTCGGCGGCGGACAGACCCTGCTGACGGTTGTCGACCACGCGCGTCTTGAACTTGCGGAGCTGGCGCGTCACCTTTTCGGCGGCGAGGTCGATCGCGGCATACATGTCCGCACCGTGCTCGGCCACGCGGATCACCGAACCGCGGGCACGGACCGTGACCTCGACGATGGCGGGGTTGGGGTTGGAGGGGTTCTTCTCATAGCGCAGGACGACATCGGCGGTCATGGGCTCGATGTCGAACACTTTGAGGGCTTCGCCGATCTTCTCATCGACATGCGCACGCAGAGCATCGGTGACCGTGGTCTTGCGACCGGAGACCTTGATTTCCATACGTGGCTCCAATCTATCCGGGGATAGTACTCGTACAGCTGTTGTACCCAAGTTGGATGAAGACACACGTGGGGAAATTGTGCTCCCGTTCGCTGGAGCGTCCGAACCGACCGCCGAATTCCCATGCGCTGCATGGGCGCGAACGGGTAGCGGAGAAAGTCGGGCCTAGCCCAGGGAGTTCAGGCTGTCGGACTGCGCGAGCTCGCCCGATTCGCCCCCAGAAGCGGGGGTTTCCTCGTTTTCGGGGGCCTCCTGCTCGAACGTCACGCCATCAAGCGCGAGATCGTCGAGGCTGAAGGGCAGGTCGCCGTACCACAGGCGAAAAATAGCCTCGAGCGTGCCGTCGGACAGGGCATCTTCGAGAATCCCCATCGCCTGATCGGCAAGATCCGTACCGGAAGCGGCGATGGCGTCGTAAGAGACCATCGGGGCGATGGTACCCACAAACACGGTGCCGGGATAGGCGCGGGCCAGGTAGGCGCCGGCGGTGGAGTCGCAGGCGACGTAGTCGACCTCGCCGGCGGCAAGCGCCTCGAAGCACTCGTTCACGTTCGACTTGGTCTTGAGGGTGGTGTCGATGCCCGCGGAGTCCATGGCATCTTGCGCGGCGGAATCGGACTGGACGGCGACGACGGCACCCTGCAGGGTGGTTGCCGAAACCGTGGGGACCTCACGCGAACCATCGGCCGACTTGGCAAAGATGGAGGAGGCGTTTTGCACCAGGACGCCGCTCTCGACGACACCGTCCTCGCCGGTACGGGCGCCGATATAGAGGTCGGCCTTGCCCTTGGAAAGCGAGCCCGTGACGTCGGCGGAGGAAACGACGCGCAGGTCGAGGCCCATGCGCTCGGCGAGCAGGCGGGCGATATCGGCGTAGTAACCGCTCGGCTTGCCCTCGTGGTCCGTCATGGCCTGGGGGGCGTCGGTCATGTCCATGGCAACGGTGAGGACACCGTCCTCGATAAGGTCGTCTGCTCCAAGAGTCGCCTTGACGGGCTCGGGCTCGACCTCGGCGCGCGTGGGCGTGGTCAGCGAACAACCCGACAGGCTCATCGCCATCGCACATGCGAACGCAACCAGGCCGGCCATACCTTTGCGACCTGCAACGAACTTGCGACCGATCATCTCGGCACTCCCCCACTCTCCATGCGGCCCCTGCGGCCGGCACCCCGAACGCCCGCGCACGGGCGCGCGGGCGGCAGCTGTCACGATCCCCCCAGCTGACCTGGTTTTTGACCCCACACTTGCGCACCGGGGCGTTTGCTCGTACCGCCGCGGCGGTATCACGACTAACCCGCTCGCCCGCGAGGCACGTATTGCCTCAAAAAAGTAGCGACGGGCGGTGCGACTTACTTCTAGGACGCGCCATGATCGCCCTCGCGCGCACGCGACGGCTTACGTGGATCCCTTCGACCGCGTCTGTCTTGGACTGAGGAGCGCGACGAACCGATAGTCCGCGCGCACCCGCAACCACAGCCTGGGAGGAACTTCGGGGCATTATACCGCAGGTAACGTGCAGATTGCGCACGGGTGCGGGCACAATCGCCCGCCCCATCGCACGGCGACAGCCATCCTGTGGGAAACGGGATGGCGATTCCCCCGCGGCCCATCGCCTCAACCCCATACGCGGGCGAACGCGAGACCGTCGACGCGCGAGGCACCCGCGGCCCTGAGTGCCGATGCCGCCGCGGACATGGTCGCTCCCGTGGTGATGACATCGTCGATCAGCAAAATGCGCTTGCCCCTCACGGGAAGTACGACCTCGTAGGCGCCGAGGGCCTCGGCCAGGCGGTCGGCGCGCCCGAGTTCGCGCTGGTCGGATGAACCGTGCTTGACCAGGGCATCCAGCAAGGGAATATCCGAGCGCCCGCCCAGATGCCGCGCGATGAGCTCCATGTGGTCGAACCCGCGACGACGGAAGGCCGCAGCCGTGGCGGGGACGAACACCACCGCGTCCGCGCGGACGAGCAACCCT
>NZ_GG692710.1:0-3327 GCF_000156175.1 Collinsella intestinalis DSM 13280
ACCGAGCGTATGCGACACCCAGACATTCAAGTGTCTAGATACGGCGTCCCGCACGGTCGTGCGGGAAGATATCTAGGGCGCACGGCGGATGCCTTGGCACATGGAGCCGATGAAGGACGCGGCAAGCTGCGATAATCCGCGGTTAGGGGCACACACCCTTCGACCCGCGGGTCTCCGAATGGGCGAACCCGCCAGGAGAAGTCCTGGCACCCTCAGGATGAACACATAGTCCTGAGGGGGACAACCCGGGGAACTGAAACATCTAAGTACCCGGAGGAGAAGAAATCAACCTCGAGATTCCCCGAGTAGCGGCGAGCGAAAGGGGACCTAGGCCAAACCGTGGAGCGGGCGGGCGCCAGCCCTTACCGCCCACGGGGTTGTAGGGCCTCCCGCCCGGGAGCCGGCGCTCCCGGCGGGCATCCATCCAGGGGAGCCGAACGGCATGGGAAGGCCGGCGGCACAGGGTTAGGGCCCCGTAGGCGCACCCTGGGATGGAGCCCGGTGGAGGTACCTGAGTAGGGCCGGGCACGTGAAACCCGGTCCGAACCCGGGGGGACCACCCTCCAAGCCTGAATACTCCCATGTGACCGATAGCGCACCAGTACCGTGAGGGAAAGGTGAAAAGCACCCCGGGAGGGGAGTGAAACAGTACCTGAAACCGTGCGCCCGCAAGGCGTCGGAGCGGGCTTCGTCCCGTGACGGCGTGCCTTTTGTAGAATGAGCCAGCGAGTTGCTGGCACGCGGCGAGGTTAAGCTGGGAAGCGAGCCGGAGCGAAAGCGAGTCCGAAACGGGCGATCTGAGTCGCGTGCCGCAGACGCGAAGCCGGGTGAGCTATCCCTGGGCAGGCTGAAGCGGGGGTAAGACCCCGTGGAGGGCCGAACGGACGTACGTTGAAAAGTGCGCCGATGACCTGGGGATAGGGGTGAAAGGCCTATCAAACCCGGAGATATCTCGTTCTCCCCGAAATAGCTTTAGGGCTAGCGTCGAGAGTTAACCGCCGGAGGTAGAGCACCGGATCGATGAGGGGGCTTCGCCGCCTACCGATTCGAACCGAACTCCGAATGCCGGTCGGTCCATATCTCGGCAGTCAGAGCATGTGGGCTAAGCTGTGTGCTCGAGAGGGAAACAGCCCAGACCGCCCGCTAACGGCCCCCAATTCTCAGTTAAGTGGCAAAGGATGTGCGTCCGCGCAGACAACCAGGAGGTTGGCTTAGAAGCAGCCACCCCTTCAAAGAGTGCGTAACAGCTCACTGGTCGAGTGGACATGCGCCGACAATACACGGGGCTAAACTGAGAGCCGAAGCGGCGGCAATGAGATTTCATTGGGTAGGGGAGCGTCCCCAGCGGGGCGAAGCCGGAGGGTCACCGACGGTGGACTGCTGGGGAGTGAGAATGCTGGCATGAGTAGCGAGAGACGAGAGAGTAACTCGTCCGCCGTAAACCCGAGGTTTCCTGGGCGAGGCTAATCCTCCCAGGGTCAGTCGGGGGCTAAGCCGAGGGCGGAAGCCGTAGGCGACGCGCAGCAGGTGGACATTCCTGCACCGGAGATGCACCGTCACGACCGACGGGGCGACGGATTGGGGTGGCTCGGCGGGGTTCTGGACGTCCCCGTGATGGAGCGCGGCCCGGAGACCAGGCAAATCCGGTCTCCGCGAGGGCGAGGCTCCGGACGAAGCGCTCGAGCGAAGCGAGTGAGCCCGTGGTCCCCAGAAAAACCCCTAGGCAGGGGCATCTCCGCCCGTACCGCAAACCGACACAGGTGGGTGGGTAGAACATACCGAGGCGATCGGGTCAACCATGGTCAAGGAACTCGGCAAAATGGCCCCGTAACTTCGGGAGAAGGGGCGCCGGCGCGTACGTGGACCCACTTGCTGGGCGAGCGGAGGCCGGCCGCAGTGAAGAGGCCCAATCGACTGTTTACCAAAAACACAGGACTCTGCAGAAGGCGAGAGCCGACGTATAGGGTCTGACGCCTGCCCGGTGCCGGAAGGTCACGCGGAGGGGTCAGCGAAAGCGAAGCCCCGAAGCCAAGCCCCGGTAAACGGCGGCCGTAACTATAACGGTCCTAAGGTAGCGAAATTCCTTGTCGGGTAAGTTCCGACCTGCACGAAAGGCGCAACGAATTGGGCGCTGTCTCGACCATGGACCCGGTGAAATTCCACTAGTCGTGAAGATGCGACTTACCCGCGGAAGGACGGAAAGACCCCGTGAACCTTCACTGCAGCTTGGCATTGGCCGCTGGCCCGTCGCGTAGAGGATAGGCGGGAGGCTTCGAAGCCCGGGCGCCAGCCCGGGTGGAGCCGACCTTGGAATACCGCCCTCGGCGCGCCGGCGTCCTAACCCCATGCCGTCATCCGGATGGGGGACCGTGCCAGGTGGGTAGTTTGACTGGGGCGGTCGCCTCCTAAAGGGTAACGGAGGCGCGCGAAGGTCCGCTCGGGACGGTCGGCAACCGTCCTCCTGAGTGCAAGAGCATAAGCGGGCTTGACTGCGAGGCCTACAAGCCGAGCAGGTGCGAAAGCAGGCTCTAGTGATCCGGCGGCCCCGCGTGGGTGGGCCGTCGCTCAACGGATAAAAGGTACTCCGGGGATAACAGGCTGATCTTGCCCAAGAGTCCACATCGACGGCAAGGTTTGGCACCTCGATGTCGGCTCATCGCATCCTGGGGCTGGAGCAGGTCCCAAGGGTACGGCTGTTCGCCGTTTAAAGCGGTACGCGAGCTGGGTTCAGAACGTCGTGAGACAGTTCGGTCCCTATCCTCCGCGGGCGCAGGAGAATCGAGGGAGGCTGCCCCTAGTACGAGAGGACCGGGGTGGACGCACCTCTGGTGAACCGGTTGTCGACCAACGGCACGGCCGGGTAGCCACGTGCGGCGCGGATAACCGCTGAAGGCATCTAAGCGGGAAGCCGTTCCCGAGATCAGTTCTCCTTCCGGTAAGGGCCCAGGTAGACTACCTGGTCGATAGGCCGCAGGTGCAAGCACGGCGACGTGCTCAGCCGAGCGGTACTAATAGCCCGAGCTCTTACCCGCATCCGACCGGGCGGGACGCCATACTTAACGTATCACGGTGTCGCGTCGTCAGAAGGTCAGGTCGGTACGGTCCCGTCTGCGAGTCGCTGTGCGGCCCTCAGGGCACGCGAGGATCCCGGGTGGGAGGTATGAAAGCCGCCCACCGGTCAGCGGCCATTGCGTGCGGGGCACGCCCGGTCCCATTCCGAACCCGGAAGCTAAGCCGCACCGCGCCGATGGTACTGCGGGGTCAGCCCGTGGGAGAGCAGGGCGCCGCTGACCGGTGGACGGCTTTCGCGCTTTCTCGGCGCGGGAG
>NZ_GG692710.1:3427-126059 GCF_000156175.1 Collinsella intestinalis DSM 13280
GCTCGAGGTGGCGAGCGCCGCGGCGAGCCCTCGCTCGCGCACCGCGGCGACCGCCTCGGCGGCCCCGGGCTTGAGTTCGAGCTCGTCTTCCCAGGTTGCGTCGAAGATCTCGTGGCGGCGATTGAAGAGGCGCTCGGTGAATGCGGGATCGCCGAATTCGTCGTCGATCATATTCATGGCGTTGGGGATGCTGCATCCCACGAACGCGTGCAAGATATGCTCGGGGATTTCGATACGGAAATCCTGCGCGGCTCGCCGCCATGCGGCTTGGCTCACGCGCTCCGTGTCGATAAGGGTGCCGTCCATGTCGAAGATGACTGCCTGCATATGTGGGTCCTTTCGGGAAATTGTCTGGGCAGCATGGTATCAGGACGGGGTGCGGTCCACGTTTGGCGCGAATGCGCGGTTTCTGAGCGTTTCCGCAAGGGAGTCTTCCTACAGCAGCTCGCCGTGGGCGCGGACGTAGAGCGCTTTGGCGATGCTCGTGAGCAGCAGGTAACCGATCATCATCGCGGCGAGGACGCCGAAGAACGCACCCGGCAGCGGCACCAGGTCGAGAGCTGCGTTCACACCCGGAATGTAGGGCATGGCGGTTACCAGGCCCACACCCAAAACCGTGAGGACGGTGAGCGATGCGGCGGGCTTGCTCTGCACAAAGGGCAGGCGCTCGGTGCGCAGCAGGTGGATCACGAGGGTCTGCGTCCACATGGACTCGACGAACCAGCCGGTCTGGAAGACGAGCGCGAATAGGGCGCGCTGAGCGGGATCGGTGAGGGCGTCCCAGGGTGCGCCCACCACGAGCGGGCACACGACCCAGAACATCGCCGCGAAGGTCAGGATGTCGAAGATGGAGCTTACGGGGCCGATTTTGAGCATGAAGCTCACGATGCCGCGTGCGTCCCAGGTGCGCGGGCGGGCGAGGAACGACTCGTCGACGCGGTCCCAGGGCAGGGCGGCGCAGCTTACCGTGTAAGCCATGCCGAGCAGGAGCAGCTGCAGCGCGCTCATGGGCAAAAACGGCAGGAACGCGGCGGCGACGAGCACGGAGAGCACATTGCCGAAGTTGGAGCTCGCGGTGGTCTTGATGTACTTGATGGTGTTGCCGTAGGTGCGGCGCCCCTCGACGATGCCGTGGGCGAGTACGGTGAGATCCTTCTTGAGCAAGATGATGTCGGCGCTCTCCTTGGCGACGTCGACGGCGGTGTCGACGGAGATGCCGCAGTCGCTGGCGCGCATGGCGGCTGCGTCGTTGATGCCGTCGCCCATGAAGCCCACGGTGTGCTTGCCGTGCGTGCGCAGGACTTCGACGATGCGGGCCTTCTGCAGCGGGGAGAGCTTGGCAAAGAGCCCCGTGTGCTCGGCGCGCTCGGCGAGCTCGTCGTCGCTGAGCAGGTCGACGTCGGCTCCGGTGAGCATATTGCGGGCGTCGATGCCGACCTGCTCGCAGACGGTCGCGGCAACGGCGGCGTTGTCGCCGGTGAGCACCTTCACTGCCACACCCAAATCGCCGAGCTCCTTCACAGCCGCCTTGGCGCTTGCCTTGGGCGGATCGAGGAAGGCGAGATAACCGATGAGCGTCATGCCATGCTCGTCGTCGGCGGTGAGGTCGCGGGCCGGCACGTCGTTTCGCTGGGCCACGCCGACCACGCGCATGCCGCGCTCGTTGAGGCCGCGGACGCGGTCGAGAATCTGATCGGCCCGTTCGTCGGTGAGCGGCAGGACCTCGGTCCCGACCTCGACCGTGCTGCATACGTCGATCATCTCCTCGACGGCTCCCTTGGTGATGAGTTGGCGCTTGCCAGCGGCGTCTTCGACCACCACGCTCATGCGGCGACGGTCGAAGTCGAAGGGAATCTCGTCCACCAGGCGCCAATGGTCGCGCGCACCGGCGATCGTTGCGGCCTCGGGGGAGGTCCGCACGCCGCCCTCGCCCGCTCGGGCGTCCATGCTGCGGCCGCCGGCGGCAAGGGCCTCGGCGCGCTCGATGATGGCCTCGTCCATGAGGTTGCGCAGACCGGTCTGGAAGACGCTGTTGAGATATGCGTGACGGAGCACGCGGTCGCTGGGCGCGCCCAGCACGTCGAGATGGCGCTCGAGCACGATCTTGTCGCGCGTGAGGGTCCCGGTCTTATCGCAGCACAGGACGTCCATGGCGCCCAGGTTCTGGATGGAGGAGATCTCCTTGACCACGACGTCCTTCGCGCGCATGGCCTCTGCGCCGCGCGCGAGGCAGGTCGTCACGATGACCGGAAGCATCTGCGGTGTGATGCCCACGGCGACGGAGATGGAGAACAGCAGCGCGTCGAGCCAATCGCCCTTGGTGAGGCCGCACAGAACGAACACGATGGGGCACATGATGAGCATGAACCCCACGAGCACGCGGGAGACCGACGCCACGCCGGCGTCGAAGCTCGTGGCGGTCGGGCGGGAGTCGAGCGCGCTTGCGATGCCGCCCAGGTAGGTGCGCGCACCGGTGGTCACGACGACACCCGTGCCCGAACCGCTCTGCACGGTGGTGCCCGCGAAGGCGAAGTTCTCGCAATCGTCGATGAGCAGCGCCCGTCCGACGGGGTCCTCGATGGCGGCGGGGGTCTTCTCGACGGGGTCGGATTCGCCGGTGAGGGCGGCCTGGGTGAGGAACAGGTTCTTGGCCGAGACGATGCGCAGGTCGGCGGGGATGATGTCGCCCGCGGCGAGCTCGATCAGGTCGCCGGGGACCACGTCCGCCAGCGGGATCTCTGCAGCTCCGGTGCCCTCACGCACGCAGCGGCAGGTGATGGAGACGAGGCCCTTCAGGGCGTCAGCCGCGGCGGCTCCGCGGGTGTCCTGCCAAAACGAGATGCCTCCGGAGATGAGGACCATGACGCCGATGATGATGGCGGTGGAGGGGTCGGCCTCTCCGGGTGCGGCGAGGTAGACGTTGGTGTACAGCGAGATTGCGGCGAGTGCGAGCAGGATGAGGGTGAACGGCGTGAGGAACGCACGGGAGAGGCGGGCGGAGAGCGGGTCGTGATGCTCGGGGGCGATGATGTTGGCACCGTGCACCGAGCGGATGCGATGGGCCTGCTGCTCGGTGAGGCCGTGCTCGCCGGTGCCGAGCAGGTCCATGACCTCAGCGGCATCCAGGCATCCGATGTGCGCGATCTCGGGGTCGAGCCCCAAGGTCCGCTTCGCCGCTGCAGCCGAGCTCACGTTGTGGCGAACATGCGAGCTCACGCTGCCGATGACGCGGTGGATACCGCCGCGCACGCGGCTTCCGGCCATGTGAAGGCCTGTTCCGATTCCGGTGGTCTTGATACGGTCTATGTGCTTCATCCAGGTCATGAGGCACCTCCTTGACGTTGCCCCGACGTTGCCGGGTGTGTGGTCGAATAGGGGGAGATGCGCCCATGCAGGCATGGGTCGATCGCGGCGATCGCCGCGAGGACATCGATTCAGTTGCGTCGCGATGGCGGATGGCGTCCGTGCGTCCGTTATGCCTGGGGACTTATCGTCCAGTCAGAAGGTGTGAAAGCGGTCCGCGGGCGCCGTCATGGCGCAATCGGGGTTTGCTAGCCTGCTGGGCACAGCTACTGGCAGGATGGTCCATGACGCACCTCCTTTTCGGTCGCGGCCGGGGCCTTCTTCGAGATTCGCACGCTAGTGTAGACCGCCCGTTGGAGCTGTCAAGCGCGATCTCAGTCTAATCCACAAATTGGGTAGGTTTGTAAAGAAGGCGTTAAGTGCCTCAATTTGGGGAGACGGTCTCAAAATTGAGGTTCGGCATGGCATATGCTGTACAAGATTTCCATTGGCCGATGTGAGGGGGAAGGGCGCATGGAGCGCGCGAAGCAAGTATCCGAGTCGATCGAGCTCGGCGTCATTCTGGCGTTGGTCGGTGGCTTCATGGACGTGTATTCCTACGTCGGTCGCGGCGGCGTGTTCGCCAACGCGCAGACGGGCAACATCTTGCTCGTGGGCGTGCACATCTCCGAGGGCAACATCCCCCTCGCCATGCATTTCCTCTTGCCGGTCCTGTGCTTTTCCGTCGGCATCATGATGAGCGACTTGGTGCATGAACGGTTTGTCAGCGTCTTGCATTGGCGCCAGCTCACCGTCTTGGTCGAGGCTCTCATCTTGCTCGGTGTCGGCCTGCTGCCCCCTGAGCACAACATGCTCGCCAACGGCCTCACCTCGCTCGCTTGCGGCATGCAGGTCGAGAGTTTTCGCAAGATCCGCGGGCGCGGCATCGCCACCACCATGTGCATCGGCAACTTGCGCAGCGCTCTGCAAAACGTCGACGACTACATCATCACGCATGAGCGCGGCTTCCTGGTCAACGGGCTTTTGTACTTCGGCGTGATCGCCGTGTTCGTATGCGGTGCCGTGCTCGGCAACTGGAGTCTCGAGCGATTCGGGCTCTCGGCCATCGGCATCTGCTCGCTACTGTTGCTCGCGGCGTTCTTCATGATGTTTTCCGACCGCGAGGCTGCGGGGGAGTGCGAGGCAGCGGGGAAGTAGCGGTCGTTCGCCCGGTGTACGGGCTACTTGATCGCCCTCACCACGGTGCCGCCGCCCAAGACGATATCGCCGGCATATGCCACGACTGCCTGGCCGGGGGCGATGCCGCGTTCGGGCGAGTCGAAGATGAGCTCGAAGGCGTTCGCCGCGTTCTCGGCGATCGCGTTTGCTCCCGCCGACGATCCGGTCGTGCCGCACGTCGCCCTGCGCAGACGCGCGGGCTGTGCGGGGTGACGGTAGCGGATCTTGGCGCTCACGGGCAGGCCCGTCTCGCCTGCCTCGTCCAATAGCTCTTCCATGACGTTTGCCGGCGCGCTCCAAATCCAGTCATCGGCCACGAGGCCGCTCGCCATGAGGTCGGCTACCTCTCCCAGAGTGACCGTGTTCGCCACGGCGTCGATGCCCGTCACGTAGACGGGATGTGCGCAGGCCACGCCCAGCCCTTTGCGCTGGCCCACGGTGTAGCGAATCGCCCCGTGATGGCGTCCCAGCACGTGACCGCTCGTGTTCACGATATCGCCCTCCGGCAACGGCGCTCCGTTGCGCTTTTCGATGTAGGTGGCGAAGTCGTTGTCCGGGACGAAGCAGATGCCCTGGCTGTCTCGCTTGCCTGCATTCTCAAAGCCCTGCTCGCGGGCGATTCGGCGCACGTCGCGCTCCTTGAACAGTCCGCCGAGGGGCAACAGGGTGCGCGCAAGGCGTTCCTGCGTAAGCGAATACAGCACGTAGCTCTGGTCTTTTGAGGGGTCGAGCGCGCAGCTGAGGGTGTGGACGGCGTTTGATGCGCCCGTCCGCGCGGTGATTCTGGCCACGAACTCCTGCTCTTCGCCGCGCCGAACCGAGCCGCCTCCGCCCTCGGCGAGCGTGCCGATGCGCCCGTAATGGCCCGTGGCTATGAAATCGCAATCGTGTTCACGGGCGTAGGAGAGCAGCGCGTCGAACTTGAGGTGGCGGTTGCAATCGATACAGGGATTGGGGGTGCGTCCTGTCTCATAGGTCCGGACGAATTTCTCCACCACATGGCGCTCGAAGGTCTCGCGCATGTCGATGACCTCGTGGGGGAAGCCCAGGCGTGCACAGATCGCGGCGGCGTCGTCGGCGTCCGACCCGCTGCCGCAGGCGCCGGGCGCGGCATCGCCGTGCAGCAACATGGTGGCGCCAAGGCAGTCGTACCCCTGCTGGGTGAGCAGGTAGGCGGTGACGCTCGAATCGACGCCGCCGCTCATGGCGACGAGTACGCGCTTGCGGGTCATGGGTCTCCTTTGCGTAAGTGCTTGGCGTGGTGCGTGCGACTAGGTGAAGAGGGCGGTGGAGAGGTAGCGCTCACCGGTATCGGGGAGCAGGGCAACGATGGTTTTTCCGGCGTTTTCGGGGCGCTTCGCCAGCTCGAGGGCTGCCCAGGTGGCGGCTCCCGATGAGATGCCGGCCAAAACGCCCGCCTGCCGTGCGAGGGCGCGGCCGCAGGCGAGTGCATCCTCGTCCTTCACGGGGATGACCTCATCGTACACGTCGGTGTCGAGCACCTCGGGCACAAAGCCCGCGCCGATTCCCTGGATGGCGTGGGGCGCGGCCGATCCGCCTGAGAGCACGGGCGAGCCGGCGGGCTCGACGGCGACCACACGGATGCCCTCATTCATCTGCTTGAGATAGCGCCCCACTCCGGTGATGGTGCCGCCCGTCCCGACGCCCGCCACGAAGATGTCGACGTCTCCTTCGGTGTCGCGCCAGATCTCGGGGCCGGTGGTCGCCATATGGGCCGCGGGGTTCGATGGATTGGTGAACTGGCCGGCGACCCAGCTCTTGGGGGTGCTCGCCGCGAGCTCCTCGGCTCGGGCGATCGCGCCCTTCATGCCCTCGGTGCCCGGGGTGAGTACGAGTTCGGCGCCATAGGCGGCGAGAAGGGCCCTCCGTTCGGCGCTCATCGTATCCGGCATGGTTATCACGAGTCGGTATCCGCGCGCCGCCGCCAGGGCTGCCAGACCGACGCCGGTGTTTCCGCTCGTCGGCTCGATGATGGTGTAGCCGGCGTCCGGCGCGATGACACCGGCGGCCTCCGCCTCGTTCAGCATGTTGAGGGCGACGCGGTCTTTGACCGAGCCGGCGGGGTTTTGACGCTCGAGCTTCACGAGCACGCGCGCCTTGAGGTCGAGTTGGCGCTCGAATCGGACGAGTTCAAGCAGGGGCGTGTTGCCCACGAGCTCGTCGAGGGAGGTGTGGATGCGGGTCATATCTACTCCTTTGCACGGTGTCGGTAATTGTAAGCCGTCGCTGTCGGTTTGTTTGCGCACACAAAATCATACCAAAAACATAGGAATTATGTCGGCTGGTGGGGTCGAGTTAAAATTCAGCAGCTCCCTTTCATCCGTTTACGAGAAATAACCCATATGCCGCAGGGGGTTGTCTGCTATGCTTTGGCCAGTGGAACAGACGAGACGGAGGTGCGGATATCATGCTGGTGTCGACAAAAGGACGCTATGCGTTGCGCGTGATGATCGACCTCGCGGAGCATCGATCCGACGGGCGCACGCCTCTCAGGAAGATCGCCGCCCGCCAGGGGATCTCCGAGAAATACCTCGAGAACATCCTCACGACGTTGGTGCGCCATGGGTTGCTGTCCGGGCTGCGCGGCAAGGGGGGCGGTTATTGTCTCACGCGTGAACCCGAGGATTTCACCATCGGTGAGGTTTTGCGTCTGACGGAGGGCTCGCTGTGCCCGGTTGCCTGTTTGGAGCACGGCCATGACGGCTGCGACCGCGCGGAACACTGCCGGACCGTCCGTGTGTGGCGCGAGCTCGATTCCCTGATCGAGAATTACCTGAACGGAGTGACGTTGGCGGACCTGGTGCGCGACGAATCGTTCGAGGAGCCGTCGGGCCCCTGCATATCCTAGGCTCTGAGCCCCTAGTCGTTGGTGGCGACCCCGAGCATCGTGCATACGATGCTCACGACGATGCTGCCGAACAGGGCGGCGCCAAAGCCGCTGATGGAGATGCCGGAACCAAGAAGGTTCACGGACAGCCAGCTGGCGAGTTCGAGCATGAAGCTGTTCACCACGAGTTGGAACAGGCCCACGGTGAGGCAGGTGAGCGGCAGGGAGATGACCGTGATGAGCGGCTTCACCAGGGAGTTGACGAGCCCGAGGAACAGACCCACGAAGGCGAAGCTGAGCCAGGGGTCCGCGGTCCCGAAGGGCTGGATGCCGGGGACGATGAACGCGGCGACGGCGATGGCGATGGACGTCAGGAGCCAATTGAGGAAAAAGCGCATGGGAGGCCTTTCGGGTAGGTTCGGTGCTGCGAGACGGGGATCGCTCGTCGACTCGGCGCGCCGGGCGGGGGTATGATGGGCAAATCGGCGCCTGCGCCGGCTCGGCCACCTCGTTCATTCTACCCATACCACGCATGGGCCATCAGGCGTGAGGAGCGACATGCAACGCTATGAATACGGCGACGCCCGGGAGGCCGTCGCGGAGCGCGGGGACGATGCCTCTCGCGTCATCTCGTTTTTCATCTTTAACACCGAGGTTCATTTCCACGCCTATGCGTCCGATGGGCAATCCGTCTCGGACCCGGCGGTGAGCCGGCGGCTCGACACCGCCCTCGCCGCGTGCAGGGACCGCTGCCTGTATTTCGAGCACCGTCTGTCGCGCACGAGGCCCGAGTCCGACATCTGTCGTGCCCATTCCTGCGCGCCCGCGGAAGTCGGCATCGCGCCCGAGACGGCCGACCTCATCCGCCGATCTTTGGGGTATTGCGAACGCAGCCGCGGGACCTTCGACGTCACGATGGGGACGGTGACGCGTCTGTGGGATTTCCACGAGGGTGTGGTCCCCAGTCCGTTGTCCCTGTCACGCGCGCTGCCGCACCTGGGGTGCTCCCACATCCACCTCGGCGGTACCGCTGCCGCGCCGACGTTGTCGATAGACGACCCCGAGACGGTGCTCGATCTCGGGGGCGTGGCAAAGGGCTATATCGCCGATGACCTGGCTGGCATTCTCCTGGATCACGGCGTCGAGCGTTTCGTCATCAACCTGGGCGGCAATGTGCTCGTGCGAGGCGGAAGGCCTCGAGATGACGCGGCCCGCCCGCCCGTGCACGACGGCGCCCCTTGGAAGATCGGCATCGTCAACCCGCGCGACCCGGCTCATTACCGCGCCATCGTCGATGTCTCGGACGGGTCGGTCGTGACGAGCGGCCTGCATGAGCGACGCTTCACGCGGGGAGGGCGGACGTACCACCATATCTTGAATCCCATGGACGGCATGCCCGCGCGCACCGACGTGGCGAGTGCGACCATCATCGCGTCCGCGTCGATCGACTGCGACGGCTATTCGACTGCGGCGCTTATGTTGGGCATGGACGAGGGCCCGGCGTTCGTCGAGGGGATCGACGGCGTCGAGGGCGTGTTCATCAGCGATGCGGACGAGGTGCGTTGGACGTCGGGCATTGCCGACAGGCTCTCTTTGGTGCCCACGCTCCCGCGCTGGTAGGATCCGGCGCACCCTTCACCGACGGTGCGCCCCCGTCCGCCCGCATGGAGTGCTTTAGCGCGCTACTGTGATAAACTGTGCCAAGGTGGCGTGCGCGCTGCCATTTTTACGTTATGGATGCCCTCGGCGCATCGCCAGGGCGGTTATGTGCCCAATGCGGCAAGGTTGGTGGTTCCGTTGAATATCGAGAAGATGTTCGAGCGTCCCGATGTGGACCAGCTCGTCGAGGCGTTTCAACTCGTCGAGGGCCCCGATGAGATTCGCGCGTTCCTGACCGATCTGTGCACCCCGCGTGAGATCTGCGATTTCGCCCAGCGCCTGCAGGTCGCCCGGTACTTGGATGAGGGCGAGCCCTATGTCGAGGTCCAGGCCCGTACCGGCGCCTCCTCAACCACGGTGAGTCGCGTCTCCAAGTCGCTCAACGGCGAGTACGGCGGCTACCGCAAGGTGCTTGTCAAGTTCGGCGATCAGTAGCGCGGGCCAGCACGGTCAGAAGATTCCGCCCCTCGCGGCCATAAGGTTGCGGGGGGCGGTTTCTCTTGCGTGTCGGGAGGGCGCCCGCACTTTGGCGCGATTGCGCGGGAGCGTGTCCTTCGGAGCGCGATGGTGTCCGCGCGGGCGTGTAGGATAGGGCTATGCAACTTCTACCGAGGATGGGGAGCATGGGGCTGAAAGTCTATACGACGCAATCCGTGACGGCACTCACGGGTGCCGAGATATCGCTGCTCGAGGATGCCGCACGCGCGTGCGGCCGTGCCACGCTGTTGGTGCCCTCGTTCGCCGAGCGCGACGTGTGCCGTCGCGCCTTGGCAGACGCGCGCGTCGGCACGGGCGTCGACGTGACAACGCCCGAGGCTTGGATCGAGGGGCTGTGGGAGCTCTTCGGCGATGGCCGTCGCGTGGTGTCTCCGCTCGAGCGCCGCATGCTCGTCTCGGCCCTCATGGACCGGCGAGATGCCGGCCAGATCGCCCCGCTGCGCGATAACCCGGGAACGGCGCGCCTCATTTCCCAGATCGCCGAGGCCCTGCTGCCCGAGATCGCCGCCCCCGCCGTGCTGGGGAGGAGGGAGGCCGAGCCCGACGGCGAATCGGAGCGGGTGGTGTTTTGCCTGGTGCGCGCTTACGCCGACATGCTCGCCGCGCGTGGCCTCGTCGAGGCTTCGGAGGCTGCGTCCGTCTTGGCGGGCCTTGTCGGGGATGGCGCCCCCGCGTGCGCGCGCTTCGTCGCCGTGCGCGATGTTCCCCGTCTGCCCGGTCACGTGATGCGCCTTTTGAGGGCCGTCGCCGGTGCGGGCGAGGTCGCCCTGCTCCTCAACCCCGACCAGCGTTCGCTCGCATCGGAGCTTGACGCCTCCATCGAGACGGTCGGGCTCGATGACGGCCACCCCGCGTCGCGCTTCCAGGGGGACCCCGAGTTCCTCGAGGTCGCAGGCCCGCATGCCCGCGGCGCCGCCTACGCGAGCGCCCTTGCCGATCTCGTGGGGGATGGGCGTGACGTGGTGGTGGCCGCAGCCCGCCCCTCCGAGGTGTTCGAAGAGGTCTCGCCCCGCCTGGCGGCTCGCGGAATCAGCTCGGAATGCACGTTGGCCGCCCGGTTCGGCCAGACCGCAGTCGGCCGTCAGTTCGCTGCCCTGTCCGATGTGGTTGCCCGCATGAAGGATGCGGGGGAGGACCCCGAGCGCGCGGCGACGTGGTGGCCTGCGCCGGAGCTCGCCGATTGGCTTTACTCGCCGCTTTCCGGCATGGATTCCAATTCCGCCCGGATGTTCGACAAGAAGATCCGATCCAACCGATCCCTGACGCCCGAGGCGGTCCTGCGCACGTTGCAGAGCTATCAGAGCCAAACGACGACCAAGCGTCAGCGCTCCGACCAGTCAAAACCCTATGCGCAGGTGCCCGCCGTGTGCGCGAGCGTCGTCTCTTATTTGTGGCAGGAGCGTCCAGTCTCGGCCCTCAAGGCCATATGTGCCGTCGCCGGCGCCCTGCCCCCCAGCGCATTCGGCTGGAGGGACGGGTCAGTCCGCGCCGGAGTCGAGGTGTCCATGGCCGCCAAGGCCATCGAGACCTTGACCGATGTCGCTCACGAGCTGGACGTTTGCCAATCCGCCGCCGTCACGGTGTTGGATGGCCTGACCGTCTCCGCTCGCCGTCGCACGGAGTCGACCGACTTTGCGCACACGGGCTACGAGGGCGATGCGGATATGCCCTGCGTGCGGTTCATGACGCTCGCCGAAGCGGCCTTGCTGCCCGCCGGTTCCGTGGACGCCGTCTTCGTCGCCGACGTGGATGTCGACAACTTCCCGCTTTCGCATGAGGAGGGCGCGCTTGCGACCCTCGCCGCCAAACTCGGAGCCGCGTCTATGGAGCTCGAGCCCGCCGCCCGTCTGCGCGACCTGTTCGACCGCGCGCTGGCGGCCGCTCGCAGCCGCGCGGTCCTGGCCCGTGTGACGCACGACCGTCAGGCCAAGGACCGCTATCCCGCAGCGATGTGGACGGAGCTCACCGCCGCCGTCCGCGCGGCGGGGCGTGTCGTGACCGTGACCTCGGTGGGCGAGGGCGACATCGCGGCCGATCTCGACACCGCCGCCGGCATGGGCCTGAAGCGTCGGCGTGTGGCGTGCCTTCCCCCGCAGGAGCTGGGCGAGGACGCCATCCGCCACCTGGTGCTCTACCAGCGTGATCCAAACGACCCATCGCGCCTTGTGCCGCGTCAGCTGTCCGCCTCCCAGATCGAGGGGTACGTGACCTGCCCTCTGTGCTGGTTTATGTCCTCACGAGTTCGTCCGCAGTCGCTTGATGCGGGATTCGGCAATATGGAGAAGGGCAATTTCGTCCACGACGTCATGTATCGCCTGCACGCCGAGCTTACCGAGGAGGGTGTCCCCCGTGTCACGCCTGAGAATCTCGAGGTGTGTCTGGAAAAGCTCCGGGATGTGTTCGATTGTGTCCGTGCGGAGCACGCGCGCAACAAGACCTCGAGCTCCGCTGCGCTCGTCGCGCACTCGGCTCTCGAGCATGTGCAGGTGGACGAGATCTTGCCGCAGCTCGAGGCGGTGGTCCGTTACGAGGCGGGGGCGTTGGCGCCCTTCGCGCCCGCATACCTCGAGTACTCCTTCAACGGCCTTGGGGTCGAGTACGCCGGCCGTCCGCTCGGTGGGCGCATCGACCGCGTGGACGTCGACGTGGAGGGCCGCGCGATGGTCATCGACTATAAGCACCGCATGGATGTCAACGCCTTCAAGCTGGCGGACCCAACGGTCGCCAAGCGTGACGGCGTCGTCCCCGCCGATGACCCCGACTGGCTGCCCGAGCACACGCAGTCGCTCATCTATGCCCAGGCGTTGCGCCATTCCGAGCTCGCGCTCGATGCCCGCGGCGCCCTCTATTTCTCGACCAAGGGCGGCGCTCCCGCCATGCGTGGCGCCGTTTCGGAGGAGTTCGTCGAGGTCGAGTCTGGTGACGGGCGCGTGCCGGGCTTGCGGGCGGGCTTCCCCGACGCCGAGCACGGAGGCACCATGGGCTTCGACGAGTTGCTCGAACGAGTCGAGCAGACCATCGCGCGCAAGTTGGACGCCCTCGAGGCGGGCGACGTCTCGGCGGCGGAGAAGCCGGGCGCGCGGTGCGCATTCAACCATGATCTTGGATTTGAGTGGAGGGACGCATAACCAATGGACCTTTCCACCCTCATGCCGCAGCAGCGCGATATCGTGACGACTCTCGATCGACCGCTTTTCGTCTCGGCGGGCGCCGGTTCCGGCAAGACCTTCACCCTGACGCGCAGGATCTTATGGGCGCTCTCGCCCGAGTCCGGCCCCTTCATCCGTAATCTCGACCGGGTGCTGGCCATCACGTTCACCAAAGACGCCGCCGCCGAGATTCGCGAGCGCGTCCGCGGGGCCCTCATCGAGGAGGGCATGGGCGACATCGCCCTGCAGGTCGACGACGCGTGGATCTCGACGATCCACGGTATGTGCTCGCGCATCCTGCGCGCTCATGCGCTCGAGCTCGGCCTCGACCCCGAATTCAGCGTTTTGGACGAGTCCGTCTCCGGTCCGCTTATGGACCGGGCAGTCGATGCCGTGATTGCGCGGGAGCGCGGCGGCTTGCGCGAGCTGCAGGAGTGGTACGCGCTGTCCGGTGAGTTGGACCCGAGCGGCTTTGAGGCGGGCACGAGCGCCAAGCGCCTGGTACGCACCCTGCTCGAGCGCGCAAGTGCCTCGCGTCACGGCTTCGACGACATGCACCTCATCCGCGGTTCGGTGGATTTCTCGGGCCTCATGGACGCCTATCGCCAATGTCTCGGCGCGAGTGCCAAGGCAGCCGAGACCGCGCGCATCGCGTTGGATGCCCTCGAGGCCTATGGATGCGGTCCGCAGACGCGCGGGGACCTCGCGGCGTGCATGCTCGCCTGCGGCATGCCCCGCCCGAGCAAGGCGTTTCCCAAGGAGCAGGTGGCTTTGCTCAAGGCAGAGGCCGCCGACGCCTTCATCAACGCCTATCTGGCTCTCGGAGGCTCCGCCCTCGACGAGTTGCTCGCCCTTGCCCGCGCCGTCGGCGACGAGTATGCCGCGCTCAAGGCGGAGCGCTCGGCGCTCGACAACAACGACCTGCTCCGCCTCACCTATGAGGCGCTGCGCGATCACCCCCGTATCCGCGATGCGTATGCGGGCAAATTCGCGATGGTCATGATCGACGAGTTCCAAGACACCGATCAGCAACAGGTCGACCTCATCAACTTCCTGACGGGCGAGGGCGGTCGCGCGCTGTGCACCGTGGGCGACGCCCAGCAGTCCATCTACCGCTTTCGCGGCGCCGAGGTCGAGGTGTTCCGCCGCGCCCAGCGCCGCATCGAGCAGGGGGCCGCTGCGGGTTCCGAGGGGTCCGTGGTCAAGCTCGTCAAGAACTTCCGCAGCCACGCCGAGGTGCTCGAGTATGTCGCACGCGTCTTCGACGACGGACAGGGCGGCATCATGCCCAGCTTCCTCAACCTGCTCCCGCACGACGGGCGCGCCGACGGCCTGCGGGTCGCGGGCGCCTCGCGTCGTCAGGCCCTGCTTGTCGCGGGCGGCACCACCGAGGAGCGCACGGCGGCCAAGGCCGAGGCCATCGCCAAGCGGTTTCGCGCCCTCGCCGATGCCGGTCAACCCGCAGGCGACATGGTCCTGTTGTTGGGCGGCATGACCCGCGCGGGCGTCTATGCGGATGCCATTCGCGCACAGGGCCTCGACTGCGTGATCAGCGGCGGTTCGGTGTTCGCCTCCACGGAGGAGGCCAAGACCATCCGCGCGCTCGTGCATATGCTCGGCAACCTCGCCGACACCGCACAGGGCTTGGCCCCCGTGCTCGCCTCTCCGCTGTTCGCGTTGGGCGTCCAGGAATTCCTCGCGCTGGCAACGGCGTGGGACGCGCAGACCGGCGAGACCCGCCGTCGCAATATCGAGCTCGGCATCCTGTTTGACGACGACGCCCCGGGCTTCGGCGACCTTCCGCTGCTCGCTCGTGCCCGCACGGTCCTGCGCCGTGCCCTTTCGCGCCTGGGGAAGGATCCGCTCGCTTCGATCGTGCGCGACGTGGTCAACGAGTCCGGCTGGATGGTCCGTCTCGCCGAGCGCGGGGCGGAGGGTCGCGCGCAGGCAGCGAACGTCCTCAAGGCCATCGACGCGGTCGCGGAGGCCGAGGCGGAACTGGGCAATGCACCGCGTCAGGTGGCGCTTGCCTACGATCGCTTCCTGACGGGCAAGCAGGCGCCGGGAGCCCTCAACGAGGAAGGCGGCAATGCGGTCCGCATCATGACGGTGCATGCGTCCAAGGGCCTCGAGTTCCCCGTGGTCGCGGTGTCCGAGTGCTTCGGCATCCGCTCCAATTCCGCGCGCATGCAGTCGGTGCGCCGCGACGACGGCACGCTCGACCTCGTCGCGCTGCCGGGCCGTTTCCCGGACTGCCGCGATTCGCTCGGGTCGCTGATAGAGGGCGCCGAGGTTGAGAAGCAGTTCAAGAGGTACCTGAGCGGCTCGGGCGCCACGGGTCCCTGGCTCGACGCGAGCCTGGTCGATGACGTGTGCGCGACCGGGTCGGCCGCCGAGGCATGGTTGTCCATGCGCGACGAGGAGGACCGCCTCGCGCTCGAGGAGCGCGCTCGCCTCCTGTACGTCGCCATGACACGCGCCCGCGAGGTTTGCTTGCTCGCGATGGACGCCCCTGTCGGCCGCGGCAAGGGGTCGGCCCTCGCGCTCAAGCCCGAGCTGGACCTCACGCCCGCCGTGCTCGAGCGCATCCTGCCCGACGCCGGCGCCTCCCTCGCGTGCGATCGCCTCGTGTTCGACAACGCACAAGCGGGCGATTTCGAGCTGATCGCCCTTAGGGACTTCTCGTATGGTGGCGTCGTATATGAGGCGAATGCCGCGCTCGCCGACGCGGAGGACCCGGTTGCGGATGTCCCCGTGTCCGAGCCGATGGACTCCTTCACGCTCGTGGAGCCCGCGAACGTGTACATGCGCGTCGTGCCCGCCGAACGTGCCCCACGCGATTCCTACAGCTACTCGTCGGTCTCGGCGGAGCTGCACGAGGAAGCCGAGGACCATCCCGAGCCTACGGAGGCCCCTATTGAGGGGGCGTCGGGGGAGGCCGCGGTGTCGGGTGGAGTCGAGGCGCCGCGCGATGAGCGGGCCGTTCCGTCGCACGAGGGAGACCCGACGGCGCTCGGCAGCGCCTTCCATGCCGCTTGCCAGTGGCTGATCGAGCTCGACCGTGCCGATTTGCCCGTCGAGCGTGCCGACGCCCTATGCCGCTACTGGGGCTGCACGGCCGCCCAACGCGAGCGTTTCGATGAGGCGGTTGCGCGCTGGCTTTCCAGCGACGTGCGCGCCGAGGCCCTTGCCTGGCCGTGCCGTCGTGCCGAGGTGCCGTTCTACTCCCTCGGCATGGATGGACTTGTGGAGCGCTTCGGTCCTTATGCCGAGGGTGCCATCGACTTGCTGTGCACCGATGCCGCCCGTCCCGGTCGTGCTCTGCTGATCGACTACAAGACCGGTGGGAGCTCGCTCGAGACGCCCGAGCAGCTGCAGGAGAAGCACGCCCTTCAAGCGAGCGTCTACGCCGATGTCTTGCACAAGGCCGGGTACGAGCAAGTGACGCTCAAGTTCGTCCGTGTCGAGGTGCCCGACCCGTCCGACCCGACGCAGCCCCAGGTCGTCACGTACGAGCTATAACTTCAATTGAGGGCCCGACGCAGGAAATCCCGATGTGGCGACTGCCCCGATGTAGGGGCGCCCCCACATCGGGGCAGTCGCCAATTGAGCCCAAGATTGTCTATGGTTATCTTCCCTTTGGCGGCTTCAGGGGGAAGAAAGTCATAGACAAATCCCCAGCTGCCATAGGCGGTCTCTGGTCACCATAGGTAATTCTTTGCTGCCAAAGGTAATCTTGCGCCGTGCGATGAGAGCGCCCATCGCTTCCAGGCAGCTGGGAGATGAAAAATTCAGCCCAAGTTCGCATGGTGTCGACCTTGGGCTGAATCTAAATCACCCTGCGATGAGGGGGACTGGAATAATCAGAGTCTGCGATATCGGGTGTGGTTGTTTTTGCCGCGCTCAATCTTTTCGATAGGGGGAAGCGCCCCACTCTGGTATTTCTTGGAGAAGAACACGCCAAAGCTGATTTTCTCTCCACGTTCCAGGTTGCTCCATGCGGTTCCCTTGAACAGGGACTTCACTTCGAAGACTGTTCTAGGCTCAAGCTGATCAATCGCTTTTTGTGCCTCGTTGAACATTTCATCGAAATTTGCAGATCCCATTTTGTCACCGCTTGGGGAGTCGTTTGAGTTGATCGAGGACTTTGTCGCGCTTCTCCCTGTGCCTCTTTGCGTCTTCAGTTGCTTTCTCGATGCCTTTTTCGAGCTCGTCCTTTTGTGCTTTTAGCGCTCCATTACCGAACAACTTGAAGCCAGGGAGTGAATCGAGCTCGTCCGCAAGACGTTTTGCTTCTCGGTCGTATGCGTTTGCCTCATTGGCATACTTCTCGGCTTTCTCATCCACAATTGCCTTGAGATCGGGGTTGGCTTCCCAGTAGGTTGCTATCACCTGCTTGATCGCGCTTCTGAAGGCGCCGGCGATGAGTCCCGCTGCATCCGGGTGTTCGGCCTTCAGCTTCTCCTTGCACTCCTCGAGTTCAGCAGCGGAATTGATGCGGCCCTCCCTAGTCTCGTTGATTATCCATTTTTGGACCTCGCTTCTATGGCGATCGTAGTCCTCGGCCTCCTGTTTGCGCGTCCGTACGCACAGTGGAGTCATGCAGGGTATTTCGCCAATAAAAGGTTCTCCGCATGTGGGGCAAGTCACTTTGCGGCCGGCTTGGCGCAGGGAATCAAGATAATCCTTGATGGCGGGTTCTGGTTCATAGGAGTATTCAACCTGTTTGCCGATGGATTGGGAGATCGCCGTGATTCCGGCACCCCTGAAGTTGAGGGGCCAGATGTACGACTCGTTGTAACGGCAGTCATCGAAGGTGAAGACGGTGGTCCCCTCATCGCTGCCGTTCCTTAGCTCGAATGATAGGATGCGTGAGCCAAAGCATCCGCTTTTTCCACCGTGGGCAAGCTCTCTGTCGCTCAAAATCACGTTTCGTATGGTGGAGGGATACAGGGAAGAGTTCAGTGCAATGATTTCAACGACGTCGTCCGGCAGCGTTGTGGGAATGAGGTTCGTTGTGATTTGGACTTCCAATTTCGTAGTCAAGCCATCTGGGAGCCAGGTATCAAGGACGCCCCCCATTTGAAAGCTCGAAGCATCTCTCAGGTATTTTTCATGATCATCTCCATCGCGAGAGGTGTACCGGAGCGAAACAACATCGAGTGCCGGCGTGGTTGCGAAATAGTCCAGCGCCGCCTGAAGCAATTCGCGGAGGGGGAGATCGATGGCGACTTTCATCTTCTTACCTCACATCGTAGGAGCGCGAGAAACCGCACTTGCCGCAATAGTAGGTGGACTTCTTCTTTCCTAAGGCTCCAGCGGCGAGGCCGAGTGGGCCAAAGGCGACGGCGCCAACCGCTGCCTTTCCAGCACTGAAGCCTTGCTTGTCGGAGCCGACATATTTCCAGTCATACATCTCGCCGCAGACTGGGCATTTGATGGGCGCGTATTCTTTCATGGACGCTCCTTTGCACGTGGATGGCTACATGGGGTCAAAGTACCTCGGGGGGGGGGATTGTCAACGGCCATTCATGCGGGCCTGGGGCGTGTGCCGCTCATTCGGGCTCGCGTTTTGATGCCCGAGTGATGCTTGCGGCAACAATGGGTGTGGCCGTGTTGGTCTGAAAGTATGCGGCAAGGGGGGGACGGTGCCAGTGCCCATGAAGGTCATAATTGCGCAATTGCGTCGCATCGCGAAATTCGATGCAGAGGTCTGCGCGAGATATGGGGGCTTATCGGCGAAGGTGAATCGAACACGCTGTGAACCTTTGCGTGAGGCATGTGCGCACATGCGTTCTGTCCGCGCACTCGGTTAGAATCGATACCGTTCGAAAGGACCCCGTTCCGACGTGCATCTCAAGCCTCAATTTAGGGACAGTCCCTAAATTGAGGTTTTGGGCGGAGCGGGGTTGCGTATTCTTAGCACATCACATTGGAGATCCAGCACATGGCATTCGTTCACCTGCACAACCACACCGTCTATTCCATGCTGGACGGCGCGACGCGCATCAAGGACATGGTGTCGCGCGCCGTCGAGCTGGGCATGCCCGCCGTGGCCATTACCGACCACGGCTACATGTACGGTGTCCCCGAGCTCGGCCTCGCCTGCGACGCCGTGAACCACGGCACGCCCGAGTACAAGGTCTGGAGCCACGACAAGTCCTTCTTGGAGAAGGGCCGTCGCGACGAGCTCGAGTGCCCCGATCAAGAGTCCGATCCGCGCGGTTACGAGCAGCACATGAAGGACCTCGCGATGTGGGACGAGAAGGGCAATATCGACGAGCTCAAGCCGCCGCTGGTCATCAAGCCCATCTTCGGTTGCGAGGTGTATTTCACCCCCGACGAGACCCTTGCGCGCGACCGCAAGCCCGAGCTCTACCACATGGTGCTCTTCGCCCAGAACGAGAAGGGCTACGTCAACCTCATGCAGACGGTCTCCGAGGCCGCCGTGCAGGGCTTTTACTACAAGCCGCGCGTGACGCTGGACAACCTGCGCCGTCATCGCGAGGGCCTCATCGCCAGCTCCGCGTGCATCGCCGGCATCATCCCCAAGTGCATCGACCGCGGTGAGATGGCGACCGCCATCGAGTGGGCTGAGACCTTCCGCGACACGTTCGAGCCGGGCAATTTCTACATCGAGATCCAGGAGCACGGCATCACGACCGACTCCGGCATCACCGACGAGGAGCTTTCCCGTACCCTCATCCAAATCGCCGAGCAGGTGGGCGTCAAGGTCATCGCAACCAACGATTTCCACTACCTCACGCGCGAGGACGCGCCGGTCCAGGACGTCGTCATGTGTATCGGCACGAACTCCAAGATCGACGACCCGAACCGCATCCGCATGGAGGGTTCGGAGTTCTACATGAAGACCGAGGAGGAGATGCGGGCTCTGTTCCCGTATTGCCCCGAGGCCTGCGACAACACCGTCGAGATCGCCGAGAAGTGCAACGTCGAGCTCGACTGGGACAGCATCATCCTGCCGAACTATCCTCTGCTCGACCCGGGCGAGACCCATGAGAGCCAGTTCCGTCGCGAGTGCGAGGAAGGCCTCGCCAAGCGCTACGGCGATGATTGGGACGGGCGTGAGATCGGCGGCGTCGACATCCGCGAGCGTTTCGAGTTCGAGTACAAGGTCATCTGCGACAAGGGCTTCGCCGCGTACTTCCTCATCGTCGCCGAGTACGTCCGCTGGGCCAAGCAAAACGGCATCGGCGTCGGCCCGGGCCGTGGCTCGGCTGCGGGCGCCTTGGTCGCCTACGCCATGGACATCACCACCTTCGACCCGCTATCGAACGGCCTCATGTTCGAGAGGTTCCTCTCTCCCGAACGTACCGAGATGCCCGATATCGATATGGACTTCGACGATGAGCGGCGCCTCGAGGTCATCGAGCATGTTCGACAGCTCTATGGCCCCGAGAAGGTCACCCACGTCATCACCTACTCCACCATCAAGGCCAAGCAGGCCATCAACGATGCTGCCCGTGTGCTGGACTATCCCGTCTACATGGGCCAGCGCCTGTCCAAGATGGTCTCCGCCGACCCGGGCGTGAAGCTCAAGCAGGTGCTCGAGAAGCAGCCGGGCAAGGAGGACCTGTACAGCCCCGATTTCGTCGAGGCGTATCAAAAGGACGAGGACGCCCGCCGCATCATCGACACGGCGCTGTCCATCGAGGGCCTCACGCGCGGCGAGGGCGTGCACGCCTGCGCCGTGCTCATCTGCCGCGATGCGGTCAACGAGCACGTGCCCACCAAGCTCGATACCAAGGGCGGCGTCGAGATCACCCAGTACGAAGGCCACACGGTCGCCGACATGGGCCTGCTCAAGATGGACTTCCTGGGCCTGCGCACCCTCACGGTCATTTCCAAGGCCAAGGCCAACATCAAGAAGAGCTTCGGCATCGATATCGACGTCGACGCCATCCCCTTCGACGACCCCAAGATCTTCGAGCTCATGAGCTCCGGCCGTACCGCCGGCGTGTTCCAGGTCGAGTCCGCCGGCATGACGGCCACGATCAAGAACATGAAGCCCACCGAGTACAAGCACGTCGTCGCTCTGATCGCTCTCTACCGCCCGGGACCCTTGGGCGCCGGCATGGTCACGAGCTACATCAACCGCATGAACGGCAAGGAGCCCGCGGTCTCCTACGATCCGCGCCTCGACGGCATCCTGGGCGAGACCTACGGCACCATGGTCTACCAGGAGCAGGTTATGCTCATCTCGGTCGAGATGTGCGGCTTCTCCAAGGGCGAGTCGGATTCGCGCATCCGCAAGCCCGTGGCCAAGAAGAAGATCAAGATGCTCACCGACCAGGTCTTCAAGTGGTCTGACGGCGAGGATGAGACGATCTACGACCACTGGATGAACGGAGCGGAGAAGAACGGGTACAAGCGCTCGGTCGCCCAGAAGATCTGGGACGACGTTCTCGAGTTCGCATCCTACGCGTTCAACAAGTCCCACTCCGCCGGCTATGCGATCCTGGTCATGCAGACCGCCTGGCTCAAGGCCCATTATCCCAACGAGTACATGGCGGCCGTGCTTACCTCCTACACGGGCAAGACCGACAAGATCGTGCACTACGTCTCCGCTTGCCGTCACGACGGTATCGCCGTCCTGCCTCCGGATATCAACGAGTCCGGCACCGAGTTCACGGCGACCCCGGAGGGCGTGCGCTTCGGCCTGGCCGGCATCCGCGGCGTGGGCGAGGGCGTTACCCAGGCGATCATCGAGGAGCGCGAGAAGGGCGGCCCCTTCAAGAACCTGCACGACTTCGTCGAACGCGTGGATTCGAGCCAGGCCAACCGTCGCGTCATCGAGGCACTCATCAAGGGCGGGGCCTTCGACTCGACGGGTTATCCGCGTCGTCAGCTCATGCACTTCGTCGACCGCGACAATCCCGAGAACATCATCGATGCCGCCGTGAAGCGCCAAAAGGACCGCGCCGCCGGCCAGACCTCGCTGTTCGACGTGTTCGGCGATGTCGAGGGCTCCGGTTTCGAGGTCATCGTCCCCGAGCCCGACGGGCAGGAGTGGGATCGACACATGAAGCTCTCCTTCGAGAAGGAGGTGCTGGGCATCTACGTCTCCGATCACCCCCTGCGCCCGTATGAGTACGCACTCGCCAAGGCCCGTGAGTTCACACTGTCCCAGATCGACACCGGCTTCGAGACCATGGGTCCCACCGGTAACGCGGTGAACCAGGAGATTCCCGAGGGCAAGCCCTATTGGTGGGCCGGCATGGTCTCGGGCGTCGGCAAGCGCGTCACCAAGAACGGCGACCCCATGGCCATCGTGCAACTCGAGGACATGGAGGGCGAGGCGACGGTCGTCGTGTTCCCCAAGACATACAAGCAGTGCGAGGGCTACCTGTACGGCGAGGTCGACCCCGAGACGGGCGCGCAGCTCTCCGATGCCTTCATCCGCGTCAAGGGCAAGCTCGAACGCTCCGACCGCGGCGACCAGATCATCGCCCAGGAAATCGAGCCGCTCGTGCTGAGCGAGGAGAGCAATCGTCCCAAGGTCTTCGAGATCATGGTCCCGAGCTCGCGCTTCTCGCAGTCCAACATGGCGCGCTTGGCGACGGTCCTGAACACCAACCCCGGTGGCGACCGCGTGGAGCTGTTCATCGAGCAGGCGGACGGCCAGACCATGCGTGCCGAGATCCCCACACGCGTCAACGCCCGCTCGATTCCATTGATCGCCGAGGTCAAGGGCATTGTGGGCAATAAGGGTCGCGTGACGGTGATCTAGCCTCGCCGGCCCGAAGTCGGGGAATGTGTACCGTGGACGCGCGTCTCGTGTAAGATGCGCGTCCATTCGGGCATACTAGGAAATAGTTGCATCTGCAGCGAAGTCTGAAAGGATTGATACATATGGCTACGTTTTTCAAGAATGACGAGACGGGCAAGTTCCTCGCCGCTGTCGACGCCGACATGTTCGCCCCGGCCGGCTACACCGAGGTTGCCGCCAACTCCGTCGACGCCGCCGTCGAGAAGCACGTTCCCGTCGTCGAGCTCCAGCGCGAGGGCCACGTCCTGAACGTTACCGTGGGCGAGGTCGAGCATCCTATGGAGGACGCCCACTACATCGAGTGGATCGCCCTCGAGGCCGCCGGCCGCCTGGAGATCCATTACCTCAAACCCGGCCAGGCCCCGACCACGTTCTTCGCGGGCGGCGTCAAGACCGGCATCGTCTACGCCTACTGCAACCTCCATGGCCTGTGGAAGGCGGAGTTCTAAGATTCCGCCAAGGGCCGTGTGGCCCGTGCCTTGTGGTGCGAACGTATCTACGCGGGTGGCGAGGGGCGTAACGGCTCCTCGCCACCCGTTATTTGCATCATCTCCCGACGTGACGGCTGTCGCATGGTGCAATGTGAGCAAGAAAGGTTGACCCCACCGATGAGAATCGCCCTGGCCCAGATCGGCGCCCGCCTTGGAGATTTCGACGGCATCTGCTCTCGAGTCGAGCAGCAGGTGTACCTGGCACAAGATGCCGGGGCCGACCTTTTGTGCGTACCCGCGCCCCTGATGTGCGGTGTCACGCCGGGGGCACTGGTTGACTATCCGAACTACGAACATGACCTGCTGAGGGCCCTCGATCGGCTCGCGGCGATCTGCGATGCGGCCGGTGTGGCGTGCATCGTCCCCGCCGTGCTCTCCTTGGAGGTCGGCCAGCTGTTCGAGGCGTTTTTGCTGCGCCGCGGACGTGTGGTGCCGCTGCGTCTGACCATGATCCGGCATCAGGAGGGCGTTCCCGTCTCACCGTGGTCACCGCCGGTGTTCGACATTGCGGGCACACGCATCGCGGTGACGTTCGACGCCCAGCGCGATCTTGCGTCCCTTCCCGGTGGTTGCGACCTGCTGCTGCATTTCCCCGTCAACGGTTTGGATGTGACGGATTGCGATTCTGCGGCGGCCGCCGCGCTTCCTACGGGTCAGATGACGGAGCGGGTCGCGCGTGCCGGGATTTGGATGGCATGCATGGCGCCTGTCGGCGGTTATGACGATGCAGTCTATACGGGTGGTTCCTATGTGCTGGACGACGGGGGACGTGTCGTGGCCCTTGCACCGTGTTTCGAGGAGTCCCTGCTGGTGCAGGATGTGGTGCGCGGGGTGCCCTGCGAGGCGGTTGAGGATCGCAAGATCCCGCACTTCGATCGCGGCACCTGGATGTGGAACGGCCTGCGCCTGCATCTGCGGGATTCGGTCGCAGCGCAGGGCGCCGGGCGCGTGCTCGTCGCCTTGGACGGTGGGCTGGCGAGCAGCCTGCTCGCATGTTTGGCCGTCGATGCCCTGGGGTCTCGGTCCGTCATCGCGCTGCATGTCGAGCATGATGGGGCATCCGATGGCACCTCTCAGGAGCTCCATGCCTTGCGCTCCCGCCTCGCGCGGGAGGTGGCCTCGCGTCTTCACATTCGCATGGTCGAGCGCGTCGCCCCCGATATTCGCCCGTTGTTGGATAGCGATGAGCCCGGCAACCCCGGCATCTCCGTCCCAACCGCACAGGCGCGCGTCGACGCTCTGATGATGGAGGACGTCGCCCAAATCGAGCATGCAATGCCACTCAGCGCCCTCACCAAGACCGATTACGCGTTGCGCCCGCGGGTCGGCGCGCGTGCGAATGTGGCGACGCTCGCGCCTTTCGGCGATGTGTACCTGACGTCGTTGGAGTGGCTCGCTCGCGCGCGGAATCGCATTTCAGCGGTCCTTCCGGAGGAACTGCTCGGTCTCAACGCCGTCGCCGGCGATATGGCCGCCGTCCTGCGGGATGCGGTGTGTCAGCTCGGCGCCGACGGCGATATCGCCGTTCGAGCGCTTTCCTTGCTGCTCGCGCTCGATCCCTCTCAGATCGACGGTGCGCTCGAGGCGCATGTCGACCGCAATGCCGTTCTGGACGATCTGCCACTGTTCGCAAGCGATCCGGAGTCGGCGGCCCTCATCCTGATGATCGTCCGATCGGGAGAGACGTCGCGGCGCCTTCTGCCATCGTGCCCGATCGTGTCGTCCCGCTCATTTGTGGAGCGTGCCTGGCCGTCGATGCTCGGCTGGTCGGACATGGGCAGGCATGGGCAGGAGCGGCTTCGTGCGGCGGATTTGGCCGATGCGGAATTCCATCGTCTCGAGAAGCGCGGTGCCGCTCGCGCCGAACGTGCCCGGGGCGAGATCATGGACATGCTGGCCGACTTGCTCGGCATCACGCCGGAACAACGCCGCGAGCTCATGGGCGAGGAAGGGCTCGAGCGCATGGGCGAGCAGCTCAAGGATGCCGAGCAGTCCGTCCGGGAAGCGCTGGGGCGGATGGCCTCCGAGGGGCTCGGACCCGAGGCGTTCGGGCTCGGGTCGCAAGATGGAGACGCTGGTGCTTCCGGACGCGCGGGCTTCTTCTCCCTGAACTAAAATCGCTTCTCCTCCTGTCCGCATGCATGGTATAGTAGAACAAACGTTCGAGATATCAAGGAGACGGATTGGTCATATTGGGGATCGACCCGGGTTTGGCTAACACCGGGTGGGGCATCGTCGAGGAACGTCGCGGCGAGGTGCGTTGCCGGGCATACGGTTGCATCGAGACCTCGTCCGGCTCTGACTTGGCGGCGCGCTTGCGGCGCATCGCCGACGAGCTCACCGCCGTGGTCGATCGCTATCGCCCGCAGGAGGCGGCTGTGGAGGGCATCTATTTCGGCGCGAATGTCCGTTCCGCCATACCCACCGCCCATGCCCGCGGCGCTGCTCTCGTCGCGTGCTCCCTGTGCGGGGTCGAGGTGGGGGAGTACACCCCCATGCAGATCAAGCAGGCCGTTGTTGGCACGGGCGCCGCCGATAAGACGCAGGTCACCTATATGGTTCGCACGTTGCTCCATCTCGATCACGACCCAAAGCCCGACCATGCCGCGGACGCGCTGGCGTGCGCGGTGTGCCATGCGCACCTGCATCGGACGCGGGAATTGAGCGGTGGTACTTACACGCAAGAGAAGGGAAACCCCTACGCATGATCTCGATATTGAATGGCACGCTCATTGAGGCGACCGCGGGATCGGCCGTCATCGATGTGAACGGCATAGGCTTCGAACTCGGCATCTCTGCAACCACCGCCTCGAGCCTCGCGCAGGTCGGCTCGCCCACTCGCCTGTACACACGCATGGTTGTGCGTGAGGATTCGTGCACCCTGTTCGGGTTCGCCACAAAGGACGAGCGCACGATGTTCGACAAGCTGGTCTCGGTAAGTGGCGTGGGTGCCAAGCTCGCCCTCGCGATTCTGTCCTCATTTACGGTGCCCGAGCTGTATACGCTGGTGATGATGGAGGACGACAAGGGAATGGCGACCGTGCCGGGCGTGGGCAAAAAGACCGCACAGCGCCTGATCCTCGAACTCAAGGGCGTTTTCGAGAAGGACCGTTCGCTCGCCGGTTCGGCTGCCCCCACCGTGCCGCTGCCGTTTGCCCCCGCCGCGGCCGCGGCTCCTTCGGCGATTGAGGATGCCACGGCGGCCCTGCTCTCCATGGGCTTCACCGCCGCGGAGGTCACGCTGGCACTCGATGGGTATGATGGCAAGGATATGCGCGTCGAGGAGCTCTTGGCTCTGGCGCTCAGGCGGCTGGGAATGGAATCGTGATGTGGGAAGTAGACGAGTCGACTGACCTGTGGGGCGATGCGCCGTCCCGCCATGCGGCGGGAGGCGAGACGGAGCGGTTCGTGACGGGGGAGCTCACCTCCGACGATCTCGACGTCGAGCGCGGCCTGCGCCCGCAGCGCCTTGAGGACTATTGCGGTCAGGAGCACATCAAGCAAAGCCTGCGCATCCTCATCGAGGCCGCGCAGAGCCGAGGGGAGAGCCTCGATCATGTGATCTTCTCCGGGCCCCCGGGCTTGGGTAAGACCACGCTGGCCGCGGTCGTTGCAAACGAGATGGGCGCTCAGATCAAGACCACCTCGGGCCCCGCCATCGCACGCACGGGCGATCTCGCGGCGATCCTCACCAACCTGCAGCCGGGCGACGTCCTGTTCATCGATGAGATTCATCGCCTCAACCGTCAGGTCGAGGAGATCCTGTACCCGGCGATGGAGGACTTCTCTCTCGATATCGTGATCGGCAAGGGGCCCGCTGCCCGATCGATTCGCCTGGATATCCCTCGTTTCACACTTGTGGGCGCAACCACGCGCTCCGGCATGCTCACGGGTCCGCTGCGCGATCGTTTCGGCATCTCGTATCGCTTGGATTACTACGGCATCGAGGACCTGGCCGATATCGTCTGCCGCTCTTCGAGCATCCTCGGTGTGTCGATCGACCGAGAGTCCGCAAAGGAGATCGCCTCGCGTTCCCGCGGTACGCCTCGCCTTGCGAATCGCCTACTCAAGCGCGTGCGTGATTACGCCCAGGTTCGCGGTGAGGGGTCCATCGAACTCGGTATCGCTCAAGAGGCGATGCGTTTCTTCGAAATCGATGAGCTCGGCTTGGATTGGATGGACATCCGCATCCTCGAGACGCTGTGTAAGACGTTCCGCGGCCGCGCCGTCGGCCTGTCCACCCTGGCGAGCGCAACGGGTGAGGACGCCAACACGCTCGAGGACGTCTACGAGCCCTATCTGCTGCAATGCGGCCTCATCGTCCGCACGCCCCAGGGCCGCATGGCAACGCCCGCGGCCTTTGAGCATCTTGGAATGGAGCCGGCGGCGCGGTAGGCCCTACAGCCCAAGGGCCCGCCGCGCCGCAGCCACGGCATCGCCGGTCTCGTAGAACTCAGGACTCACGGCGCCGATCAGCTCGGGTGCCACGTTCTGCAGGTCCGCGATGGAGCTCATCGGAAGCAGGATGCGCTTCGCGCCCGCGTTCTTCGCAACGCGCAAGACATCCGCTAAGTTGCCCACAGGCTCCAGTGACCCAGAGAGGCGCAGGATGCCGGGAATCACCAGTCCCGCTATCACGGGGCGCCCCGATGCGGCGGAGCACAGACCGATGAACTCCGCGAGCGAAATCTCCGCAGATGGTCCCTTCGCCTGCAGGTCGTTGCAAAAGAGCAGGTAGTCTTTGCTTGTTACGTGCATGCCAGCCGCCAGTCGCGGGGCGCAGTTCTTGAATTGCTCGAACGCGGCATTCAATGCGTCGCGTACCTCACGGTTCGATCCAGCGCCCTCCATCCTAAATGCGGCGTTGCCGTTCACGGCCTTGTTTTCGAGCTTGTATACAGCCATCTCGTCGGCAACCGAGCGGCCCACGCCAAAGACGTGGCCAGCTTGCGGCGTGGTATCGGGAATGAGCGAGTCGTCGGTTTGTTCCAATACGCTGACCAGGTGCATCTCCACAGGGTTTTCCATATCCGTATATCCCAGCTTCACATCGATGAATTCGATGCCCGCCATGGTCTTGAGCTGTTCCTTAACGCGTCTGCGCCCCTCGATGGCGTATTCCAGCAGCATGCGCACGTCTTCGCGACTCATCTTTCCGTCGGGGAAGATGAGCTTGGCGAGTCCACTGAAAGTCTTTCGCACGCCGATTTCATCGCGACGGTTGAAGTCGCTGTTCAGGCGGAAGTATCGGTCGATGTGGTGCGTGAAGTCGCGCCTGCGCATGGCGTGGAGGAATTCGCCCAGGCAATCGGTGATGAGGCTGTAGCGCTCGCAGATGAGGTCCGAGCGCATCTTGGGCACCTCCCAGCCGGGTAGGTAGCAGTGGATGCGGTCGAAGAACGCGCTGTCGTTGTTGAACTCGGGCGGGAACGGGTCGAACAGGTGTGTGGTCTTGAGCATGTTTGACACGGAGTCGTTGATGTTGCCCTCGAACACCATGGACGCCTCGGCGTTAAACGATTCGGTGCCGCGGCCGAAGGTACCGTTCGCCATGTAGCCCTTCATGATTTGGATGGCGTTTTGATCGCGGAAGTTCATGCCCGCGACTTCGTCGAACGCGATGCAATCCCAATGTCCCACGAGACCAATACGCTGCCCCGCCCGCGCCGCGTTGTTGGCGAAGAGCTTGGCTGTGGTGGTCTGCCCGCCCGATAACAGATAGGAATAGGGCGAGACCTCGGTGTAGATGTGTGACTTGCCCGTCCCGCGGGGCCCTAACTCGCACAGGTTGTAGTTGAGCTCAACGAGCGGCACCATGCGCGTGAGGAAGTGCAGGCGCTCGCGCGGCGTCAGGGCGGAGGGCTCGTAGCCGGCCGACCGCAGCAGCAGTGCGATCCACTCGTCGGTCGTGAAGTCCTCTCGATGGCTCACAAGCTCGGACAGGTCGAGGCTGGGCATCTGGATGGGGGTGAGGCTTGCGATTTTGAAAGGGGAGTCCTCGGGCCCGCGCTTGCCCTTGCCCGAGGTTCGCCCTTTGCGCGCCCGCCCGCGCTGTTCGGCGGGGTCATCGCCGAAGATATCGGCAAGCGGGTCTTCCGCGATGTCCTCGGGCCGCAGGTATTGGATGCGCATGATGCACCATATGCCACCCGTGAGGATTTTGGTGTGCTGACGGACGTATTCGTCGGGCATGACGAACGGCTCGATGTTGAGGTTGGTGAATTGCGCGACGTACAGGTCGCGGTATTCGTCCAGGCGGGCGCCCACCTTATCGATCACGGTGTACTGCCCTAGCTCGCGGATGCGGCTCTTGATCTTCTCGCTCTCCTCGGGGCGCACGTAGTTCTCGGCGAGGATTTTTCGGATGCGCGCCATGCCGTCGGCGATCGCCGCCTCGTCATCGGTGGCGCAGTACATGCCGAGCAGGTACTCCAGCACGTAGGTGGGGATGCCCGCCCCGCGCTTCATGAGGGAGGTGAGGTCCTTGCGCACAATCTTGCCGGGGAAGTGCTCGATGATCTTGCGGTCGAGGTCATCCTTTTCATACGCGGGCACGCCGCAGGCGTCGAGATTCGAATCCATGGGTTACCATCCAAAATCAAACGAAGGGGCAAAGGCGATGCGCATGCGCAGCTCGCGCAAAGCGTCCACGGCGCGGGTATCGCAGTTGCGCGCGTAGAGGAAATACGGCTCCTGCTCGCTCACGGCGACGCCCGGAGTGATATTGAGCGTGATGGGGATGATGCGCTCGTCTGCCGAGTCCTGCGTGCGGTCGGCCGCGACGTGCGCGACGTCCGTCACGGGCTCGTGCGATGCGCTCCCCACGAACACGTCGTACGAGGCGGGGAGGACCTTCCCGCCCACGGGCTTGTCCTGCAACAGGTCCAGCTTGAAGATGCTGTTCGAGATCGTGTCGACGGTGGTGATGAGCGAGAGCGTTGCTTGCTCGCTTTCCACATATCCCTTGCTGCCCGCGCGCCTGTTGGTGAACGTGAGCACGGGGATGCAGAGCTCCTGCAGGGAGATGCCCCCGTGCACGTAGTTCTCACCCGCCCCCGCCCGGGAGATGCGCGTGCAGCGCCGCGGGGCGAAGCCCTTGAGCCCACCTTCCGCGTACGGCAGCGCGATGGGCATGAGCACGTCGGAGCGCGTGCCGTCGCCGGCGATGGCGTAGCGGCGCCCGATGACGAGCGGGTCTCCGTCGATCTCGGCCGCGACGGTGTGCTCCGAGACGCCGAGCGGCTCGTCGGTATAGAGAAAGCCGTGGTCGGCGGTGACGACGACTTGGCTTGCGATTCGCTCGCGACAGATGAGCTGCACCAGGCCGAAGATCTCCTCGATTGCATCGCCGCAGGCGGAGAACACCTTGCGCTCGGTGGGCGCTTTGTCGCCCATCGCATCGATGGCGTTGTGGTAGATGTAGACGACTTGCGCGTCCTTGACGAGGTCCTTGCGTTGGCTCGTGCTCAGCTCGTTGACGAGTGAGTCGTAGGTGATGGCGACGGCGTGCGGGTCGCTGCGGCGCAGTTGCTCTTGGCGCGCGGCGGTCGTAGCCACCTCCGAGCCGTCGAGCAGCACGCGCAGCCGCCCGGGCTCGCCCGCGTCCATGGTGAGGTTCCCGCAGGGCAGCAGGGACGCCATGCCGCACGAGGTTATGCTGGGGAATATGGCCTGCATGGAGGCGAGCTCGCATGTTCCCTTGGTGTTTTGCTCGAGAGTTTCCGCCAGCTCCGCGGCGACTTCGTAGCGCAAGGCATCGGAGACGACGACGCAGGCGCGTTTGCCCGTGCGAACGATTGGCTCGACGGAGCTCATAAAGAAGTCGAGCTGTCGGGGGATGCCGTCAACATATCCGTTGCGAGTTAGCTCGTTCTCGGCGGCATCTTCCCACCGGCGCGAAACGCCGGCGAAAAACCAGTTCTTGTAGAGGTTCTCGATCTGATCACTACATGCGCGGAAGTCCTCATCGAGCCCGTATGGCGCACTGATGAGGACACGCCCGAGTGCGAGATGCATCTGGCGGTACCACGTGTCGAGGCGGTATAGCTCGTCGGTGTAGAGTCCCCAGACGCTCTCTGCGGAAAGAGCGTCGATGCCGACCGGGTGCTCATTGCGGAATCGCTGCATGCGTGCGGCTGCTTCAAGCCCGTCATAGCAAAGGGAGAATTCCCGATACCAGGCCGTGCTGTGGCGTGCTTGGGCGAGTGAAAGCGCAGCGGGTGCGCTTTCGGGTGACGCCGCGACGTCATGGAACAGGCGGCGCAAAATGAGTGCATCGATGCAGGGGAATACATCGATATCGCCCAGGGTTTCGAGCGGCACCTGGGCAAGCATCTGCTCGACGGGTGTGACCTCCTCCACGAGCTGCGCGAGTTCGAACAGGGAGTCCCGCTCGGCGCTCTGACACCAGCCACGCACGATATCCTGACAGAGCGCGGTGGTGCCCGAGGTCACGTCTGCGGGCAGCGCCGAGGCGGCGTCGTTGGGTAAGGCGCCGGCGAGCGCACACAGGAGCACGTGCCGTCCGAGCGCGATGAAGTCGCTCGCGTCGCCCGTATAGCCAATCCATGCGGAGATTGCCGCCTGGAACTCGTTGGTACAGCCCATGCGCTCAACCCGGGCGAGCGCCTCGGCGCCATCTGCGGCCAACGCCGCGACGAGGTGCGCGCGCACGATGGCCTGCGCGTCCAGTGATGGCGCGTCCAGGGCGATGGCCATGAGGCCGCAGGCGAGCTGCTGCGGCTGTTCGTACGAGGGGCTCAACCGCGTGAGTTTGCGTAGCACGGTCTTCTTGGCGAGTTGCGCCTTGTGGGTGGCGAGCATCTCACGCATCTCGCGCGTATCGGCCGCGTTGAGCTCGCGCAGCTGCATGGAGGTGTAGTCGGCGGCGAAGCTCGCGGACCGGGCCTCGATGTCGGCGAGCCAATCGCCCTCCAGGCGGCGCGGGCGCGGTCGGTAGAGCAGGATGCGCTGTCCCGCGAGGTCGCCGTTCAGCGTGCGCTTGAGCGAGAACAGCCCGTGCTCCTCCTCGCGCATCACGTCGACGCCCGGCAGATCGAGCGCGTCGAGGGATTCGGCGAACGCGCCGTCCGGGTCGTGCCACACCACGACGGCGCCCGCTGCGGCATCTTGCTCGTCGAAGAGCCTGCGCAGCTCCTGCTGAATATCGGATAGCTTCATGTCTCACTCATTCATATCGTCGGGGAACCGGCCAAAGAACATGGCTACTTGACCTTCGCGAGTACGTCTTGGAAGGTGGCGTAGTTGGTCTTCACGCCGTCGTCCAGGTCGATGGCGATCATTTGGTCGGCGAAGCGGTGGATCTTCTCCTCATACGCGATGAGCTCAGTTTCCTGGTCGCGCAGCTGCTTGAGCTTCTTGTTGAGCGCGGCCTTGCGGCGCGGCTCGCAATGGGCGAGTTCCTCCTCGGCGTCGGCGATGCGCCCGCGCAGGCGCTCCTGCTGCGGGTGCACATAGTCCGTGCGGATGCAGGCCATGAGGTCGGGTCGGTAGCGGTGCATGTAGAAGAGCGCTTTGAAGCTGTTCTTCTTGCCGGCATCGAGCAGCCAGTAGATGGGGCGCTTCTTGTAGGTGGAGCAGTGGTCGGCGTAGAACTCCTTGAGGAAGTACGCTCGGATCACCTCGAGCGGGGCCGCCTTGGCGGCGGGGGAGAGGGCGTCGGCGATGAAGGCGAGGTTATCGTTGAGCGTCTCGGAGCCGTAGACGGTGCGGATGAAGTCCACCAGGCGCGCCACGATGTCGTCCTTGAAGTACTCGTCGTCGGTGATGGGCAGCACGTTGTCGGCGTCGGGCATGAAAGTCACATGTGCCGGGTCGGGCATCTTGGCGAGGTAGTCCTCCACCGTGTCGCCCGCGTCGGCCAGCACCAGACCTTCGACATCGAGCGAGTAACGGCCGAACATGCAGCCCGCGGCGTAGGAGATGAGCGAGATGATCTCGTCGCGCTTGGTGCGCACGTAGCGGTTGCCCTTAAACGACTCGGGAATCTCCTCGGCGGTGTCGAAGATGCGCGCAACCGAGACGTACTTGTCCTCGACCTCGATGGGCACCTCGCCCTCCATGTCGTAGATCTCGGCGAAGATGCGGTTGAGCTCCTCCTCGTTTGCCCGGAGTTGGTCGAATCGCGCGTTGACCTCGGCTTTGTGCGCCTCGTACTTGTCGCTGATGAGGGTTGCCATGTTAAGCCGCCTTTCTATATGAAGAACACATGTTCGTATCAATAGTGTAGAACATGTGTTCTACTTTGGGTAGAATTGAATAGACGTTCCGGTTCGTGGTATAAAGTAAATGGATCCTCCGAATAGGAGGTCCTCCAAGAGCCGGGGGGTTTCCCCCGGCATTTTTTATATCTCGACAAGCTACGGCGGGGAGGGGTATATGAAAGAGCTGTCTATTTTCATAGACGAGTCGGGAGACGTTGGAATTGTCTCCGATTTCTATCTCGTGGGGCTTGTGTTTCATGAGCAGAAATTCGATATTGGGCACGATATAGGGCTGCATGAAGCTTCGGTTAAGAATAGTAATCTTGACCGAACGCCGTTCCATTTCAATCCGCTGATTAACGGAAATGATGAATACCGATGGAAGCACGTCGAGGTGCGCAAAAAGCACCTGCATACTTTTAGGATTTTTGTCGAGCACCTTCCGGTGAAGTACAGGGTCTTCATTTATGACAAGAAGGAGGCTTTCGGATCTGAGTCCCTCGCGGATGTCATAGAGAAAGACCTCAAGGTTTTCTTGTTCGATCATCTCTCCTATTTGCAGCAGTTTGATTCCGTCAAGATTTACTACGACGGCGGGCAAAGCGTTGTGACCAAAGCGGTTCATCGGGCGATTACATCGTGCATCTCCCGCGAGGCGATTGTCTATAAGGATGCCGCTGCAAGCCGTTATCGTCTTTCCCAGGTTGCAGACTACGTTTGCGGAATCGAGCTGACCAACTTGAAGTTCGAGCGGCATTTGGAGACTAAGACTGATGTGGCGTTCTTTGGCGCTTTCGGCAACTTTAAGAAGAACTTCCTCAAGAAGCTCCGGAAGAAGCGCCTCCAGTAGCCTGCAGGAGGCTGCGGTATAATCCACTTGAGTATCCCAATTGGGAGATTCGCCAAGGGCCGGGGGATGCCCCCCGGCATTTTTGTGTTCAGGTTGATTGGTTCCCCAACGCGTCTGTACGACGCAAGCGGTAGCAAAGTCTCGCCCACGCGCCGGGGTGAGATGTTGTACGCTCGGTTCATCGGGGCATGTTTTGATGCAACAGGGGGTCGGAACCCCTCTATCAAACGGCATCGTCGATGTTTTGGCGATGCGCTCGGCGTATTTTTCCGGTTGAGGGTAATGCATAGTTGCCGACTTCATTGTGATATCAGGCGGATATTTCCATTCGACGCGTTATCCAAGAAATTTCCAGTCAAGGACGGCGTCATCGATTAATGGTTTTTCGTATGTCCAAATCTCTGAGTACTTGTCTAATGCGTTGCAAGCAAGTGTGAGGTTGCAGTCCAAAAGTACCCAAAACGGCTTGCGCCTTTGGAGAGCAATAAAACTCTTTCCCCTAACAGTGTTCTCATCTATATGGAAAACAAGCCGTGCTTTATTTCCTTCTACGGATGTTCGGCCGCTTTGCCGCGCGGAGATCTCAGGCGCACCGTCAATGATGGGAGCAATCGTTAACGTGCAACCAGATAGGTGATTGAGCGCAGTTTCATCGTTGCTGACGATGTCGATTATCACCGTGAGGACTTCTCGTGTTTCGTCCCAATTTGCATTTTCCGTTCTAATGCGCTGAGGGAAAAAGACAGGTTGTTGCATATTGGCTCCTACATTCGCTTCGTTTTACATCAGATATTCGAATCGTTGTTGAGGGGATTGGTTTCATTCCTCAATCCCCTTGCTTCACGGTTCGGCCCATGAAACTTTGGACCTGCTTTTTCGATAAAGTACCAATCGAGTCGTCCGGTCAGCGGCCATTCGCTGTGGTATTCGAAATGTTCCTTTACTCGGCGGTTTGGGAATATGACGTCATACGAAAGATGGGCGCACCCGAGCAACTCAATGAGATTTTTGGAATTGTGTATCGAGTGCAATTCTGGTTTGGTGAGGATGTGCGTTGACGCGAGGAAGGATAGCTTGAAACGGCTGTCATTTCGTTTTGATATGCCTGTGGTGAGCATACGGACGGAATGGGGTTCAATCCCGTGTATCAAGTCCAAGCTGAGGGTTGCATTCTCAATAGTCAACATGTCATTTACTTGTTCGCCAATTGGCTCCAAGGTAATGGCGAGCGTTGAGGAACGATCAAAAATGACCCTCCGAGCCTCTTTGCAGTCACTCCAAGATGGTTTGAATAGTTGTTTGCACATGACATTTCCTTCTATTGTTGCTATATAAGCGGGTTGCGTTTGAAGTCCCAAGAGGTTTCTTGGGTGTTCCAGTCGGCCTTCGCCAAATTGACGTTTGCATTCGCAATTGCCGAGGAACGCTCGATGTTTAAATGTGGATCGGGGATTTTTGCGACATCCCCTACTTGATATGTGAGGGTGGGCGCTAAAAACTCAAGAAATTTGAGCGCGATATTGGAGTTGAGGAGGGCGAGGGCGTAAAGGTTCTCTTGATGAGATTTTGCAAACCCCTTTGCACCTCGACCATCAAAAAGTGAACCATACTCAGATAGCCGCAGATGGATATTGCCCGATGAGACATCTGACCAGGTTATTCCTTCTTTAAATGAATAATTGCCGTTATAGTTGTGTGACCGAATTCTCCCTGTTCGCGGATCTGCATTGTTCTTGATCGCCTCACCATCATTCTTCCAGTCAACTACCAGGTCATTGTTTCCAAACCACTTTCGATAGTCGCCTCCTTTTTGATAGGGGAACCATCGGAGCCCGCATTCCTGCGCTTCAGAGCTGCACCTGATGCCAAAGGCGATTGTGCAGTAGGAAGGCTCCCACCATTCACGTAGGAAACGATCGTTGTCGGCGGTCGACATACCTTGACGGGTTATTAACCAGGATCCAATTGGGGAATTACATTGAAATGCATCATGCAATGCAGAGGTTGCCCAGTAGGCGATAGGCGTTCCTGGAAGATCGAAGAATACGGATGAATCGGTTTTGTAGGACCATTTGCATGAGGGGTCATTGATCGCGCAGATTGTTTTCTCCGCCTGAAGAGCTGGGCTTCTAAAATCACACAATCGAATATATGTGCCCCTGCGGGGCGCGTCACATCGATTTGCAAGAATGAAAGCAAACACTTGTGCGGCGATGCCTTTAAAACCTCCTTGCGCGAGTTGAACCAGAGTAATGATGTTGCATTCTTCGAGGACCTTTCGTCTCGATTGTTCTGAGGAGGATAAAAACATCCAGCTATTGCTCGCGGCTATTCCAGCATATCCAAGGTGCTTCCTTTGGTTTTTGATTCGCTCTATAAACATGTAGCAAAGATCGCTTTTCTCTGACGAGTAATTCTCTTTCGACCACTTGCTCATAAACGGATTGAAGTTTCCGCTTCCCATGTAGGGCGGGTTGGCCACCACCACATCGAAGGTGCGAGAGAGCGTTTCACAGCAATTCGCAGCGCGCTCGATGTTGGTTTGGGTGTGGGAGACGAAGAGGTCTCCGGAGAGGTTGCGCATGAGTTCGCTCTTGAGGGCGCCCAGGTCTTCGGGGGAGGGGCTGAGCAGGCTGCCGATCTCGCTCAGATGAGCAAGCGCTTCGATGAGCTGTGGGCGTTGACGCAGGGCGCTGGCGGGATCGAGGGCATCGACATCAATCTCGATGTTGCTCAACACTTGGATGTCCGCCGTCACGCCGCGCGTGAAGAACCGGCGGTCGTG
This sequence comes from Collinsella intestinalis DSM 13280, assembly GCF_000156175.1. Taxonomy (GTDB): domain Bacteria; phylum Actinomycetota; class Coriobacteriia; order Coriobacteriales; family Coriobacteriaceae; genus Collinsella; species Collinsella intestinalis. The sequence continues at coordinate 40,242 of NZ_GG692710.1, forward strand.
CTCGCGGGCGCACATGGCGAGCACGAGGCTCGCGATCTGGGCGGCGCGCTCGTCGATCTCCATGCCGGAGAGGTTCTTCGTGAGGATGAGCCGCGGGACGTCGCGTTCGCGATAGCCGCGCTCGGCGTACATTTTGAACAGCAGGGAAAAGGCGTAGACCAGGATGTGGCCGCTTCCGCACGCCGGGTCGCAGAAGGTGATGTCCTCGGGCCCCTCGATGCGGATGAAATCCTCGTGCTGGGCATCAGGCTCGATGAAGTACGCCATGTCCTCGCGCAGGCGGCTGCCGGGGTTGTTCAGCATCCACAGGCGCCCGAGCGAGTTCTCCACCATGTAGCGCACGATCCAGTCGGGCGTGAACAGCTGCGTGGCGGGCGCCAGGTCCTCCGCCGCGGCCTTTCGCTTGGATTTGAAAAACGCGTCCTTGAGCTCGGAATTGTAAAACTGGTACATCCAGCCCAGGGCCTCGACGTCGCCCCAGGTCTCCTCGGGGATATCCGCAACCAGATGGAACAGCACGTCATGCTCGCCGTGGGCGAGGAGGTTGTCGGGCAGGGTGAGGGCGTCGGCGTCGTCCACGTGGCCGAACACGGTGGGCAGGCAGTCGGCGAGCTCGTTCATCTGCGCCACGAGGATGCGGCGGAAGAGCACCTCGTCGTCGCCTGCGGTGATGAGGTCGAGCACCTCCGCGAGCTCGAGTCCGGGCAGGTCGAGCTCGCTTGCCATGCGCAGGCATTCGGGTTCAAACGCCCCGCTGCCCGCGGAGAGCATGCGCACGTTGTTGCTCAGGTACCCGTGCAGCTCCATGAAGCGGATGGCGGCGAAGCGGTTGAACCAGCTGTACGCCTGCTGCTCGCAAAACGCGGCGTAGCCCTTGCCGCCGCGCTCCTCGTTCAGGCGCTCGATGCGCTCGAACAGCGCGGCGCGCTGCGCTTTCTCGGAAGGGGCCAACACGGTGCCGGCGACCACGTCCGCATCGGCGGGGTGGGCGGCGCGGCCGGCGTCGTCCAGTGCGTAGCGCACGCAGCGCAGACGCACGGCGTCGATGAGCTCGACGCGCGCCCAGGGGCAGAACTTCTCAAGTGCCTTGGTGTCCATGATGCGTCTCCTAGTTCAACTTGATGGCGTCGTTATGGGAAAGCTCGCTCACCAGGCGCTTGCGGGCGTCGGCGAGATAGGCGTCGATTTCGGCCTCGCTGTGTAAGGTCTTGGGCAAAAACGCGGTTGAGCGTTGGAGCTCGCGCACTTTGCGCGGGCGCTCGGGCGCGATGGGGGCGTGGCTGGTGGTGACGACCTGCCCGGTGCTTGCCGGCGCGGGGCGGTGGATGCGCTCGTGTTCGCGGTCGAGGTCCCCAAACAGGCGCGCCTGATCGCCTGTGAGCTGTGCGCTCACGGCGTCGAGCTGGGTGAGCGTGGCGGCGTCGCGCACCGCGCCGGTGCGGGCGCGTTCTCGCTCGCCCACGCTGCTCAAGGTGACACCGAGTTCCTCGCCATGCTGCCTCACGCTGGCGAAGATGTCCTCGATCTGCGCCTTAACTTCCTCGCGCTTGCCCTCGAGCAGTTTTGCGTGAGCGTTTTCGATCGTCTGCATGGCGGGGACGAGGTCGGTGATCTGGCTATAGGGCCTCTCGCTGCCCAAAATGCGCTCGATGTTCTCGATCGCCTTGGTCGCCCCCTCGTGGGCGGCAAGGTAACTGCGGTCTTGATCGAGGCGCTTGAGCAGGTTGGAGGCGTTGTCGTAGATGCGCTGCATGTCGGGGAAGAACCCGTCGACGTCCTCCAGGTCCTCGCCTGCGTCGCACAGGTCGTTTTCCGCCTTGGCGATGGCGCGCAGCAAATCGCCGGAGTCGCCGCGGATGGCGAGCAGGTCCTTGATGAGGGCGGCGGCGTCTGCCACCGTGCCAAAGCCCGGGTAGTTGCGGTTGCGGCTGTACGCTCCGGTGATGAGCTCGTTCAGTCCGTCCTGGCGTTCTTGCAGGGCGTTGCGGCACGCCGTGGCTAGCGGCTCCTCCTCGGTGGGGAGGTCGTGAACGCGGCAGAGCGTCTCGATCGCGCGGCGGGCGCGGGTCATGTCTCCTGCCGAGGCGCGCACGCGCATCTCCACCACGGCGCGCTGCGTCATACTCAGCTTGCGAAGGTAGTCGATCATCTTGGCGTCACGCGCGTCCACGACCTGCCCGGCGTAGCTCACACGTGCCTCGCCGGCGGCGATGAGCTCGGCGACCACGGCGGCGATGTCGCGCTCGCGCCATCCATAAGGGGCCGCCTGGTAGCGCTTCTGCAGGTCGTCCATGGACACGCTCACCGCGCGCATGGCCTGGGCGCCAAGGAACGTGCGCACGTCGTCGATGGCGCGCTTGTTGGGCTCGATGCCCTCGAGCGCAGGCGCGGCCCCGTTCAGGACCTGCCTGATTTGGGCATCGTCGTCGTAATTGCGGTCGATGTAGCCGAGCTTGGTGTAGACGGCGTCCACCAGCTTTGCCGTGCATTGCTCGATGAGCTTCTTGGCGGAGTTGGTACCCGTGATGGTGACCTGGGACCCGCCGGCGTAGAACTCGCCGCGGCGCACCGCCTCTTCCATGAGCGCCTGCGCCTTGGTCTCGAGTGCGGTGCGCTCCTGCTGCTTGGCGCGGATCACGTCCTGCTGGTTGGCGGGCAGGTTGGCGATGATGGTCGCGCTCGCGAACTGCTGGATGCGCGCCGCCTCCATAAGGCAGCTGTAAAAATCGATCTCGCTGGAGAGCAGCACGATCGCCTCACCGCGGCTCGAGCGCAAGATGAGCTCGTCGCGGCTGGGGGCGTCGCTGCCGTCCATGCGGGCGAGCACGCGCAGGGTGAGGCCGCCCGCGTTGTTCACGCGGGTCTCGTCCAGCCACTCCGCCACGGGGAAGTTGTTCTTGCCCACGGTGATCTTGGGCGTCTCGAAGATCTGGCCGAACACGATCTCGGCCGCCTTCCTGGTGAGCTTGGCCGCATCCACCTGGGTGCGCGCGATCTGGCGGGCGATCTCCTGCTCGTCATCGGTGAGGAACAGGTAGCACTCGCCGTTGCGCGTGATGTAGTTCTCGCGCTCCAGGCGCTCGAGCGCGGCCTGCACCTGCTCGCGCACCTCGGCGCGGTTGGCGCGCAGGTCGTCGGCCATGAGGGTGGCGATGTTGTCCACGTTGCCCGGCATCTCCTGGCTCACCCATTTGATGAGGAACAGCAGCTTGAGCACGGCGACGTCGTATTCCTCAAGGCCCGCGCCGTCGCGCGCGGCGGCCGCGGCGCGGTCGATCACACGGCGATGGTAGCCCTCGAGAAAGGATTGCACGGTGTTGTAGAACATCCACAGGGGGGCCAGGGCGTGCTCGTCGCGGTCCTCGAGCGCCTGGGCGACTTCCTGGAAGCCCGAGAGCATCGAACGCTCGGCGCTCAGGTGCTTGCCCGAGCTGCCCTGGTTGCGCAGGCCGTTGATGACGTCCTGCATGAGCTTGAACTGGTAGCCCACGAATGGGAACGCGTCCGCGAAGCTCTTCGCGCCGTCATAGCCGCCAAGGTCGTTGCGCGCTCCCTTGAAGGTGAACAGGTTCTTGAGCACGGTGGCGTTCTTGCCGTACTCCACGGTGAGCAAGTCATGCGCGTGCTCGTTCTTGGAGAGGATGCGCCGGCGGATGACCTCGCCCGCGCCGGTGCTCGAAAGCGACAGGCGGGTGTTGAACCGCCCCTGGATCTTGGAGAAGTCCTGCCCCGCCACGGTGGTGATTTCGTCGATGGCCTCCTGGCTCGTCACGACCACCCACACGCGGCCGGCGCACTGCGCGCCCAGGTCCTCCACGATGGTCTGGAGGTTGAGCATGAGGCTCGTGTCGGTGCCGATGTACTGGCCCACCTCGTCGACCATGAACAGCAGACGAAACTCGCCGCCCTCCTGCTCGGCGCGCTCGGTCACGTATTGATTGATCTGGCGCACGAGCCAATCGATGGTGAACTCGAACTCCTCGGTGTTGTCGAACCAGCGCTCCGCTGCCTCGCGGCTCTTGGCCCCCGCCTGCTCGAGCGCGTCGATGACGGCGTCGCTGTTGAGGTCATAGGCATCGCGCTCGTCGAGCCATTCGGTGCCCGTGATCTGGCGGTACGCTGCGCGGAACGCCTCGGTCTTGCCCTTCTGGTCGATGTCGCGCTCCAGGCGCGCAAGCTTGAGGTCCTCGCCGTAGAACCCGAGGTGCTCGAAGAACACGCGGGCGAAGATGCGCAGGATGGCGGTCTTGTCCTTGTTAGACGGGCCCTTGGAGTCGATGTTGAACAGGATAGTCTCGGTGGGGACGTCCACGGCACGCTTTGCCTTCGCCTCGATCATGGGGTCTTCGAAGCGCGGCGCAATGATGTCGATGGCCGGGTGCCCGTTTGCCGTCTGCCCCGAGAGCAGGTACGAGAGCATCTTGAGGAAGTGCGATTTACCGGAACCAAAGAAGCCCGAGATCCATACACCGATCTTGTCGGTGGGGGCGTCGAGCGCGCGCTCGTAGGCGTCGAAGAACGTTGAGAAGTGCCCGCGCAGCTCGTTGGTCACGACGTATTCGGCGAGCTCCTGCTCGATGACCTCCTCGTCGTTCTGCTCGATCTTGATGACGCCGTTGATGTTGCGGTCGATGTCGCGTTCGAACATGTCCTGGATGCGCATGGGGAGTCCTTTCTGGAGCGTTTCTGATGGTGCGATGTACGGAATGAGGGTGGGTTACAAAATGTTGAATGCTCGGTAATAGTTGCCGTCGTTTATCGAGCCGAAGAGCCTGAGCGTCTGCCCGTCGTATACGCCCGGGTAGAACAGGACGACGGGGATGTGGGAGAAGATGGGCTGCGCGCACTCGAGGATCTGGTGCGCCCGCGTGATGGGGTAGGCGCGTCCCACACCCGAGATGAGCAGCACGTCGCGACCGGGTTGGGGGTCGCCGTGTGCCGCCGCGAAGCGCTCGCGCATGTGCTCTACGAGCTTTGCCGGCGAGGCGATGGTCTGCAGGCGTACGAGCAGGGCGTCCGATCCGCGCTTGCGCTCGAAGGCGGGGAGCTTTTCCATGAGTCCTCGTTGCTCGCACAGGTCGCAGATGAGCTCCCACAGGTCGATGTGGGTGATGCGGCCGGGCGCGAGGCCTGCGGGATCCTCGCTCAAAAGGTCGCGCAGGAGGGCTCGGACTTCCAGCTCGGAGCCGGCGTCGTAGGGGAAGACGTGGAAGGGGACCTCGTTGCCCAGTCCGTGGCAGGCGAGGAATTCGGGGTCGCGGAGTTTGGACCGGATGACCTCGAAGCTTTGGGTGAGGGTGGGGGAGTCGATTGCGTTCATGTGTACCCCCCCCTATAGCGCGAGGCCGAACGCGGGCAGGATGCCGGCGTCGCCGTTCTCGCGTATGAGGTTTTCCAGGTCGTAGTCGAGCAAGAGCGTGCTTAGCTGCTCCGTCTTGCGCTCGTACATCCCGCATTGTTCGAGGCATTGGGCGAGCACCTGGCGGATCTTGTTGAGGGTGGCGGGGCTCCAGGTGGCCACGCGCTCGTCTTGGGCGCGCAGGCCCTCGAGGAACGTGGCGATCTCGGTTTTGCCCAGGTGCATGTCGAGTAGGGAGAATTTACTTTCCACGACGCACGTCATGAAGTCCCAAACCAGGCGGTTGTCGCGCATGAGGGCGTAGAGGTTAGCCTGCCTGAGCTGCTCGGTGGTGCCGTGCGCGATGAGGCCGGTCAGACGGTCGCGCCGATCCGGGTCGCTCGAGAGCGCGTCGAGCCTGCGCGCGCAGGCGCGCGCGATGGAGCCGACCTCACGCTCGGTGGGGTATTGGAATAGATTGTTTTCGAGGATGTGCGCGGCAAGGGCGCGGGTGTCGAGGAAGGCACGATCCTCGAGGCGCAGGCGGGCGACCGTGCGGGTCTCGTCGACGAGCCACTGCTCGCGCGTGATGGAGCCGCGATAGGTGGTGGGGGCGCTCATGGACGGCCCCCGCTCGTGCATGCCGCACCGCGGGCGCGAAGGGTCCTGCCTGCGGGAGGCGTGCCGCCCGCCGCAGCGCTAGTTAGGCGTGGCCGGGGGGGGGGGTTCTCAGAAACGAGGTATCAAACGTTCGCATGATGATGGTCACGCTGCGCACCCCAATCGTGGATCGTCGACATACATGGGTATCAGTGTAGCCCAAACGGCATCCGTTCCGGCCCTGCTGCTCACGGCAAGAGGGTAGCGGTCCGTCCGGACAAATTATCGACTCGCACCCCGGATGTTCCCATGCGGACAATTGATTGACCGTTCGCGGGGTGCGTCGGGGCTTTCTGCGCACGTGCTATCCTTGATTGGTTACACCTCAACACGAAGGGACCCGCCATGCCGACTGATATCGAAATCGCCCACTCCGTCGAGCCGTGGCCGATCCAGCAGGTGGCCGAGACCGCCGGCGTGGACGCCAAACACCTGATTCCCTATGGCTTCGACAAGGCCAAGGTGGATTACTCGCTGCTCAACGAGCCGAGCGACCACGAGGCCAAGCTCGTCCTCGTCACTGCCATCAACCCAACGCCCGCGGGCGAGGGCAAGACCACGACGACCATCGGTCTGGCCGACGCTCTGCGTCGCCGCGGCGTCAAGAGCGCTGTCGCGCTGCGCGAGCCCTCGCTCGGCCCGGTCTTCGGTGTCAAGGGCGGTGCCGCCGGCGGCGGATACGCCCAGGTCATCCCCATGGAGGATATCAACCTTCATTTCACCGGCGACTTCCATGCCATCGGTGCTGCCAACAACCTGCTCGCTGCCATGCTGGATAACCACATCCAGCAGGGCAACGCGCTCGGCATCGACGTCAAGCGCATCACTTGGAAGCGCGTCGTCGACATGAACGACCGTCAGCTCCGCCATGTCATCGACGGCATCGGCGGCAAGGCCCAGGGCGTCCCACGCGAGGATGGATTCGACATCACCGTCGCGTCTGAGGTCATGGCGATCCTGTGCCTGTCGACCTCCATCTCCGACCTCAAGCAGCGCCTCGGGGAGATCGTGGTCGGCTACACCTACGACGGCGAGCCCGTTCGCGCCAGCCAGCTCAAGGCCCAGGGCGCCATGGCGGCTCTGCTGAAGGACGCGCTCAAGCCCAATCTCGTGCAGACGCTCGAACACACGCCGGCGTTCGTGCACGGCGGTCCGTTCGCCAACATCGCGCATGGCTGCAACTCCGTCATGGCCACGAGGATGGCCATGCGCTTCGGCGATGTTGCCATTACCGAGGCAGGCTTCGGCGCGGACCTCGGAGCCGAGAAGTTCCTCGACATCAAGTGCCGCATGACCGGGATTCGCCCGAGCGCCGTCGTGGTGGTCGCTACCGCCCGCGCCCTCAAGTACAACGGCGGTGTGGCCAAGGCCGATCTCAACACCGAGAATCTCGAGGCCCTCAAGGCCGGTATGCCCAACCTGCTCCGTCATGTCGAGAACATCCAGAGCGTCTTCGGTCTGCCCTGCGTCGTCGCGATCAACCGATTCCCGACCGACACCGAGGCCGAACTCGACCTCATTGCATCCGAGTGCGAGAAGGTTGGTGTGAACGTTCGTCTCTCCGAGGTCTGGGCCAAGGGTGGCGAGGGCGCACTCGAGCTGGCCGACGAGGTCATGCGCCTTATCGAGGAGCCTCACGAGTTTAAGTTCGCCTATGAGGACGGTACGGATGTAGCAGACGCCCTCGAGGCGATTGCCACCAAGGTCTATCATGCCGACGGCGTCGACTTCGCGCCTGCGGCCAAGCGCCAGCTCGCTGAGCTGCGCGCAAACGGCTTCGGTAACCTGCCGGTGTGCGTCGCCAAGACCCAGTACTCCTTCTCCGATCAGGCGAGCGCGCTTGGCGCCCCCGAGAATTTCCGCATCACCGTGCGCGAGCTCAAGGTGAGCGCTGGCGCCCACTTTGTCGTCGCTCTCACGGGCAACGTGCTCACGATGCCGGGCCTTCCCAAGGTTCCCGCGGCCGAGAACATCGACGTCGACGACAACGGCGTCATTACCGGTCTGTTCTAAGGATCGGTATGGCTACGATTATCGACGGCAAGAAACTCGCTGCCGAGGTTCGCGGTCGCGCTGCCGAGCGCGCTGCGCGACTGATGGCGCGGGATATCCCGTGTGGTCTGGCGGTTGTGCTGGTCGGCGACGACCAGGGCTCCGCCACGTATGTTCGCGCCAAGTTGCGTGACTGCCAGGAGTGCGGCATCCCGTCCCAGGATTTCAAGCTCTCCGAGGATACGACGCAAAGTGAGCTCATGTCGCTCATCGAGCGGCTGAACGCCGATCCCTCCATCGCGGGCATCCTGGTGCAGATGCCCTTGCCGGCTCATCTCGATGCCGAGCAGGTTGTCGCCGCGATCGATCCCAAGAAGGACGTCGACGGCTTTCATCCGGAGAATCTGGGCAAGCTCGTCCGAGGCCTTCCGGGGCTTCGCCCTTGCACGCCCGCCGGCATCATGGAGATGCTCGACGCTTATGGTATCGACCCGGCAGGCAAGAACGCGGTGATCATGGGGCGTTCGTCCATCGTGGGCAAGCCCATGTCGCTCATGTTGCTTGCGCGCAATGCCACGATTTCTGTCGCGCATTCCCATACCGACCCGTGCGAGCTCGCTCGGATCTGCCAGAGCGCCGATATCCTCGTGGTCGCGTGTGGCATTCCAAAGATGGTCAAGGGCCCCTGGATCAAACCGGGTGCCGCTGTCATCGACGTCGGCATGGACCGTGACGAGGCCGGTAAGCTCTGCGGCGATGTTGACTTTGCATCTGCCGAGCTCGTTGCGGGTTCCATCACGCCGGTGCCGGGCGGCGTGGGCCCCATGACGCGCGCCATGCTGATGAGCAACGTGTGCCTGGCGGCCGAGCTTCAGCACCCCGAAGCTGCCAAGCTCGCGTAGCGTCTGCTCTCGCGCTTTTCTCTGCAGCGTGCCCGTGGCACGCCCCCGTTTTCTTTGTTGAGCCCCCACCGTGTTCGATGTCCCGGCACCGTTCATGGTGGGGGCTTTGCCGTGCCGCTCGTCAGTTCATCGGCGTAGCCTTGCGTTGCCGAGGGTACACTGTGGCCAATGACCGCACAGACCCCAAGGAGGATTCATGGCATGCACCACGATCTTGGTCGGTAAGCACGCGAGCTACGACGGGTCGACCATCGTCGCCCGCAATGAGGATTCGCCCAACGGCAAGTTCGAGCCTCAGAAGATGATGGTAATCCATCCCGAGGACCAGCCGCGCACCTATACGAGCGTGCTCTCTCACCTGAGCTTCGAGCTTCCGGACAACCCCATGCGCTACTCCAGCGTTCCCGATGTCATTCAGGGTCATGGTGTTTGGGCCGCCGCCGGTTTCAATGAGGCGAACGTCGGCATGAGCGCCACTGAGACCATCACGTCAAATGAGCGAGTGCTCGGTGCCGACCCGCTCGTCGAGTATGTTCCCGCCCATGGTGAGCCCGGCGATCCCGACTATACGCCCGAGGTGCCCGGCGGCCTCTCCGAGGAGGACTTCGTTACCGTCGTCCTGCCTTATATCCACTCCGCCCGCGAGGGCGTTCAGCGCCTGGGTGCGCTTCTCGAGCAATACGGAACCTACGAGATGAACGGCATCGCATTTTCCGATGCCGATGAGATCTGGTGGCTCGAGACGATCGGCGGCCATCACTGGATTGCCAAGCGCGTTCCCGACGACGCCTATGTGACCATGCCCAACCAGCTTGGCATCGACTACTTCGATCTGTTGGACGCCGAGGGCGAGCAGGTCGAGCACATGGCCAGCCCCGATCTGCGCGAGTGGATGGCGGAGAACCACCTCAACCTCACCAATACGAATCGCCTCGAGCCCGAGGACATCCTGGACGAGGAGTACTTCACGGATGATCTCGACGATCTTGAGGGCGAGGAGGCCGATGCGTACGAGGAGTATCTCGCCGACCTCATGGATTTGATTGCGGATGTCCGTGAGGGCATGCGCTCGGGTGAGATTTTCAACCCGCGTGAGGCCTTTGGCTCTCATTCCGATTCCGACCATGTCTATAACACTCCGCGCGCTTGGTATATGCAGCGTTGCCTGAACCCGCACGACGGCTGGGACGGCCCGGATGCCGCGTTCACGCCCGAATCGGACGACATCCCCTGGAGCCGTGTGCCTGAGCGCAAGGTGACCATCGAGGATGTGAAGTATGTCCTGTCCTCCCACTACCAGGGAACCGAATACGATTGCTACGGCAACAAGGGCACGCATGCCACGCGTAACGCGTATCGTCCCATCGGTATCAACCGCAACAGCCAGCTCGCCGTTCTGCAGATCCGCCCGTATGTTCCCGAGCCGCTTCAGTGCATCCAGTGGATGGCCTTTGGTTCGAATGCGTTCAACTCCCTGGTCGCGCTGTACGCGAACGTCGACGAGATGCCCGCGTACCTGTCCGACACCACCGAGCGCGTGACGACCGAGAGCTTCTACTGGGCAAATCGCGTCATCGCCGCCCTTGCCGACGCCCGATTCAACGAGACTTCCGCGAAGATCGAGTCCTACCAGGAGAAGATCGGCTCTCTCGGTCACAAGATGCTGCGTGAGACGGATAAGGCCGCTGCCGATCTTGCCGACGAGCAGATTCCCGCCCTGCTTGCAAAGGCCAACGATGCGCTGTGCGCCGATCTCAAGGTCGCAACGGACAAGCTGCTCGGGCAGGTGCTCTACATCACGAGCTGCGCGATGAAGAACGGCTTCGCGATGTCCGACAACGAGCGCTAAGCTCCAGCTAACCCGATATTCATCGCGACGGCGGCGAGGTTGCAAAACCGTTCGCCGCCGTCGGCTTTTCAGGAGCGGTGATGGGTACAAGTGTTTCTACGGGAGCGCGCGCAACGGGCGCGCGGTGAATGTCTAGGAGGCTTCCATGGCCACGAAATTCGAAGAGCTCGTCAACGGTATGGTCAACGTCGGCTTCGGTGCCGCGGCGGTGACCGCGGAGAAGGGCAAGGAGCTCCTTGATGGGCTGAACGCGCGCGGCGAGGAGGTCCTGCGCGATCTTAACGACCGCGGGGAGCAGGCACGTCACGACAGCCGTTCGTCCGATTTCACGCGCTCCATGTCCGATATCTTCATGGATGCCGGCGGCACGTTCTCCGAGGTGACCGAGCGTCTGAGCGAGCGTGGGGCCACTGCCGCCGAGCGCATCCTCGACGAGCTCATTCTCGCCCGTGTGCGTTTGCTGACCAAGTCCGAGCGCGTCGCGTTCATGGCTCATGTGCGCGACCTGGTCGATTCGGTCGATGACGGCACGGTGACCGTCGAGGTCGAAGAGACTGTGGTCGTCGACGCCGAGCCCGCCGCCCCTGTGGACGCCGAGCCCGTCGAGGACGGTCAGGCGGTCGAGTAACCGCTCATGATCATCGACGCAGAGGACAAGCGCGCTGCGACACCGAGCGCGCACGATGGGGCGAATGCCGCCCGCAAACCGCTGAGCCCCGAGGACACGGTCAACCTCGAAGGGGTTGAGGAGGCGCTCCGCTCATCATGGCGTATGCCGCGCGCCGTCGACGTCTTCCCGGAGGAGCCGGAGGCCATGGCTCCCTCCGAGGAGGTCAAGCTCACCTCGCGCGGCCGTCGCCAGCGCATCGCTGAGATCCTGTCGATCGTGCGCAAGTACGAGGCATGGCATAATCTTACGCCGCGTCGACTGCGGCGTATGCTCGAGGATTTGGGTCCCATGTTCGTCAAGATGGGGCAGATCCTCGCCAATCGCTCCGAGATCCTGCCGCAGGAGTACTGCAATGAGCTGCGTCGTCTTCGCTCGAACGTGGAGCCCGTTCCGTTCGCCGTGGTGAACGATTGCCTCGTCGCCGAATACGGCAGGCCACTCGGCGAGATATTCTCGCATATCGACCGCAAGCCTCTGGGAAGCGCGTCGCTCGCGCAAGTGCATCGAGCCACGCTGCTTACGGGCGGGGATGTGGCCATCAAAGTGCAGCGCCCCGGCGCCCAGCAGGTCATGGCGCAAGACATCGACATCATGCGCTCCATCGTGGCCCAGGCGTCCCATTTTGTGAAAACCGACCAGTTCATCGATCTCAAGGGCGTTGTCGAGGAGCTGTGGCAGTCGTTTCGCGAGGAGACGAACTTCCTCATGGAGGCTCGCAACCTTGACGAGTTCCATCGGTTGCACGAGGATGACGGGGCGATTTCCTGCCCGCGCTCATATTTGGCGTATTGCACCGAGCACATCGTTGTCATGGACTACGTCGACGGCATCTCCATCGCCGATCCCGAGCGTCTGGTCGAGGCGGGGTACGATCTTGAGAAGGTTGGGTCGTCCATTGTCGACGACTATGCGACCCAGGTGCTTCAGGATGGCTTTTTCCATGCCGACCCGCATGCGGGGAACATCATCGTGAGAGACGGCATCGTTTATTTCATTGATATGGGTATGGTGGGGCGTATGTCCAGCCATGACCGCGGTATCGTCAAGGATATGATTTACGCGGTCGCGACGGGCGATGTTCCCAAGCTCAAGGACTCACTCATGCGCTTCGCCGTGACGAGGGGCGATTCCGCCGAGCTCGACCACTCCACGTTCCTCAGCGACCTCGACTTCATCATCGCCGATTTTGCCGGCCTAGATTTGAAGGACCTCGACATCGGCGAGTTCCTGACCTCCCTCATCAGCCTGGCGCGCAAGAACGATGTCGAATTGCCCAGCGTGGTGACGATGTTCGCCCGCGGCATGGTGACGCTCGAGGGCCTGCTCGCCGAGTATATGCCCGACGTCAACATGATTGAGATCATCACCGAGCATATCAAGCATGAGAAAAGCTCGTATCGCCGTGCCCGCGAGGCCGCCGATGAACTGACGCACGCGTCGTACCGCGCCCTCAAGGGTCATCTGGAGATGGCCGAGCAGCTCGGCTTGGCTTCCAGGATGCTCACGCGCGGTCAGCTCAAGATGAACATGCAGGTGCTCGGCAGCGAGCAGGTGCTCCGACATGTCGGCGGCATCGTGGACCGCTTGTCGATGGCGATCGTCATCGCGGGCCTTTTCATCGGCTCATCCGTCGTGTACTACGCCAAGATCGAGCCGGTCATCTTCGGCATTCCCGTTATCGGCTTTTTGGGTTATGCGAGCGCCTTGTTCCTGGCTCTTGGCCTGGGACGAGAGATTTGGCGCAACAGTCACGGCGGAAAGTGAACTGAGCGCAGATGATTTCGGCGTCGACGGTGATGTGCGTCAGAGAGTCGAGATCGAGGGCGTGTTCCTCGATGCTGAAGGCCACGGGGCTCATGCGCACCAGGTCGAGTGCGTCTTCCGCCTGAACGGGAGACATCTGGGTCACGCGGGCCCGACCCACGACGTTCATGTGGCGCATCAGGTGCTCGGAAACGCCGTGGTCGACGAAATCGGCATCGGACAGCTGCTCACCTGCAAGCTCGCGCAGCTCGTGCATATGCTGCGGGGCGGGAATGACCTTGACGAGCATGCCGCCCGGTTTGAGGACGCGTTTGAATTCGTCGTAGTTGGCGGGTGTGAACACGTTGAGGATCGCGTCGACCGTGGAATCGGAGAGCGGGATGTTCGCAAGGTCGGCGACGAGCCAGCGCACCGGACCGCCACCTCGCGCAGCGACGCGAATCGCGTCCTTTGCGATGTCGAGGCCCAAGACGGTCGAGTGGGGGAGCGCGCGAGCCACGTCCTTGGCGTATGATCCTTCGCCGCACCCGGCATCGATGACGGTCGCCGTGCTTGCGAGCTCGTTTAGAGAGGCGGCGACGGCCTGATGCACTTCGCGATAGTAACCATGCTCCATGATGCGCTGGCGGCTCGCGAAGAACGTTTCGTCGTAGCCCTTGAGGGGTTTCTGATGCGGGATGAGGTTCAAAAAGCCCTTCGCCGAGATGGCGAAATCGTGGCCGCTTTTACAGGCGACTGAGGATTGCCGCGCATGCATTTCTGCTCCGCATAAAGGGCAGCGAAGGAGCTCGGCGATGTCGAGGTGCTTTTGAACGCCCGGGCGCGCCATAGGTTAGAGGACCTTCTCGAATGCGATGCGCAAAGGATCGACTTCGCCGGGATAGGGAAGCGTGATGGTGCCGCAGTGGGTGTAGCCGAGCTTACTTACGAGTCCCTGCACGGGGATGTTGCGCTCGTGGGTGTCGACGCGGATGCTCTGAGATCCGTGTTCGCGCGCGATGCGCTCGCCCTCCTCGAACATGAGCGTCATGATGCCGCGGCGGGCGGCGGCGGCGCTGATGGCGCAGCGATGGATGACGGCATAGCGGGGTTCGCGCGAATCCGATTCGGTCAGCCAGGCCCCGTCGATTTGGTCGTAGGTCTCCTCACCCGAGAAGGAAAGCGCCATCACGGCGAGCACGGTGCCGTCCTCGCCGACCGCCACATATGAGGCATCTTCGGTCATGTCGGCCTCGATATCGAGATGATTGGGGTAGTCGCCCAGCCACTGGGGGATGTCCAGCGCCGCAAGCGCCGCCTTGCCGTCCACGAGGCACTTTTCAGCCGCTTCAACGTCGGCGGCAACGGTTTTGCGAATCGCGACTCTCATGCACGAGTTCCTTCCAGTCAAATTCGTCCTGAGCGAATCTCCCGACCATTCTTCTGCGCAGCCAGGTCCCGGGGCGGGGCGAAGGTTTTTGTAGATTCCGCACGAACAGAAAGCCCAGTGAGCTTTCGTCGTGAGCAGGACTTGACCGAGCAAAAACCTTCGCCCCGCCCCGGGACCTGGCGGGCGGTCCGTTAGAACTGCGACGGGTGCTTCGCGAAGAAATCGAAGCGCGGCGGCAGCGCCTTGATGGCGTGCGTGCCGGGCTGCTCGCCCAACTCGGCCGTGAGCTCGTCATTCGTCTTGAAGATGTTGTCCCAGGAGAAGAAGGCGACGGGGTCGATGGCGAAGTGCTCGCAGATCAGCTCGCAGCCCGTGGGCACGATGCCGTGCATGAGGACGGTCGCCACGCGCAGCCCGTGGAACGCGTCGACGAGCGCCTGGTTCATGGCGGTGTCGTCCCCGCTGTTCTTCGCGGCCTTGGAGGCGTCGCTCCAGCGCTTGTTGGCGGCGCGCAGGAACTCATCGCACACGCCGAGGGCGTGGTGCAGCTCGAAGGCGTGCATGGCCTGCTCGAACGCGATCGCTGCCTGTTCGGCTGCGTTGCGCGCGGCTTCGGAAGGCTCGCCCGCGGGGATGCGCCCGGTGCGGTAGGCGGCCTCGTCGCCCTCCTTGACGGCCACGCCGTAGAAGGCCGAGCGGGCCAGGCGGTTGAAAACACCGGTGAGCAGCGCGCCCTCCTTGAGGGCGGGGTCGATCACGCGCTTGTCATCGCGGGCGAGGACGGGGTTGCCTTGGCTGTCCTTGCCGGTCTCGCGCAGGTCGAAGGCCTTCGGGGAGAAGCTGACGGGCTTCTCGCCCAGGCCGAGCGACAGCCAGTGCGCGCGCAGCTGTTCGGGGGTGTAGTGCTCGAGCATCTCATGCGCCAGCGGCGGGGGAGTCTGGGAGCTGGAGCTCGCCTTCTTGCCCATGTACAGGATGTGGTAGTTGGCGGCCACGCAGGACTGTTGCATGTTCCACCTCAGCGCCTCCCACATGCCGGATTGCGCGATGCAGTAGAAGTAGATGTTGTCCTGGCCGATGAATTGGTAGGCGCGGGCATCCTCGCTGGCCCACCAGTCGTGCCAGTCGAGGCTGGCGTGCGTGTAGGTGGGCTCGTCCATGATCATGGCCGGGGCATCGTCCACGAGCTGGGCGTCGGCGACGGCGCACTCGGCGAGCTCGGCGGCAGGCGTGCCCGTGGCCTCGAGCTTGGCGGCGTCGCGCGCGAGGACGGCGCGGGTGAAGCTGATGGGCGCCCACAGGCTCTCGGGCCAGACCCAGGCCGTGAGGTCACGGCAACCCTCGACCTCGGGCAGGGGCACGCCCCACTCGACGTTGCCCGAGATACGGAACGGCACGAGCGCCTTGCCGGAGCGGAAGCGCACGCCGGCTCGGTTGAGGACCTCGTGGGCCTCGTCGCGCTCGCGCCAGGTGGGGAAGACCACCGTGAAGGAGCCCTTGTTGCCCTCGGCCTCGATGACCTCGTGCGCGGGCAGCTCGCCGCGGACGGCCTCGAATTCATCGCGGAACTTCACCTGGATGAACAGGCGCGGGGCGTCGAGCCACTCCTGCATGGTCTTTGACACCACGGAGCGCACGGTGGGATCGGCGGCCAGGCGCTCGGTGTGCTCCCGCATGTACTCGGTGTAGGAGGGTAGGTCGAAGTACAGGTTGTCCACCGGCACGAGCTCGGGCGTCTCGCCGGTGAGCGCGCTCTTGGGGGCGATGAGCTCCTCGGGCTCGAACTGGTGGCCGAGGTCGCACTCGTCGGCGTAGGCCTTCTCGGACTTGCAGCCCTGGATGGGGCAGCGGCCGAGGACCTGGCGGCCGTTCAGGAACTGCCCGGCGGCCGGGTCAAAGAACTGCTTGGTGCTCATCTTGGTGAGCTTGCCCTGCTCGTGCAGGCGCTCGACGATTTCGGCGGTCATGCGCTCGTGGATGTGCACGGCGGGCTCCAGCGCGCTGCCGGCATACAGGTCGCAGGACACGCCGAAGCTGGCCAGGTCAGCTTCCTGGCTGTCGTGGTTCTCGCGCACGTAATCGGAGATGTGCTTGGTGTAGCCGTCTGCCTCACGGCGCTTGCGGAAGCCCTCCATGATGGGGGAGCCGTAGCAGTCGGTACCGGAGACGAAGATCACGTTCTCGCGGCCCAAACGGTCGCGCAGGAAGCGAGCGTAGAAGTCCGCCGGGACGAAGACGCCTCCCACGTGGCCGAAGTGCAGACCCTTGTTGCCGTAGGGCATGCCGGCGGTGACGACGGCGCGACGCGGCCAGGAGGGGCGGTCGGCGGGAGTGAGGTGTGCGGTCATGTGCGTCCTTCTTCCGAGTTTCATGGTGAATAAGATGGTGCGAGGCGACGCGGCGCCGCATTCGGGCGCGGCGTCGCGTCATCTCGATCATTGTCCGAAGTAATCCCACATTATCGCACAGGTGTCCGCATGAGACGCTACACTTGGTCGCATGAGGAAAATAGCCGACATACATGTTTTCGAGGACGAGGGCTTCCTGGCTCGCATGCGCTCCTTGTCGGCCACGGTGCTGGTGGCCGGGGTTCTCGCTGCGATCCTGTGGGCGCTTTCCATGGTGGCGTTGCGCGAGTTCTTCGACGCCCCGGTGACTCCTTTCGAGCTTGGTGCCGTCCTGGGCTCGTTGGGCGACCGTCTCATGGGCGTCGAGGGCACCGGACGTGGCGTCGATATCCGCTGGTGGATCTCCCTTGTCGCTGCCATTCCCGCAACGTTTGTCATCCACGAACTCGTGCACGCGTTGTTTTTCAGGCATTACGCGCCGCCTGGGGCTCAGATCACGTTCGGCTCGAATCTCAAGATGGGCATGATCTACGCGAGCGCCGAAGGGGTTGTGTACCCGCGTGACGCCTACCTTGTCATAGCGTTGGCGCCTTCCGTCATCGTGCCGCTGCTGGTCGTCGTTCTCGGCATCGGTTTTAGGTGGCCGTTGTGGACCATCGTCGTCGCGACTGCCCATCTCTCGGGGTGCACCGGGGATTGGGGGTATGTACGCGCCATTCGTTCCGACCCGACCATTGCCTATTGCGAGGACACCGCGTGGGGCGTCTCCTTCTATGGCGCCCCCTGCCGCCTTCAGCCGCGCCGTGTTTCTCCGTCCGATGCCCGCGCGACGCCTCGGGCGGCGGATGCGGACGGTTCCCACGGGCTTGGTTCGCCGGCTTTGCCCCGTCCGGCGAAATCCGATCGGGGGACATCCGGTTTCAGCGTCGTCGAGGGAGGAAAGCGCCTATGACCCCGTTACTGTTGCATGCATGCTGCGCCCCCTGTTCGCTTGAGCCGGTGCGCTTGCTCGTGGAGGAGGGCTTTGAGCCCACGATATGCTGGACCAATCCGAATATCCAGCCCGTGTCAGAGCATGGCAAGCGTCTTGAGGAGCTCCGTCGCTGGAGTTCCGATAACGGTATTCGCCTGATCGAGGCGGCGGATGACCGCGACCGCTGGGATGCGTCGGTGGCGCGGCTCGGCGCGGATCGAGAGCGCCGCTGCCGCGCGTGCTACGCCTTGCGCCTCGCCGAGGCCTGTCGGGTCGCCGAGCGGGAGGGGTTCTCGCACATCGCCACGACGCTCGCGGTCTCTCCATACCAGTTGTTCGACACGTGCAATGACGTGTTGGAAAAACTCGCGTCGGCGCATGGACTGACCCCGGTTATCCGAGATTTCCGGCCGTGGTACCCGCAGGCGACCGTGCGCTCGCGCGAACTGGGTATGTACCGCCAGAATTACTGCGGTTGCCGTTTTTCGGCCGCCGAGGCCGCGCTCGACCGTGCGCGCATGCGCGATGAACGCAAGGCGGAGAAGGCCCGCCGGGCCGCCCTCAAGGACTGATGCCTCACCGCGCCTGCGCTATCATGGACGGCTGTCGAACTCTCAAGTGAAAGGTGGCGCCATGCGCACCGATGATTTTGATTACAACCTGCCCGATGAGCTGATCGCTCAAGCTCCCGCCGAGCCGCGTGATTCCTGCCGCCTCTTGGTGGTGAACCGCGAGCTTCCGGGCGGTCCCGTCCGTGCTGCGGATGCCGTTGCGCTCGAGCATGGCGGCTCCGTCGAGCATCGTCATTTTTACGATATCGTCGACTACCTCGAGTCCGGTGATCTGCTGGTCGCCAATCAGACGCGCGTCATGCCCGCGCGCCTCATCGGCAAGAAGCCGACGGGCGGTGTGGCCGAGACGTTGCTGCTTCGTCGCCGCGAGGACGTCGATCCCCTCGGGCATGTGTGGGAGTGCCTGGTAAACCCCGGCAAGCGCCTCAAGCCGGGCAACGTTGTCGAGTATCGCGCCGGCGGCCTGCTCGCGCCGGAGGGCGCGCCCGTGGTGCTCACCGCCGAGATCCTCGATTTCATCGACGACTCGAAGGGCGGCCGTCTTGTGCGCTTCGAGCCCGTGGGCGAGAACGAGGGCGGCGTGCCGCGCACGCTTGACGAGGCCATTCACGCCGCTGGCCATGTTCCGCTGCCGCCTTATATCACCGGCTATGAGGGGGACCCGGAGAAGTACCAGACCGTGTATGCCATGAGCGAGGAGCATTCCGCCGCTGCCCCGACTGCCGGCCTGCACTTTACCCCGGAGCTCATCCAGCGCATCAAGGACAAGGGCTGCGGTTGGGCGACGGTCGAGCTCGAGGTGGGTATCGACACCTTCCGCCTGGTGGAGGAGGACGATCCCACCGAGCATGTCATGCACACCGAGCGATATCACGTTCCTGCCGAGGTTGTGGAAGCCGTGCACGCCACCAAGGCGGCCGGTCATCGCGTGATCGCCGTGGGCACCACCGCCGTGCGCTCCCTCGAGAGCGCGTGGGACGCCGCGGCACCCGCGAGCGATCCAGCGGTTACGGCGCGCGGCTTCGAGGGGCGCGAGGATGGTGCGGATGTGCGCGGGGAGGGCGATATCACCGTGCGCGAAGACGCCACCACCAACTTGTATCTCATGCCGGGGTCGACCTTCCACGTGGTGGACGCGCTCATCACGAACTTCCATGTGCCGCGCTCCACGCTCATGATGCTCGTTTCCGCCCTCGCCACGCGCGATCAGATCATCGACGCATACGAGGAGGCCGTGCGAGAGAAGTACCGGTTCTTCAGCTTCGGCGACGCGATGCTCATCGAGTAAAACCTCAATGCCGTTCGCCGGCGATAACGTACCGTTCACTGGGTATTGGCATTCGATGTGCAATACCACTGGTCCCCGGGGCATAAACAGGATGTACCAAAAGAGTCGCAACGTTACCGCGACCGAGACGGGAGGTGTGTCCGATGGGTTTTGAAGATATAGCAGCTTTCGGGCCCGCCGCCTGCGATACCGAGATCGGGTAGATGCAAAAGCGAGCGCACGTGCCGTTCTTAGTTCCACCGGTTGGTTGGTAGGACGATCGAAGAGGAAACGCGTCGGCGGGCTCGATGAATTGGATAGCCCCATTCCTTCGGTAAAAGAAAGTGGGCGAGTCCACCGTAGGATGTAAGAGAGGCGGCGGCATCGCGAGAAGCGGTGTCGCCGCCTTTGTCGTGCGTGGGGGGCTAAGGTTATAGGAGGGCTATAGGGCGGGTTAGGGTTATAGGACAAATAGTGTGTCCAACATCGGGTCGTCTACGCAGGTAGGCGGCCCAGAATCAATCACGCAAACCCCAGGCTACAGGAGCATCCAGATCGCCAGGATGGCCAGCAGGGCGATGCCTGTGATCGCGGCGATGAACCGAATGCGCGAGGCGCGCGTTTGCTCGCGCACATCGCGTTCGGTGTTCGCAAGTTCCTCGACCTCCGCCACGCGGTCGCCGTGCTCGGCGCGGTCGGCCTCGAGGGCATGGGCGATCGCCTCGGTCACCTCCGGATGGGCGATGACATCCTCGGCTTCATCTATGACGGCCTGCGCCGCCGACGCCTCGTCGAGCTTGTCCGTTATAGAGCGATCCTGTGACTTGAGGGACTTCTCCTCGTCCCCAATGCGCTTCCGCAGCTCCTTTTGCCGCGCCTCAGCGGCCTCTTTTGCATCGCTGTATGCGTCACGGGCCTTGTCGGATGCGGCCGCCGCCTCATCGAAAGCGGTCTTTGCGGCTGCGATGGGTTTCTCGGCCGCTGCGACGGCGGCGATCGCCTCATCGATGGCGCGTTGCGTCTCCCGGTCGGTCTGCGGCAGGTCCTCCCGAGCGCTGCGAAGCGCGGCGGCTGCGTCGGAGATCTCGAACTCGAGCTCGCGCGTCCTGACCGAGTACTCTGCGGAGTTGGCGGAGGGGTTGCGCTGGAGTTCTGCGTATTCGGCGTTGAGTGTGGCGAGACGCTTCTCAGCGCTTGCGATGGCCTGTTCGGATGCGATCAGGCTGGCGCGCCGCTCCTCGTTAAGGCGTTCGAGGTCGCTTTTCGCGTCGTCGAGGCGGTTCTGGAGGCGCCGTCCGGACTCTCGCGCGGATTGCTCTTTGTCGGTCGCGGCGTCGAGGGTGACCTTGAGGCGCTTCTCCGTGGTCGTATCCTCCTCGCGCATCTGCTCGAGCTTGCGCTTGAGCTGGCTTACGCGGTCGGCCGTTGCATCTCGTTGAGCTTTCAGGTCTTCGGCTGCCTGCTCGGCATCGCTCTTGCGGGCGCGCTCCCGTTCGATGATCTCGTCGTAGTTCGCCTCAATATTGCGGCGGTGCTCGAGTTCGGCCTCGCGGGCGGCGATGGTGTTCTGAAGTCGCTCGAGTTCGTCGCGTGCCTCGGCATGTGCGCGCCGCGCGCTGCTCATGGCCTTCATGCTCGCAACGCCCTCGGAGAACAGGCCGCTGGGACCGGATGTCTCGACGGCCTCCGTGCCTTCGGGCTCGGTGGGCTCGGTGGCCCCGGGCTCACCGCCATCGGCGTCTGCGGTGTCGCGAGCGTTTTCACCTGCAGACTCGTCTGGGGTCTCGGCTGCATGAGTGGCCGCCATCTGGTTCTGGGCGAGGAATGCCGGGATTTGGCCCGACGGTTCATCCTCGGCGCCCTCGACATCGTCGGAAGGCGTGGCAAGAGGTTCGGCTGCGGTGACGCCTACCGGCTGGTCTTGCAATTCGTCCTGGTCACACATGGTGCGCCTCCCCGTGGTCGTCCGATTCGTCTACCTTATGATAGGGCTTCTGTCGCTGCGGTTGCGCGGTGGTCTCGGTGCACTTTTCACGGTAGAATCACGCGGAAGCAAACGAAAGCGGACGGGGGGACCGACATGGCTCAGCGGGAGATCGAGATCGACGAGGCCCTTGCGGCGGTCGAGGATGCGCTGGATTGCCTCGACGCTGCCGCGCGAGATCTCAAGAGCGCGCGGAACTGGGGTCTTCTCGACATGCTCGGCGGAGGGTTTTGGATTTCCGCGTTCAAGCAGGGCAGGATGCAGGCCGCACAGGAGCACCTCAACGCGGCGCAGCGCGCGCTTTCCCGCCTGGCGGACGAGCTGAACGATGTCCAGGGATTCTCGGGCATCGGTCCCGACGTGGGCGACTTCCTGCTCGCCGCCGATTGGCTGTTCGACAACGTTTTCATGGACGCCATGGTCCAGCAGCGCATCGCCGAATCGCGTGAGCGCGTCGCCCAGGCAATTGCCCAGTGCGAAGACGTGCGCGATCAGCTGCTTGCCCTCAGGCGTTCCAATCGCGGTGCGGGCAACGGTTTGCCCGGGGCCGAGTAGGGGACGAGGCAATTTCTTCGATGGTCTCGTACGCCAATCTTGTCGATCGGCGTTTGGCGCGTCGCGTATTTCTCCGATGTAAAGGACTTTTGACAGACAAGCCACCTCTTCTTCGTTACTGTGAAGGCAGGCAATTCGCTTATGAGGGAGGGGCCATGGAGGGCACTGGAATCGGCACCGGTATTCGGATACAGCGCGAGCGGCTCGGTATGTCTCAGCAAGACCTTGCCCAGGCGTGTATGGTGTCGCGTCAAACCATATCGAACTGGGAGACGGGCAAGACCCTTCCGGATATCCAGAGCATGGCGTATCTTGCCGAGGTCTTTGGCGTTACGGTGGATGACTTGGTCAATCAAGTCGCTCCTGAGCTCGGTAAGCGGGTTTCCGTCGATAAGCGAGAGCTGCTGCTTTTGACCCTTGGCATCATTTTTATCGGCGTGCTCTACATACCGCTGGAAATGGTGCTGGAGCGGTCGGACGTCCCCGCTCCGGATATTCCCGCTGCCGCGGTCGACTCGGTTTTGCTTGTCGGAATCGTCGCGATCATAGTTCGCATGGGGATGATCTTTCGCAAGCACAATTTGAGTACCGACCGGGAGATCGCCGAGTACCTGGTTGGCAACATCCATTCGGCGCCTCAAAAGAAGGGCTTCCTCCGTCGGCATCGCTTCGAGCTGTCTATACTCCTGAGCGTCGTCGCGTGCCTTGCCCTCATGGTTTTCGCAGGGGAGCATTGGAAGGTTGCGTTTTGGATCTTGGCCGCCGTCGCGATTGTACTCCAGGTGGGATTCCAGCTCATTTCCCGCTGAATGGCGCGGGGCGCGGTGCGCGATAGTACAATAAACGGCTGAAATTGCATGGCGCCGGCGGCATGTGAATGCGAGGCCTGCGCGCGGGAGAGTCCCCACGCGCTGGACCGATTGATTCCACGCCCGCCTGGCGCCGAATAACCGAGGAGCCGTTTCATGGACCAATCCCTGTTCAAATACGAGATCGTCGCCGAGGATCCCAAGACGCATGCGCGCGCCGGCATTCTCCACACGCCGCATGGCGATATCGAGACCCCGATCTTCATGCCCGTGGGCACCAAGGCCAACGTCAAGGGCATTCCCACCGAGACCGTGAAGGACCTGGGCGCCCAGATCGTTCTCGCCAACACCTATCACCTTGCCATGCGCCCGGGCGCCGATACGGTGGCCGAGCTCGGCGGCTTGCACGACTTCATGAACTGGCACGGTCCCATCCTCACGGACTCGGGCGGCTTCCAGATCTTCTCCCATTCCGACGCGGTCAAGCTCACCGATGAGGGCGTGCGCTTCATCGCCACCGATTACGACGGCAGCCATGTGTTCTGGACGCCCGAGGACAACATGGAGATCGCCATGAAGCTCGGCAGCGACATCTGCATGCAGCTCGACCAGTGCCCAGGTTATCCCGCCACGTGCAAGTTCGTGGAGCGCGCCGTCGAGCTCTCCAGCATGTGGGCCGAGCGTTGCTACAAGGCCCACACTCGCGATGACCAGGCGTTGTTCGGCATCGTGCAGGGCGGCATGCATTTGGACCTGCGCCTGCGCTCCCTCAAGCACCTCGAGGAGATCGGCGACTTCCCCGGCTACGGCATCGGTGGCTACTCGGTGGGCGAGCCCCACGAGGTCATGTTCGAGACCCTCGAGCCGCTTGTGTCCGAGCACATGCCGCGTCACAAGCCCCGTTACCTCATGGGCGTGGGCAATCCCACCACGCTCGTGCGCGGCGTTGGCTGTGGCGTCGACATGTTCGACTGCGTGCTGCCCACCCGCACCGGCCGCATGGGCACCGCGTTCTCGAGCACCGGCCGCATGAACCTCAAGAACGCCAAGTTCGCCCGCGACCCGCGCCCCATCGACGAGAAGTGCACCTGCCCGGTGTGCACCGGCGGCTACTCCCGTGCGCTCATTCGCCACATGGTCACGCAGAAGGAGATGCTCGGCGGTATCCTGCTGTCGCAGCACAACATCTATTTCCTGCTCGACCTCATGCGTCGCGCCCGCCAGGCCATCATCGATGGCCGCTACGCCGAGTTCCAGGCCGAGTGGCTGGCCGGCGAGGGGGCCGTGGACTTCTAAAGCCGCGCGTATCACATCTGTGCGAAGGCGCCCCGACTTGGAAAGTCGGGGCGTTCTTTTTGGGTACAAGGTCCCACATGTGCACATAGCATCTGAAAGGATTCCCATGCCCTACTACGGCTATTACGGCTTTGGATACGACCCGCTCTATCTGATCATCGTGCTGGTCACGACGGTGGTCGGCCTCATGGCTCAGAGTTATATCAACTCCACGTACCGTCGTTGGTCCCGCGTTCCCTCGGACGGGGAGACCGGTGAGCAGGTTGCCCGCCGTATGCTCGACGCATCCGGTTGCGGCCGCGTGGGAATCCTTGGAACCCCCGGCCATCTGAGCGACCATTACGACCCGCGTGACAACAACCTCTACCTCTCGCGCGAGAACCTCTCCGGCGGCTCGGTCGCCAGTGTTGCGGTCGCCTGCCACGAGGCGGGCCATGCGGCCCAGCGTGAGAGCGGCTATTTCATGATGAAGGTGCGCCACGCCCTCGTGCCCGTCGTCAATTTCACCCAGAACATCTGGACCATCGTGTTCCTGCTCGGCTTCATGATGGACATGGCGGGCCTGACGTCGCTCGCCATTGCCATGTTCGCGTTCTCCGTGGTGTTCCAGCTGGTCACGTTGCCCGTCGAAATCAACGCGAGCCGCCGGGCTGTGGCCTACATCGAGGGCTCTGGCATGAGCGAGGTGAATGTGCGCGGCGCCCGCAAGGTGCTCACCGCCGCGGCGCTCACGTACGTGGCGGCGGCGCTCTCCAGCGTCCTCCAGCTGCTGTACCTCCTCGCCCGCACGCATCGTGACGACGATAACTAGTTTTGTCCGCACGGCGCGTTACGGTGCCGTTGGGTAGACGAGAAGAGGAGGTGTTCGCATGAGTGCCTGGAGTTTGACGGGGTCCACGCCCGACCAGCCGGTGGTGGCCGATATGGGCGAGTCCGATTCGGATGCCCTGTCGGTTTCGCAAGCTGCCGAGTTGGCGGCGGGCGCCCTGCACGGCGTCCCCAAGATCACCGTTTTGGGCGAGGTGACCGGGTTTCGCGGTCCGAACGCCCGTAGCGGCCATTGCTATTTTCAGATCAAGGACGAGTCGGCCGCGCTCGAGTGCATCGTGTGGAAGGGCACCTACGACAAGCGCGCGTTCGATTTGCGCGACGGTCTGCAGGTGCTGTTTACCGGTACGTTCGACCTGTACAAGCCCACGGGCAAGATGAGCTTCAAGGCGAGCTCCTTCACCCTGGCGGGGGAGGGGCTGCTGCGCCAACAGGTCGCGCAGCTCGCGGAGAAGCTCCGTCGCGAGGGGCTCATGGAGCCCGAGCGCAAGCGCCGCATCCCCGTGTTCTGCACCCGCGTCGCCGTCGTGACCTCGCTGTCCGGTGCGGTCATCAACGATGTGAAGCGCACCCTGCGCCGCCGCAACCCCATGGTCGAGGTTGTGTGCGTGGGTGCCAAGGTGCAGGGCGAGGGAGCTCCGGCGGAGCTCGTGGAGGGCCTGCGCCGCGCCGCTGCGATTGCGCCGGCGCCCGACTGCATCCTGCTCGTGCGAGGCGGCGGTTCCTTCGAGGACCTCATGACCTTCAACGACGAGGGCCTGGCGCGCGCGGTGGCCGCGTGCCCCGTGCCGGTGGTCACGGGCATCGGGCATGAACCCGATAACTCGATCTGCGACATGGTGAGCGATCGCCGCTGCTCCACGCCCACCGCGGCGGCGGAGTCCGTCGCTCCGGAGTTCTCCGAGCTGGTGAGCGCCTTGGACGGTCGCGAGCAACGCTTGCAGCGCGTGTTCGAGGGCAAGATCGTCCGCGCCGCCTCCGCTTGCGACGGACTGGGCGGCCGGCTTGGCCGGGCCATGGACGTGCGGCTCGAGCGCGAGCGCCGGTCACTGGATGCGTTCGCAACGCGTCCCTGCCTAACCAGCCCCGCGAACATCGTGGACCGCCGCGAGGTGGAGCTCGCGCAGACCGTCGACCGCTTTTGCACCGCGTGCGAGCGCGCGCAGGGTCGCTTCGCCATGGAGCTCGATCGCCTGGCGCCCCGGCTGCGTTCGAGCACGGCGCAGATGGACCGCATGGGCCATGCCCTCGAGCTCGCGGCCTCTCGCCTGAGGTCCAAAGGCGCACAGCTGTTGAGCGCCCCTGTTGCCGAGCTTGGCCGCTCGGCTGCCGCGCTCGATGCGCTTTCGCCGCTCAAGGTCCTGGGCCGAGGCTATTCGATCGCGTATGACGGAGGCGGCTCGGTCGCCACGCGTGCCGATTCGTTCCATGTGGGCGATGCTTTGCGTCTGCGCATGGCCGACGGCGATGTGCTGGCAACGGTCGATGCCGTCGAGTGTGTCGCGGCACCGCGGGAATAGCGCGCGCCGCTGCACGTTGAATCATGAGATCTTGCCGCGCGTGCGCGGCGACGTGAAAGGATGAAGAACATGGCTGAGTACAAGAACGTCGAGGAGCTCACGTACAAGGAGGCATCCACCGAGTTGGAGCTCATTATCCGTAGCCTCGAGTCGGGCGACATGGAGCTCGAGGAATCGCTCGAGAGCTACACGCGCGGCGTGGAGCTGCTCAAGAGCCTGCGCGCCCGTCTTGCCGGCGCCGAGCAGAAGGTCTCGGTGCTTCTCAAGGATATCGACGGCAACGATGAGCTCGTAGCGGGTTCCCCGGCCGACGACTCCGACGCCCTCAACCTGTAAATTCGCTACGATGTGTCAAGAGGGGACGGGTGCGTTTTGCACATCCGATGCGCCCTTGCGCTCACCGCACGCAGTTTGTCGCGTGCAGATGTGTAAAACGCACCCGTCCCCTTTTACACATCAAGACGATTGGAGCCTTCCCATGTCCGACTGCATTTTCTGCAAGATCGCAGAGCACGAGATTCCTGCCACCGTCGTGTACGAGGATGACCTCGTCATCGCGTTCGACGATCTGAACCCCCAGGCCCCCGTCCATACGCTCGTGATCCCCAAGGCGCACCACGAGAACATCATCGACGGCGTGCCTGCCGAGACGCTCGCCGCCATGACCCATGCCGTCGCCGAGGTCGCGCGTGTCAAGGGCCTCGACGAGGGTTTCCGTGTCATTTCCAACAAGGGCGAGGCCGCCGGACAGACCGTCATGCATTTCCACCTGCATGTGCTGGGCGGCAAGCCGCTGGGAGAGGGCCTTATCTAAGGGATGCGGCCGTCGGCTGCGTTTCTGTGCCGTCCATAGGGACCGCGTTCACGCTATGATAGAGACATACGTGTAAAATCTGCCCGGATCGACCGGGCAACCGAACCACCAAGGAGTGTCATGAACGTTCTCGTTCTCAACGCCGGTAGCTCGAGCCTCAAATTCCAGCTGATGAACACCAAGACTCGCGAGGTCTTCACCAAGGGCAATTGCGAGCGCATCGGCCTGACCGACGGCATCTTCGGCCATGTCGAGGGTGATGGCGAGAAGGTCAAGGAGATCGTGGACTTCCCCGATCACGGCACTGCCATCCGCAAGGTCATCGAGCTCATCAACGAGCATGGCTTCGAGATGGAGGCCTTCGGCCACCGCATCGTTCAGGGTGGCTGGCACTTCGAGGACTCCGCGCTCGTCGACGATGAGGTGCTCGCCAAGATCTACGAGGTTGCCCCGCTCGCCCCGCTGCACAACTATGCCGAGGCCGGCGTCATCGAGCACTGCCGCGAGACCTACCCCGAGCTCCCGAACGTCGCCGTGTTCGACACGTCCTTCCACATGGGCATGCCGCCCGCGGCCTACACCTACGCACTGCCGACCGAGGTGCGCGAGAAGCTGCACATCCGCAAGTACGGAGCCCACGGCACCAGCCACCGCTATGAGTGGCAGACGGCCAAGGAGCTCCTGGGTGAGACCTGCCATCGCGTGCTCTCCTGCCACCTCGGCAACGGTTCCTCGCTGTGCGCCATCGAGGATGGCGTGGTCCGCGACACCACGATGGGCCTCACCCCGCTCGACGGCCTCATGATGGGCACCCGCTGCGGTTCCATCGACCCGGCGACCGTGTGCTACCTCCAGCGCGAGGGCGGCTACGCCTGCGATGAGGTCGACACCATGATGAACAAGCAGTCCGGCTTCCTCGCCATCTCCGAGAACACGAGCGATGTCCGCGATATCCGCGACGGCGCCGCCGCCGGCGATGAGAAGTGCCTGCTCGCGCTCGATATGTTCATCTATAAGGTCGTCGCCCAGGGTGCTGCCATGATCGCCAGCATGTCCGGCGTCGACACCATCACCTTCACCGGCGGTATCGGTGAGAACGACTGGGCGACCCGTCAGGCCGTGTGCGAGTGCTTCGAGTGGATGGGCGTGCGCGTCGACCGCGAGAAGAACAAGAGCATGTGCTCCGGCAAGACCGGCGTGATCTCCACCGCCGGCTCCTCCGTCACCGTCATGGTGCTCCCCACCGACGAGGAGTACATGATCGCCTGCGACGTCGAGCGTCTCGCCAAGTAGGTTCACGTCACATACCGTGAATTTGCAAGGAGCGGCTTCCAGAAGGGGGTCGCTCCTTTTTTCGTTTGGGCGCCCGTCTCCGAGCTTGGCGCAAGAAAAAACCCGGGGCTCTTTGAAGGAGCCCCGGGCAGGGATTGCATATGTGGCGGTTGCGCTACTCGGCCATCTGCGCCTGGACGGCCGTGATGGCCACGACGCCCACGATGTCGTCGGCGGAGCAGCCGCGGGACAGGTCGTTCACCGGCTTGGCAATGCCCTGCAGGATCGGGCCGTAGGCCTCGGCGCCGCCGAAGCGCTGTACCAGCTTGTAGCCGATGTTGCCGGTCTCGAGGTTGGGGAAGACCAGGACGTTGGCGTGGCCGGCGACCTTGGACTCGGGGGCCTTGAGCTCTGCGACGGACGGCACGATGGCGGCGTCGAGCTGCAGGTCGCCATCGATGGCGAGCTCGGGGGCCTTCTCCCTGGCGAATGCGGTGGCCTCCTGGACCTTCTTGGCGGTGTCGCCGCCGGCGGAGCCCATGGTGGAGTAGGAGAGCATGGCGACCTTGGGCTCGACATCGCCCATGAAGGTCTTGAAGGAGTTGGCCGACGCGATGGCGATCTCGGAGAGCTCGTCGGAGGTGGGGGCGATGTTCAGGCCGCAGTCGGCGAACACGAGCGTGCCGTCGGCACCGAACTGCTCGGTCTGAGTGCACATGATCATGAAGGCGGAGACCAGCTTGGTGCCGGGGGCCGTCTTCAGGATCTGCAGGGCCGGGCGCAGGGTGTCGGCGGTGGAGTGGCAGGCGCCGGAGACCAGGCCGTCGGCGTCGCCCATCTTGACCATCATGGTGCCGAAGTAGGTGGCGTCCATGACCTGGGCGCGGGCCTGCTCGATGGTCACGCCCTTCTTAGCGCGGAGCTCGGCGAACTTGCTTGCGTACTCTTCGTGCTTCTCGGCGTTGCGGGGGTCGATGACGGTGGCGCCGGGGACGTCGATCTCGTCGGGGTTGCCCAGGATCACGAGGTTGGCAAGGTCCTCCTCGACGATCTTCTTGGCCGCTTCGATGGTGCGCGGGTCCTCGCCCTCGGGCAGGACGATGGTCTTCTTGTCGGCCTTGGCGGCGGCCTTCATGCGGCCCAGGAAATCACTCATGCAAACGCTCCTCGTCATGCGCGCCCATCATCGTCCTTGTCTGATGATGAGCTTTATTGGTGTGACAGGGGTAATTATATGCCCCGACCGTTATAATCGGTTGGATGAAAACGCGATGCGCGGCTCATGACGGCCCCGCGCGCCGCGAGAGGGAACATTTGCCGTCGCCACCTGCAAGGAGCTGTCATGCAGATCAATTCAGGTCTCCCTGAGGATTTCAACCCGAGCGCCTACGACATGATCGTCGTCGGTGCGGGCTATGCGGGTGCGGTGTGCGCCCGTCGCCTCGCCGAGACCGTCGGCTTCCGCGTCGCCGTCCTCGAGCGCCGCAACCACATTGCCGGCAACGCCTACGACTACCTGGATGAGGCCGGTGTGCTCGTTCACATGTACGGTCCGCACATCTACCACACCTTCAGCGAGCGCGTGCACACGTTCCTGTCCCGCTTCACCGAGTGGACCGATTACCAGCACAAGGTACTCGCCAACGTCCACGGCACGCTCATGCCGGTTCCCTTCAACCACAAGAGCCTGCTGCTCGCGTTCGGAGAGGAGCGCGGCGAGGAGCTGTACGCCAAGCTCGTGGAGACGTTCGGCAAGGACGTGAAGGTCCCCATCCTGCAGCTGCGTGAGAAGAACGACCCCGACCTGGCCGAGATCGCCGACTACGTGTATGAGAACGTGTTCCTCCACTACACGATGAAGCAGTGGGGCCAGACGCCCGACGAGATCGACCCCTCCGTCACTGCCCGCGTGCCGATCTTCGTCGGCGATGACGACCGCTATTTTCCGCAGGCTCCCTACCAGGGCATGCCCGCGGAGGGCTACACCTCCCTGTTCGAGAACATGCTCGATCACGATTGCATCGACGTCTTCTGTGACGTGGACGCCCGTGACATCTTCGAGCTCACCGACACCACGGTGAAGGTCTGCGGCAACGTCTACGGCGGCGAGGTGATCTATACCGGCCCGCTCGACGAGCTGTTCGACCTCGATCTGGGTGCCCTGCCGTACCGCACGCTCGACATGAAGTTCGAGACCCTCGACATGGATCAGTTCCAGCCCGTGGGCACCGTGAACTACACCGTTTCCGAGGACTTCACCCGCATCACCGAGTTCAAGAACATGACCGGCCAGGAGGTCCCCGGCAAGACGACCATCATGAAGGAGTACAGCCACGCCTACGAGCCGGGCAGCGGCCAGACCCCGTACTACGCGATTCTGGACCCCGATAACCGCAAGCTGTACGAGAGCTATCTCGAGCGCGTCTCGCACATCACGAACTTCCATCCGGTCGGTCGCCTGGCTGAGTACCGTTATTACGATATGGACGCCGTGACCGCCTCTGCCCTCAACCTTTCGGACGAAATCATCGCCTGCCATGCCTAATGTCGACTATTCCGCACTCGCCGCTTCCTATGATGTGGAGGCGGCTCGAGCCGCATTTCCCATCAAGACGCTGTCTGTGACCCCGGCGGGGGAGGGCCACAAGGTCCTTTCCTTCGGTATTCCGAGCTACAACGCCGCCAAGGACATGGACCATTGCATCTCATCGATTCTCGAGGGCTCCAAGTGTGCCTCCGATATCGAGATCATCATCGTGAACGATGGCTCCAAGGACGAGACCGGCGCCAAGGCCGACGAGTGGGAGGCCCGCTATCCGGGCATCGTCCGCGTGGTGCATCAGGAGAACGGCGGTCACGGCATGGCCGTCCGTGCCGGCCTGCGCGAGGCGCGCGGCACGTACTACAAGGTTGTCGACTCCGATGACTGGCTCGACGCGGATGCGCTCGCCACGATGCTGCAGCTTCTGCGCGGCTTTGAGGAGCGCGACCTGCGCGTGGACCTGTTCATCTCCAACTACGTGTACGAGAAAGTCCACGAGGGCACGCACGCCACCATCAGCTACCGCATGGCCCTGCCGCGCAAGAAGGTCTTCACGTGGGGCGATATCGGCCGCTTCCGTCCGGATCAGAACCTGCTGATGCACTCGCTGTGCTATCGCACGGACGTCTTGCGCGCGCATGAACTGCCCATGCCGCCTCATACCTTCTACGTGGACAACATTTACGCTTACGTGCCGCTGCCCAATTGCGAGACGCTGTACTACGCCGATATCGACCTCTATCGCTACTTCATCGGCCGCGAGGGCCAGAGCGTGAACGAGGAGATCATGGTTGGCCGTCTTGACCAGCAGTTCCGCATCACGCGCATCATGATGCAGGCGTATCACCTGTATGAGGACGTTCCTCAGGAGAAACTGCGCTCTTACATGATGGGCTACTTCACTATGATGATGGCCATTTGCTCGGTGTTCACCAAGTTGTCGGACAAGCCCGGCATCGAGGATGAGCTCGCGGCTCTGTGGGCCGAGCTTAAGGCCTACGACGAGAAGATGTACCGCAAGGCGCGTCACGGTGTGATCGGCATCGGGACGAACCTTCCCGGCAAGCTGGGCGAGAAGACCACCGTCGGCATGTACCACCTGGCGAGCAAGATCTTCAAGTTCAACTAGTTTCACGCCTTGCCGTGTAATTGGGGACGGGTGCAAATTACACATCGAGTCTGATGTGCAATTTGCACCCGTCCCCTTTTGCACACCCGCGGCAAGAGGTCCATGCGGTGGGGTAGACTGGTTTCGTTCAACGACGAAATGAGGTTATCCCCATGACCGATAGCACTTCCGCCCGCGAGCGCCGCGTCATCGCCGTGATCGACGGCAACTCGCTCATGCACCGCGCCTTCCATGCCGTGCCGCCTACCATGAACGCGCCGGACGGCCGCCCCACCAACGCGGTGTTCGGCTTCCTCAACATGTTCCTCAAAATGGTCGACGAGTTCACGCCGGACGGCGTGGTCTGCGCCTTCGACAAGGGTCGTCCGAAGGTCCGCATGGAGATGCTGCCGCAGTATAAGGCGCAGCGCCCGCCCATGGATACCAACCTGCGAGCTCAGTTCCCCATGATCAAGGAGCTGCTCGCGAGTCTGTCCATTCCCGTTGTGGAACTCGAGGGCTGGGAGGGCGACGACATCCTGGGGACGCTTGCCCGCCGCGGTGAGGCCGCCGGGTGCGACATGTACCTCGTCACCGGTGATCGCGATATGTATCAGCTCGTGACCGACCACGTGCACGTGGTGTCCACCCGCAAGGGCCTGTCCGACATCGCCATCATGACGCCCGAGAGCGTCGATGACCTATACCACGGCATCACGCCCGAGCTCGTCCCCGACTTTTACGGCCTCAAGGGCGACTCTTCCGACAATATCCCCGGCGTGCCCGGCATCGGCCCCAAGAAGGCGAGTGCCCTCATCGCGCAGTACGGCAACCTCGACGAGGTCATCGCCCATGCCGACGAGGTCAAGGGCAAGATGGGCGAGAATCTGCGCGCCCACATCGACGATGCGCTCATCTCCCGCAAGATCGCGACGATCATGACGGACGCGCCCATCGAGTGCGACCTGACCGAGGTGGCGTTCCCCGCCTTCGACGCGGCTGCCGTCTCCGCTGCTTTGGGCGGAATCGGCATCATGGCCATGCAGAACCGTTTCCTCGCCCTGTTAGGCGAGGGCGCTGCAGCGGTTCCCACCGTGGCGAGCCTCGAGATGCCTGAGGTCCTGCGGGTGGCCCTCGATGCGTCATCGGCGCTCGATGAGGCCAAGCACGCTCGCGAGCACGAGGAGATGGACGCGTGTTTCGACGAGCTGTCCCGTGCGCTCGAGGCGGGCGAGTGGCTCGGTGTGTCCATGGAGGACGACAAGGAGGCCGACGCGCTTTTCGGCATGACGCGCCGCCTGTGGGTCGCCACCGAGCGCGCCCTGCTGTCGTTCGAGGAGCCCCTCGGCCCCCGTGCGATATTCACGACTGATTTCGATCTTTCCGCAGGTGTCATCCCGGGCGTTCTCAAGCTCGTCTTGACCGAGGGGCGCGTTGCTTCCTCCGATGCCAAGGCGCTGCTCCACGAGCTGTCGCCGGTCGATTCGAGTGAAGCCGAGCTGCTTGACCCCCTGGCGGTGGATTCCACTCGCCTGTTCGATACCGTGGTCGCCGCATATCTGCTCGATTCGGTGCGCTCTGACTTCACCGACGCCTACCTGGCCGAGACCTACTTGCATGCGTCCTTGCCGTCTGCGGCGGGGGAGGACGGTGCCCCTGCGGACGCCGTGAGCATCGCCGCACGTGGGGCCTGGCTCGCCCGCACCCTGCGCGAGCCACTCGCCGCGGCGCTCGAAGCCCAGGGGGCGGATGCCATCTTCACCAAGATCGAGATGCCGCTCGTGCGCGTCCTCGCCTCCATGGAGCGCGCGGGCATGTACGTCGACCCTGCTCGCCTCGCCGCACAGTCCGATGAGCTCGTCGGTCAGATTCAGGCGCTCGAGGCGCGTATTCGCGAGCTCGCCGGCGGCGAGGAGTTCAACCTTTCGAGCCCCATGCAACTCTCACGCATCCTGTTCGACACGCTCGGCCTGCCCACGGCCGGCCTCAAAAAGACGCAGCGCGGATACTACTCCACGAACGCTAAGGTCCTCGAGGATTTGGCGAAGAACCATGAGATCGTCCGGCTCATCCTCGAGTTCCGCGAGAAAACCAAGATCAAGTCGACGTACCTCGACACGCTGGGGCCGTTGCGCCGCCATGACGGGCGCGTGCATACCACGTACAACCAGACCATCACCGCGACGGGGCGCCTTTCGAGCTCAAGTCCCAACCTGCAGAACATCCCCACCCGCTCCGAGCTGGGCCATGCGGTCAAGCGCGCCTTCTCGGTCGAGGAGGGGTCGGTGTTCGTGGCGATCGACTACTCGCAGATCGAGCTCAGGCTGCTGGCGCACCTCTCTGGCGACGAACACCTGGTGAGCGCCTTCAACGAGGGCGAGGACTTCCACGCCGAGACGGCGGCGCGCGTTTTCGGCGTCCCCGTGGACGAGGTCACCCCACAGCTGCGCAGCCGCGCCAAGGCGGTGAACTTCGGCATCGTATACGGCCAGCAGGCATACGGCCTGTCCCAGACGCTCGATATCCCCATGGCCGAGGCGCGTGAGATGATCGACGCGTATTTCCGCGCGTACCCCGGCGTTCGCACGTATCTGGACGAAACGGTCACCTTTGCTAAGCAGACGGGCTATGCCGAGACCATGTACGGTCGACGCCGCCCCATCCCGGAGCTGCGTATTCCCGCGCAGCGCATGTTCGGTGAGCGCACGGCGATGAACCACCCCATGCAGGGTTCCGCTGCCGATATCATCAAGATCGCCATGGTGCACGTGGCCGAGCGCCTGCGCGCCGAGGGCTTTACGGCCAAGATGATCTTGCAGGTGCACGACGAACTCGACTTCGAATGTCCCGTGGGCGAGGTCGATCGCCTCATCGCCATGGTTCGCGAGGAGATGGAAGGCGTCGCCGAGCTGCGCGTGCCCCTCATCGCCGACGCGAGCATCGGCGAGACGTGGGCAGAGGCTAAGTAACTCGTCGCAGAATCGCCCCTATATGTGAAAACCGCCCTCGACGCGTACGTCGGGGGCGGTTCCATTCGAAGTGGCCGCGTTGTTATTTCGCAGCTTCGACGATGCGGTCGATGACGGTGAGTACGCCCGCCTCGTTGTTGGTCGGCGCGAGGAACTTGCCGTGCGCGTGCATGTGCTCGGCGGCGTTGCCCATCACGTAGCTGTGCCCCACGATGTCCAGCATGGGGATATCGTTATACGTGTCGCCGAAGGCGGCCACGTCTGCGAGGTCGATGCCCAGGTGCTCGACGAGATGGCGCATGCCCGACCCCTTGTTGATGCCGATGTTCATGAAGTCCAGCCATTCGTTGCCTGCGCACGTCAGATACAGACGGGTGCCGAACGCGGGGGCATATACCTCATCGAGATTCTTCTTGCTGTCCCAACCGGGGAAGTAGATCGAGATCTTGTTGGAGTCGACGTCGAGCTCGTCGAAGGAGTCGACGTAGGTGATGGAACGGTAATAGATCCCCACCACGTCCTCGTGCTTGCGGTCGCGCTCGAGCACGTATGCGTCGTCGAAGGCGCAAAGCACCGGGATGCCGCGGCCCGAATCGACGCACCGCGCGAGGACCTCATGATAGAGCCCCTTGTCGAGCAGGTCTCGATAGATGAGCTCGTCGCGCAGATAGACGGACGCACCGTTGTCGGCCACGATCGCCATGTTGGCATGGTGGCGGGGGAAGGATTGGCGCAGGGCGAGGGCCGGCCTGCCGCTCGCGGCGCAAAAGACGATGCCGTGCTCGGTAACGGCATCGATGCGCTCGTCGATGCCCTCGGGCATCGATTTGTCGTCGGCCAGCAGGGTGAGGTCCATGTCGGTCGCAACGAGCTTGATGGATGACAGGTCGGTGTCTTCGAGATAGGAGGGAAGCATGGGTTCCTTTCGGGATGCCGGGCCGAGCATGCCGTCGCTGGCTCCGGGGTGCGATTTCCGCCTATTGTAGAGCGCTGAGGTCCGAAGCGCCCCTTCGATGTTTAAAAACCCGATTCACGCGCGCATCGCGCACCATACCGCGCCTCATAATCGCATACAGCAAAATGAATATTCTTTGTAACCAATGTATTTCTTGGCATACCTCCACCATGCGCTCCACTGAAGCGGAGTATTCTGCCTTGCAGCACGCGGAACTTTCACGCATTAAGTTGCAAGGGAGAGGGGGATGGGCCCCCTCTGGTTGCGTCGTGCGGAAGGGGTCTCAGGCAAAAACCGGAGGTATCATCATGACTCACGAGACTGTCTCTGTATCTGTACAACCTGTCATGCGTTCGCGCAGGGAGTTCTTGAAGCTCTCGGGCATGGCGGCATTGAGCGTGGGAGGTATGATGTTCCTCGCGGGCTGCGGACCCGCCCCCCAGGGCAGCGGCGACGCCGCCGATGGCGGTGCTTCTGCGTCCGGCACCCTGCTCGGCGATGGCAAGACCTTGCGCGTCGGCATGGAGGCCGCCTATGCTCCGTACAACTGGCAGGTCTCTGAGGAGTCCGAGTTCACCATCCCCATCGAGAACGTTCCCGGCGCTTACGCCGATGGCTACGACGTGCAGGTTGCGAAGATCATCGCCGATGGCCTTGGCATGGAGCCCGTGGCGGTCAAGCTCGAGTTCGGCTCGCTCATCGACGCGCTCAACAACGGCCAGGTCGACATAGTGTGCGCCGGTATGTCCGTCACGCCCGAACGCGCGGCTGCCGCGGCGTTTTCCGACTCGTATGTCGACGATGACATCGTCATGATCTGCAGGGCCGATTCCGCCTATGCCGGCGCCACCACGTTCGACGAGCTTGCGGATGCCTCCATCCTGGGCCAGGCCGCAACCATGTACGACGACGTTATCGCCCAAATCGAGGGCGCCAACCACATGACGCCCGCCGAGACCCAGCCCATGGTTGTTGAGAACCTGCGCAACGGCACGTGCGACATCATCACGTATTCCATGCTCTCTGCGCCCAAGCTGCTCGAGGTCTATCCCGATTTGGTCGTACTCGACATGGAGGACGCCTTCGAGGACTCGCTCATGCCCGATAACGCGGGCGTTGCCAAGGGAAACGACGCCGCGCTCGACAAGGTCAACGAAATCATCGCCTCCATCGACGACGAGGAGCGCCAGGACATGTGGTCCGCCTGCATGGATCGCCAGCCGGCCTAACGGATCGTGCCGCCTGAGCGCGGACATAATCTCTTCGGGCGTGGTTGCGCTTCGCCTCACAAAACGCCCTTCGAGAATATGTCCGAGCTCAGGCTATGTGCATG
Source organism: Collinsella intestinalis DSM 13280 (assembly GCF_000156175.1). GTDB lineage: Bacteria > Actinomycetota > Coriobacteriia > Coriobacteriales > Coriobacteriaceae > Collinsella > Collinsella intestinalis. The sequence continues at coordinate 77,931 of NZ_GG692710.1, forward strand.
TTGCCGTGCCGCCGATTCATGCTCGGCGGCCATATCACGTCACTCAATTAAAGGAGTCGATCTATGACCACCGTATCGGCGGGCGAGGGTCCGCTTGGCCGCTTGGTCTCGTTTATTCGCAGCGATCATCGCTACGTGCTGTTGGGCACGAGCGCCATCGCCGCCGCGGGTATGGCATTGTCCGCCTCGCCCCGTCCCTCTTTGAGCTTCATGACCCATGCATATGCGCTTGAGGTCGCCGTGTACTATCTGCTCGCCGCCTGGCTCGTAATCGCCGCCATTGCCTTGGTGTTCAAGCTCACGCGGTGGAAGGCCTATGCGAACGCCTCGCCGTTCACGCGTCCCGGCGTCGTTCGCGCCCTGCGTTACGGCTCCTATGCGGTCACCGCCATGACCGCCGTCCTCGCCATCGACCGCGTGGGCTGCGGCCTCGCCTCCGCCTGGGCGGTCGCGACCACGGCAACGACGCGCCCCTCCGCCACGCTCGAGAGCATGCTCTACATGCTCTACAACGGCCGCGACATCTTTGTCGCGGGTCTCAAGACCACGGTCGCCCTCGCGGTGTTCGGCACTGTGATCGCGTTCTTCCTGGCGCTGCTCCTCGTGTTTTTGCGCATTCAGGTCATCGACCGTTCGGACAACGACTTCGTGCGCTTTTGGAAGGTCGTGGGCAGCGGATTCGCCCGCACGTACAGCACCGTGGTGCGCGGTACGCCCATGATGGTCCAGGCCATGATCATCTTCTTCGGCGTTTTCTCCCTATTCAAGATGACCGACCTTACCACTACGCAGATCAACGCAATCTGGAGCACGTTCACCGCCGGTCTTGTGACCATCGTGCTCAACTCCACGGCCTACATGATGGAGGTGCTGCGCGGCGGCATCGAGTCGGTCGACGCCGGCCAGATGGAGGCGGCCCGCTCGCTCGGCCTCTCGCAATGGGAGGCGATGCGCAAGGTCGTCTTCCCGCAGGGTGTCAAATTCGCCATCCCCGGTCTTTCCAACGAGCTCGTCATCAACATCAAGGACTCGTCGGTGCTCTCGGTCATCGGTACGTTCGACCTCATGTTCGCCACCACCACCGTGGGCGGCATCTACTATGCCAAGTTCGAGGCTGCGCTTGTGACGAGCGTGATGTACCTGTGCCTCACCATGTTCGCCTCGTGGCTGCTAGGGCGCCTCGCAAGTCGACTCGACGTCAAGTCTGTGAAGCTCGGCAGCACATCCGATCAGCCCATCAACGTCGAGGAGCGCTGAATCATGCATACGAGTGACACTATCGCGACGGCGCCCGCCGGCGAATACCTGGTGCGCATCGAAGGGTTGCGCAAGTCCTTCGGCGACCTGGAGGTCTTGCGCGACGTCAATCTGGACGTCGCCCCCGGCGAGGTCGTGACGATCATCGGCGCCTCCGGTTCGGGCAAGTCGACCTTGCTGAGGTGCATCAATCTGCTGGAGACGCCCGACGCGGGCCACGTGTGGTTCCAGGGGAGCGACCTGACCGCGGATCATGTGGATGTGAACGCCCTGCGCGAGGACATCGGCATGGTGTTCCAGGGCTTCAACCTGTTCAACAACATGGATGTGCTCGCCAACTGCACGTTGGCGCCCATCACCCGCAAGAAGATGTCGAAGGCCGAGGCCGAGGAGGTGGCGCTTGGGCACTTGCGCTCGGTGGGACTCGAGGCCTTCGCCCATGCGGCACCCTCCACGCTCTCGGGCGGGCAGAAGCAGCGCGTCGCCATCGCGCGCGCCCTGTGCATGCGCCCGAAGATTATGTTGTTCGACGAGCCCACCAGCGCGCTCGACCCGCAGATTGTGGGCGAGGTACTCGAGGTCATGCGTACCCTTGCACGCGACGGCATGACGATGGTGGTCGTCACACATGAGATGGAGTTCGCGCGCACCGTATCGGATCGCGTGGTCTTCATGGACCGCGGCGTCATCGCCGAGCAGGGCGCGCCCGAGCGGATATTCACCGCGCCCGAGAGCCCCCGCACTCGGGAATTCCTATCCAGATATCTCTCGGATTAGCGAGATTGTATTCATGCGGCCCTGTTTCTTATGCATATGGGAAACAGGGCCGAAATATTCGAAAAATTCGAATGTTCAGGCGAGCACTTTAGGCTACTATAGCAAACCAATGATTGGCGCTGCCGGATTTAGAGGGGACGAGCAACCGTGGCACAGCTTCTGGCTACATACGAGGGGAAGGCGATTGCCGCCATCACGCCCCGCCAGATCGCCGCCGACGCTGCCGTCCGACGCCAGCGCGCAATCTCCCGACGACGATAGATCGTTGTCTCTGTTCGCATGGGGGCCCGGCCTCCACGCAGAGTCCAACCGATATCGTCAAGGGAACATCCGCCGAGAGGCGGATTTTTCATATGCGCGCATCGCATGCGACTCGTGACGCGCGCAGACACAGGTGCGACCGCGGGCACCTCTATATCGGTTGGGCTCAACCCATTTCCACTGCATCAAGGCATCGTGAAAGGATGAGTCCATGAACAACCAGCAATCCAAGGAAAAGGTCGTGCTCGCGTACTCCGGAGGCCTGGATACCTCCGTGTGCATCAAATGGCTGCAACATGAGATGGACCTCGACGTCATCGCCATGCTGGGCAATGTGGGTCAGGAGCACGACGGTCTTGAGAAGGTCGCGGAAAAGGCGCGGATGCTCGGGTGCGTTGCCGTCGAGGTCGTTGACATGACCGACGAGTTTGCCTCCGACTACATCACCTGCGCCATTGCCGCGAACGCCATGTATGAGAACAAGTACCCCCTGCTCTCCGCGCTTTCCCGCCCGCTGATCTCGAAGCACCTCGTCGAGACGGCCCATAAGTACGGCGCCACCTGCGTCGCCCACGGTTGCACGGGCAAGGGTAACGATCAGGTGCGCTTCGAGACATCCATCACGGCACTCGATCCGTCGCTCAAGGTCATCGCTCCCGTGCGTGAATGGGATCTCGGCATGCGTCCCGACGAGATCGCATATGCGGAGAAGCATGGCGTACCGGTCTCCCAGAGCATCGAGAAGCCTTATTCCATCGACGACAATCTGTGGGGCCGCGCCATCGAGGCCGGTGTGCTCGAGGACCCGTGGGCGGAGCCCCCGGCGGATATCTGGACGATGACGGTCGATCCGCTCGATGCCCCCGATGTCCCGACCTACGTCGAGGTCGGGTTCGCTGCGGGAGTGCCCACGAGCCTCGACGGCGAGGAGCTGCCGCTGCCAGAACTTATCGCCAAGCTCAATCTCATCGCCGGTTCGTGCGGGTACGGCCGCATCGACATGATCGAGAACCGCTATGTCGGGCTGAAATCCCGCGAGTGCTATGAGGTCCCCGCCGGTCTTGCACTCATCCAGGCGCACAAGGCGCTCGAGGATCTGTGCTTGGAGCGCGACGTGCTCCATCACAAGCTCGCGCTCGAGCAGCTTTGGGCGGACCAGGTTTACAACGGACGCTGGTTCAGCCCCTTCAAGCAGGCGCTCGACGCATTTATGGCCGCTACGCAACACGACGTGACCGGCACGGTGAGACTCAAGCTCTACAAGGGCGGATGCGTGGTTGCGGGTCGCAAGAGCTCCTGCGCCCTGTACGATCCGGCGCTCGCTACCTACGAGAACGACGAGGCATTCGACCAGAAGGCGGCGAAGGGCTTCATCGATATCCAGGGGCTTTCGATCAAGACCTGGGCGATGAAGGGGGCCGCGCACATGCAGGAAGGCGCGTCCGCGCCCACGTCTTTCGATGTCTTGGATGGTACGGCCGGTTCCCACACCGCGAGCCGCGCGGTGAACTTCTGATGCCCGTACGGGATGCGTGAGGGGATGGACCGCGTGGGGGATGGTTTTCCGCGCGGCGGATGCGGCCGAGACGGGTTGCCGCGGAAAGGATGGATGAGGATGGCGCTTTGGGGTGGACGGTTCAAGGAGGACGTTGCTGTCGCCACGCAGGAGTTCGGCGCGTCGCTGCCGGTCGACAAACACCTGTACAAGCAGGATATCGCTGGTTCGAAGGCGCATGCACGTATGCTCGCCAAGCAGCACATCATCTCCCAGGGGGACTGCGATGCCATAGTGGGGTGCCTCGACGATATCGAGGGGGAGATCGATGCCGGGTCGTTCCCCTTCCATATCGAGGACGAGGACATCCACATGGCGATTGAGGGGGAGCTCACGCGCCGCATTGGCGAAGCGGGTAAGCGCCTGCATACCGGGCGTTCCCGCAACGACCAGGTCGCCACCGACACACGGCTTGCCGCGAAGGCGCTCGCCCACGACCTCATGCAGGCGAATTTGCATATGCGCGAGGCCCTGATCGGGGCCGCATGCGACAACGAGGGCGTGGTCTTGCCGGGCATGACGCATCTCCAGCACGCGCAGCCCGTTCTCCTCTCGCACCATCTGCTCGCGTACTACTGGATGTTCGAGCGCGATTTCCATCGGCTGACCGCGGCCTTCGAAGCAGCCGATGCATCCCCGCTGGGGGCGGCAGCGCTCGCCGGGACCACGTATCCGATCGATCGCGTCGCGGCCTCGTACGAGATGGGGTTCGCTCGCGTCATCTGCAACTCGCTCGATGCGGTCTCTGATCGAGATTTCATTTTGGACCTGCATTTCGCATGCTCGACCATGGCCATGCACCTCTCCCGCCTCGCCGAGGAGATCGTGCTGTGGAGCAGTTCGGAGTTCGGCTATATCACCCTTTCCGACGCATATTCCACGGGCTCCTCGATCATGCCCCAAAAGAAGAATCCCGATTTCGCAGAGCTCATCAGGGGAAAGACGGGTCGCGTCTACGGCAATCTCCTGCAGCTGCTGGTGACGTGCAAGGGGTTGCCGCTGGCATACAACAAGGACTTGCAAGAGGACAAGGGCGGTATGCTCGATTCCGCCCGCACGCTCTCCCAGAGCCTCGCCGTCATGGCGGGGATGATCTCCACCTGCACGTTCAACGCCGATGTCATGCGCGCAGCCTGCGAGGTCGGGCATCTCGCGGCGACGGATGTCGCCGACTACCTCGCCAAGAAGGGCATGCCGTTCCGTGAGGCGCATGAGGTTGTCGGGCGCCTGGTGCTTGTATGCGAGGAGCGCGGATGTCGGCTCGACGATCTGCCCCTTGCCGTATTTCAGGAGGCGAGCCCCCTGTTCGGCCCCGATATCGTCTCGTCTCTCGATATCGACGCCATCGTCGGTGCGCGCTCGACGATGGGCGGTACGTCTCCCTCTGCCGTGAGGGAGCAGATGCGCCTGGTTCGGGCGTCGCTCGTCGCGGATGAAGCGCATCTCGAGGGGATTTCGTCTCTCGTTCCCATGGGGGAGGGCGCCTAATCGGAGGGCTCGATGATGGTGGTTTCGTGGGCGAGCGGTGTATGTTCGCGTGGGGAAACGTTTCAGCTGGGCCCTTTGTCGAAATGTGGGTTTCCGCCCTTGCGCTTTGGGTACCATGGCGTAGCGAACATACAGCGCGCAAGGCGCGTTTCCAGCCCTCCCATCGAAAGGGGAACCCGTGGCAGATATCGAGAAGACCTTCATCATGATCAAGCCCGATGCCGTCCGTGACCGCAAGACGGGCCTCATCATCGACCGCATCGAGCGTTGCGGCCTCACCATTGAGAAGATGGAGAAGTGCGAGCTTGACGAGGACCTCGTCAAGGTGCATTACGCTCATCTGGCCGACAAGCCGTTCTTCGGCGACATCGTCGATTTCATGACGAGCGGCCCCGTGGTGAAGATGGTCGTGTCCGGCCTCTCCGCCGTCTCCAAGATGCGCACCCTCATGGGCGCCACCAACCCGCTCGACGCGGCCCCCGGCACGATTCGCGGCGACTTTGCCAACGACGTGAACGCGAACATCATCCACGGCTCCGATTCCCTGGAAAACGCGGCCATCGAGATCGAGCGCTTCTTCGGCTAGGTGCGACGACCGTCCAATATGCCCCCCCCTACAACGCGGTTCGGCCTTTGCGGGCCGAGCCGCGTTTCCGTGAGAAGGGCGGATGGGGCTGCTACACTTGGAGGCAGTTGAATGACACATCGAAAGGGGATCGCCGTGGATGTCAAGAACGTGAACAACATGACGCTTGAGCAGCGTGACTGCGCGCTGTGCGACCTGTTGAATTCCGAGCTGATCTGCGCGCTGGGCTGCACTGAGCCCATCGCCGTCGCATATGCCGCGGCGCTTGCCCGACTCGTGCTAGGGTGCGAGCCCGAATCGCTCGAGGTGGGTTGCTCCGGCAACATCATCAAGAACGTCAAGAGCGTCACCGTCCCCAATTCCGGTGGCATGCGCGGCGTCGAGGCCGCGGCGGTCCTCGGCGCGGTCGGCGGCGACGCCTCGGCGGCCCTCGAGGCCCTTGAGGGCGTGGGCGAGGCGGACATAGCGCGCACGCGCGACCTGCTTGCCCAGGAGGGCTACTGCGAGGTGACGCTGATCGAGGGTGTGCCGAACCTCTACATCGAGATCAAGGCGCACGCACTGGGCCATGTGGCCGAGGTCGCCATTTCCGAGCACCACACGAACGTGGTTCGCTGCGCGCGCGACGGCGTGCCCGCCAACCAGCTGTGCCCCGCCGCCCGCGGCGGTGACGTGGAGGATTCCTGCTCCGGCACCTGTGCGCTCATGAGCGCCGTGCAGTCCGCCGGCGATTCCGATGCGCCTGCCGCCAAGCCCCTCGAGGGCCTCACGCTCGACATCATCCTGGACTTCGTGGAGGGCGGCGATATCTCCGGTGCACGCGAGTCCCTCGAGCGCCAGCTCACGCTCAACACGGCCATCTCGGAGGAGGGCCTTGTCAACGAGTGGGGCGCCGAGGTGGGCCGCACGCTGCTCGCCACGCGCGGTGACGATGTGGCCTGCCGCGCCCGCGCCCGTGCTGCGGCCGGTTCCGATGCCCGTATGAGCGGCTGCGCCCTGCCCGTCGCGATCGTGTGCGGGTCGGGCAACCAGGGCATCACGTGCGCCATGCCCGTGGCGACCTACGCCGAGGAGCTCGGCATCGAGGGCGATCGCCTGTTGCGCGCGCTCGCCCTGTCCGATCTGGTGGCGATTCATGTGAAGAGCTACATCGGTGCGCTTTCGGCGTTTTGCGGCGTGGTGTGCGCAGGATGCGGTGCGGGCGCTGCCATCGAGTGGATGCGCGGCGGGTCGCGTGAGCAGGTTGGCGCCACCATCGTCAACACCCTCGGCAACGTGGGCGGTATCGTGTGCGACGGCGCCAAGGCGAGCTGCGCCGCCAAGATCTCGGCAGCTGTTGACGCCGCGATCCTCGGTGCCGATATGGCTCAGGCCGGTCGCGGTTTCCGCGCGGGCGAGGGTATCGTGATGGGCACGGTGGAGGAGACCATCGCGAGCATGGGCTACGTCGGCCGCGTGGGCATGAAGGACACCGATGTCGAGATCTTGAAGCTCATGACGGGCGAGACCCGGCTGTAAGGAGTTTGGACCCCGCGAGGGCCTATTCGCCGTTGCAGAACCGTTCTTCGATGCGGTCGAAGTCCTTGGCGAAATCGGCCATGCTGCCGTTCCACAACGCATGAGGTTGGTAGCCGGCGCCCACGTAGGCCGTTTTAAGGCCGATCGAGGGGGAGGGGAAGTCACGCTTGGGGTCGTTGCCCACCATGAGGGTCTCCTCGGGGGCGAGGCCGAGCTTGTCGAGCGAGTCGCGGTAGTAATCGGCGCTGGGCTTGACACGCGTTGAGTTCTCCCACGTGGTCACAAGTTCGAAGGGCATGTCGAGCATATCGCCCCAGCCCATACGGCATTCGATGCAGGAGCGCGAGAAGCTCGGGTTGGTGAGTAGCGCGATGCGCAAGCCATGGTCGAGCACGGTCTGCACCGCCTCGTGGGCTCCCTCGCGAGGGCGGGCGGAGATGGTCCGGTCGTTCTTCTTGGGCAGGACCTCCCGCTCGTAGAAGTCGAGCATGTCGGCGATGGCGGGCTCGAGGATGGGGATGCCGCAGCGGCGCTCGATTTCATCGGCGAAGAACTGGCGGTTGGTACGGGTGTCCCCCTGTGCGCGATCGCCGTTGTTGAGGGCGAGCATGGCCGAGCCGAGGGGGGAGAAGAGCGACACGATGGGTTTGCGGGCGACCTGCGCGAGCAAGTTCGCCTCGTCGAGCGCGAACACGCCGATGAAGGCGCTGAGATTGATGCTGAGCAGCGTGTCGTCCATGTCGAAGACGACGGCTTTGAGCTGGGGCATAGCGTCTCCTGGGTCTTGTTCTGTGTTGGGCGGGGCAAATCGGGCGTGAGGGAATCGCGCGCTCGCATTGAACCACTTGTACCCCATCGGCGTTTGTCTAGCCCTTTAAGTCTGCGAATCGGTTGCCGCTGCCTTCCCTCTTGCGGTGCTTGTCCCTGGTATATACGTCACCGTTTGCCGGAAAATTGCTACCGTTCACGGTTTCATTGAGATGGGCTTTCTAAAATTAAATCGATATAAATAGCTGGAAATACGGTAAAAATAACGTTCCTGCACAAGAATGGCCTTGTGCCCTCTCGGTCGTCTTCAAAACTTGAATCGATATAATTCAAATCGTCAAACGCACGAGATGTGTCGTGCGCGGCGACTGAAGACACGCAAAGGAAGGACGTTCTCGTATGAAGTGGGGCATTTCCCTGTATCCCGAGCATTCTACGGTCGAGCAGGATTGCTCGTACATCGAGCGTGCCGCCGCACACGGGTTCAACCGCATTTTCTCATGCTTGCTGTCGGTCGAAGGGGATCCGCAGCAGGTCAAGCGCGAGTCTGCACAGCTGACCTCTTGTGCTCATGCGAACGGCATGGAGGTCATCTTCGATGTGGCCCCCAGTGTCTTCTCCAAGCTCGGTATCTCCTACGACAATCTTTCGTTCTTCCACGAGATCGGCGCCGACGGAATCCGTCTGGATGAGCCCTTCCAGCCCAGCCAGGTGGCGGACATGACGCGCAACCCCTACGGCCTCATGATCGAGCTCAACGCCAGCTGCGCCGACGGCATCCTGCCCGCGACGCTCACGCACGACCCCGATCGCGCGCGCCTCATCTCCTGCCATAACTTCTACCCGCAGCGTTTCAGCGGTCTTGACGCCGCCTTTTTCGAGCGCGAGAGCGCCCTTGTTCGAGAATTTGGCGTGAACCTTGCCGCGTTCATCGGCATCCCTCGCGATGACGTTTTCGGTCCCTGGCCGCTCAAGGAAGGCCTCGTTACCCTCGAGTGCCATCGCGGGCTGCCGCTCGACTTCCAGGCGCGTCATCTGTCCGCTATGGGTCTCATCGACGACATCATCATCTCCAACTGTTTTGCAACCGAGGAGGAGCTCGCCTCGGTCGAGGAGATCGACCGCTCCCTCGTTCAGCTCCGCCCCGTCGTCGATCCGGGCTTGACCGACAACGAGCGCACGGTCGCCCTTTACCCCAAGCACAAGGTTCGTGGCGATTTGAGCCCGTACCTGCTGCGCAGCACTTGGTCGCGAGTCGAGTTTGCGGACCTCGACATCCCTGCGCGCCCGGTAGGCCGCGACCTTATGCGCGGCGACGTCGTGGTCGTCAACAACGCCAGCCCCCGCTACAAGGGCGAGCTGCAGCTTGTGCTCCAGGACATGCCCGACGACGGCACCCGCAATGTGGTCGGCACGCTGCCCGCTCACGAGCAGATGCTCCTGGAGTACCTGGACTCCTGGTCGCGCTTCGGCGTCCTGCTGTAGGGCAGATCGCTCCGCGCCCGCATGTTAGCGCTCGTGTGGATCATGCGGTTCGCATGGGGCGCGGCACCGAGCGCATCGAGATTGAGGAGAGGACACATGGTAGACGGCATCAAGATTGCGACTATCGGCGGCGGCTCGAGCTACACCCCCGAACTCGTCGAGGGTTTCATCAAGCGCTATGAGGACCTCCCCGTGGACGAGCTGTGGCTCGTCGACATCCCGGAAGGGGAGGAGAAGCTCCAGACCGTGGGCGCCCTCGCGCAGCGCATGGTCAAGCACGCTGGCCTGCCCACCAAGGTGATCCTCACCACCGATCGCCGCGCGGCCCTCGACGGCGCCGACTTCGTGACCTCCCAGGTCCGCATCGGCCGCCTGCCCGCCCGCGTGCTCGACGAGCGCATCCCGCTGTCCCACGGCATGCTCGGCCAGGAGACCAATGGCGCTGGCGGCATGTTCAAGGCCTTCCGCACCATCCCGGTGATCCTCGACTTCGTGCGCGAGGTCCAGGAGCTCTGTCCCAAGGCCTGGATGATCAACTTCTCCAACCCCTCGGGCATGATCGAGGAGGCCATCCTCAACTACACCGATTTCAACCGCGCCATCGGCCTGTGCAACGTGCCCATCAACATGCATGCCGGCATCGCCCGGGTCCTGGGCGTCGATGAGGACCGCCTGGAGCTCCAGCTCCAGGGCATGAACCACTTCGTGTTCGCCACCGATGTGTTCGTGGACGGCGTGTCCGTCCTCGACGAGGCTGTGGAGAAGTACGCGCACGTCTCCGAGGACGAGGCGCTCGCCATGAAGAACTTCATGTCCATCCCGTTCTCCCCGTCCTTCATCCGCGGTATCCGCGCGATCCCGTGCCCATACCACAACTATTACTTCCACACCGACGAAATGCTCACCGAGGAGCTCAAGGAGTTCGAGGAGGGCAGCGTCCGCGGCGAGGTTGTCTCGCGTCTCGAGGACGAGCTGTTCGAGATCTACCGCGATGAGAACCTCGTCATCAAGCCCAAGCAGCTCGAGCAGCGCGGCGGCGCTCGCTACAGCGACGCGGCCTGTAACCTCATCGAGTCCATCCACACCAACCGCGGCGACATCCAGTACGTCGACGTGCGCAACAACGGCTGCATCGAGGGCTTGCCCAGCGGCAGCTGTGTCGAGGTCGCCTGCCGCATCACCGCTGACGGCCCCAAGCCCCTCGCCACTGGCGAGCTCAAGCCCCGCATCGCCGGCTATGTCCAGATGATGAAGGGATTTGAGCGCATGGTCGTCGAGGCCGCCATCACCGGCGATCGCGACTTGGCAGTCGCGGCGCTTGAGATGAACCCGCTGTGCCCCTCCGACGCGCTCGCCAACGTCGTGGTCGACGAGCTTCTGGAGGCCCACAGGGAGTATCTGCCCCAGTTCGCCTAAGGCGGGCGGGGCCCCGTTCGAGCGCCGGGGCCGTGCGGCTACATCCCCCAATGGCCCGGCCCCATCGCTCGAAGCCCGATCGGGTATTCTCGCCCAGCGGCGTATCATCGTACGCGGGGTGATGAGGATATCGTGCGTCCACCTAAGACGCGACACTACGTTCCCGGAAACCCGGGAGAAGGGAAGGAGGAGAGTTCATGGTCAACATTTTGCTGTGCTGCTCCGCCGGCATGTCGACGAGCCTCATGGTCTCCAAGATGCAGAGCAACGCCGAGGAGCGTGGCATCGAGGCTACCATCTGGGCCGTTCCCGAGGCCGAGGCCGAGGCGAACGCCGAAAAGGCCGACGTCATTCTGCTTGGCCCGCAGGTGCGTTTCCTGCTGGACAAGATCCGCGCCGTCGCCGGCGGCACGCCCGTCGACGTCATCGACATGATGGCGTACGGCATGATGGATGCGCCCAAGGTCCTGGACCAGGCCATCAAGCTCATCGGCCACGAGTAAGGCCCTTCGCCGGACACGTCTCCGGCGCCGCGCGCGGGAGCGCGCATTCGCTGTAGTACTACTCATCACCCCAAGCATGAGGAGAGATTGCAATGGCTACTCCCTTGGATGGTTTCATGAACTGGATGGAGAAGCACTTCATGCCGGTTGCCCAGAAGGTCGGCAACCAGCGTCACCTCGTCGCCATCCGCGACGCGTTCATCTCCATCATGCCCGTCACCATGGCCGGTTCGGTCGCCACGCTGCTGAACGTGTTCTTCCGTGACCTGCCCAACACCTGGTGGGGCGTGGGCAACGGCTTCACCGAGGCCTGCACCCAGCTCATCAACGTCAACGTGAACGTCTTCAACGGCTCCATCTCCATTCTGGCGCTGTGCTTCGCGTTCACCCTCGGCTACCACCTCTGCAAGGCCTACGACGTGTCGCCCATCTCCGGCGGCGCCGTGTCCCTCGCCTCCGTCGTGGCCACGATGAACTTCGCCCCCAAGTTCGCCTACACCCTGCCCAAGGTTGGCGCCGACGCCGTCAAGGCGCTCGAGGCCGCCGGCCTCACCGGCCTCAACGTGACGGACGCCGGTGCGGTCACCCTGGACGTGGTCGGATCGAGCATGATCTCGACGGTGCTCACCAGCGCCACCGGCCTGTTCACCGCGCTCATCTTCGGCCTCATCTGCTCGATGATCTACATCAAGCTCATCCAGGCCAAGCTCACCATCAAGCTGCCCGACAGCGTCCCGCCCGCGGTCAACGCCGCCTTCGTGGCCATGATCCCCGGCGTGTTCGCCATCTTCACCTCCGCCGCCGTGACGCAGATCTGCGTGGTCGCCACGGGTGCCTACCCCAATGATCTCATCTCCGAGTTCATTCAGCGCCCGCTGCTTGGCATGTCCTCCGGCTTCTTCTCCGTCCTGCTCGTCCAGTTCCTGATCCAGCTGTTCTGGTTCTTCGGCATCCACGGCATGAACGTCCTCGCCCCCATTATCGAGGGTGTGTACACCCCGGCCCTACTCGAGAACCTCTCCGTCTGGGAGGCCACCCGCGACATCTCCCAGATGCCCTACATGTGGACCCGCGGCTCCTTTGACGCCTTCACCATGATGGGCGGCTCCGGCCTTACCCTCGGCCTGATCATCGCGATCCTGTTCTTCTCTAAGCGCGAGGACTCCAAGACCATCGCCAAGATCGCCGGCCCCATGGGCGTGTTCAACATCAACGAGCCCGTCATCTTCGGTATGCCGATCGTGCTGAACCCGATCTACTTCATCCCGTGGATCATCGTCCCGGTCATCACCTCCGCGATCGCGCTCGGCTTTACTTACGCCGGCATCATCCCGCCGGTCTTCATCCAGGTGCCGTGGATCATGCCCGCCGGCCTCTACGCCTTCTTCGCCACCGGCGGCAACTTCCTGGCCGCTGCCGTGGCCCTGCTGAACCTGGTCATCTCGGTTATCATCTACCTGCCCTTCGTCATCATGGCGAACAAGGAGCAGGAGAAGCAGGACGCCGAGGCCGCCGCGTAAGGCATGGGCGCGCCCTGTGCACAGCTTGACCTCGTGCGGTAAGGCTGTGCGAGGCTAGTTTCATCGGCCGCCGGTGGTCTGCGGACGCACCGGCGGCTTTTTAGAAAGGATGGGTTGCCACTCATGGGATTCAAATCGCCTTGGGCCGTGTTCATATTGGGCGTCGGCCTGTTCTTCATCGTAATGTCGAACTTTGGAGCCGAGGCGGGCTCCCCGATGAGCATCGGCCTTCTGTTCGGCGGCATCCTGGTCGTCATCGTGAGTGGCATCTACCTGTTCGTGACGAGAAAGAAGAGGTAAAACGATGGACGTAAAGTTCCCGCAGGGGTTCTACTTCGGCAGCGCCACGAGCGCTCCGCAGTCCGAGGGCGCCCACGGCATCGACCGCAAGGCCCCCGATATCTGGGACCTGTGGTTCGAGGAAGAGCACTACAAGTTCCACGGCGGTGTGGGACCGGCCGACACGTCGACGTTCTTCGAGCATTGGCGCGGGGACATCGCGCTGCTGCACGAGACGGGCCAGAACTCCTTCCGCACCTCGATCAGCTGGTCGCGCCTGCTGCCCGACCCGGAGGGTGAGCCCAATACCGAGGCCGTCGAGTTCTACCGCAACGTGTTCACCACGCTTCGCGCCGAAGGCATCGAGCCGTTCGTGAACCTGTTCCACTTCGATATGCCGGTCGTCTGCCAGGAGCGCGGCGGTTGGGAGAGCCGTAAGGTCGTGGACCTGTACGCGCGCTACGCCCGCATCGCCTTCGAGCTGTTCGGTGACGTCGTCAAGCGCTGGTACACCTTCAACGAGCCCATCGTGCACGTGGAGTGCGGCTATCTGCAGCAGTACCACTATCCGTGCAAGGTCGACCCCAAGGCAGCCGCCCAGGTCGCCTACCACACCGCGCTCGCGAGCGCCCTGGCCATCCGCACCTGCCATGAGGTCCTCCCCGACGCCAAGATCGGCATCGTGCTCAACCTCACGCCGGCCTATCCGCGCTCGGACAACCCCGCCGACGTGCGCGCCGCCCATATCGCGGAGCTCTTCGCCAACAAGAGCTTCCTCGACCCGAGCGTGCACGGTGCCTACGACCCCGAGCTGGTCGAGCTCATCCGGAAGCACGGCCTCATGCCGGTCGTCGACGAGGCCGACCTCGCCGTCATCCGCGACAACGTGGTCGACTATCTGGGCGTGAACTATTACCAGCCGCTGCGCGTGTGTGCCCGTACGAGCCTGCCCAACCCCGAGGCGCCGTTCATGCCCACGTACTACTACGACGTGTACGCCATGCCTGGTCGTCGCATGAACCCGCACCGTGGCTGGGAGATCTACCCCCACGCGCTGTACGACATCGCCATCAACCTTCGCGACAACTACGGCAACATCGAGTGGATCGTCTCCGAGAACGGCATGGGCGTCGAGGGCGAGGAGAGGTTCCGCGGGCCGGACGGCACCATCCAGGACGACTATCGCATCGACTTCATCAAGGAGCACCTGACCGAGCTCGCTCGCGGCATCGACGAGGGATCCAACTGCATTGGGTATCATCTGTGGACGTTCATCGATTGCTGGAGCTGGCTCAACGCCTACAAGAACCGTTACGGCTTGGTGGAGCTCGACCTTGAGACACAGGAGCGCCGCATCAAGAAGAGCGGCCGCTGGTACAAGCAACTCGCCGAGAACCACGGCTTCTAGTTCAGGCGTACCGCCGAAAGGAATGTCATGAAAGTGCAGGTCAAGCTCAACGTCAGCGCCGAGGAGTTCTTCGCCTCGATCACGCGCTCGGTGCTCTACGACGCCGAGCAGGCGCGCGGCAAGAAGGTCCCGGCCAAAAAGCTCAAGGCCGGGTTCACCTATCAGAAGATGCTGAACGCCAAGATTGGCGGCGCCCAGCACGTGACGACCAAGATCACGGAGTACGAGCCCCCGCTCCGTTACGCCGCGTCGGTCGCCTCGTCCAAGGGCGAGAACACCGTGCGCTACGAGCTTGACCCGGTGGAGGGGGAGCGCGCCGTCAATATCACCTACGAAGAGGGGTATGCCGGCGACAAGACCCTGAACGACCTGAACGGCAAGCTGGTGGGCTTTTTCTACGGGCCCTTCGCCAAGCGCAAGATCAAGCGCCGCCTCCGCGATATGGAGACTTACATCAAGCAGAACCCGGGTGTGGAAGCCGGTGAGGACGTCGATTGCGGCGCCGAGGCGTCCCTTCCCGGTGAAAACGAGTGTGCGGTGACGGACGCCGCCGCACAAAGCGAGGAGTAACCATGGACGATATGAACAAGATGGAAATCGCCTGCTTCGAGATCATCGCCAACGTGGGCACGGCCCGCAGCTGCTTCATCGAGGCGATCGATTTGGCAGGGGAGGGCAAGATCGAGGAGGCCGAGGCACGCGTTGCCGAGGGCGAGCAGTTCTTCTTGACCGGTCACGCCAAGCACGGCGAGATGATTAGCCAGGAGGCCGGCGGCGAGCACATCGAGCCGAGCATCATCCTCATCCACGCCGAGGACCAGCTCATGAGCGCCGAGACCTTCAAGATCTTGGCTGGCAAGTTCATCGACCTTGCCAAGAGGAAAGCCTAGCTGGGGATGCTCCCTGCGGCATCGCGCCGCCTGAAGACGGAGTTCGTCGCCCCTGCGACCGTAAACGATGGTCGCAGGGGCTTTTTCGTTGTGCCGCGCATCGCCGAAAGGGGCTAGTGCTCCTTGAGCCCGATGATGGAGGGCAGCCATGTGATGTCCTCATCGGTGTAGGTGGTGCGACCAGTGCCCAGGCGGCCGTCCTTGATCATGGAGAGGATCTCGCGTGCGGCGTTCGTGCCGATTTCGAGCGAGGGGGGGCAGACGGTCGTGATGCTTGGATGGAAGTATGTCTTGGTGTCGAGATAGTCGTAGCACGCGAAGGAGATGTCCTCCCCGATACGAAGGCCGAGTTCGCTCACTGCTTGTTGGGCGCCCTGGCCGCGTCCGTAGTTGAGGGCGAAGACGCAGTCGACGCGGTCCTTCTCGATGAGGTCCATCATATCCCGGTACCCGTATTCCCTCGAGTAGTCGCCCACGCGCACCACGGCGTTGTTGCGCGGGAGTCCCGCTTCGTCGAAGGCCTCCAGCACACCGCTCAGGCGCTCGCGGGAAACATATTCCTCCTGGATGCCGGCAATTACCCCGATGCGCGTGTGCCCGCCCTCGATCATGCGACTCGTCACCTCGTGGCAGCTTTTGCGGTTGGCTGCGAGCATATTGTCCACGTAGTGGAAGGGCAGGGGGTTGGATATGGCGATCGTGGGGATCCCGCTCTGCTCGATGAGCTTGTACGCCCGTTCGTCTTCGATCGCCTCGAAGAGGATGAGACCATCGACGCGACGGTCGATGAGGTTTTCGAGCTTGCGGATGAACACCTCGCGGTCCTCGCGGAAACCCGAGAGGATGATGTTATAGTCGTTGAGCTCCATCTCGCGTTCCACCTGCGCTACGACGCTCACGGCAAAATGGTTGAGCATGTTGTTGATGAGCAGGCCGATTGACATGCTCTGTTTGGAACGCAGGCTGCGCGCCAGGTAGTTGCTGCGATAGCCGAGCTCCTCGATGGCCGCCTCGACGCGGCTTTGGTTGGTCGCTTTGAGCTGATGGCCGTTGAGGTAGCGCGATACCGTTCCCGCGGATACGCCTGCGCGCTTTGCGACTTCCTGAATGGTGGGCACGAGGACTCCAATAACTGAATCTATTCAATTCAACTATTATGCCCGAGATGTGCCATTGGCGACAGCAACGTCGCCCCGGCCGAAAAATTTGCACGTGACGCTTGAAAACGGGGGCGTTTCAACGTACTCTAATGAACCGTGAATGTTTATAGTTCACGTCAGTATCTGTCGGCCCCCGAGATTGTTCCAAACGGTGCGCGCGCGCTGGCGGCTCGTCCGCTCTTTGCAAGCAACCATCTGCAGGTCAGGTAATCGGGGCCCCGTAGTTCGAAAGGGGTCCACCTTTGAGTGAGATTCAGAACTCGTCCATCTTCTCCCTCGACGACGTCGATACCGAGGAGATGAACAACCTCATCGACAACTCCATCACCGATTTCGATGAGGGCGACCTGGTTAACGGCACCGTTGTGAAGATCGAGCGCGACGAGGTTCTCGTCGACATCGGCTTCAAGTCCGAGGGCGTCATTCCCGTCCGCGAGCTCTCCATCCGCAAGGATGCCAACCCCGCCGACCTCGTGGCGCTGGGCGACTCCATCGAGGCGCTCGTGCTCCAGAAGGAGGACAAGGACGGTCGTCTGGTTCTCTCCAAGAAGCGCGCCGAGTACGAGCGTGCCTGGAACCGCATCGAGGAGAAGTTCAACGCCGGCGAGAACGTCGAGGGCGAGGTTATCGAGGTCGTCAAGGGCGGTCTTATCCTCGACATCGGCCTGCGCGGCTTCCTGCCCGCCTCCCTCGTTGACCTTCGCCGCGTGAAGGATCTCACCTCCTACCTCGGCACCCGCATCGAGGCTCGCGTCATCGAGATGGATCGCAACCGCAACAACGTCGTGCTCTCCCGCCGCGTTGTCCTCGAGGAGTCCCGCAAGGCCGAGCGCTCCGAGATCCTCTCCAAGCTCAAGAGCGGCATGCGCCTCAAGGGCACCGTTTCCTCCATCGTGGACTTCGGCGCCTTCGTGGATCTGGGCGGCATCGACGGCCTCATCCACATCTCCGAGCTTTCTTGGAACCACGTCAACCACCCCTCCGAGGTTGTCAAGGTCGGCCAGGAGGTCGAGGTCGAGGTGCTCGACGTCGATCTGAACCGCGAGCGCATCTCCCTCGGTCTCAAGCAGACCACCGAGGATCCGTGGCGTGCCCTGGTCAAGAAGTACCCCGTGGGCGCCATCGTCGAGGGCACCGTCACCAAGCTCGTGCCCTTTGGCGCGTTCGTCGACCTCGGTGACGGCATCGAGGGTCTCGTGCACATCTCCGAGATGGCCAACAAGCACGTGGATCAGCCTGCCCAGGTCACCGCTGTGGGCTCCAAGGTCCAGGTCAAGGTCATGGAGATCGACCTCGACCGTCGTCGCATCTCCCTGTCCATGAAGTCCGCTGCCGAGACCCTCGGCATCGAGATCGAGGTCACCCCGCTCGAGGGTGAGGAGAAGGCCGAGGACGCCGAGTAAATCTCCGGCATATCGCCTTTGAACCCTAGGTTCGCTGCAGACCCCGACGGGCATGTGTCCGCCGGGGTCTTTTTCATAAAGAAAAGGAAGTTTGGAAAGGTGCGAGTGGAGCCCATGCATGAATTCGACGGCTTGCCGATACGCGAGAGGCCTGTGGTGCTGTTCGACTTTGACGGTACGGTCGCCGATACCCAGCCGGCCATTATGCGCGCGGTGGGATCGGTCCTTTCGAATCACGGGTACGAGCTCAGCGAAGAACAGATGCTGCCTTTGATTGGGCCGCCGCTTGAGATCGGGATCAAGCTCGTCACGGATATGGGGGAGCAAGAGGTGCAGGTTGTTGCCGCCGAGTATCGCGCGCTGTTCGAGCGCACGGTCACGCCGGCCGATATTCCGCTTTTCCCGCATACCGCCGACCTTCTCGATGCGCTGGTGGCCTTTGGCAAGCGTTTGGCTGTGGCGACGTCGCGCGTCGAGGCGCCGACGTGCAAGTTGCTCGATTCCCTCGGCGTCACGCAATTCGAAGCCGTTGCGGGGCGCATCCCCGGTTTTCGCGAGACCAAGGCGGAGTCAATCGCCGCGGCGCTCGATGCCCTGGGTGCGACTAGTGCCGACGCCGTGATGGTGGGAGACCGCATGTATGACGTGCGGGGTGCCGCCGAGCTTGGGATTCCCTGTATCGGCATCTATTCGGGCGCCGCTGTCCCTTGCGAGCTCGAGGAGGCTGGCGCAGTCGCCGTATGCAAGGACATGCTCGAAGTGGGTCGCGTTTTGGGAGTGTGGTAGCCGGTGCGGCTTGCCGTTGGCGGTATTTGCGATCGGTCATTTGTCCGTGCCATCGCCTGCCGCCTGAGTTATTGGGCATAATTACTCATTGTTGAATCATCTGAGGGAAGGGAGCGCCCATGCGCGCGGATGTGATGGAGAGCGTTGAGAACTACGTTGATGAAGTCTGGGAGGATGTCGTTTCCGACATCGCCTCCCTGGTGGCATGTCCGTCCGTCGCCGATGACTCGGCGGCCGATCCGGGCGCCCCGTTCGGCAGGTCCGTGCGTGACGCGCTTGATTGCAGCTTGGGCATCGCCGAGCGCCTGGGGTACGAGGTGACCGACGATGACGGCTATGTTGGAATCGCAGACATCCCGGGCGAGCGTGAAGAGCACCTCGCCACCATCGCGCATGTCGATGTCGTTCCCGCTGGGCCCGGTTGGAATACCGACCCGTTTTCCATGGAGCGTCGCGAGGGCTGGCTGCTCGGCCGCGGTGTGATCGACGACAAGGGCCCCGCTGTCCTGTCGCTCTATGCCGGTGCGTTCTTCCTGCGTGAGGGCATCACCCCGCGCTACACGTTCCGTGCGCTGCTCGGCTGCGACGAGGAGGTGGGCATGACCGACGTCAAGCACTACCTGGCCGGTCATGAGCAGCCACTGTTCCTCTTTACCCCCGATGCCGAGTTCCCCGTGTGCAATGCCGAGAAGGGCTGCTTTGGCGGCACGTTCAAGAGCGCGAAGATCGAGAGCGGCATCATTCGCTCTTGGAGCGGCGCCGAGGCGACCAACGCCATCCCCAGCCAGTCCGAGTGCATCATCGCCGTGCCCCTGTCCGAGCTTCCCGCTCCGCAGGCGAACGCCGATCGTATCACGCTCGAGGATGCCGGCGAGGGCTGCACACGCATCTTCGCCCAGGGTATCGGCGGGCACGCCTCTCTTCCTGAGGGCACGATCAACGCCATCGCGCTCGTGGTGGGCTACTTGCACGAGGTCATGGACGCTCAGCCCGACCTGTTCGATCCCGCGGAGCGCTCCTATCTGGACCTGCTCTCCGTCGTGCATGAGGGCACGGCCGGGGAGGGGCTTGGCATCACCGCTGAGAGCGATGCCTTTGGCGCCCTCACCTGCAACGCTGGCACGATTGAGGTCGCGGACGGTCACATCCTTCAGACCATCGACGTCCGTTATCCCGACTCCACCACCTCCGATGAGATGACCATGATCTGCGGAGCCCATGCGTCGCGCTTTGGCGCGGAGTTCATCGCGGGTCGCGCCAAGGAGCCCTTCAGCGTCTCCGCTGACAGCCCGGCGGTTCGCGCCTTGCTCAACACGTACCGTGAGGTCACGGGCAAGCCCGCAGAGCCCTTCTCCATGGGCGGCGGTACCTATGCGCGCAACTTCAAGAGCGCCGTCTCGTTTGGTCCCGAGGACAACGGCCTGGAGCTCCCCGCATGGGCGGGCAGCATGCATGGCCCGAACGAGGCCGCCAACGAGCAGCTCCTGCGAGACGCCCTCAAGATGTACATCATCGCGCTCGTACGCTTGAACGAATTGGAGTTCTAGCATGGAGGCCCCGAATATCTGGGAGCAGCTCTTCTATATCGCCATTATCGTCGTGTCGATGGTGTTCGGCGGGCATCTGTACCGCAAGCGCCACGATGCTCCGAGCGCCAAGAAGGCGGGTCAGCCTGCCAAGAAGAAGTGCCCGAAAAAGAAGCACTAGCGCCCAAGTGAAGGCGGCGTCACGGTCGATCGTGACGCCGCCTTTTCATGTGTGGGACACTCGTGGGGTGCCCTTTGGGGGATGGGGCTGCAATTTGCGGCACGCCGTCTTCTTAATAATTGAGAGATGGTGTTAGGTCCTCACTGGTTGCACGATGGCACGCTGATTGAGTTTCGGAGCTGCTTTCGGCTGAGAGAATCGGTATTTGCCCCTATAGGTCATGCTGAGAGCTGTTGAGCCGAAGATTTACACCGTTTACCGATTTGATTGAAGTCTTATCTTCGAACCGCATCGGATTTGATAGCGTTCTAAATCAAGTTGCGCGCAGCAGAATGGCTCGATTGTTGGAGGCATTATGCATATTTGTGCTTTACGAAAACTCGCTCTGACTTTGATGCTGCTTATTTTGATGCTCTTTGGATTGCCGGTGTCTATGGAAGCGAGTGAGCTTCCTAGTGATGCGGTTGAAGTTACCTCTGAAGATGCAACTGGACTTGCGCAGCAATTTTTTAATGGCGTCTTCCCTGTCAATGTCGTTGCTTCCGAAGCAATAAAGCTGTATGGTCCTGATGGGTATGCGACCGGTTATGTTGTGAACGCCCTGCATGATGGGCATCCTCACGGGTACGTTGTTTACGATTTTTCTCGTGACTGGTGTATTGCAAAGTTCTCCTACAGCGAAGGAGCTAGTTTTCTTTCCGGTTTGCCCTCGTGCTATTCCGACAACGATGGATTGCGTCTAGTTGCGGTTGATGCCCTTTCTTATGCACTGCTTGATTCGAGTGGGTCTGGCGTTATGGTTGATTCCGGCGAATTGGTCTCTCTGCCTGAGGTGACCGATGTGTGGAGTACCTCAAGCGATCGTTCTTCGCGTTCATCAGATCCTACTAGTTTTGATGAGGTGTTTACAGATCACGCCACATTGTACAAGCAGGGATATAAGGTCACTTCCGCCAACGCCTTGTCTGGCTATTCCAATCCAACGCAATTGTTTGTGGAAGTGAATACCGGTCGCTATGCCTGCGAAGTGTCATCTATGTATACAATGTGTAGCTATTATGTCGACATGGGCGGCCTCAGCAATATCAAATCTCAATATATCGAGTTGTGGGACCTGTCGGATACCGAGATCTCTTCCACTACGGAAAAGGTAGTTTACGGTACGACATACGCCAAAAACGTGCCGACAGCCGTAACAGAGTTTTGCAAGCGCAGGGGAATGTCTGTGCGGGCAACATACAAAGAATTTCCTGGATGGTCATCTTTTAAACAGGCTGTCGACGACAAGCAAATGTCGGAATTTGCTGCAAATCTAAAGTCGAATGGCAATGGTCATGCAATGGCGGTTGTCGGATACCTTACTTTGAAAAACGACTATACCGGCGCGAACTATAACGCTCTGATGGTGTGCGATGGATGGGATGCTGAATTGGAAATCCTTCCATACGATGTTTCCCCATACCGTTTTCATTCTGGGGTTTTTTGCTACAAGGGTTAGGATTGCAATGAAGCGTGGTTGTCGAACCGCCGTGTTGCTGCTTGTCATGTGCATCGCGATCTTCGTTGCCTGGCATATTTGGCGGGCTAATTATTATAGATTTAACCCTAATGGGCCTGGGGTGAGTCAGGATTACATAGAGGAACACGATCTTCCAAAGGATTTCAATACTCCAAGGTATGTGCTTCCCTGAGGTTGTTCTCCAAATTCTGAGGAGGTAATTATGAAAAACGTTCTAATCAATAGGCGACAGTTTGTTAATGCTGCCCTTATCGTACCATCGGTGGCGTCATGTGTCATGAAGGGTGGCGTTAACGGTGCGGGAGCCCGTGCTTTGGCCGAACATCCAAGGGTTGCTCTTTCTGCAAGAATCTGTGATGTGGCTGATGGGAAAGAGATTGCAAGTGAGTGCAGGACATTCGTTCCCGAGATGGAAGCTGGAGGATTGAACCTTTTTTCCTATGGCGCCAATCAATCGCGCGCGGAGTGCGGCATTGTTGTGACGGGCGGTCTAAGTTTGGAAGATATTGCAAAGGGTCAGTTCTCTGAAATTGTAAAAGAGAGCGATGATACATCTGATTTAATCTATCGGATTCGCTTGGGTGTTTCATGGGAGAACGGCAAAGAGGCAGTTCGAATAGAGTTCGGAGAGTTCCAATTGGCGCAGAAGAACCCTCTTGTCAGTTTTTCAAATTCCTGGTGCGCGCTATCCCAAGCTGGGGAAACGATTCAGGAGCTGTTTAATGGAAAGCAGAAAATGATTGAAACGAATTGGGACTTCGTCCCCTTCGATCCTCAGCGGGATATTTATGGAGCTGCTACCGGAGCTTTGCTCAGTAATTTGATGACGGGGGAGAGCTTTGTCGTTACATATGAGTGCCTCCTGGAGTGATTAAGAGCCTAAGGTTTTAGACCACCGAACAAAATGGGTTATTGACCTTGGACTGCCTCCCATTTCTTGGACAGAAAACTACTGTCCGGGTAATGGGAGGCTTATTTCAAGCCGAAATACGACAGAGCATTCCGCGAGAGGAGATATTTTGCCTTCTAGTGCCGTGACTGGAAAAGCAGGCTATCAGGGCGATGCGGGGACTTGCGTATGGCGCTGGTCGAATGGAAGGGACGTTGGGCACATGGGAATTAGAGGTGCCCAATTGGGTCAAATCGAAAGACATTCCATGTGATGTAAGCCGCTTGTAAGGCGGGTCAAAGCACGTGGTAATGCTCGGTCAGAGTGCCGTAAGAGACGGCGAACGAGGGCGGATGGGCGGCGAGCGCGCGGTATCGTGCTTGCCGTACGACGGATGGGGCCCGAACACGCCTCATGGGGATGAAGATGGACCCCAGTTTTTCCGTCCGGCGCGAAATCACGCCGATGTTGCTCTCGAAGGGAGAACCATGTTCGATTATTCCTGCTCTCGTCGCTCCTTCCTCGGCCTTGCCGGCGGTGTCGCCGCCGTGGCCGGTCTCGGCCTGGCTGGCTGCGGTGGCTCTGAGGCCCCTGCCGCTGGTTCCGCCGATGCCGCCGCGGGCGTCGTGGGCGAGGTCACCTACGACGGCGCCTCCTCCTTCCAGGCCCTCGTCGAGGCTGCGGCCGAGCAGTTCATGAACGAGAACCCCGACTGCGTCATCTCCGGCTCCGGCAACGGCTCCGGCGCCGGCCTCACCGCCGTGTCCTCCGGCACCGTGACCATCGGCAACTCCGATGTCTTCGCCGAGACCAAGCTCGACGCCGATGCCGCCGCCAAGCTCGTCGACCACGAGGTCGCCGTCGTGGGTATGGGCCCGATTGTCTCCAAGAACGTCACCGTCGATGACCTGACCCTCGAGCAGCTCAAGGGCATCTTCGGCGGCACCATCACCAACTGGAGCGAGGTCGGTGGCGAGGACGCCGAGATCGTCGTCGTCAACCGCAAGGAGGGCTCCGGCACCCGTGCCACCTTCGAGGCCGCCGTCTTCGGCGAGGAGAAGAACACCTACAAGCCCGCCCAGCCCGAGCAGGACAAGTCCGGCGACGTCCAGACCCTGATGGGTTCCACCGACAACGCCATCTCCTACATCGACTTCTCCCACTTCGATGACTCCAAGTTCACCGCCATCAAGGTCGGCGGCGTGGAGCCCGCGAGCGAGAACGTCCTCGACAACTCCTTCCCGATTTGGGCCACCGAGCACATGTACTGCGCCAAGGACGCCGATGACGCCACCAAGGCTTTCCTCGAGTACATGCTCTCCGATGACGTCCAGGCCGAGCTCGTTGCCGAGCAGGGCTTCATCCCGGTCTCCAAGATGGCCGTGGTGAAGGACGCGAACGGCGTCGTCACCGAGAAGTAAGACCCTCTTCACATATCCTTTCGAAAGGTGCGTCATGGCAAAACAGATGCCCAAGCGCAACCTTGAGAAGGTCGGTTTTGGTGTCACGGGCGCGTGCGTCGCGCTCGTGACATTGCTGGTCCTCGCGCTTATCGTCATGGTCGCGCAAAAGGGCCTCTCCACCTTCTTCAAGGACGGCGTGGACCTCGTCGGCTTCTTCACCGGGACCGATTGGAGCCTTGCCAACATAGATCCCGAGACCGGTCTGCCGCAGACCGGGGCGTTGCCGCTCATCGTCACGTCGTTCGCGGTCACGCTGCTGTCGACCGCCATCGCGCTGCCCATCGCCATCGGGTCGGCGATCTTTGCGGTCGAGATTCGCCCGGACTTCGGCAAGAAGATCTTCCAGCCGCTCGTCGAGCTGCTCGTGGGTATTCCCTCCGTCGTGTTCGGCCTCATCGGCTTCCACGTGGTCGTCGCCGCCTGCAAGGCCATCTTCGGCACGCAGACCGGCATGGGCATCCTGCCCGGCGCCGTCGTGCTGGCCATCATGATCTTGCCGACGGTGACCACACTTTCCATGGACGCCCTGCGCGCCGTGCCCGATGGCTATCGCCAGGGTTCGCTCGCGCTCGGATACACGCGCTGGCAGACCATTCGCCACGTCGTGATCAAGTCCGCGATGCCCTCCCTCATGACCGCGGTCATTCTCGGCATGACGCGCGCCTTCGGCGAGACGCTCGCGGTCCGCATGGTTATCGGTGGTGCCGAGGTCATGCCGCTGTCTTTGCTGTCTCCGGCCTCGACCATCACCACGACCCTCACCACCAGCATGGCGATCTACGCCGACGGCTCGGTGCAGAAGGACGTGCTGTGGTCTCTTGGCCTGTTGCTGATGGGCATGTCGCTCATCTTTATCCTGATCATCCATATGATTGGCAAGAAGGGGGCGAAGTCCCGTGGCTGATAAGCGCACCACCACTCAGGCACCTGCTTCCGGTGCACCCCGCCCGCTCGCCATCGACGAGGGCCACATCCTGCGCGCCCAGCGCGGCGACCGCATCGCCACCGCCGTTTTGACCGGCATCGCGTGCTTCGTCATGCTCATCGTCGTGTCGATGGTGGCCTATATCCTCTACGAGGGCCTCTCCACCCTGCTGACCCCGGGCTTCCTCACGCAGCCGAGCCGTTCCAACGGCGCGGCCGGCGGCGTTGCCTATCAGCTGTTCGACTCCTTCTACCTGCTTGTCATCACGCTGCTGATCTCGGTGCCGGTGAGCCTTGGGGCCGCGGTGTTCCTCACCGAGTACGCTCCGGACGGCCCTATCACCGCGATTGCGAGCACGGCCATCGAGACCCTGTCCTCGCTGCCGTCCATCGTCGTTGGCATGTTCGGCTTCCTCGTGTTCTCCGTGAACTTCGGTTGGAAGTACTCGATCATTTCCGGTGCCGTGGCGCTCACCATGTTCAATATCCCGATTCTGGTGCGCGTTATCCAGCAGGCGCTCGAGGACGTGCCCCAGCACCAGCGCGACGCATGCTTGGCCATGGGCCTTACGCGTTGGGAGGCCACGGTTCACGTGCTCATCCCGGCTGCCATGCCCGCCATCGTCACGGGCGTCGTGCTCTCCGCCGGCCGCGTGTTCGGTGAGGCCGCGGCCTTGCTGTTCACCTCCGGCATGTCGAGCCCGGTGCGCCTGAACTTCCTCACGCTCAACTTCTCCAGCCCCACGTGCGCCTGGAACATCTTCCGCCCCGGCGAGTCGCTCGCGGTGCACATCTACAAGATCTACGGCGAGGGCAGCCCCGAGGCCCAGCATATCGTGTGGGGAACCGCCGCCTTGCTGATGATCTGCGTGCTTCTGTTCAACGTGCTCTCCCGCCTCGCGGGCAAGGCCCTGGCAAAAAGGATGACCGCCGAATGAGTGAAGTGATTACGGGCGAGACCGCCATGGACCAGGTGGTCATCGGCACCGCCGCCGCCGAGATGGCCCCCACCTCCGAGGTCGTGCTCGAGACGCATGGCGTCAACGTCTATTACGGCTCGAACCATGCGCTGCACGATACCTCGCTGGCGTTTCACAAGGGTGAGATCACCGCGTTGATCGGCCCGTCCGGCTGCGGCAAGTCCACGCTCCTGCGCAGCTTGAACCTCATGAATCGCGAGATCAAGGGTTGCCGCGTCGAGGGCGAGATCATCTACGACGGGCGCAACATCAACACGCGCGAGGAGAACCTCTACGACCTGCGCCGTTCGATCGGCATGGTGTTCCAGCAGCCGAACCCGTTCCACAAGACGATCTACGAGAACATCGTGTTCGCGCCCAAGCGCCACGGCCTGCGTGGCAAGGAGAATCTCGATGCCTTGGTCGAGGAGTCTCTGCGCGGCGCCGCCCTGTGGGACGAGGTTAAGGACAAGTTGAACCAGAGTGCATTTTCGCTCTCCGGTGGTCAGCAGCAACGTCTGTGCATCGCCCGTACGCTCGCCATGCATCCGGACGTCATCCTGTTCGACGAGCCCTGCTCGGCCCTCGACCCGATCTCGACCCTGGCGATCGAGGAGCTCATGCAGAGCGTGGTCAAAGAGCGCGCCATCGTGATTGTGACGCACAACATGGAGCAAGCGAGCCGCGTGTCCAACCGCACCGCTTTCTTCTACATGGGCGACATGGTTGAGTGCGGCGAGACCGACCAGATCTTCCAGCGCCCCAAGGATAAGCGCCTGAACGATTACCTTACGGGTATGTTCTCGTAGGGGGGCAATCAGCCCGTCCGCTCGAGGCGGCGGGCATAATTCCTCCAGGCGTGGTTCGCCTTCGGCATCACAAAAACGCCTTGCGGAAATATGCCCCCGCCTCGAGCTACGTTCATTTGATTTCAAAGTCGCAGCCAGGTAAAGGTCCGGTTGTGCGTTCGGGGTGGGATACGAGCTTGCCCATGAACGCGTGCTCGAAGCCAGCTGCAACCGAGTGTCGGCTCGGACAGGACCATATAAGGTCCGTCGCGAGTTCCGCACGCAAAGAAGGCCCCGGTGGGGCCTTCGTCTTGCGCAGGACTGTTTGAGCAGCGGACCTTATGTAGTCCTGTCCGAGCTGTTGGGTATCCGTTACGCTTCGTCGCCGTACATGTACACCGTGAACCCGTCGCCCGTATCCTGGCTGTGGTCCTCCGCGATGCGAGTCATGCCGATATGGTCGTAGAAATGCCAATCGGACTCGCTGTCGGTCATGAGGAAGAACTTGGTGCAACCGGCTTCCCGAATCGCGGTGCGGGCGCGTCGCAGCAGCTCTCCTCCCAGGCCCTTGCCCTGGAATTCGGGACGGATGATGAGCAGGTTGATCTGCGCCTGCGCGAACTCGTTGCCCGTGGCGGCAAAACGGTCGGCCGTGGCCTTCTCACGCGTGTCGCCGAACAGGCAGCCGGCCAGGCGCTCGTCGCCGCCTTGCTCGAGGCGCGCGGTCGCCTGTGCCAACAGGTCCTCGTAGCGCTCGTGCCAATACTCGTTCACGCGCGGCTTGCCATCGTCGAACACGCCGACGCAGCACAGGGCGATCGGCTTGCCGCCCGCTTCCGCGACGATCGTGATGGGGGAGCGGTTGAGCTGCATGGAGATGTTGTACCGCCCGGCCAACATGGCGTCTTCAAAGTCGCCGCGGTTGCGGAGGCTGTTGGTCCACAGCGTGCAGTACAGGTCGGCGAATTCGTCCAGGTCCTCGTGGCATGCGGCGCGGAACGTGAACTCGCCGGGGTTGATGGTCATGGGATCCTCCTATCGATGACAACGCTATAGCTTCTACCCATACGCGCTGCTCGGTAGTATGGACGGCTGGTAAGATGAAGGGCTGTGCAAAGATAAGCGAGGAGCGTTGATATGGCCATTCTGCTCGGCTGCGACAGCGTGCATCTGGAGTTTCCTACCAAGTTGATCGCCCAGGACGTGACCCTGGGCGTCAATGAGGGCGACCGTATCGGCATCGT
Organism: Collinsella intestinalis DSM 13280; assembly: GCF_000156175.1. GTDB lineage: Bacteria > Actinomycetota > Coriobacteriia > Coriobacteriales > Coriobacteriaceae > Collinsella > Collinsella intestinalis. The sequence goes on from NZ_GG692710.1 coordinate 106,484, forward strand.
CGGCAAGAACGGCGACGGCAAGTCGAGCTTGCTCGGCGTGCTTTCCGGGGCGGTTCCGCCGGACGCGGGGCGCGTGACGCGCCGCCGCGATGTGACGGTCGGCGTGCTCGGGCAGCGCGATGCGCTCGACAGCGCCTCCACGGTGCATAGGGCCGTGGTGGGCGATCTTCCCGAGTACGAGTGGGCCGCGAGCCCGCGCGTCCGTCAGATCCTGGACGGCCTCATCGCGGATGTGCCCTGGGAGGGCCTGGTGGGGGAGCTGTCCGGTGGCCAGCGCCGCCGTGTGGACCTGGCGCGCCTGCTCATCGGGGACTATGACGTCCTGATGTTGGACGAGCCCACCAATCATCTGGACATGCGCACCATCAACTGGCTCGCCGAACATCTCAAGTCCCGTTGGCAGCGCGGCAATGGCGCCATGCTCGTCGTCACGCACGACCGCTGGTTCCTCGACGAGGTCTGCACCTCCATGTGGGAGGTGCACGACGGCTGCGTCGATCCGTTCGAGGGCGGCTACTCCGCCTATATCCTGCAGCGTGTCGAGCGCGATCGCATGGCCGCTGTGACTGAGGAGCGCCGCCGGAACATGGCGCGCAAGGAGCTCGCATGGCTCTCGCGCGGTGCGCAGGCGCGAAGCACCAAGCCGAAATTCCGCGTCGAGGCGGCACGCGAGCTCATTGCCGACGTTCCTCCCGTGCGCAACGAACTCGAGCTGAAGCGCCTCGCGGTGAGCCGCTTGGGCAAGCAGGTCATCGATGTGATCGACGTCGATGCGGGATATGAGAACGGTGCGGTGGAGGACGGGTCTGGCGCTCCCGCGTCCCCACGTCCCGTGCTCTCGGATGTGACGTGGCTCATCGGCGCCGGCGACCGGTACGGTCTGTTGGGCGAGAACGGCGCGGGCAAGACCACGCTGCTCAACGTCATCCAGGGCAAGCTCAGCCCTCGCCGCGGTCGGGTGAAGATCGGGTCCACGGTGCGCTTCGGCGTTCTCTCCCAGCAGCTCGATGAGCTGAAGCCCGTCGAGAACGATGCGATTCGAGAGGTGCTCGCCCGTGGCAAGCGCTATGTGATGGTGGAGGGCAAGGAAACGAGCCCCGAGAAGCTCCTTGAGCGCCTTGGCTTCACGCAGCAACAGATGTGGAGCCGCATCAAGGATCTTTCCGGTGGTCAGAAGCGCCGCCTGTCTCTGCTGCTCACTATTTTGGAGGAGCCTAACGTGCTCATCCTGGACGAGCCCGGCAACGACTTGGATACGGATATGCTCGCGCTCGTGGAGGACCTGCTGGACAGTTGGCCCGGAACGCTCATCCTGGTCACGCACGACCGCTTCCTCATGGAGCGCGTGACCGACCAGCAGTGGGCGCTCATCGGCGGTACCCTGCGACACGTGCCGGGTGGCGTGGATGAGTATCTCCGGTTGACGGAGGGCTTGAGCGCGGGCGGCTCCGCGCGTCCTCAGGCCCCCGGATTCAACGGCGGTCAGGGGGGTGACCCCAATCTTTCGAACGTCCCGCAGACGGGCGCTCAGGGTCCTCGGAACGGGCTCTCGAATGCGGAGCGTCAGCGCCTAAAAAAGGAGGTCGCCTCCCTCGAGCGCAAGATGGAGACGCGTCGCGCCAAGGTCGAGGAGCTGGAGCGGGGGATGTTCGGCATCGATCCCACCGACTTTGCCGCGCTCGCCGCTCAGCAGGATGCCGTCGCTGCCGCTCGCGACGAGCTCGACGAGCTCGAGATGGCATGGCTCGAGGCGAGCGAGCGCCTAGAGACCTCAATTTAGGGACAGTCCTTTTTTGAGGTTGAAAATGAGCGCGCCGAGGGGTGAATCCTCGGCGCGCACTCGTCTGGATGTGTAAAACGCACCCGTCCCCAATTACACATTGGGGTTCCTTAGGAGAGCATCTCCTTGACGCCACTCACAATCATGCGCCAGCCGCGCTTGAAGCGGCCCTCGGCGGGATGGGGCGCCGGCGCGATGATGGTCGCCTCGGCCTGGACGATCTCCCCTTTGGCGGGAGCGGGCCCGCATGTGTTCGTGCTGGCCGGGGCTTGTGCGAAGCGCACGATCTTGTCGCGCGTGGCGCGTTCGACCTCGTCGGCTCGCCGCGCGCGTTCCTCTTCCGCGGTTCGGGCGCGCTCGATGGCCTGCGTCATGAAGTGCTCCTGCGCGTTGAAGGGCGCCTCGTCCTCCGCGCGGGCAACGGGGACCCAGCGTCCGCGTGCGTCGAGCTCGCGGGCCTTCACGTTGTCGCGCAGCTGGTCGGCCATGTAGTCACGCACCATGGCGCGGCAGGTGGGGTCGAGGACGGGATAGGCGATCTCGACACGGTGCTCGGTGTTGCGCGTCATCATGTCGGCGCTGGACAGGTACACCGTATCCGCCTCCTCGCCGAACGAGTAGACGCGCGCGTGCTCCAGGAAGCGCCCGACGATCGAGCGGATGTGCACGTTGTCGGTGCTGCCCTCGATACCCGGCAGCATGCATGAGATGCCGCGGATGATCATGTCGACGCGCACGCCCACGCGGCTCGCTTCGGCGATCTTGTCGATTACTTCACGGTCGGTCAGAGAGTTCATCTTGAAGAAGGCGTGCGCGGGCATGCCGGCGCGTGCACGGGCGATCTCGCGGTCGAGGCCGTCCATGACGAGTGGTTTGAGACCGGCGGGCGCGACACCGAGATAACGGTATTCGCCGTGCAGGTTACCCAGCGTCAGGTTGCGGAAGAACGCATTGGCGTCCTCGCCGATGCCTTCATGCGCCGTCATGAGCATGAAGTCGGAGTACAGGCGCGCCGTCTTTTCGTTGAAGTTGCCCGTGCCCAGGAGCGTGATGCGCTCGATGCGCCCCTGGTCGTGATAGGTGAGCTGGCAGATCTTGGAATGACATTTGAAGCCCTCGGCGCCATAGATGACCGTGCAGCCTGCCTCTTCGAGGCGCTCCGCCCAGGCGATGTTGTTCTCCTCGTCGAAGCGGGCGCGCAGCTCCATGAGGACCGTGACCTCCTTGCCGTGCTCGGCGGCCGAAATCAGGGATTCGCACAAGCGCGACTGGCGGGCCACACGGTAGAGGGTGATGCGCAGCGAGATGCAGTCGTCGTCGTGCGCCGCCTCATTGATGAGGTCGAGCAGCGTGTTCATGGACTCATATGGATAGAAGAGCAGTTTGTCGCCGGCGAGCACCTGCTCGCGCATGGGTTCGCCCGGGCAGAACATGGGGCTCGGCTGCGGTGCGAACGGGGGGAACAGGAGCTTCTCGCGCGCCGCTGCGGGGAGCTTTCCCTCAAGGGAGAAGATGAAGCCGAGGTCGAGGGGCATAGTCACGGAAAGCACCGCCTGTTGGGTCAGGTGCAGCGCCTTGCGGATGGATTTGACGGCATCTCTGCCCAGATCGCCGTGAATGGCGAGCAGCACGGGCTGCAGCCTCAGACGCTTCTTGAGCACCTTCTTCATGTGCTGGCGGTAGTCCTCGTCCTCCTCGACTCCCTCGCCGTCCGGATCGAGGTCGGCGTTGCGGGTGACGCGGATCACGGCGCTGTCCTGCGGGGCGTAGGCGCCGAAGCATGAATCGAGACATGCCAGGATGGTGTCTTCGAGCAGGATGTAGCGCAACAGGCCGTTCTCGTTGGAGACCTCGATCACACGCGGAAGGGAGGTCGGCACCTCGATGATGCCGAGCAGGCCCTGCTCATCCTCGGATGCGGACGCGAGCGTGCAGACCACGTAGAGGGCCCCGTTGCGGAGGTTGGGGAACGGGTGGCGCGGGTCGATGATGAGCGGGGAGAAGATGGGCTGCACGTTGCGGTTGAAATAGCTCCGCACCGTGTCGCGCTCGGTCCCAATGAGCTCCGCGGGCGTGATGCGTTCGATGCCCTTGACGCGCAAGAGGGATTCGATGGCGTCGAAGGATGCCGAGGCCTTGGAGAACAGCCCCGGCAGTTCGGAGAACACGGCGGCGACCTGCTCGGAGGGGGTCATGCCGCTCTTGTTGTCGCGCGGTTGGCGCTTGAGGGTCGCCAGGCTCGAGAGCCCGCCCATGCGGACCATGAGGAACTCGCGCATGTTGCTCTCGAAGATGGCGATGAATTTCAGGCGCTCGAACAGCGGCACGGATTCATCCATCGATTCGGCGAGCACGCGCTCGTCGAATCGGAGCCAGGAGAGCTCTCGGTTCTGGGTGTAGGTCATGTCGCGCTTCTTATCGTGTCCGTCATTGCCCATGATGGCCCCCTCGTGTGTTGCGGCGATACCTGGAAGTGATGATGCTGCGAAGTCACATGAATGTCTCAAGGTTATCGCCGTGTCCGGACTGAACCCGAGTGTAGCGCGCAGTCATGATGAGCTCTTTACACGCTGCTTTCGAACGTGTTAAAGACTCGCGTGAATGTAAGCGATGGGCGCGGATGAGCCGCGTGAGGCGCCGTTGGGCGTACACTGATGAACGTGTGAGAAGACCTCGGATGCCGTCCCATCGGCGGGCGCGCACCATGAACGTGAGGGGTACCTATGGTTCGAATCGGCCTTTTGACCAGCGGCGGCGACTGCCAGGCGCTCAACGCGACGATGCGTGGCATCGTCAAGACTCTCGACCATCGCTCGGGAGAGCCGGTCGAGATCTTCGGTTTCGAAGATGGCTATCAGGGCCTCATCTACAAGCGATTCCGTAAGATGACCCCCGCCGACTTCAGCGGCATCCTCACGCGCGGCGGCACGATCTTGGGCACGAGCCGCACACCCTTCAAGCGCCTCGATATTCCCGAGGCCGACGGCGTGGACAAGGTCGCCGCTATGAAGGGGACCTATCGCGAACTCGGCCTCGACTGCCTGTTCATGCTGGGCGGAAACGGCTCCACCAAGACCGCCAACCGCTTGGCGCAGGAGGGCCTGAACGTGATCGCGCTGCCCAAGACCATCGACAATGACACATGGGGGACCGACATCACCTTCGGCTTCACGAGTGCGGTCGAGATCGCGACCAAGTGCATCGACGACATCCACACCACCGCGAGCAGCCACGGCCGTGTCTTTGTGATCGAGATCATGGGGCACAAGGTCGGTTGGATTCCCCTGTATTCCGCCGTCGCCGGCGGTGCGGATGTGTGCCTGATCCCCGAGATCCCCTACGAGATGGATAACGTGATCGCCGCGATCGACCGCCGTATGCAGTCGGGTGCGCGCTTCACCATCATCGTGGTCGCAGAGGGCGCCATTTCTCGCGAGGAGGCGGCGCTGTCCAAGAAGGAGTACAAGAAGCTCGTGGCGGCGCGCACGTCGCCGTCTATCGCCTACGACATCGCCCGTGAGGTCGAGGCGCGCTGCGGGCGCGAGACCCGTGTGGCGGTGCCCGGGCACACCCAGCGCGGCGGTCAGCCCGATGCGCAGGACCGCGTATTCGCCACACAGTGTGGCGTCGAGGCGGCGTTGGGCTGCTTGGAGGGGGAGTACGGCTTTATGGTGGCCCAGCGCGACGGCGAGATGCGCCGCGTACCGCTGGCGGAGGTCGCCGGCAAGCTCAAGCACGTCGACCCTGCCAGCGACCTGGTGCGTGAGGCCCGCGCCCTCGGCATCTCCTTCGGCGACGAGGCTTAGCGGGGCTCGAGGCGCTGCATGCGGTAGCCCACTCCGACGTGCGTCTGGATCATAGTGGGATGCGATGGGTCGGCCTCGATCTTCTTGCGCAGGGTTCGCATGAACACGCGTAGGCTCGCGATGTCGCTGTCCCAGCTCGTCCCCCAGATCTCGTGCGTGATGAAGGTGTGCGTGAGCACCTTGTCGACGTTTTTCGCCAAAAGCACAAGGAGCTTGTACTCGGTGGGTGTGAGCGAGAGGCGCTCGCCGTCGAGCTCGGCGTATCCCGCGGCGTAATCGATGTGCAGGCCTCCGTTGTCGAAGGTGCTCGCCTCGACGGATTCGGCGGTGATCATGGTCGAGCGCCGCAGGTTGGCGCGGACGCGGGCGAGCATCTCCTCAACCGAAAACGGCTTCGTCAGGTAGTCGTCGGCGCCGGCGTCGAGAGCGCCGATCTTATCCGAGTCCTCGACGCGCGCCGAGATGACGATGATGGGAACGGCCGACCAACTGCGGATCTTGTTGATGACTTCGACGCCATCGATGTCCGGCAGGCCGAGGTCGAGCATGATCAGGTCGGGGTTGCGCGATGCCGCGTCCATGATGGCGGTCTCGCCGTCCGTCGCCTTCTCGACGCTGTAGCCGTGCAGGTCGAGAGCGGTCGTCACGAGGTTACGGACCGCCGGGTCGTCTTCGACCACGAGGATGCTTGAGTGCGCGGCGTCATTCATGTATCTCGATCTCCTCGGCGGGAAGGGTGAAGCGGAAGACCGCTCCATGGGGCTTGTTGTCGGCGACTTCGATGATACCCCCGTGCGCCTCGATGATGGAGCGGCACAACGACAGACCGAGGCCGAAGCTTCGATGGGAGTCGACGGGGCGAGGGCCCTCGGCGATGAAGAAGCGGTCGAAGACGCGGGGCTTGTCGCGATCGGAGACACCCGGGCCGTCATCGGCGACCTCTACGACGACGGATGAACCCTCCCGTCGCGCGCCGATCGTCACGGTCGAGCCCTTCGGCGTGTATTTGAACGCGTTCGTGATGAGGTTCGTGAGCACCTGCATGATGAGGTGGACATCGATTTTCACCAAAAGGATCTCGTCCGTGTGCGTGATGGTCACGCGGTGCCCGTGCGATTCGCGGGCGACGTGGCTGAGTGCGGCGGCGATGACCTCGTCCATGAGTTCCGACGTGAGGTTGAGTTGCATGTCGCCATCTTCGATGCGGGTGATGGCGAGGAGGTTCTCGACGGTGTCGATCAGCCAGAGCGAGTCGTTATAAATGGCGTCCGCGAGCTCGAGTCGTTTCGCGTCCTCGAGTTTCTCCCCACCATCGCGCAGCACCGCGGCCGACCCCGAGATCGCGGTGAGGGGCGTCCTCAGGTCATGGCCGATGGATCTAAGCAGGTTGGCGCGCAGTTGTTCATTTTTGGCGAGCACGGCGGCCTCCTCCCGCTCTCGCGCCGCCTTGTCGCTCTCGAGGGCGAGCGCGCACTCGCCGACGATCGACAGGACGATGGAGTGCTCGAACGCCTCGAGCACGCGTCCCTTCAGATCGATGCCCACGACGCCGAACACCTCGTTGCCCGCGCGTACCGCAAGGTAGAGGCACTGCGCCTCTGGCAGGGTGTGAGTGCTCGCCCCGGCGTGCTTGTTGTTGTTGAAAGTCCACGTCGCCACGGCGCGTTCGTATTCGGTGAACAGGGACGTGCGGTGGTCTTCGGCCCCGGCGCTCTCATACAGCGGCTCCCCGAGCAGGTCGCCGTCTGCGGGGTAGAAGACGACGTCGAGCCTGAGGAGCTTCACGAGTTGGCTCATGGCGACGCGCGCTCGCGCCTGGGGTCCCTGGGCCCGTTGCAGGAGCTGGTTGGTTTCGAGGAGCACGCGGGTCCTGAAGGCGTTTTTCGCCGAGGCGCGCGCGTTGTCGGTGAGGCGCGCGGTGAGTTCGGCGGCCACCATCGCGGTCGCGAACATGATGGCGAAGGTCACGAGGTAGCTTCGGTCGTAGCTGTCGAATGAGAACAGCGGTGTCACGAAGCAGAAGTTGTAGAGCACCACCGAGAGGATGCTCGACACGATGGTGCAGACGCGCCCCGTGGTCGTGACGGCCGTGAGCAGGGCCGTGAGGATGTAAAGGGAGATGATGCTCGAGTCGGCGAACCCGAGTCCGCGGAATGCGGTGCCAACTGCCGTGGCGATGGCGGATAGGCCCAGCGTGAGTAACATGTCCCGCCTGCTCGGCAGATGGGGTCCCGAGGCAGCTTGCCGGTCGTGGCCCCGCCTGGCCGGCGCCGGTTGATCGGGGATGATGTAGATGTCGAGGTTCGGCGCGATGGCGATCAGCCTCTCCACGAGCGACTTGCGTCCGAAGAGCGCGTGATGCAGGCCGTGCGCCTCGCCGGTGCGCCCCATGACGATCTTCGAGATGCCGGACAGTCGCGCGAACTCGGCGATCTGAAAGGCGATGTCGTCCCCATACACCGTTTCCACCTGCGCGCCGAGCTGTTCGGCGAGGGCGCTGTTCGATGAGAGGCGCGCACGTTCGTCCTCGTCCATGGTCTGGGTTCGCGGACTCTCGACGAACAGGGCGACGAGCTCGCCGTGGAAGGCCTTCGACAGCCGCGCGGCCGCCCGCACGATGCGCGGGTTCGTGGGGGCGGGGGAGAGGCAGACCAGGATGCGCTCGCTGGTGTAGTAGTCGCGGTTGCCGAGCACGCGCGCGGCGTCGGCGAGGCGTCCCGTGCGGTCGGCGCAGCGGCGCAGGGCGATCTCGCGCAATGCCGTGAGGTTCTCGATGCTGAAGAAATTGCGCTGTGCGCGGTCGGCCTGCGCCGCGCGGTACACGAGTCCGGCCTTGAGGCGCTCGAGCAGGTCCTCGGGCTCGATATCCACGAGCTCGACCTGGTCGGCGTCATCGAAGACGCGGTCGGGGATGCGCTCGCGCACGACGACGCCCGTGATGGAGGCCACCATGTCGTTCAGGCTCTCGATGTGCTGGACGTTGACCGTGGTGTAGACGTCTATGCCGGCGCGCAGGAGCTCCTCGACATCTTGATAGCGCTTTTCATGGCGGCAGCCCGGTGCATTGGTATGCGCGAGTTCGTCGACGAGGATTAGCCGCGGCGCACGGGCCAGGGCGGCGTCGAGGTCGAATTCCGCGAGTTCGATGCCGTTGTGCTCGATGGACATGTGCGGGATGCGCTCGATGCCCCGCGACAGGCGCGCCGTCTCGGGGCGCTCATGAGGTTCGATATAGCCGGCGACGACGTCCACGCCGCGCCTCTTGGCGGCGTGCGCGGCCTGGAGCATAGCGTAGGTTTTGCCCACGCCCGCGGCGTACCCGAAGAAGATTTTGAGGTGCCCTCGGCGTCCGCGGCGCTCCTGTGTGTGGGCGTCCTGTTCGAGCGCCCTGAGCAGGAGGTCGGGGTTCGCCCGTACGTCGGATGCAGCGCGTGACATTGCGAGGCCTTTCTCGCCGGTGTGGATCGATTGCGGCGGCGGGATGGGCCGCCTCGAGCATGCGATGAGTATAGGGCTCCGTTCGGGGCGCCGCATCCGCTCAGCTGCATCTTTACGGCATCTTAAGGCCGGAGGGCATCACCCTAACACCGTTTTAATCCGCTTCGCCGTTTACTGTTACCAGGCACTCGGGGAAGGGTGCCATCCGTGATTCTCGGAAGGAGCAGTTACATGAACGTCCTGATCCCGATCATAGGCATCACGTGCATCGGCCTGTTGATCTACTACATCTATATTTTGATGAGGAGTGATTCGTAACCTATGAGCGCTGCAATTCAGTACATCCTGTACTTCGCCGTGCTCGTCGTTTTGGCCATCCCGCTCGGTCGGTTCATGGCCCGTGTCATGGACGGCGAGCATACCTTTTTGTCACCCGTGCTCGCACCTGTCGAGCGGGGCGTCTATCGCCTGCTCCGCATTGACTCGCATGAGCAGATGGGTTGGAAGCACTACCTGGTGAGCGTCCTTGCCTTCTCGGGTATCGGGCTCGTGGTGCTCGTCGTGCTCCAGATGCTCCAGGCTGTCCTGCCGGGCAACCCGCAGCACCTGCCCAGCGTGCCCTGGGACCTGTCGTTCAACACGGCGGCCTCCTTTATCACCAATACCAACTGGCAGTCCTATTCCGGCGAGACCGCCCTGTCCTACCTTGTGCAGTTCATGGGTCTCACCGTGCAGAACTTCGTTTCCGCCGGCACCGGTATCGCGGTCATGTTCGCACTGATCCGCGGCTTCCGTCAGGTCAAGGAGCAGGGTCTGGGTTCCTTCTGGGTCGACCTCACCCGCACCGTCCTGTATGTGCTCATCCCGCTGAACCTCGTGTTGGGCGTCTGCCTGGCTGCCGGTGGCGTCATCTCCAACTTCCAGCCGGCTCAGAAGGCTGAGCTCGTAGAGCCCGTCGCTGTCCAGCCTAATGCAGACGGCGGCTGGAGCGTCATCGACGGCGCCCAGATCGAGGGCGACACGGTCAAGGTCGATGGCAAGGTCGTCGAGGACGCACGCGTGGTCACCGAGCAGTTCCTGCCCCAGGGCCCCGCGGCTCCTCAGGTCGCCATCAAGCAGTCCGGCACCAACGGCGGCGGCTTCTTTGGCGTGAACTCCGCCCATCCGTATGAGAACCCCAGCGCCTTCACCAACATCATCGAGATGACCAGCCTGCTGCTGATCCCGGCCGCCTGCTGCTTCACCTTCGGTATCGGCGTCAAGAACACCAAGCAGGGCAAGGCCATCTTTGCCGCCATGTTCATCTTGCTGGTGATCTTCACCGGCATCATCGCCGTCAACGAGCATGCGGGTACCCCGCAGCTGGCCGATGGCGGAGCGGTCAATATCGAGATGACCGACGGCCAGGCCGGCGGCAACATGGAGGGCAAGGAGAGCCGCTTCGGTATCGCCGCCTCCTCCACGTGGTCGGCTTACACCACCGCCGCTTCCAACGGCTCGGTTAACTCCATGCACGACTCCTACACCCCGCTGGGCGGTTTTGTCCAGATGCTTCAGATGGCTCTGGGCGAGGTCGTCTTCGGCGGCGTGGGCTGCGGCCTGTACGGCATGATCGGCTTCGCCATCCTCACGGTGTTCATCGCCGGTCTCATGGTCGGACGCACGCCTGAGTTCCTGGGCAAGAAGATCGAGCCGGGTGAGATGCGCTGGGCAGTTGTCCTGTGCCTGGCAACTCCGTTTGCCATTCTGGTGTGCTCGGCCATCGCCTGCATGGTGCCCGGTCTTGCCGACCAGCTCAACAATGGCGGCGCTCACGGCTTCTCCGAGGTGCTGTATGCCTTCACCTCATGCGGCGGTAACAACGGCTCGGCGTTTGCAGGCATGAACTGCAACATTCCCTGGATCAACGTCATGCTCGGTCTCGAGATGCTGTTCGCCCGCTTCATGCCCATCATCGGCACGCTGGCTATCGCCGGCTCGCTGGCCAAGAAGGGTAAGGTCGCCGAGAGCGCCGGCACCCTGTCTACCACCAACGGCATGTTCGTATTCCTGCTCGTGTTCATCGTTCTGCTGATCGGTGCCCTGAGCTTCTTCCCGGCCCTGGCGCTTGGCCCCGTTGCCGAGTTCTTCCAGATGATTGCGTAAAGGAGGGCGCAGATTTATGGCTATGCAAAAAGACATGATGGGCCGCGCGGTCCGCGACTCGTTTGCCAAGCTGGATCCTCGCGTCCAGATTCAAAACCCGGTCATGTTCCTGGTGTGGCTTTCCGCCGTCATGACCTCCGTCCTGGCCGTCGCTTCCATCTTTGGTGTGCAGGACGCGGGTGTGCCCACCTACTATGTGGTCGCCATCGCGGTCATCCTGTGGCTCACCGACCTGTTCTCGAATTTCGCCGAGGCGCTTGCCGAGGGCCGCGGTAAGGCTCAGGCCGATTCCCTGCGTGCGGCCAAAAAGGATGTTGAGGCCCATCGCATCGAGTCCGTTGAGGACAAGGAGCACTTCACCGTCGTTCCCGGCACCGAGCTCACGCGCGGCGACCTGGTGATCGTACGCGCCGGCGAGCAGATCCCCGGCGACGGCGACGTCATCGAGGGCGCTGCCTCCGTTGACGAGTCCGCCATCACCGGCGAGTCCGCCCCCGTGGTCCGCGAGGCCGGTGGCGACCGCTCTGCCGTTACCGGCGGTACCACGGTGCTGTCCGACTGGATCGTCGTCAAGATCTCCAGTGAGCCCGGCCAGAGCTTCCTGGACAAGATGATCGCGATGGTCGAGGGCGCCGCGCGCAAGAAGACCCCTAACGAGATCGCTCTGGAGATCTTCCTGGTGGCCCTCTCCATCGTCTTTATCCTGGTCACGCTGGCCCTGTATTGCTACTCCTGCTTCTCGGCCGGTCTTAACGACATGGTCAACCCCACGGCCGTGACCACGCTCGTGGCGCTGCTCGTGTGCCTAGCTCCCACTACCATCGGTGCGTTGCTGTCCGCCATCGGCATCGCCGGCATGAGCCGTCTGAACGAGGCCAACGTGCTGGCCATGTCTGGCCGCGCCATCGAGGCCGCCGGCGACGTCGACATCCTCATGCTCGACAAGACCGGCACCATCACCCTGGGTAACCGCCAGGCCGCCGAGTTCATCCCGGTCGACGGTGTCGATCCCGCGGAGCTGGCCGATGCCGCTCAGCTTTCCTCGCTGGCCGACGAGACCCCCGAGGGCCGTTCCATCGTCGTGCTCGCCAAGGAGCAGTTCGGTTTGCGCGGCCGCACGCTCGAGGATAAGGGTATGGAGTTCATCCCGTTCACCGCGGCAACGCGTATGTCCGGCGTGAACTACGAGGGCAATGAGATCCGCAAAGGCGCTGCCGATTCCGTGCGCACCTATGTGGAGGCAGCCGGCGGCGTGTTCTCCCAGGAGTGCGACGAGGTCGTCGAGCGCATCGCCAAGGCCGGCGGCACCCCGCTGGTCGTGACCAAGAACTGCCGCGTGCTGGGCGTTGTGTACCTCAAGGACATCATCAAGTCCGGCGTTAAGGAGAAGTTCGCCGACCTGCGCCGCATGGGCATTAAGACCATCATGGTGACGGGCGACAACCCGCTCACCGCCGCGGCAATCGCCGCCGAGGCCGGCGTTGACGACTTCCTGGCCGAGGCCACCCCTGAGGGCAAGCTCGAGAAGATCCGCGAGTTCCAGCGTGAGGGCCACCTGGTCGCCATGACCGGCGACGGCACCAACGACGCGCCCGCTCTGGCCCAGGCCGACGTCGCCGTGGCCATGAACACGGGCACCCAGGCTGCCAAGGAGGCCGGCAACATGGTCGACCTCGACTCCAGCCCCACCAAGCTCATCGAGGTTGTGCGTATTGGCAAGCAGCTGCTCATGACCCGCGGTTCGCTCACGACCTTCTCGGTGGCCAACGACGTGGCGAAGTACTTCGCTATCATCCCGGCCCTGTTCTCGCCGATCTACCCGGGCCTTGGCGCGCTCAACATCCTCGGTCTGGCAAGCCCGCTGTCCGCGGTTCTTTCGGCCATCATCTATAACGCGCTCGTTATCGTCGCGCTGATCCCCGCCGCGCTGAAGGGCGTTAAGTACCGCGAGGTCCCGTCCGGACAGCTGCTGACCCACAACCTGCTCGTGTGGGGTCTGGGCGGCATCGTTGCCCCGTTCGTATTCATCAAGCTCATCGACATGCTACTCGCGTTCTGCGGCATTATGTAAGTGGAGGTTTGTATGTTCAAAGGTGTTGCATCGCGTGCACTGGGTGTGTTCGCGCTGTTTACCGTTGTCTGCGGCCTGGGCTATACGCTCGTCGTGACCGGCATCGCCCAGGTTGCGTTCCCGTATCAGGCGAACGGTTCGCTCATCAAGGTCGACGACAAGATCGTGGGCTCCGAGCTGATCGGTCAGAACTTCGAGGATGAGGACCACATGTGGGGCCGTATCCAGAACGTGACTATCGTCGAGGGGGAGGACGGCGGGCTCATGGCCTACAGCGCCCCGTCCAACCTCTCCCCGGCGAGCGAGGAGTACCGGCAGCTTGTGGACGAGCGCGTCGAGAAGATTCGCGCCGCCAATCCCGACGCCGACATGGATGCCGTGCCCGTCGACCTGGTGACGTGTTCCGGCTCAGGGCTCGACCCCGAGATCTCCCCCGATGCCGCCGAGTACCAGGTACCGCGCCTGGCAAAGGCCACGGGCAAGAGCGAAGGCGAGGTGCGCGACATCATCGCCCAGTGCACCAAGGGCCGATTCCTGGGCGTCTTCGGCGAGCCCACGGTCAACGTGCTCAAGGTGAACCTCATGTTGGATGGTGTGCTGTAGGCGGCGTTTTCGACTAGAGATGCTTGCATGCCCCCGGTGCGGTCGCGCCGGGGGCATGATTGTTTTAACCAGCGGTTAGATTTCCTGCCGAAAACATGAGGGCGCGTCAATTGTGCTGACGGTCGCTAGCTGATGAAGAGCGTTGTGCCGGCAGTGAGGGATCAGGCGTCCGCAATGCTCATCGCGAAAGCCATGCAGGAAGAGCGGTATGAGGATGCCCAGCGTATCCTTGACGGCATCCCCGACCGCACGGTGGATAAGGAGGAGCGCCAGGCGATCTTGTATGCGCGCGAAGGAAAGGACGAGGACGCCGCACGCGTTTGGGAGGCCCGCGTGATCCGCATCGCCGCCGATTTGATGGGGGCGATTGTCGGGTTGATCGAAATTGCGTTGAGGGATGGCCGCAAAGATGATGCGCTCGAGTGCGCGCACCGCGCTCAGCTGGCATTCGAGGCACTTGGTCAGCCTGCATGGATGAGTCTGATGCCGCGGCTGGCGGCCGTGACGGCATCGGGCGATTCTGGTGAGGCGATTGAGCTTCTCGACGCCGTCATGACCTCGTTGCATGGGGGCGACTCCGCGGCACTCCAGGGTCCGCTTTACCGCTATTCGGACCTGAATGACTTGACCGACTTGACGTCCAGGATGGGTGCGCTGCTGCTTTCGGAAGTCGAGAATGAAGACGAGTATGCTTTTGTGCGTGCAGTCCCTGCCTACCGTTCGTTCGTGGAGAAATGGAAGGCCGTGGGTTCGGTGTAGGGAGCTAGGCCCGGTCATCCAAAGTGCTGGTGTTTTCGGTCGTGAACGGAGCGGTTATCTTTACTTTGGTTCGTTTCGAGGATGAGAGCCTTACATTTTCGTATGCCGCGCGTAAGCCGAATCGATGGCACGGGAGGGACGAGTTCACGAGAATGGGTGCGGTAATAACCCTTGGAAGGACTCGCCATGCAGCTATATCTCAAGCTCGCCCTCGGCAACGTTCGTCGCGGCGCACGTGACTACTCGGTGTATTTCGCGACGCTCGGGTTCGCGGCATGCCTGCTGTATTCGTTCGTCGCCTCGACCGATTACCTGGTGGCGCTTGGGTTGTCCACCGAACAAATGGGCGTGCTGGGGAGCGCGGGCGATATTCTGCAGGCGTTCTCCGTCTTCACCGTGTTGGTGTTTTTGTTCCTGGTCCGCTATGCGAACCGATTCCTGCTGCGTCGCCGCAAGCGCGAGTTCGCGTTGTACGAGCTCATGGGTATGGGCCGCGGTGCTACGGCGTTCGTGCTCATCGCCGAGACCGCGCTCGTGGGAGCGTGCGCCCTGGCGCTCGGCATCGCGCTCGGCGGCGCACTGTCCCCGGCGTTCGGCGCCATCGCCGCCTTCGTTTTCAACGTGTCGTGGCGTCCCATGTTCGCCTTTTCGGCTGGGTCCGCCTTTTGGACGGCCGGCTGCTTTTCCGTCATTTTTGCCTTGAACGCCCTCGACGGCGCGCGCAATATGACCAAGCGGCCCCTCATCGAGCTCTTTTTCGCCGATCGGACCCCCGAGGTCATTCGCCTCGGCGGACGTCTTGCAAGGGCTGGCCAGGTGGCGCTTGCGGCGGTGCTTCTCGCGATGGTGTGGGGAGCGTGCCTGTTTCAGCCCATCTACTTCATCGCCTTCATCATGCCCATGGGGTTTGCCGCGTGCGTCGCGACCGCGCTCGTCGCTCGCCTCGGTGCCTCATGGTGGGCCGATTGTGCGCGAGCTCGCGCCGAGGCATATTGGAGCGGCCTGCGCGCGTTCACCGTGCGGCAGGTCGAGGCACGGGTCTCGAGCTCGTCGATGGCCCTTGCGTGCGTGTGTGTGCTCATCGCGGCGGCGGTGTGCATGATGGTGGCCGGGTTCGCCTTCAGCGTGGGACTGCGCACACCCGAGATGCTCTCCAATGGGATGTCCGCCTCGCTCGCGCCCATCGGTTATATCGGCATCTTTTACGGGTCGGTCTTCTTGCTGAGCGCTGTGGCGGTGCTCTCCTTGCAGCAGCTTTCCGGAGCCGCCGACGCGCGTCGCGCATACGGGACCCTGGCCCAACTGGGTTGCGACCGCATCGATATGCGCTCGTCGGTGCGTGCCCAGGTGCGGCTGTATTTTTGCGCCCCGCTCGCCGGAGCGTTCATCCACGACCTGTTCGGCCTGGTACTCGTGGCATTCCTGTCGTTCGCCCTCGGCGTGCAGGGATTCTTCGCCATCGTCGCCGGCGTCCTTGGCTTTACGGTGATGCTCATGGCGGTGTATGCGCTCATGACCGCCCGCGCCGTCGAGCGGGTGGTGCTGCCGAGGGTATGATTATCGGACTATGTCACTCCGCGTGACGGGAGGTCCGTCTCATGATCTGGTTTACATCCGACACGCACTTCGGCCATGCCAACGTGCTGCATTTCACCGATCGTCCGTTTGGCGATATCGCGCATATGAATCGCGCGCTCATCAACGCGATCAACGAGCGTGTGGCGCCCACCGACGACCTGTACATCCTCGGTGATTTCTCGTATCAGATGACCGCGGTCGAGGCGGCGGCGCTGCGCGGAAAGATCAATTGCCGCAAGGTGCACATCGTGCCGGGCAATCACGACAAGGACTGGACGCACAAGGATGTGGCGGGGACGTTCATCGTCGAGCCGCCCATCGTGCGCATCAATATCCATGGGCAGAAGATCGTGCTGTCGCACTATCCGCTCATGGAGTGGCAGTCCATGTCGCGCGGGTCCTGGCATCTTCATGGGCATATCCACAGCGCGGGCAGCGTGTATAACGAGCTCAACCGCAAGCAGGGCCTCATGCGCTACGACGTGGGCGTGGATGCGAACGACCTGGCGCCGGTGAGCCTGGACGCGATTCGCACCTGGTTCGAGGGCGTGGAGTTCTACGGGCGTGCTCGCTGGTGGGAGTGGGTGAACGGGACGGGTGATCCTGCGGTGGCAGAGGATTGCGAGGTGGTCCGCGAGCTCATGGTCGAGGTGAATCGCGACCATGCGACTGCGCAGGAGTCCGCGGAGGCGTCGCGGCGATGCGCCTCGGCGCTGCGGGAGCTAGGCCTCGGACGCTAGCACCACGCGGAGCACCGGCCTTCACCGCGGCCTTCGCTTCGAATGCATGGGACTTCAACCTCAAATTAGGGACTGTCCCTCATTTGAGGTTGAGAGGGGCAATCGTTTCCAGTGCGTGAATTCGCCATACTCCCCATTGTCATGGTAGGCGGGTAGTACACTGAAATCCCGTGGAAGCGCCGGACTCCGGTGCAGATTTCGACGGGAAGTGCAGGTAAACACCATGACAAAGCATATATTCGTGACCGGCGGCGTGGTCAGCTCGCTGGGCAAGGGCATCACCGCGGCATCGCTGGGGCGTCTGCTCAAGTCGCGCGGCTACCGGGTGACCATGCAGAAGGCCGATCCGTATCTCAACGTGGACCCGGGTACCATGAGCCCGTTCCAGCACGGCGAGGTGTTCGTCACCGAGGACGGCTACGAAAGCGATCTCGACCTCGGTCATTACGAGCGCTTCATTGACGAGAATCTCACGCGCGACTCCAACTTCACCACGGGCGCCATCTACCAGGACCTCATCGCGCGCGAGCGCCATGGCGACTTCCTCGGCGGCACGGTGCAGGTCATCCCGCATGTGACGAACGCCATCAAGGCCAAGTTCCGCGGCGTCGAGGAGCAGACGGACGCCGACGTGGTCATCACCGAGCTCGGCGGCACGATCGGCGACATCGAGGGCCAGCCGTTCGTCGAGGCCATCCGTCAGTACAAGAAGGATGCCGGCGCCGAGAACGTCTGCTACATCCACGTCTCGCTCGTGCCCTATATCGCGGCGGCCCACGAGGTGAAGACCAAGCCGACGCAGCACTCCGTCAAGGAGCTGCGGAGCTTTGGCATCCAGCCCGACATCATCGTGCTGCGCAGCGACCATCATATCGAGGACGACGTGCGCGCCAAGATCGCCTCGTTCACCGACGTGGACGTGGATTGCGTGTTCACCTGCGAGGACGCCCCGTCCATCTACGATGTGCCGCGCATGATGGCCGAGCAGGATTTCGACCTGCGCGTCTGCGAGCGCCTGGGGCTCGATCCGCACGAGCGCGACATGGCGGATTGGGAGGGGTTCCTCGCTGCGAAGGACCATGCGGAAAACGAGGGCGACCCCGTGAAGATCGCGCTCGTCGGCAAGTACACCCAGCTGCCCGACGCGTACCTCTCCGTCATCGAGGCGCTGCACCACGCGGGCACGCACCTGGGCAAGCACGTGGAGGTCGAACTCGTCGATGGCGAGGCGCTCTCCGATGACAACGTCGAGCGGGTGCTGGGCGACGCGTCGGGCATCCTCGTGCCGGGCGGCTTCGGCAAGCGCGCCTTCGACGGCAAGATCACCGCTGCCCGCTACGCGCGCGAGCACCAGGTGCCGTATCTGGGCATCTGTCTGGGGATGCAGGTCGCCGTGTGCGAATTTGCGCGCGACGTGCTGGGCTATGCGGACGCGAGCTCGTCCGAGTTCGACCCGCAGTGCGCGCACGCCGTGATCGACCTGCTCGATGAGCAGGAGGGCGTGACCGAGAAGGGCGGCACCATGCGCCTTGGCGCGTATCCGTGCGCGCTCATCGCAGGCACGCTCGCTGCGGAGGCGTACGGCGAGGCGCTGGTGCAGGAGCGCCATCGTCATCGTTACGAGTTCAACAGCGCGTACCGCGAGGAGCTGGAGGCGGCCGGCTTGGTCGTGTCCGGCACGAGTCCGGATGGCGAGCTGGTCGAGATGGTCGAGCTGCGCCGCGACCTGCACCCGTGGTTCGTCGCCACGCAGGCGCATCCCGAGTTCAAGAGCCGCCCCACGCGTCCGCACCCGCTGTTCCGTGAGTTCGTCCGCGCGGCTGCGGTCATCTCGATGTAGGGACAGTCCCTGCATCGAGGTGCGTTAGACCTCGCGCACGCGCAGGCGGGCGGCCACAAGACCCGCGGACACGATCGCGACAGCGAAGAGCGCGATGATACCCAAGTCGATACCGACGGTGGCCAGAACGCTCGCATTCACCTCTTGAGCGCCGAGCGCGCAGGTCACGGCATCGTACATCCAGAAGGTGGGCGTGAAGTGCGCGACCGCTTGCACATTCGCGCCCATGAGCGACAGCGGCACCCACGCCCCGCCCAAAAACGACATGATCATGCCGCCCAGGTTGGCGATCGCGTTGAGTGCCTTCTCCCTAAAGCCGCATTGCGCGAGCGTGTAGGCGAGCGAGAGCGGGACGAGTGCGAACGCGCAAAGCGACGCGATGGCGAGCGCCACCTGCGCACCTGCGCTTGAAAGCAGTGCGCCTGCCCCGGAGGCGCCGATGCCGACGAGTGCGACCCATGCGCACACGCCGAGCGCCAGCACCGCGCATCCGGCGATGCTCTCGAATCCCATGCGCCAGCTGCTCACGGGCGCAGCGAGCTGTCGTCGCCGCACGTCGGGCTTGTTGAGCGTGGAGAGCACCACGCCGGCGACCACGACGATGGACGAGGTGACGGTGTACGAGCTAAAGGTGAGGTAGAACGCCAGGCGCGATGCCGCGGTGCTTTCCTCGGTCGTTTCAATAGTGTCGACGGCGGGTGCGATGTCGGAAAGCTTGCGCATGCCGTCCAGCACCTGCTCGGCGCTCGCGTGGGACGCGAGCGCGGCGCGGCTCGCGATGAGCGATGCCGTGCGGCTTGCGCGCTGGGATGCCAG
>NZ_GG692710.1:126159-257499 GCF_000156175.1 Collinsella intestinalis DSM 13280
AGCGCCGCCGCCTGCATGTCGCCGCCGGTCGCCGCCTCGAGCTCGGGCAGGTCGCCTCCCGTTCGCGCGGCATCCATGAGGGCATCGCCAAAGCCCGCGGGAATAACGAGCACGGCGTCGGCCTTGCCGGTCGCGAGCGCATCCTGCAGGGCGAGGGGCTCGTCGGCAACGGTTATGAGCTCGTCCGTCTGGGAGAGCATCTCCTCGAGCGATTGTGCTACGGCTGATCCGTCGCGATCGACGAGTGCGATGCGGGCGCGGGGAACCTCGGTTGCCTCCCGCGCGCCGCTTCCGCCCACCTCTCCCATGAGCACAACGCCCATGCTCGATAAAAAGCCGATGTAGATGATGAGGTAGAGCGGGTGGCGAAGCGCGATGGTGAGTGCCCGTTTACAGATGTTCATGCGCGGACCTCCTCATGCAAGCGGCCGATACGGCAAGCAGCACGGCTGCGATGCCGGCGCACGCCGCTAGGCGAAGGGAGAACGGGACGAGTGTGTCGTAGTAGTAGACGGTGTAGAACAGGTCGCGGATCAGGCAGACCGGGTTGAGCCACGTCGCAGCGGGGAAGACATGTGCGACGGTATCGGCGAGCTCCATCGTGGGCTCTCCGTAGAGGCCGGCAAAAAGCGACAGCAGGCAGGTAAGCGCCGTGAGGATGCCCCTGCGCGAGTCTGAGCCCATACGTCCGGGCAACGCGCCCACCAGGGCTCCGATGCCGCAAGAAAGCAAGCTCGACGCCGCGATTCCAACGAGGCAGAGTCCCTCGCGTCCCGAGAAGTCGATGTGCGCGGTCAGGCAGATGTAACCAAAGGCGATAACCAAAAATGTGGTGGAGACCGCCCAGCAGGCGCCGATGGTGGGGATGAGCAGGCGCATGCGGCTCGTGCCCGAAACGGCGCGCCGCGCGCCGGCGGCGGACGAGGTGGGTTGCAGGCGCCAGACGCTTTCCCCGGCGAGCTGCGCGGCAAAGATCGAGGCCATGCCGAGCAGCGCGTAGTAGAAGCGCACCATGCTATCGGGCTGGGCATGCGTGAACGAGACCTCCCGCACGGAGACGCCGAGACCGAGTGCATCTTCGAGGGCGATAGGGTCGCTCAGCGCCGCGGGGTCATGCGCGGAGAGGTCTTCGATGAGCGCCACGCGTTGCAGATAGCTGGTCGCGACCGATTCGAGGATGGCGCGGTTGACGTCGTAGGAGGCGTCGCTGCTCGTGCCGGACCCGGCGGGGGCGAGGATGATGCGGGGTGCGCCCGCGGCGCTGGCGGAGGGCGTGGCGGTCGACTCTCCCGCAGCGTCGACGACGTACGTCCCCGCCACGGACCCCTCGGCGAGCAGGACGCGCGCCTCATCCTCGCCGGCCACGGGATGAACGGCGAGAAGGGGTTCGTCTGCCTCGCTCAAAGTATCGACTATCTGCGAGAAGGGAGAATCCTCCCAGGCGTCGTCGGCGACGACGGCGACTTTCACCGCCTCGACGGAGCCCGTGGAGCGCATGGGCTCGAACATGAAGTTGAACACCGTGGCAAGCACGATGGGGAAGATGAGCGTCCATATGACGGCGCTCGGCGTGAGCAGCAGCGTGCGCACGGTCGCTTTGAAGGTGGTCCACATGGCGCTCTCCTAATCGCGCAGCTCGCGGCCGGTGATCTCGAGAAACACGTCGTTTAAGGTAGGCGGCGCGCAGGTGATGCGGCCCAGGCGCGCGTTGCCTGCGCGCAGCGATGCGAGGACGTCGGTGAGGTTGTGCTCGCTTGCCTCGCAGGAGACGGTGAGCAGGTTGCCGGCGAGCGAGACGTCGAGGACGTGGGGCAGCGCGCACAGGCGTTCAAGCTCGCGGGTGGGGAGCGCGTCGCCGTCGCTCGCGCGAGAACCCGGTCTCGCGCGTGGGCCCGAGGGGTCTTCGAGCTCGATTACGATGCGCTCGCCCGTGCGGGTCGAGCGCTTGAGCTCGTCGGGCGTGCCCTGCGCGAGCGCCCGGCCGTGGTCCATGATCATCACTCGGTCGCAGATCTGCTCGACCTCCTCCATGTAATGGCTGGTGTAAACCACCGTCGCCCCTTCGGCTCGCAAGCGCTGGATGCCGTTGAGGATGGCGTTGCGGCTCTGCGGGTCCACGGCCACGGTGGGCTCGTCAAAGAAGATGAGTTCAGGCTTGTGGGCGATGCCACAGGCGATGTTGAGGCGGCGCAGCAGTCCGCCCGAGAGCTTGCCGGGGCGAAAGCGGACGAATTCCTCGAGCTCCACGAACTCGATCGCCTCGTCCACAAGCGCGCGACGCTGGGCGCGGTCGTTCACGTAGAGTGAGCAGAAGTAGTCGATGTTCTCGCGCACGGTAAGCTCGTCGATGACCGCCACCTGTTGCGGAACGATGCCGATTCGGCGCTTGAGGTCGTAGCGCGTGGGCGCCATGGACTCGCCGAACAGGCGGATGCTGCCGCGGTCGTAGGTGAGAAGGGCGAGCATGCAGTTGATGCTCGTGGTCTTGCCCGAGCCGTTGGGGCCCAGCAGGCCGAAGATCTCGCCCTGGTCGACGTGCAGGTCGAAGTGGTCGAGGGCGAGCAGCTCGTCGTAGCGTTTGACGAGCCCCTCGATCGCGATGACGTCCATGGTTCCTCCGCTCCACCTCAATTTGGGGACAGTCCCTAAATTGAGGTTTTCGATTCCGTGCTTGCTGCGAACATGGTGCCCGACGCCCTCGCAACGCGATAGTGACAATTGTCACGACTTGGTTTTACCTGCCCTAACTTGCTTTTGCTACCATGGGGAGCCATGGAGAGAATCATCGACATAGTGTTGGTGCTCGTCGCGTGCGCGCTGTTCCGCGTTGCCGCCGGGGTCGTGGGCGCGGCGTCGGCCGTTGCGGGACTCGCGGGGGATGCACTTGCTGTCCCGACGGTCGTCTGCCTGCTTGTGACGATCATCGCGGTGCTGACATGCGAGTGGGCGCAGGGGAAGTGGTGCGTGCTCGGCCCGTTGGCGTATTGCGTTGTGAGTTCGTTTGTTCCGGAGGGGCTATTTCTGCTTCCCGCCGTTGTGTACGAGTTGCTCCAATTCGCGCGGGAGCCGCTGCCGTGGCGCGCGGCGCCGATTGCTTTGCTATTGCCCGTCGCGCGCATGGTGGTCGCGCCGTGTATTTCTGGGACGGAGCTTGCGAGCGTGGGCGCTCTGTCTACGTTGGCGGGGCTGTTGTCCTGGCGGACGAGCATGCTGCTTGCCCAGCGCGACTTGCGGCATCGGACCCGGGACGAGTTTCGCGCGCACGAGCTGTTCGGCGCGGAGGGATCGAGCGGTGTCGTGGCGGCGGATGGTTGTTCGGAGCCTAGCGCGGATGTGGTATCCGAGTGCGCCGTAGCTGACGTTGATGCTGCCGCGCGCTCGCCCGAAGGGCGCTGTCGTGCCGCCTTTTCGGAGTTGACCGAGCGCGAATACGAGGTGGTACGCTTGGTTGCCGAGGGTCTGGACAACCATGAGATCTCCGCCGCCGCGTTCATCAGCGAAGGCACGGTGCGCAATCGGATCAGTTCCGTTCTGCAAAAGACCGGGCACAAAAACCGCACCCAGCTTGCCGTCGCCTGGTGGCAAGCACGCGAGCGGTAGCCTCAAATTGGGGACAGGCACTAATTTGAGGTGAGACCGTGCGAGGGGTGAGTGTCGGGGCTGCTAAAACCTCAGATTGGTGCCTGTCCCTATTTTGAGGTGCTCATTTAAGGTGAGACGACGCCTTTCAGCGTTTGGGTGAAATAAAACGAATAGAAGGTCGAACATGAGTGTCTTAGTAGAGGCGCAGCGCGTTGCTATCGCTCGTGCCATCGCTGCAAATCCAGACATCGGTGTCGAAGCCGGTTAGGGTACACCTCAATCCGCCAGAAGAGCCTCTATGCATGATATCACGATATCGTGATATCATGGGTGAAACTGTTTCAGGGTTAGGAGGATGCTCATGCCAGTGCTGGCACGGTTTTACGGCATAGTAATTCGCATGTACTTTTTGGGATCGGAGCACAATCCTCCGCATATCCATGCCATTTATGGGGAAGACACAGCCGCCTTTGACATCAGATCTGGCGAAATAATGGACGGTCATCTTCCAAAGCGCGCTGCCTCATTGGTGAAAGAGTGGATGGCGTTGCACAAGGATGAGCTTATTGAAATGTGGGAGACCCAAGAATTCAAGAAGCTCGATTCACTTGAATAGGAGATGCCTGTGTTTCACAAAGTGAAAGAAGTTGTTCCTTTGCAGGACATGAGGCTATGTGTGCGTTTTGCAAATGGATCGACAAAGGAATATGACGTAGAGAAGCTTGCCGCTCGATTTCCCCAGTTTGCCGCTTTGGAAGATGAGCACCTCTTTGAGGAAGTGCAAGTTGATGTCGGTGGCTATGGCATCGTCTGGAACGACGATCTCGACCTTTCTTGCGATGAGCTTTGGAAAAACGGCGTCGACGTGAAGACGCCTTTTGACGGACTCATGGCGTTTTCCGATGCAAGTGAGCTTTGGGGCCTGAGCGAGTCTGCCCTGC
Source organism: Collinsella intestinalis DSM 13280 (assembly GCF_000156175.1). Lineage (GTDB taxonomy): Bacteria > Actinomycetota > Coriobacteriia > Coriobacteriales > Coriobacteriaceae > Collinsella > Collinsella intestinalis. Next base: position 130,683 of record NZ_GG692710.1, read on the forward strand.
GCAAGGCTGTGGCATATGGAAAGATAGAAGCGGGGATTGACGCACGTAAATTTGGTAAGCAGTGGGTTGTGACCCAAGAGGCCATGAGGCGAGAGTACGGTAATCCGGTCGAGGTGCTCCGGTAATTTCGATGTGTCGTTATCGCAAGGCGGGGTTTGGCTTCTGTTGGTCTGAGCAGGGTGGCTCAACGATCGGAGACACCCTGCTCAACTTTGCCAAGCTTCTAAGGTCGCTGAGCAACGAGCGGCGCAGTTAGGCCCCCCAGACCTCCTCGGCGATGCTGCGCACGAGCGCGATCTTGGCCCACTGCTCGTCCTCGGTGAGCTTGTTGCCGATCTCGCAGCTGGCAAAGCCGCACTGCGGGGAGAGGCAGAGGTTCTCGAGCGGGACGAAGCGCGCGGCCTCGTGGATGCGCGCGATCACGGTGTCGCGGTCCTCTAACTCGGGGCGCTTGGTGGTCACCAGGCCGAGGACGACCTTCTTGCCCGGCGCCACGTGCGCGAGCGGCTCGAAGCCGCCGGAGCGCTCGTCGTCGAACTCCAGGTAGAAGGCGTCGACGTTCTCGCGCGCGAACAGGATGGGGGCCACCAGGTCGTACGGGCCACTCGAGGCGTGGGTGGAGTGATAGTTGCCGCGGCACACGTGCGTGGTGACGGCCATGTCGGCGGGGCGTCCCTCGAGCGCGAGGTTGTTCACGCACAGGTACTTCTCGGCCTCGGCCTCGGGCGTGGAGCCGGCGGCGCGGATGCCCGCCTGGAAGCCCTCGTCTACGAGCGCGCCCCAGGTGCAGTCATCGAGCTGCAGGTTGCGGCAGCCCGCGGCGTAAAGTTCGGCGATCACGGTGCGGTACGCGGCGCCGATATCCTCGAGCAGCTCGTCCTCGTTCGGGTAGAAGCTGTGCGTGCGCTCGGCCGCCGCCTCGTCACGGTAAAGCTCGAGCAGGAGCTGGGCGGGGGCGGGGATGGTCTGCTTAGCCGTGTGCCCAGGCTCCTCGAGCGCCTGAACGAACTTGAAGTGCTCGACGAAGGGGTGGTTCTCACCGGAGATCTTGCCGGTGAGGACGGCTGAGCCGTGCGTGGTCTCCTCGCCCACGAAGAAATAGCCGTGGTCGAGCTCCACATGCTCGATCCCGCCGAGTCCCCACATGAAGTCGAGGTGCCAGTAGGAGCGGCGGAACTCGCCGTCTGTGAGCAGCGGCAGGCCGGCGGCCTTCTGCTTGGCGACAAGCTCGGTGATGCAGGCGTCCTCGACGGCGATGAGACCTGCGTCGTCAAGTTTGCCGGCGGCGTGTGCGGCTCGGGCCTCCTTGAGCGCCTCCGGGCGCAGGAAGCTACCGACGACGTCGAATCGGGTGGGTGCGATGGCGGCCATGATGGGTTCCTTTCGGTAGATGCGATATCTGATGAAAGGAGTATGCGGGACGCGCATCCGATTGGGAAATACTTAAAACAATCCAATACCGATAGGAAAAACCTATGGAGATAGGTGGGTAACGAAGGCTTGCGATCCCATGGTCATCACGGGATATGCGTGCGGATGGCCTCGACGAACGCCTTCCCATAGCGGGAGAGGTGGGTGTCGCGCCGCGTGACGATGCCGACTTCCATGCGGTCGTCGACCTCGAGTGGGACGGCGATGATGTCCTCGCCGTTGAGCTCGTGCGAGATCACGCCCGAGCACACCGTGTAACCATCGAGGCCTATGAGCAGGTTGAACAGGGTCGCGCGGTCGCGCACGCGGATGTTTTTGGAGCGGCCGAGCGTGGACAACGGCTCCTCGGAGAAGTAGAACGAGTTGAAATCCCCCTGCTCGTAGGAGAGGTACGGAAAGTCTGCAAGATCCTCGAGCGTGACCGAGGCGCGTCCCGACAGGGGATGGGTCGAGGAGAGGAACACGTGCGCGGCGCATGAGAACAAGGGCTTGAATTCGAGCTCCTCGGCACGCAGCATGCGGCCGATCACGTCGCGATTGGCATCAGATAGGTAAATCACGCCGAGTTCGCTCTTCATATGGGCGACGTCCTCGATGATCTCGTGCGTCTGCTCCTCGCGCAGGGTGAACTCGTAGCGCGCGGCGTCGTATGCGCGAATCACGTCGACGAAGGCATTCACAGCGAACGAGTAGTGCTGGCAGGAGACAGCGAAGCGGGGCACGGGTTCGGTGTCGCGTTTGTAACGCTCCTCGAGCAGGTCCGCCTGTTCGAGCACTTGACGGGCGTAGCCGAGGAACGTCTGGCCCTCGGTGGTGGTCACCATGCCCTTGCTCGTCCGGTCGAACACCGTGATGCCCATCTCGCGTTCCAAATCGCGCACGGCGGCGGTCACGCTCGGTTGCGATACGAAAAGCCGCCGCGCCGCCTCGGTGACGCTGCCGCACGAGGCCACCTCGACGATGTATCTGAGTTGTTGGAGTTTCACCGGGTTCCCTTCCGTTTGCAACTGCCCGTGCCGTACATCTCGTAACGGTTTCGACATATTACGACACTCCGACCCTGCCGCTATCCGAGGCGCGAAGCCATCTGCTAGCATGTCAACACTTTACTGAAAGAAAGCGCAGCACGAAAAGACGGAGGACGCGCATATGGCGACTGACGGCAACAGGGCAACGACGGCGCGGGCATCTCGTTCAAGGCCACGCCGGACGCCGTCAAGACGGGCGTCGTCGTGCGCATCCCCAAGCTTTTGCTCGCCGCGGCGATGGGCTTCGCCGTCGCTTGGTTCTTCAACGACGACCTCCTCGGCCTGTCGTCCGTCTCTATCATCGGCGGCATCTCGTTTTGCAACATCTCAGCTAGAGGGCAGCGGCCTGTAGGATGGCGAACGCCGCGACTCCCGTCACGATGCACCAGACGGGCGACTTGGTTTTGATCCCGACTGCCGCAACGATGCCAACGGCGGGGCGAAGCTGGGTTCGAAGCTGCGAGTATTCGCCCTGCATCCTCACCGCAACGGGCGGTGGCGGAATTGTCGCGATGTGTTGCTACAATTGTCGCTGCTAGATGGTGGAGCGCAACGGCGGTTGCGAGGATAGTCTTGCGCTGAGGCCCGATGGCCAAAGGGGGTGAAAGCATCCCATGACGGCTGCCGTCGGGCCCCGGAATATCAGCGCTACAAGGAGGCTTTCATTATGGATGACGCGACGACGCAGCTAGCCGATCGTCTGCTCGACCTTCGCCGCAAGGCCGGCTATTCGCAGGAGCAGCTGGCGGACCTGCTTGGGGTTTCCCGTCAGGCCATCTCGAAGTGGGAGGGTGCCCAGGGCCGCCCCGAAGTCGACAACGTGGTCAAGCTCGCGCAGATCTACCGTGTGAGCACAGACTTCATCCTCACGGGCTCGGCGAGCGTCCCGTCGGTGTGCGAGACGCCCTCGGCGCCCGCCCCGCGCGAGCTGTCGCGTGAGTACCGCTTCGCCCTCAGTGCCCTCATGGTCATCGCGGGCACTGCGGTTGTGTTCCTGCTGATCGTCGTTATCCTGACCATCCTGTCCACGATACTCACCTCGGGTGCCGACATCCCCGGCTGGAAGTAGCCGCTGGCCGAGGCCTCGTATTCACTATCAACTGATGAGACGCGTGCAAGGTAACTTGGCGCTTGTCCGATGCGCCCTTTCTTGCAGGGTGCAGGGCTCGTGCGCTTTGGCCTTGCATGCTCACGGGCGGATTGGCAAAAGGAGCAGAAGAATTATGGGCATCCTCGTTGAGGCGTGTGGCGTATGCAAAAGTTATAAGCATGGAAATCTGAACACCGAGGTTCTTCGCCACGTTGATATGAATGTGTTGGCAGGTGAGATGGTATCCATCGTGGGACCATCCGGTTCGGGCAAGTCGACGCTGCTGCACTGTCTGGCGGGGCTTGAGGTCCCCGATGCGGGCGAGATTCATCTTATGGGCGTGGATGTCGTGCGAGCGAGGCGCGGCGAGCGCGCGAAGGTCAGGGCTCGACATGTCGGGTTCGTGTTCCAGCAGTACAATCTCATGCCCTCGCTCTCCGTGGGTGAGAACGTCTCACTGCCCGCGCGCTTTGCCGGTCGCAGGGTGAGCGGGAAGGATGTGTGCGATCTCTTGGAGAGGGTCGGTATGGGAGGGAAGGAGCATGCCCGTCCAGCCGAGTTGTCCGGCGGCGAGGCGCAGCGCGTGGCGCTCGCCCGGGCTATCGCTTCCTGTCCGGACATCGTGTTCGCCGATGAACCCACCGGCGCCCTCGACACGGCGAACGGGAACGCGGTCCTCGACATACTGCGAGCCATGGCGGATGGGGAGAGCCGGGCCGTCGTCATGGTGACGCACGATCTTGAGGCGGCCGCTCGTGCCGATCGGGTGTTTGTAATGCGTGACGGGAAGATCGTCCACATGATGACTCGTCCTGCGTCGCGGGAAATCCTCACCGCGATGGAGGCGGTTGGGGAGCGCGATACCGATGAGGGGGCGATGTTGCGATGATCCGTCTGCTTGTGGGTGATGTTCGGGAGCATTGGCATGTGTGGTTCGGTGTGCTCGCCGTTGCTACCGCATTTGGCTATATGGGAGGTTGGTTCGCATCGTTTTCCGCAACGGCGGCCGCGGACCCGATGGTCTCGACTTCTTTCTTCTTTAGAAGCGCCGCCCAGGCGATTCTCATGTTCTCGGCGATTGCCGGATGCGTCGTTCTCTCCTCAACGGCTCGGGGAAGCGTCGTCTCGTTGCGGCGAACCTACGCCCTGTGGCAGGTGATCAACATTCCTCCGGTTGTGGTGGGCTTTGCCGTCATCGTTCAAATTGCACTCGTGGGGGTCTTCGGTTTGTGCTTGGGCTTGGCCTTGTGCTGGGCAAGCTCATCCACCGTGTTCAGCGCTCTGTTCATGGATATCGACTTGTTCGAAGGGGTGCGGCTTCTGCCGGGATTTTCCCTCTGCCCTGCGGTTCTGGGTGTGTCGCTATTCGTGTCGGTACTCGGCGGGACGCGCGCCGCAAGGGCGGCGGCGTGTACGCCGCCCGTGATGGCTTTGCGTGACGAGTGGTCGGTCGAGGGCGCATCCGAGCGCATGATGCCGCTGCGCTGGCTTGCCGCCCTTGCCGCATGCGCCGCTGCCGCATGGTGTGTGTCCACGGTTGACCCCGTCTTAGCCCCTGTCGATTTCGGTCAGAGCACCTGGCTCGTCTTTTTGCCTATTGCAATCCCGGCGCTAATTACGGCTCTCGCCCCTGTACTTTTGCCGAGGATCCTGCGAGCGGCGACGTGTCCGTTGTCGCGCTGGACGGCGTGGCTTCTCGCGCGCGGGAGCGCTCAGCACGGCTTGACACAGAGCTTGTCGATTGAGACATCCCTCGTGGTTGCCATGGGTGTCGTTGCGGGTTTCTATTCGATGATGAGCCTGATGGAGCAGTATGCCACGGCATACGACTTGCCGATTGGGAGCGGATTCGGTTTCGACCCGCGCCTCGCGTGCGTAATGTTCGCGGGGCCGGTTATCTTGGCGGCTGTGGGGTCGTGCGCAAACGTGGCTCTCGCCCTGCGTGTGCGGGAGCGTGACGCATCGTTGCTGGAGGTGCTGGGCGCCACCCCACGCCAAGTCTGTGTCGTCTCGGTTCTCGAGGCGTATATGCATGTGGTGACAGCAGGCTCAGCTGCATTACTTGCGGTTGTGCTTTCCAACATGATCGCGGCCCATGCGTTGGGCTTGGGTGCTGGGAGCGCGATGCTGTCCGTGCGTTTTGTCCCTGCCGTCCTCATCGCCGTCGCAGGTTTCGTCGTGCTGGTCGTAGCAGGGCTGATGCCGGTGCTGCGCATGATCAGGACCGCACCGGTGCGGTTTCTCAATGAGTGACAGAATTTGCGAGTGAGCTGATTGAGCGGGCGTTTCTTCTATCGAGCCCTCTGTATGAGTTTTGTTCAACTTGTTAAACCTTGTTCAACTTGTTAAACTCTGTTCAACTTGTTAAACTTCTTTGACCGCAGAGGGTGATGTGCGGTGGTGCGCGTTAATCCGTTCAAGCCGACGGCTGGAATGAATCCACCTGAACTTATCGGTCGAGATGAGATTCTCGACGACTTTACCGAAGCGCTTGAAAACGGCCCCGGAGCTCCTGACAGATTACTTCGCGTTTCCGGGGTCCGTGGCGTGGGTAAGACCGTGCTCCTTAACGCATTTGGAGACATCGCGCGCGAGCATGGGTTCCATGTTGTTGACGTCGCCGCGAACGCGGGCTTTTGCGATCGCATTCTCGGTGCCCTCTCGCGGAATCGCGAAGTGTCCTCGCTGTCGATATCCCCTTCTATATTGGGCGTGAGCTTGGGTTCCGTCGAGATATCCAAGTCGGCGACGCAGCTGGGGGAGGCGATGTACGAGGCTTCGCGCAACGGTGGCCTCTTGATCACGCTCGATGAAATTCAAGATGCGCCGCTCGATGAGATGCGCGAGTTGGGTAACGAGATTCAGCTGCTGGTGCGCCAGGGTGCGAACGTCGCCTTTGCATTCGCGGGTCTTCCCGCTTCGGTCGATGGTGTCGTGGTGGACGAGACCCTGACGTTTCTACAGCGGGCCAAGCATGTCGAGCTCAAGCGCCTTATGGACTTTGAGGTCGGAGACTCGTTTGAGGACACGATGGTGCGCGCGGGCAAGTCCGTCGCACCCGGGGTGTCCGATATGCTCACGGCCGCCGCTGCCGGCTATCCCTTCATGGTCCAGCTTGTCGGATATTACACCTGGCAGTCAGCTTCGCGCCGCGGTTCTGATGCGGTTGAGCTGTGCGATGCGCAAAAGGGCATCGCGACGGCGCGCAAGAGCTTCGACAACATGGTGATTGAACCGGCGCTCAGGCGCGTCTCGGGCAAGCAGTTCGAGTACCTTGCTGCCATGGCGCGATGTGGGTCTGGCCCCGTGGCGTCTGGCGATATCGCGCGCGAGATGGGGGTCGACGCCACGTCCGTGAGCACCTATCGTCGCCGCCTCGTAGATGCGGCGCTCATCGAGGCGCCGTCCTACGGCGTGGTCAGCTTTGCGATTCCCTACATGCGCGAATACCTGCTCGAGCACGTGAGGGAGTAGGGCTGGCCCGTTGTTATCGCTGCATGTGCGCGTAGAGGGTGAGCGCGATCACCTCAATTTAGGGACTGTCCCTAAATTGAGGTGAGGGCTGATTCCTATTTCGAGGTGAAGTTGATCTGGATGTCGCCCAGGTTGCTGTCGACGCTAATGGTGCGCGCGGCGTCGTCGGCACCTTGCGGCGACACGATGTCGCCCTGGTTGGTGTGGGCGTCGATGTGGTAGGAGTCTTCTGCCCCCAGGTACGACAGGTAGATGTCCCCGTTCACGCTCTCGATCCGACTTGCGGTGACGTCGAGCCTCTGCGCCGAGATGTCGCCGTTCACCGATTCGCACAGCAGGTCATCCTGCAGCGCCATGTCCACCAACATGATGTCGCCGTTTTCGTTTACGACCTGGGCCTTGCGTGCCGTGGTGCCTCCCAGCGAGATGTCGCCGTTGAAGTTGGTCGTGAGGACCGCCTCGGCCTCGACGCCGGAGAGCAGGGTGTCGCCGTTCTCGTTGATTGCGTCGAGCTTGGCGGCGGAGACATTCTTCGCCACGACGTCTCCGTTGCTGTTGGAAGCTCGCAGCCCGGCGAGCCCGTGCACGTTAGCCGCAACGACATCGCCCGAATCGGAGTGCACCTCGATCTCACCGGTGAACGAGGCTGGCACGCGCACTACGGTCGTAGTGTCGTCGACGCCGCCGGCCTCAGCAGGGGAGAGGTCGATCATGACGCCCTCCATGGGCTGCGAGTCGACGTCAATCTTGAGCACGCCGTCAGTGTCTTCAACGGAGACACTCTGGCAGTTTCCCGTCCAATACTCGAGTTCGATGGCATCGCCGTCGGCGGGTTCGAGGAGGACGTTCTCGAATTCGGACGTGATGACGATGCTTTTGTGCGGCGAAGTCGCTTCGTCTTCGAGCGTGCTCACCGTTTGATGCCAGTCGTAGTTCACGGTGGATAGACGTGCTGTATCGAATCCGGCCGCCGCCCAAGCGCCGCACGAGAGCACGGTTCCGGTCCCGATGAGCGCCGCGGCGGTGATGAGGATGATCTTGGGCGCCTTACGCATTGTGGACGCCTCCTTCCGGGAGGGTTGCTTGGCCGGGGCGGGTGCTCTCGGCGGCCGAGGGCATGCTCGGGGTGCCGTGGGTCCTTGCTCGATTGGGCGTGTCGCCGTCACCTTCGCCGCTCACGCGCACGAACAGGCTCGCGATCCAGCGCGCGAAAGCTCGCGTTGCCTGGAAGAGCAGCTTGCTTGCCCAGAACACGGCGAAGGAGGCGATGAGCCCGAAGCCGCTCGACACGAGCGAGAGACCGAGGACGAAGACGCCGGGCAGCGGCATGCCCCCGCCCAAGGTCGAGGTGAGCGCGGCGATCCCCGCGAAGGGCATGAGCACGAGGACCGCGTCGACGGCCCACAGCGCGGCGATGACCGCCCAAATCGCGACGTACACGGCGAGCGCCGCTGCCGCGAGCGCGAGCGCGACGGGCACCCAGATGGGGGAGAACACGGCGAGCAGCACGATGTTGAGGGTGCGGCTGCCGGTGTTGGCCCGCGCGATGGCGCGCGGGATGGGCGGCGTCTCGGCGGTGATCTGCGCTGCGATCTCATCGATCAAACCCAGGTCTGCCACCGCCTCGACTTCGGAAAGGCCGTCTTCCATGCGGTCGCTGACGGCCTCGTCGTAGAACGCGAGCGCCTGCTCGACTTCGGCGTGCGGCAGCTTGCCCAGCGCCCGCTCGAGCTCGGAGAGGAATTCCTGCCTGGTCATACGTGTGCACCTCGCTTTACAAAGTCATAGATCGACATGATGTCCGCCTGCTCTGATAGGAACTCGGCGATGCGCTCCTCACCTGCGGGCATGAGCCGGTAATACTTGCGCAGCCTGCCGTTGTGCTCCACGGAGTAGGCGGTCAGGCACTCGGCCTTCTCGAGGCGCTTGAGCAGCGGGTAGAGCGTCGACTCGGTGAGCCCCAGGATGTCGGGTACGTCCTTCACGATCTGGTAGCCGTAGGAGTCCCGTCCCTGGAGCGACGCGAGCACGCACATCTCGAGGAAGCCGCGCTTCATCTGAGCATCCATGATACCTCCCTTCGACCGATACTATACGGAGCATAGTATAAGGCGTCAACTGCCTAATGGTTGAATCGAGCGCGTATTTTTACGTGAGAGTAATGCCCGCGCTTGTGCGCGGGCATTGCCAGGGAAAGATGATGTAGCTGGGTTGAAATGGACGCATGGCCGGGAAATGTACCGCAATTCGCAAAGCCCCGGCCATTCAAAGGTTCAGATAGAAGCTTTGCCCGCGCCGCGCACCCACACGCGGTCGTAGTCGCGGAGCATCAAGATCGCGAACGTCACGCCGAGTGCGAGGGGAGCCGAAGCATCGTCCACGATTTCGATGCCATATGCGGTCCGGTTGAGGGCCCGACGTGCGTTGATGCGGGCGATTGCGCTGTTGTTTCGTGCTATCGAGAACTCGTCCCCCATGAGGTTGCCTTCCACGCCGACGCCGCCGCCGTCGAACCGTATGACGTCTTTGTAGCCGTTGTCGATGCGGGTCTCGCGACGGAGTTGGATTCGGTCGAATCCCTCCATGCGTACTTGGAAGACGGGGTGCTGGAGAGCGTGTCTGCGTGTGATAGAGCCAACTTTGTACCCATGTTCATCCAAGATGTGGTAAAGGCTTCTGCTGAATAGCGTCGCGATGCGCACCAGGCGATACGCAAGCCCGTGTGAATCGGTGACATCGGCATCCTCGAATCTGCCGTGTGCGGGCCCGCCCGTCGAGCGAAGTTCGAAGAGGCCCAGCGTGGATGTATGGTTCCAGTCGGCGGCTTGCCGATTTCCAGGGTTGAACGTCTCTCCTGCAATGAGGAGGTGATTCTTGTCGCGTTCGAGCGCCTGGGCCATCACCTGCTCGTCGCCCTTCACCATCTCGTCGAGAGAGAGCCCGAAGAGCGCGCCCATCAGCACGAGGCTTTGAATGTCAGGCGTGGTATCGCCCCGTTCCCAGTTGCTGACGGTGTTTCTTGACACCCAGATGGCGTCGGCGAGATCGGCTTGCGACATCCCGAGTTCTTTGCGTCCAAGCTTGATCTGTTCCGAGAGAATCATCTGCGCTCCCTTCGTTGGAGTCGAACATGTTTGTCCTTTTCCAAGTTCACCTTACCGCCTCGAGATGACTCGAGCTGCCAAATCACTTGTGCATTGCCTTTAGTTGAGCTTTTTCGTATCCATTTTTGAACTCGCGAAGTACAGCGGATATCTCGTGCGGCAAAAGTGCAGGTGACGGTGTGGCCAATATCGAGACTACTTGGCGTTTTCCGATTTGAATACGAAAAAGCTCAAGAAGCCAAACTGACCTAGACGTGGAGGCTGGCTACGCGGGCAAAGGTGATGTCAAAGTCCGGGTGTTTCGATGAATAGTCCCGCGTGGTTCGGAATGGGAAATGGCGGGCGCCCAAAATGGGCGCCCGCCGTCTTCGTAATGTTAGGCATTTCCGGTCGAAGGGTGCCGTCTCTACTGGATGGGGACCGTCAGATCGCCGACGGTGATGCTTGCTATGTCATCGACATCGCGGATCTGGTCGAAAAGGCGGGTCTTCTGAACGACGGTTTTGTCGCCCTCCCGCCAGGACCCGTAGCCGCTGCCGATTTCCTCGGTGGTGCCGTCGGTGAAGGTCACGCTGAAGTTGCCGTAGCCGGCACGGCTCTCGGAATTGGTCTCGAGTCCGGTGGGCTCGGAGGTCCCGTCCACGGCGTCGACCATGTAGGTGATGGACGCGCCGAGTGGGGATATCGCGAGCTCATCCACGACAGCGTTGTGGCCGTTCACGGTGAAGCTCTGTCCCTCGGGCAGGTCGACAGACAAGTCGTCGTAGTCGATCTTGAACGACATGTTCCAGTCGCCGGTGGCGATGGTCTCAACCGGCAAGTCCCTCTGTCCATCTGCGCTCGTGGGCATGTAGAGGAGCTTGCTTGCGTTGAAGTGCAGCGTCTCGCCCACGAGCGAGGCGTCGGTGCCGGTGAGGCTCATCATCTCCACGAGCTGGATGGCGTTGTCCGAGGGGTCGGCGTCGAAGGTGTAGGCGCCGCCGTGGCCGCCTTGCACGCCGAGGCGCAGCGCGGTCAGCGCGTTGATGTTGCCGCCTCCCTCGAGGAAGAGGTTGTAGTGCCCGTTCTCGTTCATCGCGATCTCATCGAACGCCGTCCCGTCGTCCTTCTCGATGGTGTAGACCACCGCGTAGGCGTGGCGCATGCCGATGATGGCGTCGGCTGTGATAGTGATGCCGTTGCTCGTGCAGCTCGCGCCGATCGGCCGGCCGATGCGGTCGATGAGCTCGGTTTGCGCGGGCCCCGCGCCGAAGACCGCGGCGAGGGAGTCCGCCGCGCGGGCGAGCGTCCCCGTGGCGTACGCGGTGCCGCCGCCAACCGTGAGCAGTGCGGCGATGCCGAGCGCCGCGGCGATGCGGCGCACCTTGGGACGGCGAGCAAAGGGGTGGGCCTGCCGACGACCCGTCGCGATGCGGAAGGGCTGATCGGCGCGGGCGACGGGGAGCTCCAGGACCTCGGCGGGAGCGGCTTTGCCGGTGCCCTCGGCCGAGGCGCTCGGCGCGGTCTCGTGCGCGGTGGGGATCCCAATGGGGTCCGCGTTCGCCGCTTCGATGAGTCGCGCCGTCATGCGCGCTTTCTGCTCGTCGGAAAAGGAGAGCTGGTCGAGGTCGGATCGATAGGAGGAGGAATCAAAGGTCGAGCTCATGTCGAACTCCTTCCAGGGCGGGGCGAAGTTTGGACCGGCCGCGGCTGAGTCGCGTTGCCACGGCCGATTCGGATGCGTGGACGATGGCAGCGATCTGCTTGATGGAATAGCCCTCGTAGTAGTGGAGGTAGATCGCCTCGCGGTATTCCAGGGGTAGGGCCATGACGCGTTCCAGGACGCCCTCCGCGCGGGCCTCGAGCTCGTGTTCCGTGGCTCGTCGCGGCGCGGCAGGCTCGACGATCTCGTCGAGCGCCAGGGTGTCGCGTCCGATCTGGCACCTCAGGAGGTCTTTCGCGGCGTTGATGGCGACGCGGATGATCCAGGCGCGCTCGTGCTCGGGCGATTCGAAGCTCTTCGTGCGGCCGAGGGCCTTAAGAAGGACCTCTTGGCAGATGTCCTCGGCATCCTGCGTGCTGTGCAGATAGGTGTAGCTCACACGGAGTATCGTGTCGGCATATGTCGCCACGAGTCGGTTCGCCTCCGCTTCGATCGGGCGACTCGTCGGCTCGCCTGCCGTCTTCGGCGGCCGTTCGAGCGTTTCGCCTGCCCTTCGCGCGGCCGATGCAATCCAAGCTCCCATGTCCTCACCTCGCTTTCTCGGGTGGTTTCGATGTGCGAGGGACCGGTTTGCGATATCTCCCTCTATCAACAATACGTGAGCGCGCCGGAAAGTTGGCATAATTGGCTTGAGCATTTGCCTCGATTCCGTTTCGCCTGCGCGGAGAGGAGCGGATATGAATGAATCTGCGGCCACGCCGCGCGACCGGCTTTCCCGTCGGCTGGCGATTGCGTGCAGGGCTTTGGCATGGGCGTCCCTTCTGCTTTGCGCGCTTCACGCGCGCGATGCGGCGGGCGCCGTGGTGCTCGTCGGTCCGTTGGTGCTTGCCCCTGCGGGATATCTGTTGGTTTTGGTGATTGCCGCCGTTTCGATCGGTTTGGCGCTTGCGAGTTGGATGATCGCCAGGGCTCGGAGGGCGGCTCCCAGCGATGGGAGTGCGGCGCCCGTCCGTCCCGTTCGCAATAGGGTGGTCCGATGGCTCGTGAACGGCACGGCGGCTCTCGCCCTGCCCATATCCATCCTGGTCGCCGGCTTCGAGTGCCTTTTAGCGGCGCCGCATATCGCCGATCCGGCGAGCCCGGCGGGCGACCGGGTCGTGGTGGTGGAGCGAAACGTGCTCCTGGCGGGTTACGGGGACGTGTATCTGGTGCCAGACGGGTTCGGCGTCGGCAGGAAGATCGCGAGCTACAGCGCAGATGACGGTTACAGTCCCATGGGCAACGGGACGTATGAACTCGAATGGAGTGGGTCCGTGCCTCACTTCACCGCTCATGGGGCCCCTGCCGACCCGGTTGCGATGTATCCCGCCGATTGACGCCCTCTCGCGCAGGCCGACCCCTCCGCGCCCTTTACCGAACCTCCGCCATGGGTTGGTTTACCCTGTGCTAGATTCGACTGAATCGTCGGCCCGGGGACGGACTGGGCCGCATTGACGTGAGCGAGGAAGCATGAGACGTTTCACCACCGCGAGGGACCGCAAGCAGGGCGCCGTCGCCATCATCGGCTGCGTCTTCCTCTTCACCGCGTTCGGCGTGCTCGTCTACGGCCGCTTCGCCACGAGCGTCGGGGCGGCGGCGCTGTACAACCGTGCGTCGGTCGGTGTCGGGTTCATCCTCTTCGGCATCTCCATGCTGTGCTTCACGCCCATGGTCTACCTGCAGCGCATGCACCGCAGGCGTATCGACCCTGCCGTCCTCGCCCGTGAGCTCAAGGGCATCTTGCTCGGCTTTTTCTGCTACGTGGTGCCGTTCTTCCTCGCCATGGGCGCGCTCTCCTCTGCGGACAGCACGGGCGCGTTCGGCCTTGTCCTCATGGTCGCTTTCGGCGCGATTCCTTTTGTGTATCGCCGCCATCGCAAGAAGGACCCCATCTCTTACAAGCACACCGGGTCCGCCGCGATCGTGGCGTTCTGCGGCGTGTTCGCCGTCATCTCGATCGCCGGCGGCGCGTTCTCCTGCAGCGAGATGCTTGACGACCTCAACGGGGGATGGCGGCAGGAGCGCTTCGCCTTCTACGAGGCCGAGATCAACAAGCCGCGCGGCCGCGGGGCGGCGCTGTCGCCTACCACGTTCGAGGTCTCGCTCTACAGGGACGGGGAGTCGGTGGCGAACCACCGGGTGGACGCGCGCCTCAGCGTGAACGCGGCCGACTGGCCCGAGGTCGCGCTTGTCCTCGACGAGCCCATGGCCGAGGTTCGCTGGTACCCCAAGACCCGCACCCTCGTGGGCGCGCGCGACGTGGACGGTCCTGCCACCGCGGGCGACCCGATCGAGTAGGGGGCGGCAATGGCGCGCGCGACTGAGAGAACGGCTCCTGTGGCGGAGTCCCCTCACGCCCGGTCGACGCTCAAAAGCAGCTGTCCCGCGGGGCCGACTCTCGTCGCGTGTCAACGGTGCCGTCGTCCGGTCCGCTCGTCCGCGCGCCTGTACAGCCCCGGGGGCTGCGGGTGCGCCCTACTCATGGCCCCGGTCATGGCCGCCGCGATGGGGTTGGCGGCGCTCTCGCTCGGCATGGCCGCGCTGGCCGTCGGCGGATTGGCGATCGCAGTCGCCCTCACGGTGCGGGAGGTCCGCCGCGCGAGGGGAGGGGCCAGCGTTCGGCCCGGGTTCGCGGTCGCCGCGGGCGCCCTGTACCTGGCGAGCGTCCCGTACCTCGTGTTCTTCATCTGGCTCTGGTTCGTCGACTGACCGTTTTGGAAAGGGGCTCACATGCTCTTCTCGCTGTATAAGGCCACGCTTGATGATGAAATCAGGAGGGGTTTGGAATCCTCCGCGTATTCCGAGATGGAGATCGAGGGCGTGCGTTGCAAGTTGAGGCGCCAAATCGAGGAGCGGACGAGGGCGACGAGCGGCGTGCTCGCCCTCTTCGCCGCCTTCGATGCCATGTTGGTGATGACCAGGAGCTCCGTGCCCGTCCTCATCGCGATGCTCGTCGTCGAGGGCCTTGCCCTGTATGCGGCGTGGTATCTGCAGGCGGGCTGCCTTAAGCGGCAGTTCAAGAAGGCCCTGCGGCGCGGGTATCCGGGGTTCGATCATTTGAAGCTGTGAGGTGAGCCGCCCGCCCGGCAATTGAAGGTGGCGGCCGCGTTCGTCTTGCGACCTGGAACACCGGTGCGGTGGCCTGCAATCCCGGAGGGGGTACAATCCCCTAAACCCATAGCGAGGAGATGACCGCCATGAGCAATCTTCCGACTCCGCCCGCTCCGGCGCCGGAGCCCAACCGCATCGACAACGTCTCGCCGTCGGGTGACGGGCGCTCCTCCTACTGGGGTTTGGATGCGCAGGAGACCGTTGCCACGTATGTCAAGCGGGTGCGCGCGATCAAGGCGCAGTCCATCGCGCTGATTCTCGCCAACCTCGTTGCGATGATCTGGTTTGTCGAGGAGGGCCACTTCGCGCTCTACCTCGTCTGCTTTGTCCTCCTGCTCGCCATCGTGCTCATCGCGCGCGTGCGCATGGGCACACTGTTCCTCAAGCTCGGAGAGGTCGTCTCCCAGGATTGCGACCCTGCCCGCTATCGCGCGGTGCTCGATGTGCTTTCCGCCCGCGACCGCTTCGGCCGCTCCGCGAACACCATCGCCATCGAGCTCGCGTACTGCGACTACCTTGAGCTCGACAGCGCCGGCGCCCTGCGCCGCCTCGAGTCCGTCACCTTCAAGCGCAAGGACAACGTCAGGTGGTTCCGAGCCTTGCAGATCGAGTTTTTGAGCCGGATCGATGTGGGCGACCTCGAGGGCGCGCGCGATGCGCTGGCGAGGCTCTCGACGTTCCGGAAGAACTTCAGGGAGGGCTCGCGCAACCGTGCTTCCGCCGACCTGCAGGTCGCCGATTACGCCGTACTGGTGCGCCCGCCCGCCGAGCGGGACGCCGCTGACGCCGCGCGCATGCGCGAGCGCATGGCCCTGGCCGATTGCCATCAACAGCGTGCGAACTGGCAGCTCTATCTCGCCGAGTACGAGCTACTGCACGGGTCTGCCGACCAGGCTGCGCGCCTGGCGGGCGATCCTACACTTGAGCCGCTCACGCCCCGCATGGAGCGCCTCCGCGCCGAGGTTCTGTCAGGGCTGGAGGTGAGCGGGTGATGGAATACGCCGTCTTCAGGCTTGCTGTGGAGTACCTGCCGCACACGGGCTACGGCGCGATCGTCGAGCGGGGCTGACCGGATTTGAAGCAAAGGGGGCTGTCATGGCGTCTTCGCAAGGCTATCTCGAATATGTCCTCGACCTTCTCTCGGGTGTCGAGGGCTTGACCACGAGGAAGATGATGGGGGAGTACCTCCTCTACTCGGAGGGCACGTTGTTCGGCGGCGTCTACGACGACCGTTTGCTCATCAAGGAGACCCCCGCGTCCGCATCGGCGCTGGGCGCGACCGCCGTCCCCTACGAGGGCGCGAGGCCGATGCGGCTCGTCGATTCGGATGATGGCGATGCGCTCTCCCGGTTGGTGGGGGCCGTCTGCGCGGAGCTCCGCGGGGGCCCGGCTCGGAGGGCCTGCCGATGACGGGGGAGATGGCCTGCGCCCGCTGCGGGTTGCGCGTGTGCGAGACGCTGCTCGTGCGTTTTGGCCTGTTGCGCATGGAGGACGTCGACGTAGCATAATCGATATCACGTCCCGAATCGAAAGGACCTGCCTGTGACGGACATAACCACAGAAAACTACGCCGATGTGAACGCGCGCGCCATCGATGGATGGAACGCACAGGGCTGGGAGTGGGGCACGCCCTTGAGCCATGAGGAATATCTCGATGCCCGGCAGGGCGAGTGGCGCATGCTGCTGACCCCCACCAAGCCCGTTCCGCCCGCATGGTATCCGAGCGACCTGTCCGGTCTGCGCGTACTGGGGCTCGCCTGCGGCGGAGGTCAGCAGATGCCCATCTTCGCCGCTCTCGGGGCACGGTGCACCGTGTTCGATTACACGCCCAGCCAGCTGGAATCCGAGCGGATGGTCGCCGAGCGCGAGGGCTACGAGATCGAGATCGTTCGAGGCGACATGTCAAAGCCGCTTCCCTTTGCGGACGGGGAGTTCGACCTCATCTTCCATCCCGTCTCGAACTGCTACATAGAAGAGGTCAAGCCGCTCTGGCGCGAGTGCCATCGCATCCTGAAGCCCGGCGGGCGCCTGCTGGCGGGCCTAGATAACGGCTTCGGGTACGCGTTCGACGACGCTGAGGAGCGGGTGGTGTGCAGCCTGCCGTTCGACCCATTGAAGAATCCCGATCACATGGCGGCGCTCGACCTCGTGGAGGACGGCATCCAGTTCTCGCATACGCTCGAGGAGCAGATTCGAGGCCAGCTCCAGGCTGGTTTCCAGCTGGTCGACTGCTACGAGGACACCTATGGCGAGGGTCGTCTGCACGACCTGAACATTCCGACCTTCTGGGCGACCTACGCCGTGAAGGCCGGCTGAGGTCCTCGCCGCCCATCTCGCCGTCCGACTGGATAACGAGGGCGGGGCCTTTTCTGTGCTAGATTCGGAAGAATGGAGTCGGCCGCAGAGGAGGGCGATGGGTCATGGAGAAGCCGGTTGCATTCAGGGAAATAGCCATGCCGCATCCGAACCCGCGAAACGAATACGTGACGTACGGTCGGAGGCTGCAACCCGAGATGAATTTCGAATCCGATGATTTGGAAAGGCTTTATCTCGACCACCGAAAGGACTTGATCGAGACGGCCATTGAGGAGTGCGCGGAGTACCTGGACGCGGACGACTGGATGGACGAGGACGTCTTCCCTTGCGTGAAGGAGATGACGGGGGAGTGGTACCTGGCGTCTGTCGATGTGCGGCGCGAGGGCGGTGAAGTCATGGCCCAGATCTACCTCCATTTTCTGGGCCGCTGCTCCGAGGAATCCATGTCGGGGGAGAAAGATGACTACCTGGGTATCGAGGCGCTGTTCGTCTACGACTCCGACCGGGGGGAATTTGGCTTTGACGGCCTGAACACGGATGCGATCTAGCAAGCGTGCGCCGGTTTGCACGGGGCGAGGGTCGCGTGGTGCATCACCGCAGCGTCATCAATAGCCCCAGTCGACAATTTTCCATGGGGCGTCTTGCGAAGGCCTGGTGAGAATCCATTGCCAGTCTTCGTATCTGTCGTTCGGCGAGAAGCCCCCGTCGGCTGCCCGCCAGTCGGTCGTGAATTCGGACAGCACGACGATAAGGTCCCCTTTGCCTTTTTGCCCATGCGCGAGCATTTCGTCCAGAAATTTGGACTCAACCTCGTCGTCGTAGCGAAGCTCATCAAGCGTGCATCCCTTGAAACCTGAGGCGAATTCCGATTCGACGGCATTGAACGCATCGTCTATGTCGCCTTTGCTGTAAAGATCGGTCGCCCGCGCGATGCGCTCGACCGATTTCACGTTTCCGCAGGAGGGGCCGATGAGCGCCGCCAGGATGCCAAGAGCGGCGAAAGCGCCCGCTATCGCGATGAGAGCCGATTTCCTGTTCATTGCGCCCCCCTTGGGATCGCCGTGTCGAGTGCCCGGATGCAGGTTCCTCAACGGTAGGTGACATCGATGCTAATTGCAACGAGGCGAGACCCGCTTCGTTTTGGATGCCGCAAGCTGTAGCGAGCAGTTTGAGGCGTGCTTTCTTTGCGGGGCGGGGCTGCGCCGAGTTGTTTTGTCGCAACGCTGGGGTCCGATCATTAGAAAACGGCGCCAGGCTCGCGAAGCCTGGCGCCGCCCAGAAACCCGCGGGTGGCGTGCGGGGGCGCCGTAAAGCGGGTATACTGGTAACGACTTGGGAGGCGTACGCCCTCCTGGAACAGAGTTGGTGGGGTAAAACCCGCACGAACAGCCGCTCCTGCCAGGGCGGCTGTTCCCTTAAATGACGAGTTTCACCCCTCGGCCGTTAGAAAACGGCAAGAACGAGTAGCGCGATCGATAGAACGAGCACGGAAGCTGCGAGCAGCAACGCAGTGAACTTCGCCATGGGAACCCTCCTAACCCCCTGCAAGGACTCGGAGGGCACCGCCCATGTCGCTAAGTCCAGTATACCATAAAATACGAACATCTGTTCTATTCATGGCACGATTGTTCGCTGGCGCCGCCAAAAATTGCATTCCCTATTTCCAGATGTAAAGCAATCCTAAAGCTTTGCCCTCTACCATGAGGCCATGGAGATCTCCAATCCTGATCGTGCGTCATGGACGCTGTATGTTTGGAGGGTGAAGATGAAGAATATGGGCAAGCTGGTACTGGCTGCTGCGGGTTTGGCCGTGGCGGTGTTTGCGGCTCTCGGGATGCTCTCGCCCGCGTCTGCCGTTGCCGATGAAGAGACGCCTGGGGCCCTCGGAATCGTGATCGGCTTGGGCGAGGCGACGCCGCGTTCCGATGGGGGCGTGGAGTTCGATGTTGTTCGCTGGGTCGAGGACGGCACCGAGGTGGTGCCCGTGCCCGATGTGCGGGTATTCACTGACGTTGCGGAATAGGCGCGACGGACTGTTGCGGCGGCGCGGGCCAAGGTGGTTCGCGCCGCTCTTGTAGGGGGGCTTATATGAGGCTTTTGCTGGTAGAGGATGCCCGGCTCATTCGGGAGCCGCTTTCCCGGGCGCTCGAGTTCGCCGGGTGGGAAGTGGAGGCGTTGCCGGATGGCGAGGCGGCGCTCGCGCGTCTTGCCGTGGCTCCTGTAGATGCCGTGGTACTCGATATCATGCTGCCCGGCAAGGATGGCCTCTCCGTTCTATCGGAGTTGCGCGCACGTGGTGACGCCACACCCGTCATCCTGCTCACGGCCCGCGGTGACGTGCGCGATCGCGTGTGCGGCCTGGACCTTGGCGCGGATGACTATCTTGCCAAGCCCTTCCATGTCGAGGAGCTTCTGGCGCGGCTGCGCGCCGTTTTGAGGCGTCGTGGCATCACGGATTCGTCCACAGTGATTGAGGCGCTCGGCATGCTCTATGCACCCGATTCCCGCGAGTTGACATATGGTGAGGGATCTTGCGTTCTTGCGCCCAAGGAGGGCCTGGTGCTCGAAGCGTTGATGCGCCATGCGGGGACTCCTGTGCATAGGGAGCGAATCGTGACGGCTGCGTGGGGCGCTGCGGGCGAGTGGAGCGCCGGCAGGATCGAGACACAGGTCTCGCTGCTTCGTTCCAAGATCGTCGTCCTCGGGGCCCCGGTTTCAATTCGCGCCATTCGTGGAATCGGTTACGTGTTGGAGGCCAAGCATGAAGATGTCTAGGGACCTCGCGGTGTTCCGCCGACGCATCGTCGTGGTTTCCGCCGTCCTCGTCGCTCTGTGCACCGCAGCATGCATGACGCTGATCGCGGTGCCGCTTATCAATGCGGATATGACGATGCGTAGGCATATGCTCGAGGAGTTCTCAAACCAGCCGTTTGACGTCGAGCGGACCGGTGCGGGTATTGAGGCTCATGGGACGTCAGGTTTGATTGTTGCCGGCGCCGACATTTCATGGTGCCGGGTCGCTGTGGACGAGTCGGACAAGATGCTTGCGGTGGAATGCGGGGGAGCGGCAGCCGTCGATCGCCTCTCCGAAAGCGGCGCAACACAGCTTGTGCGTCTTCGCGATGAGGTTGGGAGCCAACCTTTCTCTTTTGATGGGCGCAGGTGGATCGGTCTTTGGCAGCCTCTCGGTGCCCAGGATGGTGCCGTGACGGTTTCGAACGGAAACGTTGCGGCGGTTGAGGCCGCCCCAACTGGGAGACGCGTTTACACGTTTCTCGACGTGACGCCCCATGGCGAATACGTTGCCTCACTCATCCTCCGATGTATCTCCTCCGGAGCTGTCATCGTGCTGTGTGCAACGGCGGTGGCGGCTTTCGCGACAACGCGGTCGCTGCGACCGGTTAGGGAGGCTCGCGAGCGCGAAAGGAAGTTCGTCCTTTCTGCCTCCCACGAGCTTAAAACCCCTTTAATGGCGATCACGAGCGCCTGCGACGTGCTCGAAGCGGAGGCGGCGATTTCTTCTGACGTGTCCGGCGATTTGTCAATCGGCGATGCATCGGTCGGTGTGGATAGCCCTTCTCGCTGGCTCGGAATTATTCGTGGGGCATCGGATGAGATGGCTCGGAGCATCTCTGATATGCTCAGAAGCTTGGACGGAGGCGTTTGATGATACGGCAAGACGTGGTGCTATACTGATATCCATCGAAGATAAAAACACAGTGCCCGTCGGGTAGTCGGGCCGTGGGTGCTCGCCTGCCAGTAACCTGCCTCCTTGGTTGTCCCTTCTTCGCGTAGCCCTACATAGAAGGAGGTCGCGGCTATGCGAAAGAGTGAGGTCTCATCGACCCTGACGGTCTATCACGACGGTCAGTTTTGGGTGGGCGTGGTTGAGCATGTCGAAAATGATATGTTGAAGGTCGAGCGCGTGGTGTTTGGCGCCGAGCCGTCGAATGAAGAGGTCTATACGTGGGTGCTTGAGCGCTGGTCGAGCCTGCGCCTGAGTGCGGAGGCGGAGCCTGTTGGGCCACGTGTCGGACGGCTGCCCGGCAACCCCAAGCGTCGTGCGCGCGAGGCGGCCAAGGCGATGCACCAGCGCGGGCCATCGACTGTTTCGCAACTTGCGCTCGCCCGCGAGCGGGAGCGCGTCAAGGATGAATCGCGAAGCGAGCGAGCAGTGCGGCGTCAGGATGAAGCGCGTTCGCGCTGGGAAGGCCGGTGTGAAAGGAAACGCCGCAAGCACCGCGGCAAATAGCCGTTACTCGTTCGGTCGGGCGCTCTTCCTCCACCTGCGGAGTGTCGGCAGGATGGCGCCCAGAAGCGACGCGCACTCGTCCACGGACCAGTCCATGTTCTGAGCCATGCGCGGTGCGCAGTCCTCGATCATCTCTTCCATGGTGGTCTCGTAGGTATACGCGCCCTTGTCGTAGCACCAGCGGCAGAACTCGTCGGTCTCGGTTCCATCCGCCTCGTGTCCGCGCTGGCCGGGTTCGGTGAACATCATGCCGCAGCTCTGGCAGTAGTGCTCGGGCATGTCGAGCAGGCGCGTCACGGGGACGTCGAGCTCGCGCGCAATGAGTTTGATCATGTCGATGCCGGGCTCGGTCGCGCCGGTCTCCCAGCGGCTGACTGCCTGGCGCGTGATGAAGAGGCGCGCGGCGAGTTCTTCTTGGGTGAGGCCGCGTTCGCGTCGGGTTTGGGCCAGGGCGTCTTTAAGCAGAATCATGGCGGGTTTCCTTTGATCGGGGCGTGGGCGGCGGGGTTTGATCCCGCCGCTTGCCTGCGATTATCCCGCGACGCACCTTGATGGTCGAGCAACGTTTTGTTGCGGGCGTGGTCGGTTCTGCGCTGATTCGCATCGCATCCGGTTTTTCCATGTCAAAGCCCACCGTAAAGTTTTATAAATGCATGATTTCATTAATCGGATTCATGATCTTGAGGTTTTTCGTACTGATTTTGGAAATCGTCAAGTACAAGAAGTTAATCACCTCATTTTTCCTGCGCTTTTGTGCCTTACTGCGCTTCTGTACTTGGCGGAACGGAAAAACAATACGAAAAACCTCTTTTTCGTGTGGTCATTGTTCAATGTGCTGCCCATTGCGAGGCGGTGCCCATGGTAAATTGATCGCGAAAGCTATGAAGGGCCTTATTTGCGGGACGCAACTGCGCCCGTGATCGACCCCGCCAGTATGATTGGTGCCATTCGAGCGAAGATCCACTCGAATCTATGGAGCATCGTTCCCGCCACCGCGTATTCCGGATTGGAGAAATCCCACTCGAGATACGAGCCGCCGATCGACGCCAGTGCGATAAGGGCGAGTGTCGTGGCGACGGCGATCGCGATGCAAAGGGCGTGCAGCACACGTCGTTTGGATTCCTGCGCTCGTGCGAACTGGTCGTTCAGCACCTCAAGTTTTTCGGAGAGCGCCTGTAGGCCCCCCGGCACGGATGTGGGAACGGTCTCGCTCGGCAGCGTGCTCACCGGGTTGCCGAGCACCTCTCCGATGGCGACGAGCATCTCAGCGTCGGGCACCGAGAGCCCGCGCTCCCATTTGGATACCGTCTGCCTTACCACGTTCAGCTTGAGCGCGAGCTCCTCTTGCGAGAGGCCCTTCTATTTCCTGAGGGCCTGGATGTTCTCGTTCAACATGGCGAATCCTTTCTCTCGCCTGACTTCTACGTTACCGCAATGCTGCCTGCAGATGGTCCGTTGCCGCAAGCAACGGGTTGTAGCGTACGCGAAGATTGTTTGATTTCGCAGGGGGGTACAAGCTGGTAAAGACCCTAATTGAGAAGGGAGCTGCCATGAGCGTTTTTGATTGGGGATCTGGTTTTGTCTTGGTTGCAACCCAGCTTCTTCCGGGCGTGGTGGCTGTCGTTCTTGCACTTGCAGCGGCTGTTGCTGCACGTTCGAAAGCGATGCCGGCGCTCATAGGGGCCAGTGGGCTTGCTGCAGCGTTGTCGCTTTTGGGAGTGTTGATGCAGCTGCAGCATTTCGCTCACGTGGACAATGCTTCTGCGTGGTACGACACCATTGATGTTTACGTCGCCTGCGCAGTCGCGCTCATCGTGTTGACGTTCGGTTTGAATCTGGTTGCTCTCGTACGCGGTTTTCGAAACCAGGGCTAGGTTCTTCGTTATTTAAATCGATTGACCCGTCTTGACGGCGGCGTTGTAAAAACGGTGCCGGGCTCGCGAAGCCCGGCACCGCCCCAGGAGCCCGCGGAGGCGTGCAGGGGCGCCGGAAAGCGGGTATACTGGTGGCGACTAGGGAGGCGTACGCCCTCCTGGAGTTGAAGCAGTGGGGTGAAACCCGCACGAACAGCCGCTCCTGCCAGGCGGCTGTTCCCTTATATGGCGAGTCTCACCCCTCGGCCGTTAGAAAACGGCAAGAACAAGTAGCGTGATCGATAGAACGAGCACGGCAGCTGCGAGCAGCATTGCGGTGAACTTCGCCATGGGAACCCTCATTTGACGTCTGGTCAATCTACCTGCGGTTTGCAACCGCAGGGTGCCTTCAAGTTGCGTAAAATGAAGCCCCAAGTTGGTGGTTCTCGCCGTGCGGCAACCGTAGTGTGTAAGTCGCCGGCAGGAAAAACGCCAAACGCTGGATGTCGAGTTCGGGCGCTGCATTGAGTTGGATTGCGCCGTTCGGACTCTCGCTCCAGCCAACGAGAGGACCCATCATGAGCTTCCGCACCAATCTGCAATACCTGCGCGCCGAGCGCCGCATGACCCAGGAGCAGCTCGCCATGCTGCTCGGGGTGTCCCGCCAATCCGTTACCAAGTGGGAGGCAGAGAAGTCCTACCCGGAGATGGACAAGCTCATCAAGATGTGCCAGATCTTCGAATGCTCGCTGGACGATTTGGTGCAGGGTGATGTATCCCGCCACGGCGTCCCCTCTCGGGATGATCTTGGCGGCTACTCGCCGGTGCGTGTGGCCACGGAGGGCGCCGTTGGCGATATGTCCGCTGGTCCGTTGACCGTCGCACCGCGGGATGCATCTCTTGGTGAACCTGCGGGACCTGCACGCGCACGTTCCTCCGCCGGTGTCTGTGCTATTCCCGCCGGTCCAGCTACGGATGTATGTGGTTACGACGAGCACATGGTCACCTTCGCGCGCAAAATCGCGATCGGCGTCGTGCTCTTTATCCTCGGTGCGGCGGCCGCCATCTTCACCGACGAGGTCATGCACTCGGACGGCATCGTCCTTTTCGCGACGTTCGCGTTCGTTGCCGCCGGCCTCGCGTTTACCATTCCTGCGGGCATGGACCACGCCGCATTCGCCAAGGCGCACCCCTACGTCGCTGATTTCTATACGGCGGAGGAGAAGGCGACTGCTCGGCGCCGCGCCTCGATCGCAATCGTGGCCGGCATTGCGGTGATTCTGCTCGGGGTTGCCGTGGCAGGTTTGTTCGAGGTTGAGTCCAACGTGCAGGTATACGGCAATTCGCTGATGATGGTGCTGGTCGCGTTCGGGGTCGGGATGATCGTCCATTGGGGCATGCTCTGGGGGCGCACGGACCTTGCGGACTACAACAAGGAGTGGCTCGAGACCGTTGCGCTGAGCGATGACGAGCTGGCGCAGCTCGACCAGCGGAGCCGCGAGGCCTATCTGCGCGCTAACAACCCCAGGCGTCGAGGCGCCGCCGACCGCAAGGGGAAGGCCTGCATGGTGATCATGCTCGTCGCCACGATGGTGGCGCTGGTATGGCTTTTCGCCGCGTCCGCCATGGGCGCCTCCGAGGGTGTCTCCGGCTTGTTCTGGCTTCCTTGGGTCGTTGGCAGCCTTGGCAGTGGAATCGCCTTGATCGTGATTGAAGATGACGACGCTGAGCCTCATTGTGAGGGCAAGCGCTAATCGAGGTCCGGCATCGATATCCGAAAGATTGCCTATGACTTCCTTCCGTTTGGGCCCCTTGAATTGGCTGAACAGCATAGACAATTGCAAGGGGCCCATAGGCATTTCGGGGGAGTCGCGGGGATACCGCAAGAGCCCATAGGTAATTTCGGAGAAGCCATAGGCAATCGACGGATGCCTGGCCCGCCGGCAGGCTGGTTAGTTCAGCAACCCCCAAATGATGTAGCCGATTGCCGCGCCGATGATGCCGCCGGCGAGAATTGTCAGCGCGTTGTAGGCATGACGATGCTTCGCTGCCCAGCCGCGGCGGGGGAGGGCCCGAGGATCGCGCTCGATCTCCGCCTCGCCGTTCATGAAGGCGAGGATCTCCTTATAGGTAGCCAAGTCGTTCTCCTGCTTGATGTTCTCTATGGTGTTACTCAAAACAAGGGCGCCTATTGCGGGGATGAGCGTTACTATGGCGGCGATCTCCACGCCCCAATACCCCCGCATCCAGTCAAACGCAGGTGAGAATATTAGGGCAAAAGGCAATACGAGCAGCGCGAGCATCAGCACGGCCAGTCGCAGCATCCGCGTTCCCGAGTACTTGCGGTCTCTCTCGACAGCCTCTTCCATAACGGTCACGTCTCCCTTCACGAGCGTGTCTATGGAGGTGTCGAACAGGACACTCAGCATGAGCAGGCTCTGGACGTCCGGATACGTCTTGTCCCGCTCCCAGTTGCTGATCGTCTGACGCGATACATAGAGTTTCTCGGCAAGTTGCTCTTGCGAGAGGCCCATCGCCTCACGCCGCGTCTTGATCTGGTTGCTGATGTCCATCGTCACCTCCCGGTCGTGAAGGAGCGTCTCGCGAACACGCCGCGGGCGCTATCGAATCTGTTGTACATCTTACGCGGCAAGGACCGCCGGTCTCTGCAAAATCTGTTGTACATGCTTGTGAACTGGGAAATTCATGGGTCATGGTGTGATTGGGGCGTTGGGCGACCGACGAGTATCCGCTTTCAACTTCGGGGCGCTTTGAAAAGTTCGGTGCACCTGTGAACCATATGTTGCATGGAAAATGGTTCACAGGCGCACCGAAGATTCGGTAGGCGCACCGAAGATCCGGTAGGCGCACCGAAAGCGCCGGGCCCGTACGGCCCTTTATGGACATCTGGTTATGGACATCTGGTTCAACGTGGTGGGCGACATCGCTTGGCCATGCTGACGTGCAGCCCCATGGCGACGTATCCAATGGCGGTATAGAAGATGCCGTAGAACGCGACGTCCTGGCTGCCCTCGACCGCGAGGGGAAATAGGAGGGCGAAGGCGGCCCCGAGCGCCGCAGGCACCCAAAAGAGCGTTCGCGCGGAGCCCGCAGCGAGCAGGCCGAGGGCGACCGCGGTGATTGGTAGAAGGGCGTAGGGGAGCGCCATCATGGCGAACATCCCCGCATCGGGCGGGACGGCGCCGACCAGGAGGGCGGGGACCGCCCAGCATGCGGCGGCGATGGCGGCTGCGGCGATGAGCGATGCGCGCGCGGTTGCGTTCATGGGGCCTCCTCAACGAGAATCGCCCCCATTCTGCCACGAGGGGCGGGAATGGGGGCGATCGTGCCGGCGAAAGGCCATCCGGTCTGCAGATCTACCTAGCTCAACATCTTGGCGAGCATGCCGATGCCGACGCCAACCATGCCGCCGGCGATCGCGCCGAGGATGATCTGCACGCCGCTGCGCGCGCCCTTGACCCAGGGGTTCATCTCGCGCTCGCGGTGTCCCTCGAGCGTGTCGCGCTCGACCTGCTCGCCGCGGCTGAACGCCAGCACCTCGCGGTACGTGACGAGGTCGTGCTGCTTCTTCATGCGCTCCATATACACGAACGCAACGAGCATCACGACGAGCGCCACGGCGGCGAACGCCGCGGTGGGCGCGATGTGGGCGCCCCAGCCCCATTCGAACTGGAACGCCGCCCATGCGCTCAGCCCCAGGAACACGACCGCGCTCACGACCGTGATCGTGGAAAGGGCGTTGTACTTCTTGACCGCTTCGTTCATTACCTGTGCCATGGTTTCCACATCTCCTTTGATGAGGGAGTCCACGGTCACCCCGAACACGTTGGAAAGCAAGAGTAGGCTCTGGACGTCAGGATACGTGCGGCCGCACTCCCAGTTGCTGATGGTCTGGCGCGACACGTAGATGCGCTCCGCCAGGTCGTCCTGGGACAGTCCGAGCTCCGTGCGATGTTCCTTGATGTGAGAGCCCAGCTCCATGCGCTTGCTCCTTGCGGATCGGGGTGACCCTTGTCGAAAGTCACCATGGCATTGACGGGCAAATCGTACCATCAAAGGTCTTTATACCGCGTCCCCGAGGGGTCAGATCGCGCTGCCAAAAGGCTTTATACACGCTTCTGAACTGCGGGTTTTACAGTTCACATTGTTCATCGGCTTTAGTGGCTTCGGAGCTCGATGGTGAGGCGGCCGCGATCCACCTTCGCCTCGAGGGACATCCCCATGGTCTCGGCCAGCTTCGCGGACGTCGCCAGGCCGAGTCCCGATCCCCCGCCGCGCCGTGCGGAGTCTGCCCTGTAGAACCGATCGAAGAGATGCTCCACATCCAGCTCATCGGGACGGTCGATAGGGTTCGAGATGGAGAGGATGGTCTGTTCGGGCGCCGTCGCGATGCGGAGCTCGGGTGCGCCGCTGCCATGCCTCAGCGCGTTCGCGACGAGGTTCTCCACGATGCGCCCCATCGCCTGCCGGTCGGCCTCCGTGATGCGCGGAGCTCCGGTCCCCGTTACGACCGGCTCCCATCCGAGCCGTTCGAAATCCGGATAGTGGCCGAGCAGGCATTGCTCGACGATTTCGCGCACGTCGATGGGCTCGGCATTGAGAACGAGGTCGGGGTCGCTCGCCTTGGTGTAGGAGAAGAGCGCGTCAAGGAGCTCGGAGGTCCGGTTGATGCGCTCGACCGCGGCGTCGATGCGCCGCCGTTTGAGCGCGGGGTCCGCCTCGTCTGCGGCGAGCTGCAGGTAGCCCTTTGCCCCGGTGAGCGGGGTCCGTATGTCGTGCGAGAGCGCGGAGAGGTCGCGTTGGAAGTCCCGCTGGGCTCTCATGCCGTCTATATGCGAGCGCATGGCGCAATCGAGCTCCCGGTTGATCGCTTCGGCGAGTTCGGCGACCCCTGGGGCGTGCGCGCCCATGGTTATGCGCGCGTTGGCGGACGCTCTGCCGTCCCGACGCGCGTCGAGTAGCCGCGATATTCGGCGGAGCTCGGGTGCATATGCCGCAGTCGTGATGAGCGCGCCCGCGAGAACGCCGATGACGAGCATGAGTACGGCGAGTGCGCCTGGGGACACGGTGCCTCCTTGATGTCGTGCCGCCCCCTGACGAGCAGGTGGGCGGCGGGGAGCTTAAAGATAGGATAGTCGGGTTTCGTCGCCGTCTCGGTGCGGACTCGAGGGCGGGCCTGAGCGGCGGCTCATCGAGCGCCCGCGGATCACACGTCTCGCTTGCTTGCGGTGAGGAGAAACGCGCCGCCGCCGATGGCGGTCCACATGAGGCCCGCCAGTGCACCCCACAGCCACGTTGGGACGGCGCCGATGAGCGGCAAGGTCTGCGCTGGATCGAACATGGCTCCCGCGCCGAGCTTGAAGGCGGCGATGACCATGCTCGGCATCCAGTTCGCGATGCCGTTGAGGGCGGAGAACAGCGGCTCAAACACGGGAGCGGCTTGCGCCCCCATATTGGCCGCGAACATGAGCGCGACGGGGACGACGCCCATGATCAGGATGAACGTGAGGGTGTAGGCGGGCAGCTTCTTGCGGAAGAGCAGGACGACGGAAAGCGGGATCACCGTGAGCGCCCACACGGCGAGCCAGCCTCCGAGGAGCCACAGCGCGAGCTCGGCCGCCCCGTCGAACGAGGTGAAGGAGAGGCCCAGGGGAAGGGCGAGGAGCAGCTGCATGCAGACGAGGTGGCACACGATGCCCGCGATGAGCATCATGGCCGCCCAAATGCCCGAGAACACGACCTTCTCCGTGAAATATGACAGGCGCCCGGCGAGCGAGGAGACGAGCGATTTGACATAGCCGTCATTCAGATCGGCGAATATCCACTCGACCATGCCGTAGGCGCTCGCCAAGCCCACGACGGAGACGGAGCCGAACATGGACCAGCCCAAAAACACTGAGGGCGTGGCGAGGGATTCGTGCACGCTGATCGCTTCGAGCTCACCGAGTCCCTGAGAGATGATGAGGGCGTTGAGCCCGACCTCGAGGATCGCGACGCCGAGGACGACGGAGAGATACTGCCACAGGGGTCCGCGTAACCCGCGGAAGCGTGTGCAGCGATAGAGATCCGAGCGAAGGAGATTCAACATGGTTTACCTGCCTTTCCGGGCGGCGACGAGGATGTAGACGAGGAACGCGACGAGCGCGATATCGATGAGGAGGTTGATGGCTGGTGCGAGCCGGCCGAGTGTCGGCGGCCATGCGAGCATGAACACGGACGGCGCAAAGGCACTCGGGAGGGGCGCTGGACTAAGCATCCGCCCCGCCCATCAGCTCGACGAAGTACTCCTCGATGTCGCGTTCGACGTGGCTGAGCTCGAGGATAAGCAGGCCATGCTCACTGAGGGCCCTTGCCACGTCCTCCGCGGAGGGCGCCATGGGGGCGACAGCGGCGCCCCCGAAGCTCGTGGCGGCGTGGCGTACGGCTGCGCTCGCGAGAATCGACCCGTCCGGCTCCGCGCGCAGTGCCGTTCCCGGCAGCGCTTCCTCCAGTATCGCGAGCGTTCGTGCGGGGTCATTCGTCCTAATGCGGATGGAGTTACCGCACTCCCGATGCAGGTCGTCCATAGAGAGCTCGCGCACCATGCGGCCCGACCTGATCACACCG
Organism: Collinsella intestinalis DSM 13280; assembly: GCF_000156175.1. GTDB lineage: Bacteria > Actinomycetota > Coriobacteriia > Coriobacteriales > Coriobacteriaceae > Collinsella > Collinsella intestinalis. The sequence goes on from NZ_GG692710.1 coordinate 160,650, forward strand.
AAACTCGTCGCCATGCGGTCGAGTTGGTCGAGGACGTGGCTTGAGATAACCATGGTCACGCCCCGTTCCCGGTTGAGACGTACAAGGGCGCCGCGCATGGCCCTCGTCGATTCGGGGTCCAGCCCGTTGAATGGCTCGTCGAGCAGGAGCAGGTCCGGTCCGCCCACGAGCGCGAGCGCGAGTCCCAGGCGCTGCTTCATGCCCAGGGAGAATTTCTTGACGCGCAGGCTTCCCGTGTCGGCAAGGCCGACAAGCTCCAGTAGTTCGCGACAGTGCGCATTGGGGCGGACGACGCCGAGGGCGAGCGCCTTGCACATGAGGTTCTCGAGTGCGGAGAACGTCGGCAGGATGCCGGGGTCCTCGATGAGTGCGCCGACGCGGGAGAACCCCTCGCGCGCTCGTCGCTGCGCACCGAAGAGTTCTACGGAGCCCGAGGTCGGGCGCACGAGCCCTGCGATCATCTTCATTGCGGTCGACTTGCCTGCGCCGTTCTTGCCCACGAATCCGTATATTTCGCCGGCAGCGACGCACATGTCGAGGCTGTCGACGGCGCGCCTCTTGCCGTAGACGCGCGAGAGCGCATGGGTTTCGATGATGTTCATGGTGCCTCCTTGCAGTTCAGCATCAACTTGATTACAAGGATGCGGTCCATCTCTTGATAAAGTCCGAAGCAACCCTAAAGAAAGGGTAAAGTTCGGCTTGGTGGGTTAGCGTTTATCTTCGTCGAGCCTGAAGCCGATGCCCCAGACGGTTTTTATGTACGCGTCGGTGCCCGACGGCTTGAGCTTGGCTCGGATGTTGGATATATGGACCGTGACCGTGCTGTCGTCGCCGGCATAGGGTTCACCCCAGGCCGCCTCAAAGAGATCCTGCTTCGAGAAGGCGCGCCTGGGCTGGCGCATCATGGCCTCGAGGAGGTTGAACTCGATGCGGGTGAGTTGAAGTGGGGAGCCCGCTACCAAGAAGGTGCGTGAGGAGGGTTCGAGCATCCAGTCGCGAAAGACGAGCGTGCCGCTGGCTTTCTCGTGCGGCGTTCTGCTCTTATTCGTGCGTGGTCCGCGTTGCTTCGACCTATGCCGGAGCTGTACCTCGACGCGTGCTGCGAGCTCATCAAGGTCGAATGGCTTGGTGAGGTAGTCGTCTGCACCGAGCTTGAGCAGCTCAACGCGGTCGGCGGTCGAGGTCCTCGCCGATATGACGATCACGGGCAGCGCGGAATCGATTCCCCGCACGCTGTCGATGATTTGCTCGCCCGTGGCCCCGGGGAGCATGAGGTCGCATATGACGAGGTCGTAGGGGAGCGGGCCGCCATTGGGGTCGAGACGCATGAGCGCTTCGGTCCCGGAGAACGCCTGCGTGCAGGTGTGCCCATTTCGCGAGAGCTGGGTGGAGATGATCTCGTTGATGTCGGCGTCGTCTTCGACGACCAGGATGTTCGCGGTCATGTTGGTCTCCTCGTCCGCGTCTGCCTCGGGTGCGTCCATTATCGTTCAGAGACGTAAAAATCCCCCTCGAAAGCGACGTGCTTTCGGAGGGGGGGGGTACATCGATTGGCGGGTTGCGACTACAGGCTGTCTACCTGCCCCTCGGATTCATTGCGTGGCTTCTCCTTCTTTGGCAGCCTTCCCGCGCGCTTGAGGGCGTCGCGCAAGATCCACTCTACCTGGCCGTTGGCGCTGCGCATCTCATCGTCCGCCCAGCGTTGGACGGCCTCCCATATGGCGGGGTCTATGCGAAGGGGGTATTGCTTGCGTGCCATGACGTGCTTTCTTATCGAGCTGAGGTGCGTGTGGCTGGAAAACCTCAGTTTAGGGACTGTCCCTAAACTGAGGTTGCGTGGTTAGTACAGGGAACCTGCGTTCAGGACCGGGTGCGCCTCGGATTCACCGCAGAGCACCACCATGAGGTTGCTGGCCATCTGCGCCTTGCGCTCGTCGTCCAGCTCGATGGTGCCGCCCGCTGCCATCTCCTTGACGGCCATGTCGACCATGGAGACGGCGCCCTCGACGATCTTCTTGCGCGCGGCGATGACGGCCTCCGCTTGTTGACGGCGCAGCATCGCCTGGGCGATCTCGGGGGAGTAGGCGAGGTGCGTGAGACGGGCGTCGTCCACCTCCACGCCGGCGGGAGCCAGGCGTGAGGCGAGTTCGCGGCGCAGGGCCTCGGAGACCTCCTCAACGTTGGCGCGCAGGGTGATGGCGCCGGCGGCGTCGGACTCGTCCTCCAGGTGGTCGTAGGCGTACACGCTGGCCACGTGGCGGAGCGCCGTCTCGGCCTGCATGGCCACGTAGCTCAGGTAGTCGTCCACGTCGAACAGGGCCTTGGCGGTGTCGGCCACGTGCCACACCACGACGGTGGCGATCTCGATGGGGTTGCCCATCTTGTCGTTGACCTTCAGGCGCTCGCCGTTCAGGGTGCGCACGCGGGTGGAGATGGTGGTGGACAGGCCCTTGGCGGCGTTGCCCGCCGCCTTGACGCTCTCGCTCAGGGAAAGACTTGCCTTTACGGCGGCTGCGGCCATGGCGTCCTCGGAGGCGTCGCTCACACCCATGTTCTTGCTAAAGAACGGGTTCGCCCAGAAAAAGCCCTCGTCGCGCACGGTGCCCACGTACTTGCCGAAGAGGATGCACACGCGCGCCTGGCCGGGCTGCAGCGAGAAGAAGCCGTTGAGCGGCAGGAACCAAAAGCAGAACGCCGTGATGCTGATGCCCATGCCCCAGCCGTAGGCGGCCGGCGCGTCGACGCCGTCCGGCGTTCCGGCTAGCCCCGCGACGCTCCAGATGAAGAGGCCGACGATGGCGAGCAGCGCCGCGATGACGGCGGCGAGCATGCCATAGCCCGACGTGGCCTTGAGTTGCTTTTCCACGCTCATGCGAGTTCCTTTCACGACTGCGCCGGCGTTTGCGTGACGGCCCCGGCGCCGCCTCCAGATTGCGATGGGGAGGAGGCGAATCCCCGAGCAGTCCGTGCGGCTGCTGATTGCATTGTGATATCACATTGAGACCAAGTCAAGAAGAATCGGTGCCTGCGCGCGCACTTCTGTGCTCCGCCGCGGCCGCTCTGTTGCATCTTTGCCGGCAAGTCCCTAGAATAGCTCCTACTCACGACTGAAGGTGCACCTGGATTTAGGAAAGGGGAGCTGTATCATGCTCGCTTCCATGAGGATTTGGCTCTAGCCACGGTCGCGTGAGCGACCGGTACTTCGCTGCATATCACCGATCGCAACAAAGGATTATTCCATGACACAACCGAATCCCCGCGCTTCCTGGAAGCGCTCGCTCGCCATCGTCTGGATCGGCGAGTTCTTCTCCGTGCTCACGAGCTCCATCTTGCAGATGGGCCTCATCTGGCACGTCACCCTCACCACCGGCTCCGCGAGCGCCCTGTCGTTCGTGAGCCTGGCGGCCTTCTTGCCCATGGCGCTCCTCGGCGCCTTCGCGGGCACCATCGTGGACCGCACGTCCATCAAGCGGCTCATGATCGGCGCGGACCTCTTCATAGCCGCCGTGAGTCTCACGCTCGTCTTCGGATCGCTACGCGGCGATCTCTCCGTCACTGCCGTGGCGGCGGTGCTGTTCGTTCGCGCCCTAGGTAGCACGCTCCACACGCCTGCGTTCAACGCGCTCACGCCGCTTATGGCCCCGCCCGAGGCGCTCGGAAAGCTGGCGGGCATGCTCCAGTTCATGCAGTCGGGCAGCTACATCATCGGCAACGCAATCGCGGCAGTCATCTATCCGGCGTTCGGCCTGACCTTCATGATCGCGCTCGATGTCGCCGGCGCGGTGCTCGCGAGCATCGCGGTCGCGGTCTCCGGTATAAAGACGCCAGTGCCCGAGCGCCATGCACTCGAGGAGAACGCCGAGGCGTCGCGCCGTGCGGTGCGGGCGTTCCTCTCGGAGACGGCCGACGGTTACCGCGAGCTCAAGCGCCATCGCGGGCTGTTCGCCATGCTCTGGATCGGATTTGCGTTCTCCGTGCTGTTCTCGCCTATCTCCGCGCTGTTCCCGCTCATGGTGTTCGACCATTTCGGCGGCACCACCACGCAGTCGGCTATCGCCGAGATCGCGTTCTCGGTCGGAATGATCGCGGCGAGCGGCTGGATTGGGGTGACGGGCGGCCTCAGGAACCACGCGCTCTCGTGCGCGCTCGCAATCGCGCTCTTCGGCGCGGCCACGCTCGCGAGCGGTCTCGTGCCGCCCTCGGCCCTCGTCGTGTTTTTGGGCCTCACGTTCGCGATGGGGCTGTCGAGTCCGCTGTACAGCGCCCCGCAGATGGCGCTCATGCAGGAGCGCATCGATCCCGAGTGCATGGGGCGCGTCTTCGGCCTTTACGGGGCGGTTTGCAGCTGGGCCATGCCCGTGGGGCTCGTCGCGTCGACCCTGTTCGCCGACGCCATCGGCGTGAGCGCGTGCTTCGTGCTCATCGGCGCTGCGATGGTGATCCTTGCGGGTATCACCTGGACGATACCGAGCATCAGGAAGATCGGGTAGCGCTTTTGGATGGGCGACCCGCCCCAAGCGGCTAGCATGGTCGTTGCGATGCGAAGGACGGCCGACGGCGTGCCCGCGAGGGCGCCGTTGGCCGCTTATTCTCGCGGCGTCGAGTCCATGGCCATCATCGAGTCGGCGAGCGTTCGAGATGCTGCCGCTGGTTTCCACCGTATGCCGAAAACACCCGGACGATGCCGTGCAGATCGCTTCGCTCTGCTATAGTCTCCCAAATTCACGTTTTCTACTGGGATGGTGGTTAATATGGGCGACATGCTCGAATCGTTCCTGCGCGTGGCGATGGTGGTCTTCATCGTCGGTCCGCTCACTGCATGGGTCGCCCGTCGCGGTGCGCGCGAGCGCAGTGAGGCGACGGACAGCCTCGATCGCTTCACGGTGCGCATGCCCGCTGCCATCCGCACGATCATCGCCTGCTGCGCGGTCGCGTTCGAGCTGCTCATGTTGGGTGTTTACGTCTGGCAGGGCGTTTCGCTGGGCGAGTGGGACCACGAGCTTGTGTGGTTCGGCCACGCCATGGCACTTGCGGGCATGGCCATCTGGGCCCTGCTGAGCATCCCGCGCATCGACGTGGACGGTGAGCGAATTCTCTCGCGTAACGCCTTTGGCGTCCGCAGGGAGTCGACGTTCGGCAACATCGCCCGTGCAACGCTTCACACGCAGATGATGAGGATCGACCTGTTCGAGGGCGATCGAAAGTTCTGCTCGATAAGCCTTGAGGGGGTGTGCTCGCTCAATCTCCTCGCCCGTCTGGAGGAAGAGGGCATCGAGATCTCGGACGCTGTCGACGGCCCCATGACCAAGGCGGGCCTGTGTTGGTCTGCCATCAAGCCGTTGACGATTGTTTTCAACGGCATGGCACTCGTCTTCTCGCTCGTGATCGCCTTCATGGCTGTTTTCACCGATGCCGGAGCCCGCTTGCTCTTGCTCGTCCCGTTCCTCTTCCTGTTCATAGGGGGACTCCTGCCCCTGCTCATGCTCAGCATGCCCGCTCGTGGTATCTACGAGATCGGCAGGCAGGAACGCGAACTCGGTTTCTCCTTTGCCGAGGAGATGACAAGCCGGGGTGCCACGGGCACTTCGCTCGTTGACGACGATTGGTTCATCGAGATCAGCAACGCCCGCGTCGTGGCGTTCCGCCGCGATTACCTCAAGAAGGTCACGGCGCACGAGGACAGCGAGAGCGGCGACCGCTGCACGGTGACTACGAAGGGCGGTCGCAAAATCAAGGTGTATGCAACGGGCAGCACCCTCGAGGACCTGCGCTTGTGGTTCAAACAGGGCGCCAAGGTCAGAAGCACGGTCGACCGTGCAGAGGATGCGCTCGAGGCGACCGTCTGATTGGGTTGCCTGTCATAGTTTCAAATACGGGAAGGGGCGCTGTCGGCGCCCCTTGTCATACCAGGCCTGCGGGCCAGCGAGAGGCCTGCAGGTCGACATGCCCATTGGCGAGGAAGGCAACGCCTTCATCCTCGAGCAATGCGCGCTGCACCTCGGGTCCGCCGAAGGCGAAACCCTCCGCCAGGCGCCCGTCCGCGAATACGATGCGGTGACAAGGTATGTCCCCGGGTTCCGGATTGACGTGCAGGGCGTATCCCACATATCGAGCTCGACGGGGCTCACCAACGAGCTTGGCGATCTGACCATACGTGGCAACCATGCCGCAGGGTACCTGGCGCACCATGTTGTATACGCGGTTGAAGAATCCGTCGGTGTTCCGGTCCGCCATGCCATCCTCACTTTCGATCGATACCGCCATTGTAGTCAAGAAAGGCGCCCCACATGTGCGGGGCGCCTTTCCAAAGAGGTGTTGCGCGAGGGGAGGGAAGGCGCAACGTTCGTGTCGAAGGTCTTTAATTCGCCTGTGCCTTCGTTGAGTTAACTATAGCTAATTCTATGAGACCCAAGTCGTAGACCGACGAGCACATAGCCTCTCCACAAGTTAACCAAGGGTTACAAATAGAAAGACGCGGCGTCATGCGGGCGTTAGGGCTCGAGGAATCGCTCGACGAGCTCGGAGAAGGCGCCGTCGGTCCCGGCCGTTTCAAGGATGACATCGCAATACGGCCGCACGTCGTCGGTGACATTCGCCACGCCGACTCCCAGCCCCGCCGCTTTGATCATGGAGAGGTCGTTTGCGGAATCGCCAACGGCGATGACCTCGGACATCGGGATTCCCAGCATATCGGCAAGGCGTGCGAGTCCCGTCCCTTTGTCAACGCCTGCGGGCATGAGCTCGAGGTAGCGCTTGGAGGAGAAGGTGATGTCAACGCCGAGGCGCTTGGCCATGGGCGCGAGTTCGCGGCCCAATTCCTGCAGCGCATCGAAGTCCCAGTCGACATATAGGATCTTCACGATGCCACGGCCTTCGAGGAATGAGAGGTCGGGATGGTCAGATCCGCGAAAATGAGTGACCCCGGTGATCGATTCCAGATAGTCGCGCTCCCGTGCGGGCGCGTCATTCACGAACACGTGGCCGTCGGCAACGTTGACGTGCATGCAGAGTCCGAGTTCGAGCCCCTTTGCATAGATCGCGTTCGCGCATTCGTTGGAAAGGCCGCAGGTGGTGAGCGGGGTGGGGTCTCCCACGCGGTTGATGAAGCCGCCGTTATAGGAGAGCACATAGCCGTCTTCGATCAGCTCGCGGGCCTCCCCCGAGAAGTTGTCCATGATAGAGGAATACCATCGCCCGCTCGAAGGGACGAACAGCACGCCGAGCTCCCTCATGCGTTTGAGTGCCCGGAGGTTGGACGCCGGGATGGCGTGGTCGGCATCGAGAAACGTCTCATCCATATCGCTGGCAACAAGTCGGTACATGCAATCCCCCATACAACGTAAAAAACGAGGCGGGCTTATTATCACCCACCTCGTAAGACCTGGCTATGTCGAAAGCGCGGGCACGTGAAGATGGCCCATTCGCGTGCCGCCGCGCGTGTGCGGGGCGGATGGCTTAGTACACCATTCCCATGGCTTCGCGCACCTCGGCGAGCGTCGCCTCGGCGACCTCGTTGGCGCGGCGATTGCCCTCGCGCAGGACGTCCTTGACGTAGTCCATGTCCTGGACGAGCTCCTCGCGGCGGGCGCGGATGGGGGCGAAATAGTTGTTCACGCTCTCGGTGACGTACTTCTTGAGCGCGCCGGAGCCGCCCATGCCGATCTCCTCGGCGATCTCGACCTCGGAGCGGCCGGTGCAGATGGCGGCGGTGGAGAGCAGGCCGGACACGCCGGGGCGCGCCTCGGGGTCGAACGTGATCATGCGCTCGCCGTCGGTCTGGCTCTTCTTGATGCGCTTCGCGGTCTCCTCGGCGGTCATCGAGATGTTGATGGCGTTGCCGTAGGACTTGCTCATCTTGCGGCCGTCGAGGCCGGGGAGCAGCGGAGTATCGGACAGCAAAGCGTCGACCTCGGGGAAGACGTTGCCGTAGCGGTTGTTGAACTTGCGGGCGATGGTACGGGTGAGTTCGATGTGGGGCAGCTGGTCACGACCGACGGGCACGACGTTGCCCTTGCAGAACAGGATGTCGCAGGCCTGGTGCACGGGGTAGGTAAGGAGCAGGCCGGTGAGCTCGTGCCCGCTGGCCTCCATCTCCGCCTTGACCGTGGGGTTGCGCTGGAGCAGGGCCTCGGAGACGAGGGAGAGGAACGGCAGCATGAGCTGGTTGCAAGCGGGAACCGCGGAGTGCGTGTAAATCATGGTCTTGTCGGGGTCCAGGCCGCATGCCAGGTAGTCGATGACCATGTTGTAGACGTTGTCCTGGATGTTGTCCGTGCTGTCGCGGTCGGTAATGACCTGGTAGTCGGCGATGAGCACGTTGGTGTGAACACCCAGCTCCTGCAACTCGACGCGGCTCTTGAGGGTGCCAAAGTAGTGGCCCAGGTGCAGGCGGCCGGTGGGGCGATCGCCGGTGAGCATGGTGTACTTCTCGGGGTGCTGCGGCAGGTCGGCGCGGATTTGATTGCTGCGTTCGAGGCTGACCTCGTAGCTGAGCTCGTTGGGCATGACTTCTCCTTTGCTGGTCGTGCGTGCCACGAGGCATGTGCGCTCGGGCGATGCCGTTCGTCTACTTGTGGGAATCGGTGCTCTTGGGCGATTTTCCGGGGATGAGGTGCTCGAGGCGCTCTTCTCGCATCTCAGCTGCGGCTCGTTCCTCGGCGGCAAAGGCCGGGTCGTCGGGGGTCACGATCTCGTCCTGCTGCGTCTTGGGGTTGTAGTGATGGCGCAGGACGGGTTCGAACAGATGGAGCCTGGTGGCGAACAGCGCGGAGCAGGCGAGCAGGACCAGGAAGATGGCGACGCGCCAGCCCACGCTCACCTGGTTGATCACCACGGCGCCGAGCGACAGGAGCAGGCACCATGCGTAGATGAGCAGCACCGCCTGACGCTGGTCGTAGCCCTCACGTATGAGACGGTGGTGGATGTGGCCCGTGTCCGCCTGGCCGATGCTCACGTGGGCGCGCTTGCGACGGACGATCGCCGAGAGCGTGTCGAGGATGGGCACGCCGGCCACGATGAGCGGGATGATGAGGGAGGTGAGCGCGGCGGTGCGGCTCACGTTGAGAAGCGAGATGGTCCCCAGTCCAAAGCCGAGAAGCAGCGAGCCGGAGTCGCCCATGAAAATCGACGCGGGGTAGAAGTTGTAGCGCAAAAAGGCGAGGCAGGCGCCGAACAGCGCGATGGACAGCGCGGCTGCGTCGAGGCGGCCGGAGAGCACGGCGAACGAGAACATGGAAAGCGACGCGATGCCCGAAATGCCGGCGGCCAGGCCGTCCAGACCATCGATGAGGTTGATGATGTTCGTGAAGGCCACGAGATAGATGACGGTGATGGGGTAGGCGATGAGGCCGAGCTCGATATAGGTGCCCGGGGCGAACGGATTGACCACGCGGCCGATGAGCAGGCCGCCGGCGGCGGCGATGCAGGCGGAGAGGATCTGTCCGAGGAGCTTGCTGCGCGGGCTGAGCGAGTGCACGTCGTCGACGGCGCCCGTGATCACGATCACGAGGAAGGACAGGCCCAGGACCGGGTAGCTGATGCTCATGCTGGGGTGGGGGATGAGGATGGGGGGCCAACCCAAGATTTTGATGCCCGCTATCTCGACGATGAGCGCGACGCAGAGTCCTGCGAACATGGCGAGCCCGCCCAGACGGGGGATGGGCTTGGTGTTGATGCGGCGCTTAGAGGGGTAGTCGATCGCGCCGAGTCGGTGCGCCAGCCGCTTGGTGAGCGGCACGCACAGGTACGTGGCGATGAAGGCCGCGGCAGCCACATATATGTATGGCATCGCTTGCTCCATAAGTAGGGCACCACCGTTGCAGACGAATCGAACACAGGGACGCTTTGAGCGTCAATCTTACCCATGATAGCGGAAGCGGGGATTCTTCTGGCGTGCAAAGGTCGTGTAACGCATCAAGCACATGCCGTTCAGGTCGATTTCGGGCATTATGCCCTTCATCGGGGCCACAGGATGTCTCATGTCCGTTGCATGCGCGGCCGTCGCGATCGTCAGGCCGATGACACGCGGGTGGGGCGGACGGTAGGATTCGGCGGCTAAACGGTCCCTATGAGAAGAATTCTGAATAAATCTTTTCAGGCACTGCATATTGATTACCAGTGCAAAATCCCAGGCCAGCTACTTCCCAATATGCAGAACAAGTACGAAAATATGCAATATTGAGTATGTTCTTATTCATTTATCCCTCATGGTAAACTCCGCCAGGAACGATATTTACGCACGTAAAACGCTTTATTAGATAAAAGCAGCCAACTGGGAGATTGATCGAGATATACCGTTCACTCCTCAATATCGTCCGTTTGGCGTTCTCGTGTATCCCTCTCTGAAATTTGGATATAACGGTAACTGTTGAACGGAGCCCCGCGAGGGGCTTGAACCGGAATCGCACATGCGGTTCCAGAAAAGAAAGGTAGGAGGCAATGACGAAAGGCTTGCATGTCCCGAGCGAAATCGGACAGCTCAAAAAGGTCTGCCTGCACAGGCCCGGCGAGGAGCTTCTGAATCTGCCGCCGTTCGAGCTGGAGCGCCTGCTCTTTGACGACGTTCCTTTCCTCGAGGTTGCTCAGGAGGAGCACGACACCTTTGCCCAGATCCTGCGCGACCAGGGTGTCGAGGTTCTCTATCTTGAGAAGCTCGTTGCCGAGGTCTTCGACCTGAACCCCGATGCACGCCAGGAGTTCCTGGATCAGTACATCGCCGAGGCCGGCATCAAGGGCCAGGAGATGCCCAGGGTCGTCCGCGAGAAGCTCGATTCCATCAAGGATAACCTCGAGTTCGTCCAGAAGACGATGGCCGGTCTCACCAAGGCCGAGATCGAGATGCCGCTCGTGAGCTCCACCACGCTTGACTCCCTGGTCAACACCGAGTCCGAGTCCGATCTCATCATCGACCCGATGCCCAACCTGTACTTCACCCGTGACCCGTTCGCGGTCGTCGGCAACGGCGTTTGCCTGAACCGTATGTACTCCGTCACCCGCAACCGCGAGACCCTGTACGGCAAGTACATCTTCAAGTATCACCCGGACTACAAGGACGTCTCCCTGTACTTCCGCCGTGACGCCGCTTACCACACCGAAGGTGGCGACGTGCTCAACATCAACGAGCACACCCTGGCCGTGGGCATCTCCCAGCGCACCCAGGCTGCCGCCATCGACGTCATGGCCCAGAACATCTTCTGGAACAGCGACTCCAAGGTCGATCGCATCCTCGCCTTCGACATCCCGAACAACCGCGCCATGATGCACCTCGACACCGTCTTCACCCAGATCGACGTGGATAAGTTCACTATCCACCCGGCCATCATGGGCACCCTCAAGGTGTACGAGCTGACCCCGGGCAATAACCCCGGCGAGGTCAACATCAAGGAAATGGTCGACACGCTCGAACACATCCTCGAGGATGCTACCGGCGTTGATCAGATCAAGCTGATCCCCTGCGGTGGCGGCGACCCGATCGCTGCTGCTCGCGAGCAGTGGAACGACGGTTCCAACACGCTGGCTGTTGCCCCCGGCAAGATCTGCGTGTACGCCCGCAACACCGTCACCAACGACGTGCTCTACAAGGAGGGCCTGGATCTCCTGGTCGTTCCCTCCGCTGAGCTGTCCCGTGGCCGTGGCGGCCCGCGCTGCATGAGCATGCCTTTCTGGCGCGAGGATCTCTAAGCATCTTCTTCGGCGGCGCATCGGCTCCGGTGCGCCGTCGTACTTCGATGCGGGTGCATTGGGCATCCGCATGACCTATTCATATGTATGAAAGGAGCCCACATGGGCGTTAATCTCTCCGGTCGCAGCTTCCTGCGCCTCCTCGACTTCACCACCGAGGAGATCGAGTACATGCTGAAGCTCTCCAAGAACTTCAAGGACCTCAAGCGCGCGGGCACCCCGCACCGTTACCTCGAGGGCAAGAATATCGTCCTGCTGTTCCAGAAGACCTCCACGCGCACCCGCTGCGCCTTCGAGGTTGGCGCCATGGACCTCGGCATGGGCGTCACCTACCTCGATCCCGGTTCGTCCCAGATGGGCAAGAAGGAGTCCATCGAGGACACCGCCCGCGTTCTCGGCCGTATGTATGACGGCATCGAGTTCCGTGGCTTCGACCAGGAGGACGTCGAGGAGCTCGCCGCCAAGTCCGGCGTTCCGGTGTGGAACGGCCTGACCGACCTGTGGCACCCCACCCAGATGCTCGCCGACATCCTGACCGTTCAGGAGAACTTCAACTACGACATCAAGGGCAAGACCCTCGTCTTCATGGGCGACTGCAAGAACAACGTCGCTCGCTCCCTCATGGTCGTTTGCGCCAAGCTCGGCATGAACTTCGTGGCCTGCGGCCCGCAGGAGTGCATGCCCGCTGACGACGTCATCGAGGCCTGCAAGCCCATCGCCGAGGAGAACGGCTGCACCATTAAGCTGACCTCCGACGTGAAGGACGCCTGCACCGGTGCTCACGTCATCTACACCGACGTTTGGGTCTCCATGGGCGAGCCCGACGAGGTCTGGACCGAGCGCATCAACCAGCTCCAGGACTACCGCGTCACCACCGAGCTCATGGCCATGGCCGATCCTTCTGCGATCTTCCTGCACTGCCTGCCGGCCTTCCACGACACCAACACCACCATCGGCAAGGACATCGCCGAGAAGTTCGGTGTCACCGAGATGGAGGTCGAGGACGCCGTCTTCGAGTCCAAGCAGTCCAAGGTCTTCGACGAGGCCGAGAACCGCATGCACACCATCAAGGCGATTATGTACGCCACGCTCAAGTAGGAGCGATTTGTCGGTCCGCTCGGAGCGCATCGCTGCGCGCTCCGAGCGGCTCCTTGGTAACAATCTTGCCCATGCGGTGCGCACGGCACGGAAAGGCCGCGTAAGCAAGATCAATGACACGTGTTAAAGAAGGGGGGATGAGAACAATGACTGAGACCGCTAAGAAAAAGCGCGGCATGCCTTCATCGTTCACCATTCTTCTGCTCCTGTTGGCTATCGTTGCGGTTATCACCGTCGTCATTTCCGGTACGTCCGGCGGCGCCGTTACCGCTGCTCGTCCGAGCGACTTCTTCACCGCCCCGGTGAAGGGCTTCGCAGACGCTCTGCCCGTCTGCCTGTTCGTTATGATTCTCGGCGGCTTCCTCGGCATGATGACCGAGACCGGCGCCCTGGATAACGGTATTGCCGTTCTGGTCAAGAAGCTCCATGGCCGCGAGATCATGCTGGTCCCCGTCCTGATGCTCATCTTCTCCCTCGGTGGTACCACCTATGGTATGTGCGAGGAGACCGTGCCGTTCTACGCCCTGCTCGCTGCCACCATGATGGCCGCCGGCTTTGACCCGCTGGTCGGCGCCGCCACCGTCCTGCTCGGCGCTGGCTGCGGCTGCCTTGGCTCCACGGTCAACCCGTTCGCCGTCGGTGCCGCCGTTGATGCCCTCACCGGCGTCGGCATCGAGGTCAACCAGACCATCATCATCGGCCTCGGCCTCGTTCTGTGGGCTGTGACCACCCTGATCTCCATCGCTTTCGTGATGAACTACGCCAAGAAGGTCAAGGCTGACAAGGGTTCTACCATCCTGTCCATGCAGGAGCTCAAGGACGCCGAGGAGGCCCACGGCGCTGCCGCCGCTGAGGTCACCAAGGACGTCAAGCTCACTGGTCGCCAGAAGGCCGTCCTGGGCATCTTCACCTTCACCTTCGCAGTCATGATCGTTGGCTTCATCCCGCTCGCCGACCTTAACGCCGGCGTGGCTGGCTTCTTCGACAACGGCGTGTACGATGCCGAGGGCAACGTCATCACCCAGGCTTGGTCCGCCGTCATCACCGGTCTGCCCATCGGCCAGTGGTACTTCGATGAGGCCTCCACGTGGTTCTTCGTGATGGCCATCGTCATCGGTATCGTGGGTGGCCTGTCTGAGAAGAAGATCGTCGACACCTTCATCACCGGCGCCGCCGACATGATGTCCGTCGTTCTGATCATCGCCCTCGCCCGTGGTATCTCCGTCCTCATGGCTGCCACCGGCCTCGACGTCTACGTCCTCGACGCTGCCGCCAACGCGCTCGCCGGCCTGTCCGGTGTGATCTTCGCCCCCATGAGCTTCCTGGTCTACTTCGGCCTGTCCTTCCTCATTCCTTCGACCTCCGGTATGGCCACCGTGTCCATGCCCATCATGGGGCCCCTGGCCGCTGAGCTCGGTTTCGCTCCTGAGGTCATGGTTATGATCTTCTCCGCCGCCATCGGTGTCGTGAACCTGTTCACCCCCACCTCCGGCGCCATCATGGGCGGTCTCGCCCTGGCCAAGGTTGAGTGGACGACCTGGCTCAAGTTCGCCCTCAAGCTCATCGTGGTGCTGACCATCGTCTGCGCGGTCATCCTGACCATCGCCTGCGTCATGATCTAAGCGCCTTCCAGGCGCAACGCGGTCCGGGCGTCTATCGGTGTTTTCGAAATGACGCCCCGCTGTTTTTGAGTCGTCCAGCCGGCTCGGCATTAGGCGTCCCGGTTGCGACCTACCTTTCAGCCCCCTTCCGTATCCGTGCGCGGAGGGGGGCACTTCTTTACCGATCTAAAAAACGGCTACACATGTCCTTATAAGTTGCGGGAACGCTCCCGCTGTGTCTAATAATTGGGGTACTTATGTCTCATGACACGCATGTCGACAACCCGAACGGTGTCGGTTACTTTGGCCTGATCGGCCTCGTCGTCTCGTCCTGCATCGGTTCGGGCGTTTTTGCCCTGACCGGCCAGCTCGCCAATGTCGCCTCGCCCGGTGCGGCTCTGCTCGCTTGGCTCATTTGCGGCGCCGGCTTCCTGTTCCTGGCGTTGTCCATTTCCAATGTGGGTGCCAAGCGACCCGACCTTGACGGTATCTGCGCGTACGCCGAGGAGGGCTTCGGTCCGTTCCACGGATTCGTCTCCGGTTGGGGCTATTGGCTGTCCGCCTGGCTCGGCAACGTCGGCTTCGGCACGATGGTCGCGCAGGTACTCGGCAGCGATTACTGCCTGGGTGGCCTTCTGCCCGGCGTCTTCTCCGATCCCGTGACCGGTAATCCCGCCGTCGGCGGCGTCATCATCGTCTCGCTCGTTTTGTGGGCCATCACGTTCCTGGTCATCCGCGGTGTCGAGAGCGCTGCGTTCCTCAACGCCGTCGTGATGGTCGTGAAGATCGCGTCCATTCTCGTGTTCATTGCCTTTGCCACCTTCAGTTTCAACGCGGGCCTGTTCACCGCTGATTTCTGGGGTACTGTCGAGCGCAATGCCACTGTGCTTGCCGCCAATGGCACCGGCCTCGGCGGCGTTGCCAACCAGATCGTCCAGTGCGTCCTGATCCTCATGTGGGCGTTTATCGGTGTCGAGGGTGCTTCCGTCATGTCCGGTCGCGCTCGTCGCCGCAGCGAGGTCGGCAGCGCCACCGTTCTCGGTCTCGGCGTACTGCTCGCCCTCTACATCGGCGCCTCCATCATTCCCTACGGCGTCATGGATTACGCCGACCTCATCGCGGCTCCCAAGCCCGCCACCATCTCCGTCTTCGAGTACATGGCTCCCGGTTGGGGCGGCGCCTTCATTTCCTGGGCCATCATCATCTCCGTTTGCGGTTCCTGGCTTTCCTTCACCATGCTTCCGGCCGAGACCTCCTCGATGATGAGCGAGCATCACCTGCTGCCCGCGTCTTGGAACAAGATGAATGCGAAGGGAGCGCCGCAGATGGCCCTGCTCATCGTCGGCGTCCTCACCGAGGTCTTCATTATCGTGGCGACGTTCGCCGCCGATGCGTACACCTTCGCCATCTCCATGTGCACGGTTACCATCGCCATTACGTGGGCCTATGCCGCGGCGTACCAGATCAAGCTCTCCCGCGAGCGCAACGAGCCCATGCAGATGGCATTCGGCGTCATCGCACTTGCCTTCCAGGTCGTGGGCGTTCTCATGACAGGTTGGGGTTTCCTCCTGCTTGCCTGCCTTGGCTACCTTCCCGGCTTCTTCTTCTATAAGAAGGCCCGTCAGGAGGCGGGGGAGAGCCTGACCAAGCGCGATTGGATTTTCATCGCCGTGTTCGCCGTGCTCGCCGTCGTGTCGATCCCGCTGACGGCCGCCGGCATCATTCCCGTTTTTTAGCGGGCCCTTGCAGGTCGGGGCGGATGCACTTTCGCGTCGACGCCCCGACCGCGCCGTCGACGGCGGCGGTACGGGCCCGTATGGGTGCATGGGTTCATGAGTTGAGAAAAAAGGAGCCTGCTATGGATATTCCGGTTATCGGAGTCGAGGATTGGCTGAACGTCCACGAGATGGACGCGACCTGGGATATCGCCCAGTCGACCATCTCGTCGCTTACCATGGGGGAGCTGCGCGCGCTCGACGGTCAGGAGGGCGCCTCGTTTTACGAGATGCTCGATGCGCAGAAGATGAACTACGGTTGGATTGAGGGCTCGCCCGAGTTCAAGGACGAGGTCGCCAAGCTCTATGACCGCAAGGTCGAGCATCGGAACATTCTTCAGACGAACGGATGCACCGGTGCGAACTTGAACGCGCTCATGGCGGTGGTGCGTCCCGGCGACCATGTGATCGCCGAATGGCCCACCTACGCCCCGCTTTACGAGATCCCGCGCACGCTTGGCGCCGAGGTCGAGTATTGGCAGATTCACGAGGAGCTCGGCTGGATGCCCGACATCGACGAGCTGCGCGAGCTGGTCCGCCCCAACACGCGCCTCATCTGCATCAACAACGCCTCCAATCCGGTGGGTGCGGTGCTCGACGCCAAGATGCTCGAGCAGATTGCGGAGATCGCCGACAGCGTGGGTGCCTACGTCCTGTGCGACGAGGTGTATCTGCCGCTCGAGAACACCGAGGGATTCAAGTCGATGACCGATGTGTACGATCGCGCGATCGTCACCAATTCCGTGTCCAAGACCTATTCGGTGCCCGCCGCCCGCTGCGGCTGGGTGATCGCCGATGATGAGGTCTCGGACGCCATTCGCACCTATCGCGATTACACCATGATTTGCGGAGGTGTGTTCAACGATGAACTCGCGACCTACGTGCTGCGCCATCGCGACAAGATCCTCGACCGCAACCGTGAGATCGTGTTCGGCAATCGCGAGATCGCCCAGTCGTGGATTAATTCTCAGCCCCGTGTGAGCTGGGTCGCTCCCAAGGGCGTGTCGACATCGTTCATCCGACTGGATATCCCCGAGGACGATGAGGCGTTCTGCTTGCGTCTGCTCGAGGAGCGCGGCGTCTTGCTTGTCCCTGGCAGCCGCTTCGAGCTGCCTTGTGGTGCCCGTTTGGGGTACTGCGCCCAGCCGGACGTGCTCAAAAAGGGTCTCGATCTGTTGGGCGAGGCTCTCGCGGAGTTCGATCGATAGGGATAGGGAGGGTGCCGTCCCTGCGGGTGCCTCGTGCGCCGTTCCCCATATGAGTGTTCGGCCCTGGCTGCGTGTGTATGAGACCGCGCGGCCGGGGCCGTTTGCGTGAAGAAACCCTGACCGCCCCCGCATGCGCGCGAATCTCGGCTAGACTGTTTCGGTACCGCCATGACAAAAAGGGAGCCGCCACATGCGCCAGGGTTTCGATAACGATATGTACATCGCCAGCCAGGCCGAGCACATCAAGGAGCGCATCGCCCAGTTCGGCGGCAAGCTCTACCTCGAGTTCGGCGGCAAGCTGTTCGACGATTTCCACGCAAGCCGCGTGCTGCCCGGCTTCGAGCCCGACAGCAAGTTTCGCATGCTCAAGAGCCTTGCGGATGACGTCGAGATCATCATTGCCATCAACGCGAATCATATCGAGAAGAACAAGGCCCGCGGCGACCTCGGCATCACCTACGACGAGGATGTCCTGCGCCTGGCCGACATCTTCCGGTCCAGCGGTTTCCTTGTGGGCGCCGTCGTGCTGACCCAGTACTCGGGCCAACCTGCGGCCGACCAGTTCCGCCGTCGTCTCAACATGTTGGGCATCACGTGCAAGCTGCACTACCCGATCGAGGGGTACCCGCACGATATCGACCTTATCGTGAGCGAGGAGGGTTACGGCAAGAACGAGTTCGTGGAGACCACGCGCCCGCTCGTCGTGGTGACCGCCCCCGGCCCCGGTTCCGGCAAGCTCGCCACCTGCCTGTCCCAGCTCTATCACGAGCACAAGCGCGGCGTTGCCGCCGGGTATGCCAAGTTCGAGACTTTCCCCGTGTGGAACCTCCCGCTCAACCATCCCGTCAACATCGCCTACGAGGCCGCCACGGTCGATTTGGACGACGCGAACATCATCGATCCGTTCCACCTCGAGGCGCACGGGCAGACCACGGTCAACTACAACCGCGATGTCGAGGCGTTCCCCGTGGTTAAGGCCCTGATGGAGAAGATTCTGGGCGAGAGCCCGTATCAGAGCCCCACCGACATGGGTGTCAACATGGTCGGTTACGCCATTTGCGACGATGAGGCTTGCCGCGAGGCCGCGCGCATGGAGATCGTGCGTCGTTACTTCACGGCCGCATCCGATGTCAAGCGCACCGGCAGCGGTCAGGAGCAGGTGGACAAGCTCAAGGCCATCATGCAGAAGGTGGGCGTGACCAACGACCAGTCCCCAGCGCGTTCCGCCGCGTTGCTCAAGGAGCAGACCACCGGCGCGCCCGCCGGCGCCATGGTCCTGCCCGACGGTTCCGTGGTCACGGGCAAGACCTCCACGCGTCTGGGCGCGGCGAGCTCACTCATGATGAACGCGCTCAAGGCTGTGACTGGCGTCGACATGGAGCTCGAGGTCATCTCCAACGATGCCATCGAGCCCATCAGCCGCCTCAAGACCAGCCAGCTCGGCAGCGCCAACCCGCGCCTGCACCCCGAGGAGACGCTGATCGCCCTGTCCATCACCTCCGCATCCAGCGAGATCGCCGAGCGCGTGCTCGCCGGCCTGCCCAAGCTGCGCGGTTGTGATGCCTTCTTCTCGGTGATCATCTCCAGCTCCGATGAGGCGCTTTTCAAGAAGCTCGGCATCAACGTGTGCTGCGAGCCCAAGTTCGAGCGCAGCGGGTATTACCATCGATAGGCCCGTCCGCATACATGCGTCTTGACCGCCCGCCGGTCCGCGACCCCGAGCAGGGTGTCGAGGACCGGCGGGCGTCTTACAATGGTCGAGTCGAAAGGAGGCGGACAGGCGTGACCGAGCTTGAGCGCTGTCGAGGCGAATACTTGAATCACCTGACGGTCGAGCGCAATTTGGCCGCCAACACCATCGCGGCGTACGAGCGCGACCTCAGAGCCTACCTTGCCTTTCTTGGAGAGCGCGGAACGCGCCGCCCGGATGATGTGATTCGCCGCGATGTGGAGGATTTCGTGGCCGCCAAGCGCGCCGACCATGCCGCGGATGCATCGGTGAACCGAGCGCTTTCCGCCGTCAAGGGGTTTCACCGGTTCATGGTTCGCGAGGGTCTCTCTTCGGTCAATCCCACGGCCACGTTGCGCGTTCCCAAAATGGGCGACCATCTGCCCGATGTGATTTCAATTGAGGCTGCCGAGCGCTTGCTCGACCAGGATTTTCCCGCAACGGCCGCCGGCATGAGGGACCGTGCGGTGCTCGAGGTGCTGTATGGATGCGGCCTGCGCGCCAGCGAGCTGTGCGGCCTGGACGTGAACGAGGTCTACCTGGATGAGGGATTCGTGCGCGTGATGGGCAAGGGCTCCAAGGAACGCTTGGTCCCGCTTGTGGGTACGGCACGGCGGGTTCTCGGTACCTATCTCGCCGAGGCGCGCTCGGAGCTGTTCTCCCACACGCGATCGGCTTCGGCGTCGGCCGCGGTGTTCTTGAATATGCGGGGCACGCGCCTTTCGCGTCAAAGCGTCCATGCGATTTGCGAGCGCTACGGACGTATGGTCGGGATCGATGGACTGCACCCGCACACCCTTCGACACTCCTTCGCAACGCATATGCTCGCAGGCGGTGCGGACCTGCGTGCCCTGCAGGAGATCTTGGGGCACGCGGATATCGCCACGACGCAGATTTACACCCATATCGACCGCACGCAGCTGCGCGAGGTCTATCTGGCGGCGCATCCACGCGCCTAGGATCGGGAGGCGTTTCGCGCCTTCGCCGGTGAGGGCTCGGTGGGAGGCTGCGACCACAAGTCGGGCACAATTTAAAAATCGCTTCAACCTCAACTAGAAGGTTTAACCTGGGAAAACGGCATCGAGTAGTGGTGCCGCATTGCAGTCAAAACACAATATCTTGTGTTGAGGGCAACACCTGTTCGCTGTCTCGTTTGGGGTCTGTGGGGGATAGTGGGGGAGTGTGGGGGAGAAAGTGGGAAAAAGTGTTGCGAAAGGGGAGTAGGCCCCATAGAATTGAAAACGTCGACGGCGGGGTGGCTCCCGCATATGCCCACGAGTAAGCCTAAGGGGGTGCGCGCCAGTGTATTTCAACGGTACCTACGATCGAAATCTCGATGCGAAGGGACGTTTGTCACTGCCGCCCGCCTTCAAAAAGCAGCTTGAGGAGCATGTGCGCGTCCTTCCTGCCCCTGAAAAGGAAGTCGACGCCCTGTACGTGTTCACTGAGGACACGTTCAAGGTTTGGCTTGACTCCGTGTTTGAGGCGAAGGGCGGGTTCGACCCCACCAACCGCTCTCATCGCATGGTCAAGGAGGCTCTGTACGGTGCGGCAATCACACTTGAAATAGACTCCGCCGCCCGCATCAGCCTTCCCGAAGCCGCCCGTAAGAAGGCGCACCTCGATCGCGAGGTCACGGTCGTCGGCAGCGATGACCGTCTGGTGATCTGGGATCGCGAGACCTACGCGGCACGTCAGGCCGAGACCGAGGACATCCTCGCGGACTTCTTCGACTAAAGGAGACGCCCCCACATGGACGCGAACAAGGCAGCAGGTACGTTGACACCTGAATATCGGCATGAACCCGTCATGCTCCAAGAAGTGCTCGAGCAGCTTCAGCTCAAGCCCGGCTCGGTCGTGTGCGATTGCACGCTCGGCGGCGCCGGTCACTCCGTCAGGATGGCCGAGCGCGTGGGCTCGGAAGGGCTGCTGCTCGGTGTCGATCAGGATGACATGGCGCTCGCGGCAGCGGGGAAGCGACTTGACGCTGAGGCCCCCGATACGCCGCACAAGCTCCTGAAGGGCAACTTTGGGGATTTGGATGAGCTCCTGTGCTCGGCGCAGGTGCCGGGCGTCGATGGATTCCTCTTCGACCTGGGCGTCTCGAGCCCGCAACTCGATATCCCTGGTAGGGGTTTCTCGTACAACGAGGACGCCCCGCTCGACATGCGTATGGATCCGGGAACCAACACCCTAAACGCAGCTGAGGTCTTGAACACCTATACCGAAGCCGACCTCGCCCGGATTCTTCGCATCTATGGAGAGGAGAAGTTCGCCCGCCAGATCGCCCGCGAGGTCGTGCGCCGCAGGCAGGAGAGCCCGCTCGTCTCCACGGGAGATTTCGTCGATGCCATCAAGGCCGGTATCCCGGCGGCTGCCCGCAGGCACGGAGGCCATCCGGCAAAGCGCAGCTTCCAGGCGATCCGCATCGAGGTCAACCATGAGCTCGATGTCCTCGAGCGCGGCCTCGAGGCCGCGATCCGCTGGCTGAACCCCGGTGGCCGCGTTTGCGTCATCTCCTACCATTCGCTGGAGGACCGCATCGTGAAGCGCCTGTTCCAGGAGCTTTCGAAGGGTTGCACCTGCCCGCCGGACATTCCGGTGTGCGTGTGCGGAAACGTGCCGATAGTCAAGGTCACCACCCGCAAACCCCTGGTTGCCACGGCCGAAGAGGTCGAGCGCAACCCCCGCGCCAGATCGGCCAAGATCCGCTGCGCCGAGCGTTTGTAGCTCGACCGCGCTTCACGGCCCCGGCGCATGTCATTTGTTATCTTCGCCTTAAGGAGGGCCGCATATCATGGGTTATTCCACCTCAAACGCAGCATATGCCTATGATGTGCGGTCCGAGGCGTACTCGGCGCCCGTCGCGCCCTCCCGTCCGAGCCTCGACGTCGTCCATGGCGCCGGCCGCCAGGCGAGCCAGGATGTCAGCCCTCAGTTCACCCACTGTGTGAAGGTGTTCGCCGTGCTCATGACGGTCTTCGTCGTCCTCGGCCTGTTCCGCGTCACCGTGGCGGGTTTCACCGCCGCCTCGCTCAACAGCGCCGCGACCCTTTCGAACAACCTCACCACCGCGCAGGAGGAGAGCTCCGATCTCGAGGTCATGCGCTCCGTGTACGGCTCATCCACGCGCATTCGCGATCTTGCGGAGGGGTACGGCATGGTTGCGGCCGAGGGTGGCGTGACGCTCGATTTCACCGAGTACGTAGACGCGGCGGCACAGTAGTAGGCGAGAGCACCCATGCCCCAAGATAGATACAACGGACGCGGCTCCGGCCGCACGGGCCGCCCTGCCAGGGGCGGTTCATCGCGTGATGCGCGTAGGTCCCCGCAGGGCGGCCGGACGCGCCGCGCCGCCTCGGGTCGCGCCTCCGAGCGCCGCGGTGCCGACGCACCTTCCGGCTGGCTCTCAACAGAGCTCGTCTCCCGTCATGGCTTGCTGGCCGGCGGCTTCCTCGCCGCCTCGGCGATCGTTCTCGCGCGCCTTTCCGAGATACAGATCTTCAACACCGATTGGTATCGCGAACAGGCAAATGCTCGTCGCGTGTCGAGTCAGACCCTCTACGCGAAGCGCGGCACGATCTACGACCGCAACGGTACGGTGTTGGTGTCGAGCATCGAATGCAAGAATGTCTATTTGAACCCGTCGCTCATCAAGAAGAAGCAGCGCCGCCGTGCGATCGACGCCCTCGTCGACGTGCTGGGCATGGATGAGGACGTGGTCGAGGACCTCGTCGATCGCGAGGGCACCTTCGTGTACGTCAAGCGGCAGGTCGATGAGGAGGATGCGGAGCTCCTTGCCAAGAAGGGCATCGCGGGCATCGAATTCGAGCCGGCGATCAAGCGCGTGTATCCCAACGGCAGTCTCGCCTCCCAGGTGCTCGGCGTCGTGAACGTCGACAACGAGGGCATCACGGGGCTCGAGAAGCAGTACAACGAAGTGTTGACGGGCGTGAACGGCTCGCTCATGCGCGAGCGCGCCCGCGACGGCTCGTTTATCGCCGGTGGTGCGTACGAGAAAGTCCCGGCCCAAGACGGCATGGACATCGTGCTCGGTATCGACGCCAACGTGCAGCGAGTCGCCGAGGACGCCATCGCAGAGGCGGTCGAGCGCGTGGGAGCCACGTACGGGTCGATCATCGTGACGGACCCCACGACCGGCGAGATCATCGCCGCGTGCTCCTATCCGACCTACGACCCCACGGATCTGGCGTCCGCTTCCAACGCTTCGATGAACCTGCGTGTCGTGACCGACGTCTACGAGCCCGGTTCGGTCTTCAAGACCTTTGTCTCCGCCGCGGCTATCGAGCACAAGGGGCTGACGCCCGACACGACGTTCGATGTTCCCGCTGAGGTCCTTGTCGGCAGCGATATCGTTCGAGATGTCGATAAGCGCGGCGCGGCTATGACGATGAGCCTGCGCGAGATCCTGCGCCGCTCCTCCAACACCGGTATGGTCCTGGTGGGCGAGAAGCTCGGCGCCGATGCGTTTTCGGAGTATGTCATCGACGGGTTTCAATTTGGCAAGTCCACGGGCATCGATTTCCCGGGTGAATCGCTCGGTATCATCAAGAAGCGCTCGGAATACGACGGCGCGTCGCTGGGTTCCATGTCGTTTGGCCAGTCGCTGGCCGTCGAGCCCGTTCAGATGGTCCGCGCGATGAGCGCGATCGCCAACAAGGGAGTTATGACCACCCCGCATTTCCTCAAGACCCGTGCGGGCGAGGAGGTCGACTGGACCGACGGCGAGCATCGCGTCCTGTCCGAGGAGACGGCCGCCAGCGTCGCAGACATGATGCTGACCGTTGTGGACGAGGGCACGGGCATGGACGCCCAGATGCCCGGTTATGAGGTTTCGGGCAAGACCGGTACCGCCGAGCGCGCCGGCAAGGACGGTGGATACGAAGAGGGCAACAACATGGCTTCGTTCATGGGATTTGTCTCGACCAAGGATCCGCGCGTCCTGTGCTACGTGACTCTCGACGGCACGGCGGCCATGTCCTATGCGGCCACGCCGGTGTTCCGCAAGGTCATGGAGGAGGCCCTGCCCGCCCTTGGAATCAAGCCGACCCGATAGGTTCACACGCCCTGCACCACCTGGTGCGGACGGCGCGGTACCATACCAGGTTGCACGGTAAGCGCTTCAGAAAGGTTGCCACCCATGGTGGAGATTGCAGTCAAGTACCTTCAAAGCACCACGGGTGCCCGTTTCGTGGCGGGCGATCCGGATCGGGTTTGCCGCGGTGTCGAGATCGATTCGCGCGCGGTTACCCCCGACGCCGTGTTCGTCGCGTTCCCCGGTGAGCGCGTCGACGGCAACGCGTTCGCCCCCGCGGCCATCGAGGCCGGCGCGGGCGCTGTCGTCATGACGTGCGAGCCCACGCGTGAGCTTGTCGACCTTGCGCTCGAACATGGTTCTTCCATCCTCGTCGCCGAGGATCCGACCGAGTTTCTCCTGCGCCTGGCACAGGGCTATCGCGCGCGCCTGCGCTGTACGGTCATCGGCATCACGGGTTCGATCGGCAAGACCACGACCAAGGACGTGCTGGCAGCATGCCTCGCCAAGCGCTATCGCGTGCATGCCACGGCCGGCAATTTCAACAGTCTGATCGGGCTGCCCCTTACCATCCTGTCCGCTCCCGCTGACACGCAGATGCTCGTACTCGAGATGGGCATGAGCGATTTTGGCGAGATCGAGCGCCTGTCTCGGTGCGCTCAGCCCACCTTTGGCATCATCACCAAGGTCGGCACTTCCCATATCGGCATGCTCGGCAGCCGCGAGGGCATCGCGCGGGCCAAGGCCGAGATCGTGTCCGGCATGCCCGCCAGCGCCGAGAATTTCGAGGGCAACCATTCCGCCCTCGTCCTGCACGGCGAGGACGATTTCACGCCGTTCATCATCGAGAACTTCGCCCGTCCCGCCGGCCTTGACGTGGTGCTTGCCGGCACCTCGACCGATGACGACGTCTGCGCGACGCATATCGAGCTCGACGAGGACGGATGCCCCGTTTTCGACCTCACGTTCGAGGACGGCTCGAGTTTCAAGACGCGCCTTTCCGTTCCCGGTGCGCAGTCCGTTCCCAACGCGCTGTTCGCCGCTGCGGTTGCCCATCGCCTCGGTGTGCCCGGCTTTGAGATCGACGAGGCTTTTGGCGAGCTCCAGATGACCGGTCGCCGCACCCAGGTGCGCCATGCGGCGTGCGGTGCTCGCGTGATCGACGACTCGTACAACGCCAGCCCCGAGTCCATGGCCGCCGGCCTCAACCTGTTCTCAACGCTGCCCTGCACGGGTTCGCGCATCGCCGTTCTCGGCGAGATGGGGGAGCTGGGCGATGACGCCGAACGCCTCCACGCGCTCGTCGGCGCCTATGCCGCGGCCAAGCGTCCGTCGATGCTGATCTGCGTGGGCGGCGAAAACGCCCGGGTGATGGCGGACGCGGCGCGTCTCATGGGGCTCGATGAAGGTGATGTCCAGGTCGTTCCCTCCTGCGATGCGCTGATCAGGCGTTATGCGGGCGTCATGGGCGAGCGCGACCTCGTATTGGTGAAGGGCTCGCGTTTCGTCGGGCTCGATCGTTTCGTGGAAGAGGTGTGTGCCGATGCTCGGTAACCCTGCCTATCCCACCTATCAGGTGTTCCTTGCCATTCTCGTCTCCGCGCTCATCGCGGGGCTCGTCATGCCCCTGTGGATTCGCCTGCTCAAGATCGACGGCATCGGTCAGCAGATCCGCGCCGACGGCCCGCAGTCGCATCTCGTGAAGGCCGGCACCCCCACCATGGGCGGTGTCATCATCCTCTTGGCCGTGTGCCTGACCTGCCTGATCATGGCCAAGCCCACGACCGAGCTTTTTCTGGCCGTCGGCGCGACGCTCGCCACCGGCGCCCTGGGCCTGTTCGACGATGTGACCAAGGTCGTGCAGAAGCGTTCGCTCGGCCTGACGCCCACGGGCAAGATGATCGGCCTTACCGCCATCGTGCTCGTGTTCTTCGTCATCGCGGTCAACTTCTGCGGCGTCGGCGCGGCGATTCGCTTCCCGGGCGGCTTCGCCATCGACTTGGGCGTGCTCACGTCGACGTTCACCTTCGGCGATACGGTCATCAAGATTCCGTGGCTCTATCTCATCTTTGTGTTCTTGCTGCTCGCGGGTATGTCCAACGCGGTCAACCTCACGGACGGCCTCGACGGACTCGCCGGCGGTACGGTTATGATGGCCATGCTCGTCATGGCCGCCATCGGATTCCTTCGCGGTGACGTCAATCTCGCCATCTTCTGCGCGGCCTGTGCCGGCGGTTGCATCGGCTTCTTGTGGTACAACGCCTACCCCGCCCAGATTTTCATGGGCGACACCGGCTCCCTTGCCCTGGGCGGTGCCCTGGCCGCCGTCGCCGTGCTCACGAATACCGAGGTCGTCTCACTCGTTGTGGGCGCCCTGTTCATCGCCGAGACCCTCTCCGTGATGATCCAGGTCATCAGCTTCAAGGCCACGGGCAAGCGCGTCTTCCTCATGGCCCCCATCCATCATCACTTCGAGAAGAAGGGCTGGGCAGAGACAAAGGTCGTCATCCGCTTCTGGATCGTGTCCGCTGCGTGCGGCGCCCTCGGCCTCGCGCTCTTCTTCCAGCTTGGTTAGGAATACCTATGCCCCTGCCGCAACAATTCACGCTGCTCGTTCTCGGACAGGGCGGCACGGGTCTCGAGCTCGCCTCGTGGGCTGCGTCTCATCTTGGTGAGCGTGTGACGTCCGTGACTGTGTATGGTGGGGCTTCTTCGGCCCCCACCGAGCGCACGACCGCTCTCGAGGCGGCCGGCGTCGCTTTCGTCTACGGCACCGAGGAGGTCGCCGGAACATTCGATATCTGCGTCGCGAGCCCGGGGATATCCGAGTTCGGCGAGTTTTTCCGCAGCGCGCGTGCCGCCAGCTCCCAGATCATGGGCGAGCCCGAGTTCGCATGGCTGCTGTCGCCCGAGCGTTGGTGCGCAATCACCGGCACCAACGGCAAGACGACGGTCACGAGTCTGACCGACGAGCTGCTGCGCGCCTCGGGGCTCGACAGCGTCGCGGTCGGCAACATCGGCAACGCGCCCATCCACGAGGTTGATCGGCGCGAGGAGGGGGAGTGGTTCGTCGCCGAGCTCTCCAGCTATCAGCTCGCCACGACCGAGGCATTCCATCCGCGCGTCGCCGTGCTTTTGAATCTTTCGCCCGATCATCTCGCCTGGCACCGTTCGCACGAGAACTACGCCCTGGCGAAAATTCGCATGTTCAAAAACATGGATGACGGCGATATCGCCATCGTCAACGTCGAGGACGAGGGCCTCTCACCGTATCTCGACCGTATCTGCGGTCCCGGGCGTCGTGTCTTGCATCTCGGGTTTGCCGACGACGGCGCCGCTGACGCCGCGTTCGTGCGCGACGACGTGCTCACGGTTCGCATGGCGGGCGATGAGCATGCGCTTGTGCGCGTTGACGAACTGCGCATCGTGGGCGCCCATAACGTCCTCAACGCGTTGGCGGCGTCCGCTGCGGCGCTTGCGTGCGGCGCCTCCGTTACGGGCGTTTGCTCCGGTCTTAGGGAGTTCAAGCCCCTTCCGCATCGACTTGAGCCCGTCGACACGGTCGACGGCGTGCGATATGTGAACGATTCCAAGGCCACGAACACCGACGCGGTCCTCACCGCTCTTGCCGCCTTTGACGGCGCGCGCATCGTTCTGCTGCTGGGCGGCTCCGATAAGGGGACGCCGCTTGAGGAGTTCATGGCGAAGGTCGCCTCCCGCGTCGCCTGCGTGGTCTGCTTTGGCGAGGCGCGCGAGCGCCTGCGCACGGCCCTCATGGATGCTCCTGGCGCGACGGACATCGATATCGCCGAGGCTGAGGACCTGCGCGATGCCGTCGATGTGGCGCGTTCGCTCGCGCAGCGCGGCGACACGGTTCTGCTTTCGCCCGCCTGCGCGTCGTTTGACGAGTTCTCCGGCTTTGAGGAGCGCGGCGAGGCATTTCGTTCGTATGTGGCCGATTTGGCCGCCCTGTCCGAGGCGGAGGCCTAGGAATCGTGTGGTTCTCTAAAACAAAGGAAAGCACAGCCGAGTCCGAGGCCCCGTCCGCCGGCGCGCGTTCGGCAGCTCGCCCCAAGGTCCGCCGCCGCGCTACGGCGACGAGCCATTCCGATTGGGGCGAGAAGTACATCGCGGGCGTTCCCGCCCGCATCATGCGTCCCCGCTTGGTCTTCCTGTCCTGCCTCATCGCCATTTGCATGTTCGGCTTGCTCATGATCTACTCAGCATCTTCCGTCGAGTCCCTGCAGGAGAACGGCAGCTCGTGGTTCTTCCTGTATCGCCAGGCGATCTTCATGTTCATCGGCTTCGTGCTGTTCGCCGTGATCGGCAGTAGGTTGCTGCCGTGGCCGCTCTTTCGATCCAAGCTCGTCTGGGGAGTGTGGTTCGGAGTGCTCGTGCTGCTCATCGCGGTGCTTTTCCTCGGCCAGGGCGCCGAGGAGTGGGGTGCTTCGCGCTGGATCGACCTCGGATTCTTCAACCTGCAGCCCGCCGAGGTCGCCAAGCCGGTGATCATCGTCTTGACGGCCAAGATCTTTGCCGATTACTTCGAGGACGGCACCATCGACACCCGTGCGTTCCTCATCCAGATGCTCATCATGCTCCCGATTCCGCTGTTCTTGATCTTCAAGGAGCCCGATCTGGGCACCACGATCATCATCGCGCTGACGGTGTTCGCCATCGCTATCTTGTGCGGGCTTCCCTGGCGCGTGGTCGCATTCGTCACCATCGCCGCGTTCGTGTTCGGCGCCGCTGCCATCGTCACCTCGCCGTATCGCGCCAAGCGCTTCCTCGCCTTCTTGGATCCGTGGAGTGACCCGTACGACACCGGCTACCAGGCGACGCTTGCCATCATGGCCTTCGCCTCAGGCGGCCTGTTCGGCCGTGGCATCGGCAACTCGACGATGAAGTACCACTACCTGCCCGAGGCCCACAACGACTACATCCTCGCCATCATCGGCGAGGAGCTCGGTTTTGTGGGGACCGCCATCTTCGTGTTGGTGTTTGTCGCCATGATCATCGCTGCGTTCTACATCTGTCGCGAGGCGCCGACGCTTCACGCGCAGCTGTTGGCGAGCGGCTGCACGATCATCCTTGCCGTGCAGTTCCTCATCAACGTCTTTGGCATCCTGGGCGTCATGCCCATGACCGGCAAGCCGCTGCCGTTCGTGAGCTACGGCGGCTCGTCGATTATCGCCTCGCTCGTGCTCGCTGCGCTGATATTCCGCGTCTCGGTCGAGAGCAACGTCGAGACCGCGGCCGATCGCCGCCGTTCCGGCATGGCCGTGATGGGGGAGCGTTCCGCCCGAGCATCTACGCGCCGTTCCGTGGGCTCCGGTGACGATGTGTCGGGCCATATCGGCCGCAGTACCGCCGGCGAGGCCCGCGTTCGTTCGACCCGCCGCGACGGGTCGGCTCCTCGTGCGGACCGCGCCGTTTCGAGCCGATCGGCGCTGAGCGTCTACGACGGCGGCCGGCAGGGCCGCGGTGAAGCGGCGCCGACCCGCCGAGAGTCGCGCGGCACCGCGGGCGGTTACGGCCGTATCGACCTTGGGTCGGATGCCGGGGAGCGCCTTCGCCCCCGTCAGGAACGCCCGCGAGTCGATTATCGCGGCGTCACGGGCGGAAATGCCCCGCGCCGCTCGGGTGACGGGCGTCCGCCCAGGGGGATGAACGATCGGGAAAGGGGTCGTTATGACCGATAAGCGTCAACTCACCGTCGCCATTGCCGCGGGCGGTACCGCGGGCCACGTCAATCCGGCGTTGGCCCTTGCCGACGAGCTCCGCGATCGGGGGCATGAGGTCCATTTCTTCGGAGAGAGCCGCCGCTTGGAAGGCACGCTCGTGCCCAAGGAGGGCTTCCCGTTCCATCCCGTCCACGTCACCGGTTTCGATCGCCGCCGCCCCTGGACGCTCGTGACCGCGCTCATGCATTTGTCACATGAAGAGCACCGCTTGATCGAGGCGTTCGGTTCGGGCGAGCTTCCCATGCCCGATGTCGCCATCGGATTTGGTGCCTACCTCGAGCTTCCCCTTATGCGCGCCGCCGCGAAGCTGGGGATTCCGATCGCCTTGCACGAGCAGAACTCCGTACCGGGTCTCGCGAACAAGCGCACGGCCAAGTCCGCGCGTCTCATAGCGCTGGGGCAGCCCGCCGCCGAGGACGTCATGCGCTCCTGCGCCGGACGTTCCTCCGAAGTGGTCTTTACCGGCAATCCCGTCCGTTCAAGCGTGCTCGAGGGCGATCGATCTCGCGGCCGCGTCGCGCTCGGTATCCCGCAAGACGCCACGGTCCTGCTGGTATTCGGCGGCTCCCTCGGCGCGCGCCATGTCAACGAGCGCCTGGCCTCCCTTAAACGCGAGCTGCTCGCCATCGAGGGGCTGCACGTGGTCCACTCCACCGGGAAGAACGGCTACGACGAGACGCTTCAGGCCCTCGACCTCACCGACGCAGAGGCCTCTCGATGGCGCGTGGTGCCCTACATCGACGATATGGGCGATACCCTCGCCGCCGCGGACCTCGTGGTCTCACGCGCCGGCGCGTCGTCGGTGGCCGAGATCGCCGCGCTCGCGGTCCCGTCCATCCTGGTTCCGTATCCGCTTGCGACGGCCGATCATCAGACCACCAACGCCCGTTTGCTGACCGATGCCGGAGCAGCGGTCAAGTTCTCCGACGGTGATATCGATGGAGATGCCTTCCGCGACGAGCTGCTCGGATTGCTGGGGGATGCACCGCGCCGCGCCTCCATGCGCGAGGCCGCGCGTGGGTTGGCGCAGGATAAGGCGGCCGCCATGCTTGCCGACCTCCTCGAGGGGATCGCGTAGGCGCGACAATCGAGCTTCACTTCATCTGGATTCGTCCGCGAAGGGATTGTGACCGTACGCATCCGTCTGCGGGTGCGCCGGCGATGGCGTATACTTAATGAGTTTATATGTACGAAACGACGAGGAGCTGCCATGCCGTCCATCGCTGTCCCTGAGGCGACCACCGCCCCGACCTTCAAGAGCGCCCACTTCATTGGCGTCGGCGGAGCCGGCATGAGCGGCATCGCGCTCGTTTTGCATGAGCGCGGCTGCAGGGTTACCGGTTCCGACCTTAAGACCTCCCGCTACATCCGCCAGCTCACCCGCGCGGGCGTTCCGATCCATGTCGGTCACGCCGCTTCGACCATCGATGAGTTCCAGCCCGACGTCGTGGTCGTCTCGACCGCGATCCCCGAGACCAACCCCGAGCTCGTGCGCGCCCGCGAGCTCGGCATTCCCGTGTGGCACCGCGCCAAGATGCTCTCCGCGCTCGGCTACGGCCGCACGACCGTCGCCTGCGCCGGCACCCACGGTAAGACGACCACGTCCTCCATGGTCGCCACCATGCTCGACCGCATGGAGCTCGACCCGAGCTTTTTGATCGGCGGTGTCGTGGAGGGTTACGGCACCAACGGCAAGAACGGCGACGGCGAGTACTTCGTCGTCGAGGCCGATGAGTCCGACAGCTCCTTCCTCTACCTCGACCCGCACGTGGTCATCGTGACCAACATCGAGGCCGACCATATGGACCACTACGACTCCTTGGAGCAGATCGAGGAGACCTTCTGCACGTTCATGGGCCTCGTGGGTGAGGATGGCACGGTCATCGTCTGCGGTGAGGACCCGCGCCTCGTCGAGCTGGCCCGCTCCTGTGGGCGCACTGTGTTCACCTACGGCGAGGGCGACGGCATGGACGTGTGCCTCAACCCGGCCGCCACGCGCCATGCCTTCGGCTCCGACTTCACCGTCACCCTTCCTGACGGTTCCAAGCGTGAGGTCTCCATTAAGAACAACCCCGGTCGCCATAACATGCTGAACGCTACTGCGGCCCTCACCGCCGCTTACGTGCTCGGCCTCAACACCGAGCGCGCCGCCGAGGCCCTCTCCACGTTCGAGGGCGCCCGTCGTCGTTTCACCCAGGTGGGCGAGGTGCGCGGTGTCACCCTCGTCGACGATTACGGTCATCACCCGACCGAGGTCCGCGCCACGCTCGCCGCGGCCAAGTCCCTCGACTTCCAGCACGTCGATGTGGTTTTCCAGCCGCATCGCTACTCGCGTCTCCAGGCGCTGTGCGACGACTTCGTGGACGCCTTCGCCGATGCCGACACGGTCATTCTCGTTGATGTCTTCCCCGCGGGCGAAATGCCCATCCCCGGTGTCACCAGCAAGATGCTGGCCGATAAGATTCGCGCCGCCCATCCCGGCAAGTCCGTCTACTACGTGTCCGATCATGCGGCGCTCATGGCTCGCATCGACGACGTCGCCCAGGCCGGCGATCTGCTCATCACGATGGGCGCCGGTGACATCACCACCGTCGGTCCCGAGTATCTCGAGCACGTCGCGAACGAGGCAGAGTAGCCCATGGGTGCGTTCAACGCGATGATGGCCCTCTCGGGCATGATCGACACGGATGTCATCGAGAACGAGAAGCTCGCACGCCACACCAGCTATCGCATCGGCGGTAAGGCCGACCTCTTTGTGACTTGCCACAGCTACCATTCGCTGCGCCGCACGATCGAGGTGTTGGCCCGCGAGCGCGTCCCGTGGGTCATCATCGGCAAGGGCTCGAACCTGCTTGTCGCGGATGCCGGGTATCGCGGTGCTGTGATTACACTTGGCAGTGAGTTCTCCCGCTTCGTGGTCGGGGAGGACGGTTGCACCATCACCGTCGGCGCCGGTGCGATTCTGGCTCGCCTGGTGAACGAGGCGCTCTCGCGCGAGTTGACGGGCCTCGAGTTCGCCGTGGGCATCCCGGGCACGGTCGGAGGCGCCATCTCCATGAACGCCGGTTCGCGCACCGAGTGGATCGGTTCGCTCGTCCGTGACGTGGTCACGTACAAGCCAGGCGAGGGCATCCGTCATTATTCCGGCGAGCAGATCGCGTGGGGGTACCGCCTCTGCGGTCTTCCCCACGACGAGATCGTGCTCGAGGCTACGCTCGAGCTCGAGCAGGCGACCAAGGACGATATCCGCGCCCGGATGGAGCGCGCCCTCACGCGCCGTCGCCGTACGCAGCCGCTGGGGGTTCCCTCATGTGGGTCGGTCTTCAAGAACCCGCCCGATCGCGCGGTCGGCGCCATGATCGAGGAATGCGGATTAAAGGGTTTTTGCCAGGGCGGGGCGGAGGTCTCGTCGGTTCACGCTAACTTTATCGTGAACAAGGGCGCCGCCACGGCGGCAGACGTTGAGGCGGTCATCCGCCATGTGCATGCGAAGGTAAGGGAGACGTATGGGGTCGAGCTTCAGCCGGAAGTCAAGTTCCTCGGCTTCTAAGACGCCGAAGCCCACGTATCGTCGCGCATCCGCGGCGGGCAAGGGCCAGGCCTCGGCCCGTCCCGCCTCGTCTGTATCGCCAAAGACCCCGCGTCCGCGGACCGCGCCCGCAAAGGCTGTATCTCGCCCTGCCGCCAAGCCGCGCGTGATGGCCAAGGCCGCGCCAAAATCGCTGAAGTCCGTCGGAGAGAAGACCGTCGGCGGCATCAAGGGCGCTGGCAAGGCCGCGGCCAAGCCCATCGCCAAAACCTCCCTCAAGCAAGCTGTCCCTGCTGTCAAGATCCCCGCTTCCAAGCTTCCCAAGACTGTGAGCCCCAAAGCGGGTGCCGTTGCGGGTCCAAAAAAGGCCGTGTCGTCCGTCATGGCTTCCGCGGCGTCCGCTGCGGGTGGCCTTGCCGGCCGCATCCCGCGGCCCAAGATCAATCCCGGCAAGGCCCTCATCGTCATCGGCGTCGTGTTCGCGCTCTTCCTCGCCGGCTTCATCCTGGCCAATTCACCGTTGTTCGCCGCAACGGACATCCAGGTCAAGGGTTCCGACCATGTTGAGGTCGAGACAGCGCGCGCCCTCATCGAGGTCCCGGAGGGCACCACGATGTTCAATGTCGACGAGAAGGCGATATACGACTCGCTCAAGGCGATTCCCTGGGTCAAGGGAGTCGATGTTAAGCGTGAATGGCCGCACACCCTCGTCGTGACCCCCGTCGAGCGCAAGATGCGCGCCATCGCCTTCATAACCGCCGACGAGGTGGCATGGGCGATCGGCGAAGACGGCACCTGGATCGCGCCGTTGAGCCTGGTTGTTGCCGTGGATGCCGAGGGTAACGAGGTCGCGTTGAACGACGACGGCTCGGTGCCAGAGGGCGCAGCGCAACTGCCCGCGTTCGAGGCCGCGCTGCGCATCGCGCAGGACTCCGGCAGCCTGCTGCTCACTGACGTCCCGAGCGACATTTCGCCCAAGGGGGGAGAGCCGGTCAACGCCAAGGTCGTCCTCGCCGGTCTCGATTACGCCAATGGCTTCTCCGACGAGTTCGTCGCGCAGATCAAGGACATCTCCGTCGCATCGGTCGAGGCCATCTCGGCCAATCTCGTATCCGGCGTGGAGGTCTCGCTGGGCAAGCCGCAAAACATCGTGGAGAAGGAGCGCGTGGTGACCAAGCTCCTCGCCGAGCATCAGGGGGTCACGTACATCAATGTGCGTGAGCCCGGCGCCTACACGTTCCGCAGCACACCGCTGTAGGACGCGCAGTCCGCATTCGCGCAGCTACCGCTTGCGCTCGGTGAACGGTCTCGTAGCTATACCTGCGGAAATGGCAAACGTTCCACATTCTGACCAGCGCGGTTTGACTTACATCCGTGTTTTGTGCAAACATAACACGGTTTATCTCGACTTTTAATCTCTACTTGAGGGTTAACGTCGTGACGATCGCCTGTAGACAGGCTTGCCAATAGTAGTGTTCGGAGGACCGCACATGCACGAGAACGAGATCAACAACTACCTTGCTGTCATCAAGGTCGTCGGCGTGGGCGGCGGCGGCACGAACGCCGTGAACCGCATGATCGAGGAGGGTATCCGCGGCGTCGAGTTCGTCGCCATCAACACGGACGCCCAGGCCCTCGCCATTTCCGATGCGGACATCAAGGTCCACATCGGCACCGACATCACTCGCGGTCTCGGCGCTGGTGCCAACCCCGAGGTCGGTCGCAAGGCCGCCGAGGAGAGCCGTGACGATATCGCCGAGGCGCTCGCTGGCGCCGACATGGTGTTCATCACCTGCGGCGAGGGTGGTGGCACCGGTACGGGCGCCGCTCCCATCGTTGCCGACATCGCGATGAACGACGTGGGCGCGCTGACCGTTGCCGTTGTTACCAAGCCGTTCACCTTTGAGGGCCGCAAGCGTAAGAACTCCGCCGAGGAGGGCATCAAGACGCTCGCCGAGTCTGTCGACACCATGATCGTCATCCCGAATGACCGTCTGCTCGACATCGCCGAGAAGAAGACCACCATGCTCGAGGCCTTCACCACGGCCGATGGCGTTCTGTCTCAGGGCACCCAGGGTATCACCGACCTGATCACCGTCCCCGGCGTCATCAACCTCGACTTCGCCGACGTCAAGACGATCATGAAGCAGGCCGGCACCGCCATGATGGGCATCGGCGTCGCTTCCGGCGACACCCGTGCCGTCGATGCTGCTCAGCAGGCCATTTCCAGCCCGCTGCTCGAGAGCTCCGTGGACGGCGCCACGCGCGTCCTGCTCTCCATCGCCGGCTCCAAGGACCTCGGCATCCAGGAGATCAACGACGCCGCCGATCTCGTGGCCAACGCGGTCGATCCCGACGCCAACATCATCTTCGGTACCGTCGTGGACGAGTCCCTCGGTGACCAGGTGCGCATCACTGTCATCGCCACCGGCTTCTCCGATTCCAACGTGAACCGTCAGGACGAGCTGTTCGCCGCTTCCAAGGCTCCGCGTTCCGACCGCGGCTCCGAGCCCACGGCCGCTCCCGCCGCCACGCGCAACATCGGCGGCACCGAGCTCCCGAACTTCGGTAACGACCAGTTCGAGCTGCCCGATTTCCTCAAGCGCGGTAACTTCTAAGGCAAGCGGGCTTTCCAGCGACATTCGTCAAGCTTGAGTCATGGGGTGAGCGGTGTATCCGCCCGCCCCATTTTCATGCCCCGCTTCGATTGGTTGGACCACCCCGCTTCGATTGGCTGGAACCGCCCCAGGCGATGTCGAGCACGCGTCGACGCTTAGCCGGGCGTCTGAGGGTGGTCGCGATGTGCTGCGCTGT
Organism: Collinsella intestinalis DSM 13280; assembly: GCF_000156175.1. Lineage (GTDB taxonomy): Bacteria > Actinomycetota > Coriobacteriia > Coriobacteriales > Coriobacteriaceae > Collinsella > Collinsella intestinalis. The sequence goes on from NZ_GG692710.1 coordinate 196,883, forward strand.
TCCAAAGTGGCATATCGCGACCAAAAACACCCCTATTTGCAGCAAGAAATGGTCGAGAATTGCCACGCTGTGACAACGTGGCAATTCTCGACCATTTCTCTCCGGCCCCTGTTCAATTGCGGGACGCGGTGTTCGGATCGCGGATTGCGGAGGCGCAGGGGTAGAATCTTCAACATCATTTGCAGAGGAGGAAGGCGTTTCATGGGACAGTTCAACCGCAACGACTACGACGGCCTTGTGCTCAACGAGTTTCATGACGGAACTGTTGCTGCGGCGTTTACCGAGCGCACGGGCGGCGCTTCCGAGTCGCCGTATGCCTCTTTGAACCTCGGTTCCCATGTGGGGGACGACCTGGCTGCCGTGATGGAGAATCGCCGCCGCGTGCTCGCGGCGCTCGGGTGCGCCGGCGATTTCGAGCTGCTGCTCGTGCCCAACCAAGTGCACGGCGATTGCGTCGCCGTCGTTCGGGAGGGCTCGGATGATGAGCTCGCCCGCGTGCGCGAGCAAATAGCCGAGGGTTCCGATGCCATTGTGTGCGTCGCCGCGCATGTCCCGGTGATGCTGTGCTTCGCCGACTGCGTGCCGGTTGTGCTCACCTGCCCAGGCGGGTTCGCGGTCATTCACTCGGGATGGAAGGGGACGATCGCCCGCATCTCGGCCAAAGCTGCGAGCATCCTGTGCGAGACCGCAGCATGCCCTGCAGGCTCCGTTCGGGCATATATCGGTCCGTATATCCTCGGTGACGAATACGAGGTCTCCCAAGAGCTCATGGAGCGTTTTTGCGCGGAGTTCGGGTGGGTCAACGTGGGGGATTCCCGCATGCTCGATCTCGGCCGTGCGATCAGGCAGGCCCTCGTCGAGACAGGGGTACCTGAGGATGCCATCTGCGACCTCGGTCTCTCGACCGTTCGATGCAACGACCGCTTTTTCTCTTATCGTGCGGAGAAGGGGACGTGCGGGCGCCATGCGGCGGTCGCGGTCATGGTGTAGCTCCGAGAAATCGCGTTCGTTGCGCACGGTAAGGTCATCGTGCCCAACATCCTCGTGGCGCATCGCCATCCCGCCGTGCGCCGTCACCCCGCCGCGCACCGCCATCCCGCCGCGCACCGCGGTCCCATCGTGTACCGCAACTTTACGCTGCATCGCATCCAGACGAACTTTTCATTCTCCTGACATTGCGTTTACGCGCCCGAGGGGTGCGCGCGGCTAGACTCGGCTGCGTGTGTGATACGCCCGTCGAAAAGGATCGCTATGCGCAAGCTCTTCTCACGTCAGCTCATCGAGGCCCGCCACGAGATGCTCTCCATCTTCGAGGCCATTGACCTCACCCTGCACGATGCCGTCAACGCCTTTATGGTCGACGATAAGGAGCTGGCCCGCCGCGCCCAGCAGGCGACGCTGGCGATCGATGCCCGCAGCGCGAACCTCGAGGCCGTGTGCTACAACCTCATTGCCACTCAGAGCCCGGTCGCGTCCGACTTTCGCCTGCTCCAGACGATCATTTACGTCAATTTCAACCTCCAGCGCATGAGCGACAAGGTTCGTCGTATCGCCCGCGCCGCCAAGCGCAAAGTCAACAACGATATCGAGCTGCCGACCGAGCTGGTCGATCTCATTCAGCGCGAGTCCGAGTGCGTGTACCGCGTCCTGGGCGCCTCTGCTTCCGCCCTGGTCAACAACGACCTTGCCGCCATGGCGGACCTCGCGCAGCGCGACGATGAGGTGCACGAGGTGTACGAGCGCTTCTTTCGTACGTACAACCGCATGGACGCCGAGGAGCTCGCCGACGACGCCTCCCTGGACGACCTGCGCCGCGTCATCATGGTCTCCCGCTATCTGGATCGTATCGCCGCCATCTCCATCGACGCGGCGTTCCGCATCGCCTTCCTGCTGACCGGTCAGCGCTGGAGCGTGGCGGACCTCATCGAGACCGATGAGGGCGAGCTCGAGAGCATGCGCATCCCCTCCGGCGAGGGCGTGACGCTCGACCCGGTCCGCGATGCCCGAGCTGTGGCGTCCCTGGCTCCCGACGAGGTGGGTGGTAAGCTTGCCTCGCTCATCCGCGAGGTCGAATCCGAGGATGGTGGCGAATAGGGGCAAGGCGCACTGGAAATCCCAGCGCTGGGCGGTTGCGCGCTTAAAATTTGATACCATGAATCGAACATTGCGCGGGCGCATGGGCGTCCGCGCGTTTGCGTCTATCGCTCGAAGAGATCGGAGTCCCTCCGTGCGACGTTCACGTCATGCCTGTCCGGGCGCGGCGCCCCATCCCTTGGGTGCGCATCGCTGCTCGGGAGGCGCGCACTGCGCCCTGCCGTTCAGGGCGTCTCGGCTGTTCATCACGGCCGCCCTGTCCCTTTCCACCATGCTCGCCCTGACGTCGTGCAGCTCGGGAACGTCGACGGAGTCGATCACCGTCGCGGGTTCGACGACCTGCCTGCCGATCGCAGAACAGGCGGCCGAGCTGTTCAAGGAGGAGACCGGAACCGGCGTCCTCGTGAGCGGCCTGGGCTCTTCCGCCGGCATCGAGGCCGTCTCCACCGGCACCGCCGAGATCGCGACGTCCTCTCGCGGCCTGAACGCCGAGGAGCAAAAACTCGGCCTCACCACGATCCCCGTCGCCCATGACGGCATCGCCGTGATCGTGAACACCGCCAACCCCGTTCAGAACCTCTCCATCGAACAGCTGCGCGGCATCTACTCAGGCAAGATCTCCAACTGGAGCGAGGTGGGGGGAGAGGACCTGCCCATCCAGCTCGTGAATCGCGACGAGGCCTCCGGCACGCGCGAGGCCTTCAAGTCCATCGTCATGGATGGCGAGCCCTTCGACCGTCGCGCCGCCGTTCTCTCCGGCACCGGCCAGGTGCGCGACGTCGTCAGTCGTTCCCGCGGCGCCATCGGCTACATCTCCATGGGCTTCGTGGAGTCCGCCTATGCCGAGACCGAGGTCCGCGCCCTCAACGTGAACCACGTCGAGCCCCAGGAGAAGACCATCGCCTCCGGTGGCTATCCCATTTCCCGCGATCTGTACTTCTTCACCAAGGGCGAGCCCACGGGCGCAGCCGCTGAGTACATCGCCTACGTCCTGTCCGATGAGATGGACGATCAGATTCGCGAGGCCGGCTTCATCCCGGTCTCGGGCAACGCGGAGGGGGAGTGAGATGACCGACGCCAAAAGCTCTGAGACGACGCCCTCCGAGAACACCGGCGCCCGCAAGCGCGACCTCGCGCTCGTCTCGCGTAGCACCTATCTCAAGGAGAAGGGGCTGCAGTACCTGTTCTTCGCCTGCGCCTTCCTGGCCGTGGTCACCGTCCTGCTCATCTTCGCGTTCACGATGATGCAGGCCGCGCCGGTGTTCACCGACATCGGCCTGGCCAATTTCTTCAGCTTCACCTGGGCTCCCACCGAGGGCCACTACGGCATCATGTCGCTCGCCGCCGGCACTGCCCTGGTGACGGTCGGCGCCCTCGTGATCGGTGTCCCACTCGGTGTGGGCACCGCCGTCTACCTGACCGAGATCGCCTCCGCTCGTGTCCGCGCGCTCATCAGCCCCGCCGTTGACTTGCTCGCGGGCATCCCCTCGATCATCTACGGCTTTTTCGGCATGGTGATCATCCGCCCGTTCGTGGCCGACCTCACCGGCGGACTGGGATTCGGAGCCCTCACCGCGTGGTTCGTGCTGGCTATCATGATCGTCCCGACCATCACCACCCTTACCATCGACGCGCTCAACTCCATCCCCATGGGCATTCGTGAGGCGAGCTTCGCCATGGGCGCCACCAAGTGGCAGACCATCTACAAGGTCGTGCTGCCTGCGGCCAAGTTCGGCATCGTCGATGCAGTCGTGCTCGGCATGGGCCGTGCCATCGGCGAGACCATGGCCGTCCTCATGGTCGTCGGCAACGCGCCCGTGATCCCCGAGTCCATCTCGAGTCCGGTTTCCACGCTCACGAGCCAGATCGCGCTCGACATGAGCTATTCCTCCGGCCTGCACCGCACCGCCCTGTTCGGTATGGGCGTGGTGCTGTTCGTCGTGTCCGCGTCCTTGGTGGGCTTTGTGCGCCTGCTGTCGAAGATGAGGAAGGGGTAGACCATGGCTGACAACATCGATATCCATGAGGCCGCCAAAGCCGATGCCCCGGCTCTGACCTCGGCCCAGCGCATCAAGCGCGCGCTTGCGAACGGCAAGAAGGAGCGCATCTCTAAGAACGCCTCCAACAAGATCATGCTCGGCGTGTTCCGCGTGGCCGCTGCCATCACGACCCTCGTGCTCGTCGCCATCATCGCCTACGTGGTGATCAATGGCCTGCCGCATGTGAGCCCCGCGTTCATCTTCACCTGGCCCCATGGCGTCAACGCCGAGGGCGGCATCTGGCCCACCATCGTGTCCACCGTGTACGTCACGGCGCTCGCCATGCTCATCTGCACGCCCATCGCCGTGCTCGCCGCCGTGTACCTGGCCGAGTACGCCAAGCAGGGCCGCCTGGTGAACATCATCCGCTATGCGGCCGACACGCTGGCCTCCGTGCCCTCCATCGTCATGGGCCTGTTCGGATACGCCCTGTTCGTCGAGGCGATGGGTCTGGGTCTCTCCATGATCTCAGCCGCCCTCGCCCTCGCTCTGCTCATGCTGCCCATCATCATGCGCACCACCGAGGAGGCCATCCGTGCCGTGCCTCGCTACATTCGCTGGGGCGCCTACGGCCTGGGTGCCACCAAGTGGCAGGTCGTGAGCAAGATCGTCCTGCCCTCCGCCTTCGGTCGCATCGCGACGGGCATCGTGCTCGGCATCGGCCGCGCCATCGGCGAGACCGCCGTGGTGCTCTACACCATGGGCCAGGCCATCAACATGCCCTTCACGCCGCTCGATTCGGGCCGTCCCATGACCGTCCACTTGTACCTGCTGGCCAACGACGGCATCAACATGAATGCGGCATATGGCACCGCCCTGCTGCTCATGGCCATCATCCTGGCCTTCAACCTGTTCGCCCGCTGGCTTTCCCGCAAAAGCAAGTAAGGAGCACCCGTGACCGTTTACCGTAACGCGCCCGAGGCCGCGCAGAGCGCCATCACCGTTTCCGACTTCAACTTCTGGTACGGCGACTTCCACGCCCTCACCGACGTGAACCTCAACATCGCCAAGAACAAGATCACCGCCTTCATCGGCCCGTCCGGCTGCGGCAAGTCCACCTTCCTGCGCTGCATGAACCGCATGAACGACCTTATCGAGGGCACGCACATCGAGGGCACCATGCAGCTCGACGGCTCGGACATCTACGCCGAGGGCGTTGACCCGGTCGACCTGCGCCGTCGCGTGGGCATGATCTTTCAGCAGCCCAACCCGTTCCCCAAGTCCATCTACGAGAACGTCGCGTTCGGTCCGCGTCTGCAAGGCGTGACCAGCAAGAGCGACTTGGACGACATTGTCGAGGAGTCCCTCAAGCGCGCCAATCTTTGGAAAGAGGTTTCAAACCAGCTCTCCAAGGACGGCCTTGCCCTCTCCGGTGGCCAGCAGCAGCGCCTGTGCATCGCGCGCGTGCTTGCCGTTCAGCCCGACGTGCTGCTCATGGACGAGCCCTGTTCCGCCATCGACCCCACCTCCGTGCAGAAGGTCGAGGACCTTATGGTGGAGCTCGCGCCCGAGATGACGATCATCATCGTCACCCACAACATGCAACAGGCCGCCCGTATCTCCGACCACACCGCATTCTTCCTGCAGGAGGTCGCCGGCGAGCCCGCCACGCTCATCGAGTACGGCCAGACCAACGACATCTTCACCACGCCCATGGACAAGCGCACCGAGGACTACATCACCGGTCGCTTCGGTTAATGTGTAGAAACGGGCGGCGCGCCATATGCGCCGCCCGCACGCGTATCTGTTAAGGAGGCGCATATGCGCAAACTCTTCTCCAGCCAGCTCATCGAGGCGCGCCACGAGATGCTGTCCATCTTCGAGGCCATCGACCTGACCCTCCACGACGCCGTCGATGCCTTTGTGAATGACGACCGCGAGCTCGCCCGTCGCGCTCAGAACAAGACCCTCAAGATCGACGCCCGCTGCGCCAACCTCGAGGCCGTGTGCTACAACCTGATCGCCACCCAGAGCCCGGTTGCATCCGACTTCCGTCTGCTCCAGACGATCATCTACATCGACTTCAACCTTCAGCGCATGAGCGACAAGGTGCGTCGCATCGCCCGTGCGGCCAAGCGCAAGGTCAACAACGACATCGAGTTTCCTCCGCAGATGGTCGCCCTTATCGAGGAGGAGGCTGCCAGTGTCTATCGCGTGCTGGGCGCCACCGCCTCCGCGCTCGTGAACAACGATCTCGCCACGGTCCTGACCCTGTCCGAAGAGGATGAGGCGGTCCACGGCGCGTATCAGGAGTTCTTCCGCGTCTTCAATCGCACGGAGACCATGGAGGTCGCCGATGATGCGCAGATGGACGATTTCCGTCGCACGGTCATGGTGTCTCGCTATCTGGACCGCGTCGCGAGCATTTCCATGGAGTGCGCGTACCGCCTCGTGTTCCTGCTGACCGGCCAGCGCTGGAGCGCTGACGATATCGCCGAGGCCGACGAGGATGAGCTCGAGAGCCTGCGCATCCCCTCCGGCGAGGGCGTGACGCTCGACCCTGAGTCCGATGCGCGCTTCGTGTCCCACCTCGCGCTCGATGAGGTCGGTCACGATCTGGCAACTCTCATCGCGGAGCTTGCGGAGTAGGTCAAGCGAACCGTTTCGCGCGGCTTGCTTGATGATTCGTGGCAGGGATGCGGCGTCCGTCATGGCCGCCGCATCCCTGCGTTACTATGGCGTATGGTCGCGCGCCAGCAGCGTTGCGGCCATGGTACGTGGATGCGAAAGGATGTGCGATGGAAGAGGATTACAGCGCCTTCATCGAGGATCGGCGCGCGGAGATTTTGCAGCGCGTTGACGCGTCCCTCGCTGTGGGAGGCCGCACTCGTGACGAGGCGGAGCTCGTCGCCGTTTCCAAGACCGTGGGCCTTATGCAAGTACTCGCCGCCATCGATGCCGGATATCGTGTATTTGGTGAGAACCGTCCTCAGGAGCTGCATCGCAAGCTCGAGGGTCTCGAGCTCGTCCAGGAGACGCGTCCCGTGCGCTTCGACATGATCGGCAACTTGCAGACGAACAAGATCAACGCCGTGCTCGGCCGCGTCGAGCTCATCCACTCGATTGGCACCATGCATTTGGCCGAGGCCGTGAGCAACCGGGCGTTGCGTCGTTTGGACGCCGGGGAGCTTGCTGCCCCGCAGAGGGTGCTCATCGAGGTCAATGTCAGCGGCGAGGAGACCAAGGGCGGTTTTTCGCCCGACGAGCTGCGTCGCTCGATGGACGGGCTGCAGAACCTTTGTGGAATTCGCATCGAGGGGCTTATGACCATGGCTCCTCGTGGGGATAAATCCAGGGCGCGTGAGTGTTTTGCCGGCCTGCGCGAGCTGCGCGACGAGCTTCGCGTCTCGAGCGGGTTGGAGCTCCGCGAGCTGTCCTGCGGCATGAGCGAGGATTACGAGATCGCGCTCGAGGAGGGGTCCACCATCGTTCGCCTGGGGCGTGTGGTATTTGACCCATCCTTTGAAGTACTATAGGCAGGTACGCTCGCACACGGCGCAAAGAGAGGTATAACCGTGGGATTTCTAGATGACATCAAGAGCCGCCTCGGCATGGCCCAGCCCGCCGCCGAGCCGTACGGCGACGAGCCCTATGACGATTACTACGACGAGGGTGTAGACGGCGGCTACGAGGATTACCCCGAGGGTTACGGCCAGCCGGCCCAGGACTCCTATCGCGGCTACGAGCCCCAGGAGCCTGGTAACGGCATGCTCGGCCAGACGCGCCGTGGCGAGGCCGAGTCCGTCGCCGTGTACACGCGCTCCGGCCAGCTGGTGGGGGAGGCCGATCGCCATGCGACGACCTACGGCCCTTCCGCCGAGCCCGCCTATCGTCCCGGTGCCTACGACACGCCCTCGAGCTACGCCCAGGCCCAGAGCCAGCGCGCGGCCCTGTCCTCCGTTCCCACCACGGCCCCGGTGAGCAGCACCGAGGCTCGTGTGAACGCCGTTTTGGAGGGTACGCCCCAGCTTCCGGCGTACGTCTTGCGCCCCGAGAGCTATGACGACGTCGAGACCGTGGTGCGCCGCGTGCGCACCCGTCAGCCCGTCGTTCTGGTGTTCGCCGGCGTCCGCACCGAGGTCGCCAAGCGCGTGCTCGATTTCAGCTATGGATTCGCTTGCGGCTCCGGCGCCTCTGTGCGCGAGCTCGGCGACCGCGTGTTCATCGTCTTGCCGGTGGGTTGCGAGGTCAAGGAGACCGACCTTGCCAAGCTGCGTAAAGACGGCTATCTCAAGCAGTAGGAGCTGCCATCTCGTGAATGCCATCACCATTGCCCGTCTTGTTCGAACCCTATTCGAGTTCTACAACTATCTGATTCTCGGGTACGTCTTGCTGTCGTGGTTCCCGATTCGCCCGGGTAGCCTCATGGACGACATCGGGGCCGTTTTGCAAAGCCTCGTCGGCCCGTATCTCAACTTCTTCCGCCGCTTCATCCCCCCGTTGGGAATGATCGACTGGTCGCCGGTTGTTGCGATACTTGTGTTGAGTCTGCTTGAGAACTTCATTATCAGGCTAATATTGTAGGAACTGACGCAGAGCGGTCCTCGCTCCAAACCGGAGCGTCCCTCGCGTATGAAAGGATAAGTATCATGGCCATCACCCCCGCTGACATCCAGGCGCAGACCTTCTCCGAGGCCAAGCGCGGTTACGACCCCGCTGAGGTCGACGTCTTCCTCGAGCAGCTCGCCTCCGAGGTCGACGCCATGCTCAATAAGATCGTGGACCTCAAGACCCGTCTGACCGCTACCGAGCAGGAGCTCGCCGCCGCCCAGGCTCAGGCCCAGGTCGCCGTTGCCGCCCCCGCTCCGGCTCCCGCCCCCGTGGCCAGCCCCGAGTACACCGCTACCGCCAGCCAGATCTCCGCCGCCCTTATCGCGGCTCAGCAGTCTGCCGACAACATCGTCGCCGAGGCCCGCGAGAATGCCGACCGCATCCGCAACGAGGCCGACGCCAAGGCCCGCGAGGTCATCCGTCAGGCGCTCAACGAGAAGCAGAATGAGCTCGCCGAGATCGACCGCCTGAAGGCCTCTCGTGAGGAGTTCAAGGCTGAGTACCTCAAGCTCATCCAGCACTTCATGGACGAGGCTCAGAACGAGTTCCCGGCCGATCTGCTGGTCAGCGCTCCCACCGGCTCCGAGCCCGCGGCTGCTCCGGCTCCTGCGCCCGCTCCCGAGCCGATGCCCGTGGCCGATCCGTTCGCCCCGCTCCCGAACTTCGGTGCCGACGACCTCGACTAGGCATTGAATCTCGATTGGGCGGCTATTGAGGTGCGACTTCGACTTTGATTGGAAGTCGACCCGATAAAGCCCTGTTTTTACATGTCATTGAAGACGGACCCGCGTCAATCGACGCGGGTCCGTCGTTTTCGGGGTTAATTGCGCGTTTCCAAGCAGCATCGGATGGAAAGCGCCTCGGTCGGATGGACAAACGGCCGTGCCCCCGTCCTCTACTCGCGCCTTGTTGAGCTTTTTCGTATCGATACTGGGAAAGCCAATGTATGGCGGGAGCCCGCAAAGTCTCCACCTGGGGATTTGAAATGCACCGAATTGCCTCTATCCGGCTTATCTCAATTCGAATACGAAAAAGCTCAAGCTCTCACGGCCGTGCAATTGGACGTGAGAGCTTGAGCTGTTTTGCAAAGAGGGGAGATGGGCGGATGTTCGCCTAGCTGTTCTTCATCACGATGGACTCGACCGTGTCGGCGACAAACTCGCAGGAGTCGGCGCAGTACTCGAGGAAGGTGTAGACGTCACGCCAGGAGATGACGGTCAGCGGGTCGAAATCGCCGGTGTGCAGCTCGCGCATGGCGGCGATGTAAATGTCGTCGCACTCGCTCTCGATGGTGTTCACGGTGATGACGTGCTCGCGAAGGCTCTTGGAGCGCTTGAACTGAGGGAGCTCGAGTACGAGATCGTGCATCTGCTCCGTGGCGCGCATGACCTTGGCCGACATCTCAGGCGCGTCGGGGCGCATCTCCTGGATGTTGGTGAAGTAGATGCGGTGCAGGACGCCTTCGATGCGGTCGACGACGACATCGATGGCGCCGGCGAGCGTGGCGATGTCCTCGCGCTCGATGGGGGTGATGAACGCGCTGATGAGGGCGTCGTTCACGTCATGTACGATCTCGTCGGCCTCCTGCTCGATGGCGTGCATCTCGGCCACGGCCTCTTCAATCTTGGCCGGGTCGAAATCGTGCATGATCTCATCGAGCTTCTGGGCGGCCTTGCAAGCGAGCTCGGCGGCAGAAGCGAAGCTGTCGAAGTAGAACGCGTCGTTTTTCTTAGCCATGGTGGGGTCCTTTCAGGATGGTTTGAGAGGGTGTGACGGGATTCGAACTAGATGAACAGCAGGAAGAGCTTGGCCATGCAGAAGCTGATGAGACCGCAGCCCGGGAAGGTGAAGATCCAGGTCAGGAGCATGTCCTTGACCACGCCGAAGTTGATGGCGGAGATGCGCTTCACCGCACCCACGCCCATGATGGCCGTGGTCTTGACGTGCGTGGTGGAAACCGGGATGCCAGTGAGGGTCGCGAGCAGCAGACACAGGGAGCTGGAGAGGTCGGCGGAGAAACCCTGGTACTTCTCAAGCTTCACCATATCCATGCCCACGGACTTGATGATCTTCTCGCCGCCCACGGACGTGCCGACACCCATGACGACGGAGCACAGCAGCATGAGCCACACGGGGATGATCATGTTCTCGACGGAGGATTGGCCGTTGCAGAAAGCCACGCCCAGGAACAGGACGCCGATGAACTTCTGGCCGTCCTGCGCGCCGTGCATGAAGCTCATGCCCGCGGCGCCGGCGATCTGCGCCCAACGGAAAAACGTGTTGGATTTACGCCTGTCGGTGTTGGCGAATAGGAGGGTGACGATCTTGCACACGCCCCAGCCGGCGGCGAAGCCCAGGCCGAGGGAGAGGACGAGTCCGTAAAGGACCTTGACCCACTCGTTCATGTTGACGCCATCGGCACCGCCCAGGGCGATGGCCGCGCCGGTGAGTCCGGCGATGAGGCTGTGGCTCTCACTCGTGGGGATGCCGAAGACGCTTGCTCCCACGGAGTACACGACGATCGAGAAGAGCGCCGCACACAGGGCGATGAGGGCGATCTGCGTGTTCGAGCCGAAGTCGACCATGTTGGAGATGGTCGAGGCGACGCTCGCGTTGATGTGCGTCATGATGAAGACACCCAGGAAGTTGAAGATCGCGCTCATGATGATGGCGGCCTTGGGCGGCAGGCAACGCGTGGTCACGCACGTGGCGATTGCGTTTGGTGCGTCGGTCCAGCCGTTGACGAAGATGACGCCCAGCGTGAGCAAGACGGTCATGGCAAGTATTGGATTGGAAAAGACTTGCGCAATGAAATAGGAGAAGGATACGTCCACTGATACCACATTCCCATACCGGCGCATGACAGCGCCTGTTTACACAGCCCTCCTATTGTATACCTTACGCAATGCTTACCAGGGCTTAACGTCGGAATGCTTTGTAATGGTCGTGTAAGGTTTGGCAAGAGGGAGACGGGTATCCGGTTCGTGTGCGTCTATTGCATTGTTGGATGAAAAAGGCGAAGCGGGCCGATAAGCCGGGTTCTGTCGTGGACGATCATTTATCTCGCCTGCACGTCACCGTGCAGTTCTTCGCACGCTACCCGAGCGCGGGCCGGGCCGACCCATGGCGCTCCTATTCGCGCTTGCTCCGGAAGGGGCTTGCCAAGCCGCCGTGTTGCCACGACGCTGGTGGTCTCTTACACCACCGTTTCAGCTTTTCTCTCACCCGTCATAAGACGGGCAGCGGGAGTCTTCTTTTCTGCGGCGCTAATCCGTCGGGTTGCCCCGCCTGGCCGTTAGCCAGCTTCTTGCCCTATGGAGCCCGGACTTTCCTCACGCCTGCCACGAGGGCTGGTCGCGCGATCGTCTGGCCCGCTTCGCGAAGAGGTATTGTACCATGTGGCCGGAGGTCTTGCGAGCGGACGGGGCTTCACCCGTGCTCAAACAGTCCTGGGCTCGCGCGAAGGCCCCACGGGGCCTTCGGCTCGTGCGGAAGCTGCGCGCGGATGAAGCCCCGTCCGCTCGCAAGACCAAACGATCTCGGTGCAATACCGGGACTGCATTATGTTGTTGGCACGTGGCCCTTGCCGATGTGGGCCCGGTTGTGAGGGGTTATGGCTGATTCGTATTTCACGGTTCGTTCCGGCGCCGAGGTGTCGGGGGAGTTCGAGGACCGCAAGAGCCGGTTTATCGCCCAGCTCGTGCATGTCGAGTCAGTGGATGAGGCCCAGGCGCATCAGGCGGCCATGCGGGCGAGGCATTACGACGCTCGGCACAATGTACCCGCGTTCATTTTGGTAGACGGCACCGAGCGTGCAAGCGATGACGGGGAGCCGCAGCGTACGAGCGGGATGCCGACGCTCGAGGTGCTGCGCGGTGCCGGGCTCAAGGATGTGTGCTGTGTGACCACGCGCTATTTCGGCGGAACGCTGCTTGGGCCGGGTGGTCTCGTGCGTGCGTATACGGCGGCGGCGCAGGCGGCCGTCGAGGCCGCGCGCGCGGCAGGCGATATCGTCGAGATGACAAGCGTGGTGAATGTGGACGTCCCGGTGGCGTATCCCCTCTACGAGCAGGTGGTCCGTATGATCGCCGATACCGGGGGCAAGATCGCCGGCACCGATTACACCGATCAGGTGCTGATTCACGCAATATATCGCGAAGGGGAGCACGAGGCCCTGCGTCCGCTGCTCACCGAGCTCATGGCCGGCAAGGAGGTCGTCGAGGTCGGGAGGGCGCATTTCGACGAGTTCTAGGCGCCTGAGTCGCCCCGGTGTGTGATTGCAACGGAATCGGGCCCGGACCGAGGCGTGTGTCTCGGTCCGGGCCCGCTTTGCATGCGGTTTCGCATGCGGCGATGGTGGCGTTTTAAGCCTCGAGGGTGTCGACGAGCAGGTCGATGGCGTCGTCGATGCAGCCGGCGCAGCTACGCAGCGCCCCGGTGTCCGTACCCACGCCCTTGAGCTCGCGGCAGATGGTGGAGCCGTTCTTATCGCGGAACGCGTCGCAGTACGCGCGCGCCATGCGATAGGTGGCGCCCTTGCTGCCAGGTGCGTCGAAACCCGAGCTTCTCACCTGTCCGAGCGCCATGATGCCGCCTGCAATGGCGCCGCAGGTCTCGGTCATGCCGCCCATGCCCGCTCCAAAGCCCTCGGCGAGTGCGAAGGCGGTGTGGTCATCGAGTCCGAGTTTCGGCGCCATCGCGCAGATCACGGATTGCGCGCAGTTGAACCCTTGGGCATGATAGTCGGCTGCCGCCGCCTTGAGCGCTTCGCGGTCGAGCGAGATTTCATCTTTGTTGATTGCCATAGTTCTTCCTTTTCGATTGCTCTGAACGGTATACCATTTTACCTATCTGAACGCAGGGGAGGGCCCGAGTGGCCGAACCCGTATGAACGAAGGAGAGCCCATGGCCGAGCATATCGGAACCACGTGCGTGCAGGGCGGCTACCGTCCCGGTGACGCGGAGCCCCGTCAGGTGCCCATCTATCAGTCCACCACCTGGAAGTACGACACCTCCGAGCACATGGGCAAACTGTTCGATCTCGAGGAATCGGGTTATTTCTACACCCGCCTTCAGAATCCCACCAACGATGCCGTCGCGGCCAAGATCTGCGAGCTCGAGGGCGGCACCGCCGCCATGTTGACGAGCTCCGGTCAGGCCGCGAACTTCTTCGCCGTCTTCAATATCGCCGGGGCGGGCGATCACGTGGTGGCGAGCTCGGCCATCTACGGGGGCAGCTACAATCTGCTCGTCCACACCATGCGCCGCATGGGCCTGGAGTGCACCTTTGTCGCCCCCAACGCGACCGATGAGGAGCTCGAGGCGGCCTTCCGCCCCAACACCAAGTGCGTCTTCGGCGAGACCATCGCCAATCCGGCACTCGCCGTGCTCGACATCGAGCGTTTCGCCGCCGCCGCGCATGCCCATGGCGTGCCGCTGATCGTGGACAACACGTTCCCCACGCCCGTCAATTGCCGTCCCATTGAGTGGGGCGCCGATATCGTGACGCACTCCACTACCAAGTACATGGACGGTCACGGCGCGGCCGTGGGCGGTGCCATCGTGGACTCCGGTCGCTTCGACTGGACTGCGCACGCCGATAAGTTCCCCGGTCTCACCACCCCCGACGAGTCGTATCACGGCGTCGTCTACACCGAGCGCTTCGGTCTCGAGGGTGCCTTCATCACCAAGGCGACCGCCCAGCTCATGCGCGACCTCGGCTCCATCCAGAGCCCCCAAAACGCCTACCTGCTGAATCTCGGTCTGGAGAGCCTGCATGTGCGCATGCCCCAACACTGCAAGAACGGTCAGGCCATGGCCGAGTTCCTCGCCGGGCACCCCGCCGTGCGCTTCGTGCGCTACCCCGGTCTTCCCGGTGACGAGTATTACGAGCTCGCGCAGAAGTACCTGCCGAACGGCTCCTGCGGCGTGGTGAGCTTCGGCTTCAACGGTGGGCGCGAGGCGGCCGAGCAGTTCATGAAGAGCCTCAAGATCGCGCAGATCGCCACGCACGTGGCCGATGCCCGCACCTGCTGCCTGCATCCGGCCAATGCCACGCACCGTCAGATGAACGACGCCGAGCTCGAGGCCTGCGGCATCGCCCCCGATATGGTGCGTCTGTCGTGCGGTATCGAGAGCACTGATGATCTGATCGCGGATGTCGAGCAGGCGCTCGCCGGTCTGTAAGGAGACGGGAATGGCAGATCGCAAGCCCAATTCCAAGAAGCAGGCGCGTGCGGAGAAGGCGCAGCGCCATGCCGAGCAGATGGCTGCCCGCTTTGGCAAGGAGATCGAGCGCAGCCTCGCCGGCGTCCAGCGTCTTGAGGCCCCCGTCACCTCCGAGGTCGAGGGCCGCGTGCCCGAGGTCCGTGTCATGGCCGCCGACGCCGTGGCGGCGATTCTCGAGAACGGCCGTGGCCGCGCCGAGTTCTGCGACTTGGCGGTCCTCGACTTCGCCTCATTCACCAACCCGGGCGGCGGCTACATCCGCGGCTCCTGGGCGCAGGAGGAGGCCTTGTGCGCCGAGTCGTTCCTGTACAACGTGCTCGAGAAACAGGGCGACTGGTACGGTGAGAATTGCCGTCGCAATATCAACTGCGATCTCTACCGTAATCGCGCACTCGTCGTTCCCAAGGTGCGCTTCTCCCGTGAGAAGATCCACGCCTACGCCGATGTGCTCGTGGTGGCCGCGCCCAACGCCCGCCTCGCCCGCGAGGAGTACAAGGTCGACGAGGCCGCCCTCGTGCGCGCTATGCGCGACCGCATTCACTTCGCCCTCAACATCGTCGATGCGCTGGGCCACAAGCAGGTCGTACTGGGCGCTTGGGGCTGCGGCGTCTTTGGCTGGGAGGCCGAGCTCGTGTCCGAGCTGTTCCGCGAGGAGCTGGCGTCGGGTTCCCATGGCATCGAGCTCGCGATCTTCGCCGTTCCGCGCGATCGCTTCAACGAGAATCTCGCGTGCTTTGAGCACGCGCTCTCGACCTTCCCCGAGAGGAATCAGGTGAGCTTCGCCGACGCCCTCGCCGAGCGCCGTGCCGCCGAGCAAGCCGCCGCTGCCGCCGAAGAGGATGATGGGGAAGAGGACGACTGGCGCAAGTACCTGTAGCGCCGACCATCGAAGGAGAGATGCATGTCTTTTGCAGAACTGACCCGTTCCCGGTATGCCTGCCGCAGCTATGAGGAGCGCGCGATCGAGCCCGAGAAGCTCTCCGCGATTTTGGAGGCCGGTCGCATCGCCCCGTCCGCCTGCAACAAGCACCCGAGTCGCGTGCTCGTGTGCGACACGGACGCCCTGCGCGAGAAGGCGGCCAAAGCGGCCAAGCACTTCGCCAAGGACGGCAGCGTGTTTGGCGCGCCGGTCGTCCTGATGGTGTGCGAGAAGGTCGACACGGCTTGGGTGCGCAAGTACGACCAGATGGGCTCGGGTGACATCGACACGAGCATCGTGGTCGACCAGATGATGATGCAGGCCGAGGACCTCGGGCTTTCCACCTGCTGGGTCTGCCATTTCGACCCGCGCGTGGCCATCGATGAGTTTGGGTTGCCCGCCGACCTGTACCCGGTGCATATGCTCACCGTGGGTTACGCCGCCGACGAGATCGCGAGCGAGTGCGTTCGCGAGGCCCGCACCATCCCGATGTCCGATTTCCGCATCGTCCTCTAACCGGCTCATCCGACCGCTCGTCGGTCTCCGCGCCCGTTCACCTCGTCCGCCGACCCTCCCTTTCATTTTGGGTACAAGGAGCGAGATGCGCGCACGCGCCATGAGACCATACCCCGACCCGGAGAGCACGCGATGAAGACCACGACCATCACCTATGCCAGCCGCGACAACGCCTCCACGGTGCGCGCCCTCATGTGGGAGCCCGACGAGGTCGCCTCGGGGGGCGAGGCGCCCCGTGGGCTTGTCCAGATCGTGCACGGCATGTCCGAGCACGTGGAGCGCTACGAGGGCTTCGCCTCCTTCCTTTGCGAGCAGGGTTTCGCCGTCTGCGCGAACGATCATATAGGTCATGGCAAGAGCGTCTCGAGCGCCGAGGACTTGGGTCACATGCCACTCGAGGTCGGCGAGGACGTGCTCGTCGCCGATGTGCAGACGCTGCGCGAGCTCGCCCTTGAGCGCCTGTCTCAGCGCTGCGACATGCGGGTGAGCGGCATCCCGTACGTGATCTTCGGTCACTCCATGGGAAGCTTCATCACCCGCGTGTTCCTGACCCGCCATGCCTTTGGCGTGCGCGCCGCCGTCCTGTGCGGCACCGGTCATCAGCCCCGTCCCCTTTCGGCGGCGGGCAAGGCCCTTACGGGTTCATTGGCCAAAAAGCATGGCGAGCGCTACGTGAGCGAGCTCGTTGACGGAATGGGTGCCGGCGGCTACGGCAGGGCCATCAAGGACGCCGAGACAGATCTGGACTGGATCGCCACCGACCCCGAGGTCGTTGCCGAATACCAGCGCGACCCTCTGTGCGGTCAAAAGTTCACCGTCGGCGCATATCACGTGCTGACGAGCTTGGTGTCCGACGCCACGGACCTGCGTTTGGCGCGCAGGGTCCCACATGCGCTGCCACTGTTGTTCGTGTCTGGCGATCAGGACCCGGTGGGCGAGTGCGGCGCCGGCGTTCATCGCGCGGCGGAGATGTATCGCAAGGCGGGCGTTGAGAGCGTGACCGAGAAGCTTTACCCCGGCATGCGCCATGAGATTTTGAACGAGCCCGTCAAGGGCGAGGTTCATCGCGACGTGCTCGCTTGGCTGGAGCGCCAGGGGCTCTAGGCCGTTCCTTTGGGTCGGTCGCATGGGGCTGTGCCGCGTCGCTGGAAGGGGGCGCTCGAAATGGATGATGCGCGGGTTTCTCGCGAGCGTTATGCCAAATGGGCGTCGATGCCGATCGACGAGCTCGTTCGCGATTGCGATATCCAGGCTTTTCGGGCATCTGGACCCGGAGGTCAGGGCGTGAATACCACGGATTCCGCGGTGCGCATGCGCCATGTTCCGAGCGGCATCGTGGTCACGGCGCGAGAGAGCCGAAGCCAGTTTCAGAATAGGGCGAGCTGCCTGCGTAAGCTCAAAGAGGAACTCACCCGCAGGGCGCGTCCTTTCAAGAAGCGTGTGGCGACGAAGCCCGGCAAGGCGGCCAAGGCCCGAAGGCTTGCCGACAAACGCCATCGGGCACGGATCAAGGCGGCGCGCAGGCGCTATGACGGGAGTGAGTGATCGAGGTAGCGGCTACCTCGGCCAGAGCACGCTGAGCGCCGAGGGGAGCACCTCGATTGACATCTCGGCTGCACCCACTTGCTCGCCGTCGAGTTGGATGGGGTAGGTCGGGCTCGGAAATACGAGATCGACGCGTTTTGCACGCTGCAGATGCACATGCGGGTTGTGCGTGTGCCCGCCGTTTTTAGCCGAGAGAAAGACGGGCAATGCCACCGCGCGCGGCACCGGGCCGGTGGCGTAACACACATCGAACAATCCATCGCAGGGGTCCGCCTGCGGGCAGATGCGAAAGCCAGAGCCGTAAGTCGGGCCGTTTTGAATCGCGAAGATGATCGCGCGGACGCGTTTCTCGGCGCCGCCGTCGAAGCGGACGTGGGCGGGGAAATCGCGGTAGTCGCGTCCGAATGCCTTGAGGCCGCTTGCCAGATAGAGCGGGGCGCCGGTCAGGCCCGTGATTTTGCGCATGGCATGCGTGTCGATGGCAATGGCGGCGTCGAGGCCGAACGAGACGGTCTGCACCGCGTATTCCGTCCATGTGCGGGTCGTTCCGCCGCTATGGGAGCGGCAGGTGATTTCGAGTACGTCGATGGGCGCCGCCGAGCTCGTCAAAAGCGGGGAGAAATCCGTGCCCGAGACATCCGTGACATCGGTGAGGCCAAGCGTCCGTGCGAAATCGTTGCCCGAGCCCACGGGAATCACGCCGAGGGTGGGGCGCCTGCCCTCCTCGATGCGCATGAGACCGCAGGTGACCTCGTGCACCACGCCGTCGCCGCCGAGCGCTATGACGGTGTCGTATTCCGCCGCACCGGCCGCGATCTCGGTCGCATGGCGCGGGCGCTCGGTCTGCGCGATGTCGAAGGCCTCGCGATGGCAGTACATGGTGAGGAATCGCTTGAGGCGCTCGGCCGCTCCCGCCGCGGCACCGCTTTGCGCCGCGGGATTCACCACGATCAGCACTCGCCCGAGGGCGTCCATGCGGTTCACGTTCACTCGTCCATCAGCTCCTCGAGTTCGCGGCGATGGCGCTCGAGGGCACCTTCGACGGTAAGGGCGGCGTCGTCCTTGAGCCCCCTTCGCTTGGGGGTCACGATGCGCTGTGCCGGGTATACGGCCGCGTGCCCCGCCACGAGATAGCTCACAAAGCCGACGATGACAAAATACCCAGCTGCCTGAGCGCCAAACATATCGATTCCGAGCATGATGGTGGTGATGGGCACGTTGAGGGCCGCGCCGAACACGCCGACCATCCCGAGCGCCGCCACGAGGCTCGGATCGCCCATGGTGACCTGGCCGATCCATCCGCCCAGGGATGCGCCGATGCCGAACAGCGGCGTGACCTCGCCGCCCTGCAGGCCCGCGCCAACGGTGAGCGCGGTCATGCCGAGCTTGGCGACTGGATCGACGAGGGTGGTCTCGCCTCGGAAGGCTGCTCCGACCATCCATTCGGACAGGCCGGCGTAGGGGGCCATGCCGAGGCACAAGAACAGCACGGCGATCACGATGCCGCCGGTCGCGGCGGCCGCCAGGTAGTTGGTGAAGAGGCGTGCGTACAGGCGCTTGACCGTGCGGATGCAGAGGGTGAACAGTCGGGCCACCAGGCCGAACACCACGGCGGCGGCGATGACGATGGCGATGGTGCGCGCGTCCATCGCCGGAACGCGTGCGATGGATTGGAAGACGAAGTGACTTCCCAGCGCGCGGCTCACGGCGTTGCCGACGAACGATCCGGTCAGGCAGTAGAGCGCGGCACTGTAGTCGATCTTGCCCACGAAGCACATCTCCATGCCAAAGAATGCGCCGGCAAGCGGGGTGCCGAACGCCGCGCCGAACGCCGCGGAGATGCCGGCCATCATGAGGTCGCGTCGATCGTGGCCCTCTACGTGGAACAGGCTCGCCACATTGCTCGCGATGGTGCCGCCCATCTGCACCGCGGCTCCCTCGCGTCCGGCCGAGCCGCCGGCCAGATGCGTTGCGGTGGAGCACAGGAAGGTGAGCGGGGCCATGCGAACGTGGATCGGCGTGCCGGTGATGGTGCTGTCGATGACGAGGTTGTTGCCGCGCTGCGCGCGCAGGCCGTGGTTGCGGTAGAGCCAGGCTGTCGCGACGTTTACGATTGGGAGCAGGGCGAACAGCCATGCGTGGGCTTCGCGCGTTGTGGTGGCCATGTCGAGGGCGGCGAGGAACGCCCAGCCCGCGACGCCCATGAGGGCAGAGGCGAGGATGCTGAGCGCCAACACGCGCGCACTCGCACAGGCGTTGCCCGCGCCCCGACGCGCCTGCGCGCCCACGCCGTGGGCACCGCGCTTGAGCTCTTTCTGAGCCGTTTCGAGCATGCGCTTGGGCATGACGCCTCCCCTGGATCTCGTTTCCGTCAAATGCGTCCAGTATACGCCCCTTGGCCGTCGGGGCTTTGCGTGGGTGGGCGCCTTGTCCATAGGCAAACGGCGGTCCATACACTATTCTCTATTGAGAATATACGGGCGCGTATATCACGTCGGATGAACGACGGTGGATGGCGCGTCAAAACGAGGGAAGGGGCGAGGTATGGCTCGCGGAAAGAATCCCGATGCGAACATGATCCCAGTCGAGGAGGCGCGCCGCATCGTGCTCGGATGCATGCGCTCCACCGAGGTGCGCGAGGTGCCGGCGTGGCAGGCCGCGGGATTGCCGCTGGCGGCCGACATCGAGACCGACATCGATCTGGCACCCTTCGCCAACAGCGCCATGGACGGCTATGCCCTGCATGCCGCCGACCTCGCCGCCGCCACGGCCGACGGCCCCGTCGTGCTCGACGTCGTGGGTCACGAGGCGGCCGGCCATGTCTTCGAGGGCGAGGTCGGCCACGGCCAGACCGTGCGCATCATGACGGGCGCGCCGGTACCGGAGGGCCTGGACGCCGTGGTGAAGTACGAGGTCGTCGAGGTGCTCGAGGGCGACGGCAACGAGGGCTCGCGCGTGTCGTTTGCCGCGCCGGCAAAGCCCGGTGAGAATATCCGCGCCGCAGGTCTCGAGGCCCGTGCGGGCGATGTGGTCATGGCCGCCGGCGAGGTCGTGACGCCGGCGGGCGCGGGTCTACTTGCCAATGCCGGCCATGCGTTCGTGCCGGTGCATCGCGCCCCGCGCGTGGGCATCATCTCGCTCGGCACCGAGCTCGTCGATGCCGGTGCGGTTCCCGCGCGCGGCCAGATCCGAGATGTCAACGGGCCCGCGCTCATGGCGTCGGCCCGCGAGGCGGGCGCAGAGCCCGTGTTCTACGGCATCGCGCCCGACGACGAGGAGCGTATCTGCGAGCTCGTCCGTCGCGCGGCGTCTGAGTGCGATGTCGTGGTGACGTCCGGCGGCGCGTCCGCCGGCGATTACGACTATGTGACGGCGCTCATCGAGCGCGAAGGCGAGGTCCTCTTCGACCGCGTCTCCATCAAGCCGGGCAAAGCCGTGACCTTTGGCCTGCTGGGCGAGACGCCGTTTTTCGGCCTCTCGGGCAACCCCGCCGGCGCGTTCGTGGGTTTTGAGTTGTTCGTGCGCCCGGCGCTGCGCAAGATGATGGGGCATACGGAGCTCGCGCGTCCCGTTCAGGAGGCTCGCGCCACCCATGGCATCAAGAAGCGCCCGGGCCGCGCCGCGTACAACCGTGCGCGCGTGGAGCGAGCCGGTGCCGATGGCGAGCTCGAGGTGATGCAGGCACCCACGCAAAACTCCGCCTTGCTCGTGGACCTGCATCGGGGCAACTGCCTGGTCATGCTCGATGAGGATGCCGGTCGCGTTGACGCGGGGGAGGCCGTTGCGGTCCTGCGCTACGACGTGCCCGAGGGCACGGTCCTGTAGTCCGTCTGCCTCGTGCGCCCCGGGTGGGCTTCGTCCTTCGAAAAGGACGACGTCTGCCCGTTCCTCATGTTCCAAACGACGCGCTCGACGGGGGCGTCGGCGCCGAAGGGGGTTTCCATGGATATCAAGTTCGCGATCGTGACCTGCTCTGATACGCGCACCATCGAGCAGGATGAGGCCGGCTCCGCGCTTGTCGGGCTCATCGAGGGCGCGGGCTGGCACGTCGTCTCTCACGTGGTGGCTTGTGATGATGCGCGCGACATCTCGGACGCCATCCGCGCCGCGACCGATGAGCTCGGTGTGGATATCGTCCTGACCTGCGGCGGTACGGGCCTGTCTGCCCGCGATGTGACGCCCGAGGCCACGGCCGTGGTCTGCGAGCGTGACGTGCCCGGCATCGCCGAGGCGATCCGCGCGTATTCGCTTGCAAAGACCCGTCGTGCCATGCTCTCGCGCGCTCGTTGCATGCAGCGCCTGGTGCGCGGCTCGGATGGATCGTTCACCGGCCGCCTGGCGCTCGTCATCAATTTCCCGGGCTCCACCAAGGCCGCGCGGGAATGTTGGGAGGCCGTGTCCGACCAACTCGAGCACGCCATGAAGATGGCGGCCGGTGGCGGGCATTAATACATTATTCTCAGTAGAGTATTATTCTCGAACGAATATAATATGATCGACTCGAAGGGGGGGCGGCCCGGCTGCACCCCTTCTTTCATGACCGGGTCCGATCGGGGTTGCGCTCACGTGGATATCCCATTTGTTCCATTTAGGGACAGGTACAAATTGAGACGGTTGTAGGAGGACCGCAAAGATGGAAAAGACGCTCAACACGCCCGCCCGCGCTATGTCGCGCCGCTCGCTCGTCGCGTTCGGCCTCACCGCTCTGTTCGCCGGCACGCTCGCCGGCTGCGGCGCCAAGCCCGCCGATACCGCCGGGTCCACTCCCGCCAAGGCCGTCGAGCTGCAGATCTTCGCAGCCAATTCCCTCGAGAAGGCCATGCCCGAGGTCCAGGCCCTCTACACCGAGAAGACCGGCGTGACCTTTGCCGACACCCAGTTCAAGGCATCTGGCGATCTCATCGAGCAGATGCGTGCCGGCGCCCAGGCCGACGCCCTGATCACCGCTTCCAAGGGCACCATGGATGACGCCGTCGCGGGCGGGCTCGTCGACGAGGCCACGCGCCTGGACATGTTCGTGAACGATCTGGTGGTCGTGAAGGCGGAGGGTTCCGGTGCCGTGATCGCCTCGCTCGAGGATGTGAAGAACATCGAGGGCAAGGTCGCCATCGGCGATGCCGTGACCGTCCCGGCCGGCAAGTACGCCAACCAGGCCCTGAACACCATCGGCCTGTATACCGGCGCCGCCGGTGACGACGGCGAGTACGCGCCCGAGTTTGCTAGCTGCGTCGCCCTGGCCGACAAGGTGGGCACCGCCGCCAAGTACGTTTCCACCGGCGATGCGACCATCGGCTTTGTCTACAGCTCTGACATCTTTCGCTACGACGGCATCGAGCAGGCTTTTGTCTGCCCTGAGGATTCCCATAAGCCCATCGTCTACCCCGGTGCCGTTGCCGCCTCGAGCGAGCATGCTAAAGCAGCGGCCGACTTCCTCGACTTCTGCATGAACGATGCCGAGGCTCAGAAGGTTTGGGCCAAGTACGGCTTCGAGCTGTTTGCGTAAGTGCTTCCCCGCGCGCCTCTGGCATACTGATGCCGGGGGCGCGTGTTATGCGTAGGTTCGAGGGCGGTCCCGGTGACCGCCCTTATTCATGTCGAGGGTAGGAGCGTGCCATATGGGCATGGGCCGAGATAGTTGGGATCTTTGCGGGGGTTGCGCAGGCGGCATCGTGCGACGGGTCGGCGCGCTTCGGCGATTCGTCGGCGGCCGCGCGGCGCGTTCATGGGTTTTGGCCCCTGTCGTGATCGTATCGTGCGTGTTGATGGTCGCTGCCGCTGCAATGCCGGTCTCCGCCATGGCCGTCCCGACGGTACTCGAGGCTCCCGAACAACAGACTGTGGAGATCCTCGCAGATGACTCCGCTCGAGTGGATGGCGCCTCGTTTGGCATCATCGGATTTGAGCGCCTCGCCAAAGGCACGGCCCGTGCGTCCGAGGGTGCGCCCGAAGGCTATCGACTTCCAATCTCGGATTCTGCCGGCTTGGTGGTTGTCCGCGCGCCCGGTGAGGTACTCTTGCACGTCGATCGCGAGGTCGCGGCAATGTTCGATCTGGATGACCCGAGCGGCGCGGACCTATCTGCCTTGTGGTCGATGGTCTGCGCGCTCGACGAGGCCGGCAGCATGGGCGGCGCCCTGCTCTCGGAGGGAGAAGTGCCTCTCAGGCTCGTGACTGATTCCGAGTGCGTGTCCGGTGCCTTTCGGTATCGCTTCGATGCGCGTGGCGATGACGGCGCGCGCTATGTGACTGTGACATTGGCGAAGGCCGAGGAGGGCGAGGCCGGTCTGGATGCGGCGCGTGCCGCCGGCGTCGACCTGGGCGACGGCGTGTTGTGGTGCGATTTCGCCCAGGTTGTCGATGCGGGAAACATGGTCGCCAAAGACGATCCGGGCGTTGTCGGAGAGGCCCTCGCCTTCTTCTCGTCCATCGATTACCGCCCATTTTGGGTATCGCTCAAGACCAGCGGCCTGGCGCTGGCCATCTCCTTTGCGTTGGGGTTGTTCGCCGCATGGCGCGTCATGGGCACGTCGAGTCGTCTCAAGGGCGTCCTCGATTCGGTGTTCACCATTCCCATGGTGCTGCCCCCCACGGTCTGCGGCTTTTTGCTGCTCATGCTGTTCGGGCAATCCACGGCCGTGGGCCGCTGGCTCATAGCGCACGGCATCACGATCGTCTTCACGTGGGAGGCGGCGGTCATCTCGGCCATCGTGGTGAGCTTCCCGCTCGTGTACCGCACGGCTCTCGGCGCATTCGAGTCGCTCGACGGGCGCATGATCGACGCCGCCCGCACGCTCGGCTGGTCTGAGGTGCGAATCTTTTGCAGGCTCATGATGCCGCTTGCCTGGCCCTCCATCGCGGCCGGAACCGTGCTCGCCTTCGCTCGAGCTATGGGCGAGTTTGGCTGTACGCTGTTTTTCGCCGGCAACTACGCGGGCATCACCCAGACGATTCCCATCGCGATCTACTTCGAATGGATGGGCGGCAATACCGCCGTTGCCCTGTTCTGGGTGATGGTCGTGATCGCGTTCAGCTTCCTGGTGGTCTGGGGCATCAACGCATATACCGCGCGCCATCAGGGGTACCGCGACGGTGCGCATGTAGGGGTCGTCGCACGCGGGGGAGTGAGAGAGAAGACGCGCGGTCATGCCCTCGCTCGTTCGTCGGCGGGCGCGGCGGCGGATGCCGGCGGGTCCCGCGCGGCGGCTATCACGAGTTTCGATGCGGACATGGTCGTCGACGATTTGGAATCGACGGGCGGAGATGCGGCTGCCATCGACCTGTCCGCTCTGCGCGAGCTATTTGAGGACGGTGCGGCATGAGCCTGAGCATGGCGATTAAGAAACGGTACCCGGGTTTTACGCTCGACGTCGCCCTTGAGGTGGGGGAGGAGCGCGTGGCCCTACTCGGGGCATCCGGGTGCGGCAAGAGCCTCACGCTGCGCTGCATCGCCGGCGTGGAGACCCCGGACGAGGGCCGCATCGTGGTGAACGGCGTGACCTTCTTCGATTCCGAGGCGGGGGTGAACCTCTCGCCGCAGGAGCGCAAGACGGCCTTGCTGTTCCAGAATTACCAGCTGTTCCCGCATATGACGGTGCTTGAGAACGTATGCGCCGGTATGGCGGGGCCGCGACTCGGACTGGGCGGCCGCATGGACGGGGAGGCTGCGAGGCGCGAGTCTCGGGCACTACGGTTCCTCGAGATTTTCGGCGTCTCCACCTTTGCGGATCGGTTCCCCACACAGCTCTCCGGCGGCCAGCAGCAGCGCGTCGCGCTTGCCCGCATGCTTGCCGCTCGTCCGGGGATCCTCATGTTCGACGAGCCGTTCTCGGCGTTGGACTCATATCTCAAGAGCGCGCTCGAGCAAAACCTGCTCGACGTGTTCTCCGTGGTGGACCGTACGGTGCTCTACGTGAGTCACGATATCGACGAGGCGTGCCGCCTATGCGATCGCATCTGCGTGATGCATAACGGCCGCGTGGAGGAGAGCGGGACGGCAGGGGAGTTGATCGCGCGTCCGCAAACGCTGGCAGGCATGAGGCTTACGGGGTGCAAGAACACCTCGCGGGCCCGCAAGGTGTCTGACACGGTGGTCGAGGCGCTTGATTGGGGCATGACGTTCGACATGGGCCGCGAGGTCCCCGATGACGTGGCCTACCTCGGCGTCCGTGCCCGGCATATTCACCGCGACCGTGCTCGTGCGGCAGGTGAGCTCGGGCGCAACAGCTTCGATCTGCACGTGGCGCGTGTGAGCGATGCACGATTCGAGCGGCTGGTGCTTCTTGAGCCGCCACTCGGGGGGTCGCGGTCCCGCATCCAATGGAAGGTCGACATCCTCGATGCGCCCACGGGTTCTCTGCCCGAGGCGGGCGAGACGCTTCGTCTGCACTTCGATGCGAGCAGGCTGCTCTTGGTGAATCGATGACGCGTTCGGCGTCCTTTTGCGTTTCTCAAATTGTATAACACCCCTTATGACCTGCGCTAAGCTACATCTGTAGCCGCTTATCGGCGGGCTGGCGCCGTTTGCCTAAAACAAATGCCAACTTAACGACTATGAAAATAAGTTAATGACGTTGTGTCGACCGAGTGTTTCGCGGCCGAAGGGCCGCGGCTTGGAGGATTGCATGGTCAAGGAACGTCGAATCGCCCTTGCGGCTTTGACTGCGGGGACGGCGCTCGCGTTGTCGTGGACACCTGCGCTGGCGATCGCCGCCGAGGTGGATGGACCCGTGGCGGCTGTCGAGCGCGTGGGTTCAACCGCGAACCTGCCCAAGACGAATGAGTTTCACAAGGTGACGAAGGGAATTGAATCGGGTCAGACGTACACGCTCGTCTCCTCTGATGCCCCTGCCGGTCAAAAACAGCGCATCTTGCACCTGACCGCTGGCAACCCAAAACTCGATCGTTGCCAGGTCGGGAGTGCCGCCGACAAGCTGACGCCGGTCGACTGCACGATTGGCGGGCATGCGGACAAGCATGAGCATGAGTGGACGGTCTCTGCAGTAGAGGGCGGCTATGCGATCAAGTCGAATGTCGAGGATGTCTACCTCAACCTGACCAAGGGCGGGGGAGAGGCGCGTACGACTCCCCAGGTGCTTTCCATCGCCCCCGGCGAGCATGGCGGATACGTTGTGAGCGCGCAGGTCGAGGGAGCGACTCGGTACCTCATGCATAACGACCGCGGTTGGACCTCTGCAGATAAGCCGTATGAAGTGCTGTTCTATCAGCGCGTCGAGGTGCTGCCGGAGGTTGTGCCGAACCGCAAGCTGACCACGGGAACCACCCAAGATCGCCCCTTCGCCCCCAATACGGGCGGAAGCAAGAACTTCCGCATCCCGTCCCTCATCACGCACAAGGACGGCAGCCTGCTCGCTGCCATCGACGCTCGCTGGAACCATGTGGGCGATGCCGCCGGTTTGGACACCATCTTCAGCCGCTCGACGGACGGCGGAAAGACCTGGTCCTTCAACTTCCCCAACTATTTCCCCGACTCCGTCGACGCCTTTAGCAACGAGGCGACCGCGTTCATCGACCCGGTGATGGCCCAGAAGGGCGATACGACCTACATGATGGTCGACCTATGGCCCGGCGGCGTCGCGCTCAACACGGCAAAGCACCAAGACCCCGTCAACGGCAGCGGATACGTTCAGATCGACGGGCGCCAGCGCCTCGTGCTCTTTGCTTCGCCGGTGCCGAGCGAGCAGCGCAAGGTGGGTGCCGAGCAGGGCGAGGGATATACGCACTATGTGGGCGATTTCGCCGCCGACGGTCTCGCGCCCGTCTACCGGAAGGATGGGGGCGCGGTCGAGCGGTATGTCGACCGGCACTACTACCTCTATGATCAGAATAAAGACCCGCTCTATTGCCAGCAGCTTGGCAGCTCCGCCTTCGTGCAGCAAAACGTGTTTTTCTACAAGGCGGAACTCCACGTGATGGCGACGTCGTACCTGTGGCTCATCAGCTCGAATGACGCAGGGGCGACGTGGACCGATCCGCTCATGCTGAACGAGCAGGTTCGCACCAATCTGCCCGGCGGCAACGCGGCGTTTTACGGCGTGGGGCCGGGTCGCGGCCTGGTGACGTCGGGCGGCCGCATCGTGCTCCCGTGCTATACCTTCATCCGCGGCAAGGGTGATGGCAATGCCAGCGTCATCTATTCCGACGACGGCGTTACCTGGAAGCGCAGCACCTCCCTGCAGTGCCAGACATCGGAGTCGACGGTTGTCGAAGTCGACGGCGTCCTTTATCTGTTCGCGCGCCACGGCTGGTATGCGGTTTCGCACGACGGCGGTGCCACGTGGGAAGAGGAGAGGAGCCTGCGCGATTCCGGCATAGACGTCTACACCGGCTGCCAGATCAGCGCGCTCAAGTATTCCAAGCTCATCGACGGCAAGCCGGCGATTCTGCTCTCGTGTCCCACGGGGAGCAGTCGCGCAAACGGAAAGGTATACGTCGGCCTCGTCGGTGAAGACGGCAGCATCGAGTGGAAATACAGTCATGAGGTGCCCGATGCCAAGGGGCGGTTCGCCTACTCCTGTCTGACCGAGCGGACGGACGGTTCCGTCGATCTGCTCTGGGAAGGCGAGGGCGACGCCTCGAACTTCACGCACTTCGAGATGGCCCAAATCGCTCCGGGTGCGGAGGTTTCCAACAAGCGTGCGGTCTCAGTCCCGCTGTACGGGTCGGTCAAGATGAAGGTCGCCGCTTCGTTCTCCGGCTTTGGGGGCGTTGACGGTTCCATCGCCAAGATCAAGCTCGACAAAAACGATGACGGTACGGCGACGTTGACAATCGAAGGCCTCAAGGAGGGGGAAGCTACCTTCACCGATGCGGCTTCGGGCATCGAGTACGTGGTCACAGTCGCCCCCTCTGCGCTGGAGGAAGTGAAGGTAGAGCAGGGAAAGGAAGTGTTCATCCCTGTATCCGCCGGCACGATCGAGCGCAAACCCGATGTCTCGGTGGCGCGAGTCGAGATGACTCAGGCTCCCTTTGTCGAGGTTTGGGGCGAGCCGGCGGCGGCTCTGGGCTCGGATCCCTCCTTTGCCGAGGGCGTGGCGCGCCTGAGCTCGGCGCTTTACACGTTCGAGAAGACAGATGATGCATGGGCCATCTCCGGGAAGACGGCTGCCGGTGAGCGGGTGTACCTGAACCTGTCCGGTGGCAAGATGCTGAGCCCCAACAAGGCTCAATCTCATCCCATCGAGCTCAAATCGAATGATGACGGTACGTTCAAGCTATACGACCGCGGTCAGCTCGACGACAAAGTGAGTGGAGCTCATCTGCATTTTTGGCGCGATGGAAAGGCGAAGTTCGACCGCTGTCGTAACTCCTGTGGAGCCGGTGATGCATTTGAGCTGTGGAAGCTCGCCGGGGAAGCGCGGGGTGCGTCCGAAATCCCCGGGTACGAGCGCGTCGCCTCCGCTTCGGAGCTTGAGGACGGAGAGAGCTACCTGATCGTCGCAAAGGTGGGGGACGCTCGCTACGTTTTGAATCCCGCACGCGAGGGGGCGGGAGAGTACGCCCATGTCGCCAAGGTCGACCCCGATCGCGTCCAGTACCGACTCAAGGTCACGGCCGTGGGTCCCGGAACGACGGATGTCCTGGTGGGTGGCACTGTCCATCGCATCACGGTTCCTGGTGACCCCACCCCTGAATTCCCTGAGGGCACGGGTCAGGGAAATGAGCAGGGTAATGGGCAATTGGGCCCGGAGGGCCAGGAGCAGGACTCCGGTCAGGGCCAGGTTGGCGGTCAGGGTCATGACGGCGGGCAGCATGGCGGGTCCCACAGCGCCTCCGCAAAGCCCGGCTCCGAGCTTCCCCAGACCGGCGACCCCGCGGTTATGGCCGCCGGCGTGTCCGCCCTTGGTGCGCTGATCGGCGGTCTTGGCCTCAGGTCCCGCAAGCGCTAGTGACAGGGCCGGGTTCGAAAACGGTGCCATTTGATGGAAAAGGGCCCGGCACCACAACGGTACCGGGCCCATAACGTTTCCTGGAGCGGGCGACGGGAGTCGAACCCGCCTCATCAGCTTGGAAGGCTGAGGTTCTACCGATGAACTACGCCCGCATGTATGGTCGGGACGACAGGATTTGAACCTGCGACATCCTGCTCCCAAAGCAGGCGCGCTACCAAACTGCGCCACGTCCCGAAGGTGCTGAGCAGCTGGGGTACCAAGACCCTGCTTATCCCAAGGCGTTAGCGATTATAGAGTACCCGCGCGACTTCGGCAACGGTTGCCGACAATTGAGCACATGACGTTTCGAAACCACTACGAAACCTAGAGCCCTTCTCCCTAATCGCTTTATGCCGCCGTAGTACCATATGCAGCGCAAGAGAATTCCCACTTCTGAGGAGCACTATCATGACCTATACCGATAGGGTCATCGCCCAGCTGCACGAGCGCTACGCCGATCAGCCCGAGTTCATCCAGGCCGCCGACGAGGTCCTGACCTCGATCGCCCCGGCCGTCAACGACAATCCCGCCTATGAGGCCGCCGGTCTGCTCGAGCGCCTCGTGGAGCCCGAGCGCGTGATCATGTTCCGCGTCCCCTGGATCGACGACGAGGGCAAGTGCCAGGTCAACCGCGGTTTCCGCGTGGAGTACAGCTCCGCCATCGGCCCGTACAAGGGCGGCCTGCGCTTCAATCCCACTGTCACCCTCGGCATGCTCAAATTTCTCGGTTTCGAGCAGATCTTCAAGAACGCACTCACCACGCTGCCTATGGGCGGCGGCAAGGGCGGCTCGGACTTCGACCCCAAGGGCAAGTCCAACAACGAGATCATGCGCTTCTGCCAGTCCTTCATGACCGAGCTCTACCGCCACATCGGCCCCAACACCGATGTCCCGGCTGGCGACCTGGGCGTGGGCGGCCGTGAGGTTGCGTACATGTTCGGTCAGTACAAGCGTCTCAAGAACGAGTGGACCGGCGTGCTCACCGGCAAGGGCCTCTCCTTCGGCGGTTCGCTCGCCCGCACCGAGGCGACCGGCTACGGCCTCGTCTATTTCGTGGATGAGTATCTCAAGTGCCACAACGACTCCTTCGAGGGCAAGACCGTCGTGGTGCACGGCTCCGGTAACGTGGCGATCTATGCCGTCCAGAAGGCGACCCAGCTCGGCGGCAAGGTCATCGCCGCTTCCGACACCAAGGGCTGGATCGAGGATCCCGAGGGCATCGATTACAAGGTTCTTGAGGACATCTACAACAAGAAGCGCTCCGGCAACGACCGCGGTGTGAGCCTCGCCCTGTATGTCGACGCCCGTCCCAATGCCGTGTGGCATGCCGAGGACGGCCGCGGTGTCTGGCAGCTTCCCTGCGATATCGCACTGCCCTGCGCGCGTGAGAACACCCTTCTGCTCGAGGACGCCCAGGCGCTCGTGGCGAACGGCTGCAAGGTGGTGGGAGAGGGCGCCAACATGCCCACGACCACCGAAGCCACCAACTACCTCATCGAGAACGGCGTCGCGTTCATGCCCGGCAAGGCGGCCAACGCCGGCGGCGTGGCGACCTCCGGTCTGGAGATGAGCCAGAACGCCGAGCACCTGTCCTGGAGCTTCGAAGAGGTTGACGCCAAGCTCGAGGGCATCATGCGCGGCATCTATCATGCCTGCGACAATGCGGCCACCGAGTACGGCTATGAGGGCAACTACATGGTCGGCGCCAACATCGCCGGCTTCAAAAAGGTCGCCGACGCCATGATGGCCCAGGGCATCGTGTAGTCATTTTTAGTTGATTTAACCTTTTGGTTCTCCCGCCGATGGAGCGTTTGTCTCATCGGCGGGAGTTTTGCGTCGAATGTCGGTTTCTGTGGGTGGCCGGGGCTCGCACGCCTTTGCCCCCCTTGGTCGCTTGAGCGCGCGTCTGCGGACCTGGTTCGTACTGTCAAATTCGACAGATGTGTGACCGATGCCTAGCGAAGGGCGCTGCTTGCCATCTTATTGCCGGCAATTTAGAAGATATTCTGGGTATTGGTGCGCCAAAGTTGGACGTCAGAGCTTCGAACGTTCAATTTTTTTGGCTTGGCGGCTCTAAACTCGACATCCGATGGTTACACTTTGGTCGAATTTGGCAATCGGGGCCTCTAACCACAGTCTTTTGGCACTGATTTAATTCAGGCCAAAGGCTTTTCTAAGCCCGTTGAGTAATTGCAGGTGTTTTTGTTGATAGCACTTTGCCCTGGGCCTGAAAAATCTTCCCGATCTTCGGTAGATCATACGCGCAATAGCCTCGAGCGCGTTCGGGTCTCTCAGCTGGTCGCTGTTGAGCCGGTATACGTCGATGCCCATCGACATAAGTCCGAGTGTCCGGGCTTCGTCACGGCGCCTGATCGTTGCGTCGTCGTGGTATGAGCCGTTGTATTCCAAGATCGTATTGAACCGGGGCAGATACGCATCCGCGATAACGTAGGGCAGGCCCGAGAGTGCGTGCGCCGTTTCGTCCATTGCGATCTTACGATTGGTTTCGACGGGCCTGCAGTTGAGTCCGCCGTATTCATGTGGGAGCGCGAAGACGCAGTTCATAATTGCTTCCATTGGCGAGCGGCTTCCCCCGACCGCGTATTTCACTGCCGTTTCTGCCGCCTTTCGGCCGCGCATGCGCGTGGCTGCTGCATGAAAAGACCGGAGCTCTTCGAGGTCGAGGGCGGGAGCGCTCTCGTAGTAGCCGCACGGCTTATCAATGAAATCAAGACTGTCATCCAGCTCGTTGGTTCCGAGGGGCCGTTCAGGTAACGACCAATTGCCGGAGAGCTCTTCCATCAGGGCGAGAAGTCCTTCGAACGATGAGTCGCGGGCGAGGTCGAGCGTAAGTGCGGCGGGAGATAGGGCATACAGCTCTTTGGCTATGCGCATCAGCCCGCCCTCTCCAAGGTTTCCGATGCAATGGGCGATTACGGGAGGGGTTGCCGTGCGCTTTGCGATGCGTCCGACGGCAAGGTCGATCCGCTCGTTTTCAACAAGGATGCCGAGTCGCTCAAGATCTTCGAGATCGATGAGGCTGGACAGGCATGTTGCGCGCCTCATGGCATCGATTTGCTCGTTCAGCTCGACCGGGCCCCACGTGATCTGACTTGAAATACGCCTTTCGCGCCTCAGGGCGCGCAGGGCTGTAACCCCCGACAACACGACGGTGTGCTTTGTTTGCTCCATAACAGTCCCTCCCCGCACGACGGGCCTTCCGTGTGCCTTGCGACGGAGGGCAGAAGGAGCAAGGCGACAACAAGTTTGTTGTTTTCATACTGTACCCATGCGGGAGCCACTGTATGCGATGGATGTGCAGGGTCGGTGCGGCAATGTGTCCACTTTTATGCTCACGTACACGAAAACGGCCTTTTTGCTATTATGTTCGCCTGTGTGACCAGCTGCGGGCGTGGCGGAATTGGTAGACGCGCTGGATTTAGGTTCCAGTGGGCTTTCCCGTGAAGGTTCGAGTCCTTTCGCCCGCACCAGTCGCGCACACAAGGTATCAAGGGATCGGCACCCAAATCCTTGCCGAGTGTATTAGAGGAGGAACGTTGAACATCACTTCTGACGTGAAGGACGCCAAGCTCACCGCTACGGTCACCATCCCGGCCGCCGACGTCGACGCCATCATCAAGAAGGCCTACAAGGCTGCCGCCAAGCAGTATCGCTTCCCCGGCTTCCGCGCCGGCAAGGCCCCCCGTCCCGTGATCGATTCCGCCCTGGGCAAGGACGCCGTGCTCGCGCAGGCCACCAACGAGCTGATCGGCTCCAACGAGGGCAACGTCCTCAACGAGCTGGACATCGTCCCCGTCAAGGAGGGCGATTACCAGGAGATCGACCTGTGCGCCGATGGCACCGACTACACCTACACCGTCGAGTTCACCCTGCGCCCGTCCGCTGAGCTCTCCTCCTACGACGCCGTCGAGATCGAGATGCCCCCCGCGGAGGTCACCGAGGCCGAGATCGACCAGCAGGTCGACATGCTCATGGGTTACCACGCCACCTTCGAGGACGTCGAGCGCGCCGTCGAGGGTTCCGACTACGTGACCGTCGACATCAAGAACGTCGCGAACGCCGAGGCGCTCGCCGGCGAGGGCCGCGTCATCGCCATGGGCGCCGGTCACCTGCCCAAGGAGTTCGACGAGGGCCTGCTGGGCATGAACGTCGACGAGACCAAGACCATCTCCTGGACCCCCGAGGTCGAGGGTGCCGAGGGGGCTTCCGTCGAGGTCACCGTCAAGGGCGTCAAGGAGCGCAAGCTCCCCGAGCTCAACGATGAGTTCGCGAAGACCAACTTCGGCTTCGACGGCGTGGACGCCATGCGCGACGCCGTGAAGCTCGAGATCGAGTCCGACAAGTCCTCCCAGCTTCCCCAACTCAAGGAGAACCGCTGCGTCGCCAAGCTCGCCGAGCGTCTCCAGCTCGACGAGATGGACGAGGATTACGAGCAGTCCGTCTTCCAGGAGCTCGGCCAGAACTTCCTGCAGAGCCTTTCCGCCCGCGGCATGAGCCTCGACGGCTGGCTGCAGGCCAACCGCATCAGCTCCGAGGACTTCATCGCCGACCTGCACCGTCAGGCCAACGACGTCGCCCGTGAGTCCCTCGCGCTGGATGCCCTCGCCCGTGAGCTCAAGGTCGAGGTCTCCGCTGAGGACGTCGACGGCGAGTTCGAGCGCGCCGGCATTGAGGACGTCGAGGCCTCCAAGGCCCAGTTCGTCGCCGATGGCCGCATGCCCGCCGTCCGCGACTCCATCCGTCGCTCCAAGGCCGTTGACTGGCTGGTCGAGAACGCGAAGGTGACCGAGGTTGACGAGGCTGCTCGCGCCGCCGAGGCCAAGGCCGAGTAACCCTTAGGGCTCTCCATCACGTGATGCGGCGCATGCAAGTTTGTGTCCGCGAAAACGTGTATCATACACAGCTGAACGGCTGAAGTTCTTACGGTGCCCAACCGCGCGAAGTCGAGGTAGGGCACCGTATGTTTCTATCTCGCGGGCGCACGTCGTCCGCACATGCCGAACTTGCCTCGCGTCGCATATGCGCCGCACAACCCGAAAGGAGCCATATGATCAATCGCATCGACTCCGCGCTCGTGCCCTACGTCATCGAGCAGACCCCTCGCGGTGAGCGCAGCTATGACATCTACTCCCGTCTCCTGAACGACCGCATCGTCTTTTTGGGCGAGGAGGTCAACTCGGTGACTGCCAACCTGGTCATCGCGCAGCTTCTGCACCTCGAGAGCCAGGATGCCGAGAAGGACATCTCCCTCTACATAAACTCGCCCGGTGGCGAGGTCTATTCCGGTCTGGCCATCTTGGACACGATGAACTACATCAAGCCCGACGTTTCCACCATCTGTGTCGGTATGGCCGCCTCCATGGCCGCCGTCCTCCTGGCCGCCGGCGCCCCCGGCAAGCGTTTCAGCCTGCCGCACTCCAAGATCATGATCCACCAGCCCAGCGGCGGCGCCCAGGGCCAGCAGACCGAAATCGAGATCGCCGCTCGTGAGATCCGCGAGACCCGCAATACCCTGAACCAGATTCTCGCCGATTGCACCGGCAAGCCGTTCGAGCAGGTCGAGCGCGACACTGAGCGCGACAACTACCTCCGTGCCGAGCAGGCCCTCGAGTACGGCCTCATCGACCGCATCGTCACGTCCCGCAACGACTCCGGGAGCGAGCGCTAATGGCGGGCGACGAGTTCGGCCGCACCGCCGGCATGGAGGGCGACGGCCAGGTTCGCTGCTCGTTCTGCGGTAAGACCCAGGAGCAGGTTCGCAAGCTCGTCAAGGGCCAGGATGGCATGTTCATCTGCGATGAATGCGTCGAGGCCTGCAACGAGATCCTCGAGCAGTCGTTCGCGCAGGACGAGATGATGCGTGCCTTTGGCTCTTACGTGAATCACGCCGAGCCCATGGGCGATTTCGATATGGACGAGGATGAGGCGCCGGCCCCCACCATGCGCGAGACCGCCGAGCGCATCATCACCCGCGTGCCCACCCCGCACGAGATCTACGACGCGCTGTCCCAGTATGTCATGGGCCAGGAGGACGCCAAGCGCGCCATGTCCGTGGCTGTGTACAACCATTATCGTCGCGTTTTGATGGGCGATACCGTCGAGGATTCCCTGGGCGCCCATGCCGTCGACGAGGATGTCGAGCTTGCCAAGAGCAACATCTTGCTCCTCGGCCCCACGGGCACCGGCAAGACGCTGCTCGCGCAGACGCTGGCCCGCGTGCTCGAGGTTCCCTTCGCCATCGCCGACGCCACGGCCCTCACCGAGGCCGGTTATGTGGGCGAGGACGTTGAGAACATCCTGCTCAAGCTCATCACCGCGGCAGACGGCGATATCGACCGCGCGCAGATCGGTATCATCTACGTGGATGAGATCGACAAGATCGCCCGCAAGGCCGAGAACCTCTCCATCACGCGCGATGTCTCCGGCGAAGGTGTGCAGCAGGCGCTGCTCAAGATCCTCGAGGGCACTGTCGCGAGCGTCCCGCCCACCGGCGGGCGCAAGCACCCGCAGCAGGAGCTCCTGCAGATCGACACCACGAACATCCTGTTCATCTGCGGCGGAGCCTTCGTGGGTCTCGACAAGATCATCTCCGATCGCGTTGGCAACCAGGGCATCGGCTTCAACTCCGAGATCGCCGGCCCCACGTCCAAGGACGAGAACGTCCTGCTCAGGCAGGTGCTGCCCGAGGACCTCAACAACTTCGGCATGATTCCCGAGTTCATCGGCCGTACGCCGGTCATCACGCAGACCCAGGCCCTTTCCGAGGACGATCTTGTGGGTATCCTCACCGAACCCAAGAACGCCGTGGTCAAGCAGTATCGCCGCATGTTCTCCCTCGAGGGCGTGGAGCTCGTATTCGAGCCCGACGCGCTGCACGAGATCGCCAGGAAGGCACTCGCGCGCAAAACCGGTGCCCGCGGTCTGCGTTCGATTTGCGAGGAGCTGCTCCAGCAGACCATGTTCGACCTCCCGAGCGAGGAGGGCGTTCTCCGTGTCGTCGTTACCGCCGCGGCGGTTCGCGGCGAGGAGCAGCCGCGTCGCGTCTATGCCGGGTCCGATATCGACCTCGACTAGCATCTTCGACGCGCATGCATGCGTTGTCTATCTTTGAAACGGCTGGCCATGTGCCAGCCGTTTTTCTTTTGATGCCTTGACGGGATTTGCCCGTGAGCAATGGCGCGCCAGCCTCCAAAGCGCATCTCCCACGTGCTATCCTGTTGAGCAATTACGCAAACTTCGACTCTTCGGGAGCATGGCTATGGCAGAAGAGATGCCCAAGAACTACGATCCGGCGGTCAACGAGCCGGCTATCCTGCAGAAGTGGCTCGACGGCGGCTACTACAAGCGTCGCGAGGGCGTGGGCGATTGCACCGTTACCATCCCGCCGCCCAACGTCACCGGCATCCTGCACATGGGTCACGCCACGGACGACTCCATCCAGGACGCCATCGTTCGCATGGCCCGCATGCGCGGTCGCTCCACCCGCTGGATTCTCGGCACCGACCACGCCGGTATCGCCACGCAGACCAAGGTGGATAAGAAGCTGAAGAGCGAGGGCGTTTCCCGCCTGGAGATCGGGCGCGAGAAGTTCCTCGATGCCTGCTGGGATTGGACGCACGAGTACGGCGGCACCATTGTCGAGCAGATCAAGCGCATGGGTTGCTCCGTCGACTTCGATGGTGAGCGCTTCACCATGGATGACGAGTACGCCGAGGCGGTCCGCAAGGTCTTTTGCGACTGGTACCACGACGGCCTGATTTATCGCGGTAAGCGCATCGTCAACTGGTGCCCCGACTGCACCACCGCCATCTCCGATGACGAGGCGGAGTACAAGGACGAGAAGGGCCACCTTTGGCACCTGCGCTATCCCTTGACCGAGCCGGTCAACGGCCAGGAGTACATCGTCGTCGCCACCACGCGCCCCGAGACCATGCTCGGCGATACCGGTATCGCTGTTTCGAGCAAGGACCCCGAGAAGGCGGCGTTCGTGGGCAAGTCGGTCAAGCTGCCCATCGTCGACCGCGAGATCCCGATTTTCGACGATTGGCACGTTGACCCGGATTTCGGCTCCGGCTTTGTCAAGGTCACCCCGGCGCACGACCCCAACGACTATGCGATGGGCGAGGCTCACGGCTTGGAGAAGATCAACATCTTCGACGAGCATGCCGTCGTCGTCGAGGGCTATGGCGAGTTCACCGGCATGACGCGCGACGAGTGCCGTGAGGCCGTCCTGGCGTGGTTCGAGGAGCACGACCTGCTCGATCACGTGGATGAGCACGATCATTCCGTCATGCATTGCTACCGCTGCGACCAAACGCTCGAGCCTTGGCTCTCCGAGCAGTGGTTCGTCGCCGTGGACAAGCTCAAGGAGCCCGCGCTCAAGGCCGTCCAGGATGGTCGCGTGACCTTCCACCCGGCCCGCTGGACCGAGACCTACACCACCTGGATGGAGAACCTGAAAGACTGGTGCATCTCCCGTCAGCTGTGGTGGGGCCACCGCATTCCCGTGTTCTACTGCGAGGAGTGTGGCTGGGAGGACGCCTGCATGGACGACGTGACGGTCTGCCCCAAGTGCGGC
The DNA here is from genome assembly GCF_000156175.1 of Collinsella intestinalis DSM 13280. Classification (GTDB taxonomy): domain Bacteria; phylum Actinomycetota; class Coriobacteriia; order Coriobacteriales; family Coriobacteriaceae; genus Collinsella; species Collinsella intestinalis. The sequence goes on from NZ_GG692710.1 coordinate 235,322, forward strand.
TGCACCCATGTCCACCAGGACGAGAACGTGCTGGACACCTGGTTCAGCTCCCAGCTGTGGACCTTTGCCACGCAGGGCTGGCCGCAGCATCCCGAGCAACTCGAGGGCCATCATCCCACCACGGCGCTCGTCACCGCGCGCGACATCATCGCACTGTGGGTCGCCCGCATGGTCATGAGCTCGCTGTACTTCCTCGACGAGGTCCCGTTCCATGACGTCGTGATCTACCCCACGATCCTTGCCAAGGACGGCAGCCGCATGTCCAAGTCCAAGGGCAACGGTGTGAACCCCATGGATCTCATCGACATGTACGGCGCCGATGCCATGCGCTATAACCTGCTCACGCTGTGCACCACCAACCAGGACGTCAAGTTCGACGCCGATATCGACAAGAAGACGAAGGCCCTCAAGGGTTCGGCCCGTACCGAGCAGGCCCGCTCCTTTGTCACCAAGATCTGGAACGCCAGCCGTTTCCTGCTCATGAACATGGATGGCTACACCCCGGGCGAGCCCGTCGCCGAGACCGCGGCCGATGCCTGGATGTTCAGCCGACTGGCCAAGGCCACGCGCATGGTGACCGAGGGTATTGAGAAGTACACCTTCGGCGAGATGGCGCGCGGCGTCCAGAACTTCTTCTGGAACGAGGTCTGCGACTGGTACGTCGAGGTCACCAAGACCCGCCTCAAGGACGATGCGGCGTGCCTGCAGGCCCAGCGCAACCTGATCTTCGTGCTCGATGCGTCGATGCGCCTCATGCACCCGCTCATGCCGTTCGTCACCGAGGCCATTTGGGACCAGATGCCCGCCAGCTGGCTGGATATGAACGAGGGCGGCGTCATCGAGCGCGCCGAGGCCCTCATGGTCGCCGCCTGGCCCGAGCCCGAGGCCTTCGAGCGCTTCATCGATGAGGAGGCCGAGCGCTCCTTCGAGCTCGCCCGCGCCGTCGTGTCTGATGCCCGCTCCACCCGCGCTCGCTACCGCCTGAGCCCCAAGGAGGCTTTGCCCGTGGTCGTCAAGGCTGCGAGCGCCGAGGTCGCCGAGGCGATCGAGGGCATGGCCGACTTCATCTGCGGACTGGCCAACATCAGCGAGCTTTCCGTGTGCGCCTCCGAGGGCTTTGAGAAGCCCGCTGCCGCCATCGCACTTGCCGGCGCCGATTTCGACGCCTATGTCGTCGTGGGCGATTTGGTCGACTTCGACGCCGAGAAGGCCCGCCTGAACAAGGAGCTTGCCACGGCGGAGAAGGAGCTCGCCGCCGCCGAGCGCACCCTGGGCAACGAGGGCTTCATCGCCAAGGCCGCGCCCGAGGTCGTCGCCAAGAAGCGCGAGCGCGCCGCCGAGCTCACCGAGACCATCGCTGCGGTCAAGGCCCAGCTCGCCGACTTCGAGTAATCGGTCCATACGTTGATTCGAGCCCCGCCGCATCGGTTGCGGCGGGGTTTGTGTTGCATACGGAACAGGGGGAAATGATGGCTGAAAACGAGACGGGCACGGTTATGCTGCCGCCGGCTAAGACTCAGGAGCCGTTCGTCCACATCGGGTTCGCCAAGGCCAAGCTTACGCGTGGGAGGGCGTTTGTGCTCGCGATCCTCGCGGGCGCCTTCGTAGCGCTCGGTGCGTCCTTCATGCTGATGGTCCGGGCGGATTCCACGCTCTCGCCGTCGGTGTCGCTCATCCTGGGCGGTCTGGCGTTTTGCCTGGGTCTGTTTCTCGTGCTCGTCGCCGGTGCCGAGCTGTTCACGGGCAATTGCCTCATGCTCATCGGCGCGCTCGACGGTCGGTACCCGATGATGAAGATGGTCCGCAAGTGGGCCGTCGTGTACGCGGGCAACGCCGTGGGCGCGCTGCTCGCCGTCGCATTGCTTCTCGCCTCGGGATTCCTCTCCATGCAGGAGGGTTCGGTGGGCGAGCTCGCCTATGCCGTCGCACTCTCCAAGGCCTCGCTCGACCCTGTGACCGCCTTTGCGCGCGGCGTCCTGTGCAACGTCCTTGTGTGCCTGGGCGTTTGGATGGGCAGTGCCGGCAAGACGGTGTGCGACAAGCTCGCCGCGACGATTCTACCGGTCGTGTCCTTCGTGGTGCTGGGATTCGAACACTCCGTTGCGAACATGTTCTTCCTTCCTTTGGGCGTTGCCGCACAGTCCATGCTGGGCGTCGGTGCGATCCCGCTTGCGGGCATGGTATCCAACCTCATGTTCGTCACGCTCGGCAACATTGTGGGAGGTGCGGCTGTGGCGGCCGCCTATTGGTTCGTCTACGGCCGCGATGTGCGCGAATAGGGGATTGATATGAAGCGCGAAGGTGCCTATGTCGTGCCGTTCGGGTTCGAGGAGCTTTCCTACGAGCGGGCGGTGACAATCGCCGCCGACACCGGAAAGATCGTCGGCGAGGCGGGCCCGCTGCTTGAGACTGTCATCGATATGCTCGATGAGCTCGGTCGGCCCGACGAATACTTCGATTGCATCCAGGTTGCGGGAACCAACGGCAAGACGTCGACCACTCGGTTCACCGCGGCGATTCTGCGCGGAGAGGGGCTGCGAACGGCGCTGTACACCTCTCCCCAGCTCGTGCGCTACGAGGAGCGCATGGAGGTCGATGGCGGCGTGGTGAGCCCCTCTGCATTCGCGCACGGCGTCTCCGCTGCCGCAGAGGCGGGCCGTCGTGTGAACGAACGCCGCGCAGCCTCGGGCGAGCCGACCTACACCATCACGCCGTTCGACCTCCTGACTGCGGCTGCCATGGTCGTGTTCGCCGAGGCGAGAGTCGATGTGGCGGTGCTCGAAGTGGGCCTGGGCGGTCGTTGGGACGCCACCAGCGCCACCGACCCCGTGGCCGTGGCCATCACGGGCATCGGGCTCGATCACACGCATATCCTGGGCGATACGCTCGAGGAGATCGCGAGCGAGAAGGCCGCCGTCATCAAGCCCGGTCGCACGGTCGTGCTCGGCGAGGGCACGCACGAGCCGAGCGTCGAGCGCGTGATGCGCGCACGTTGCGACGCCTGCGGTGTCGTGCCCTGGGTTGTAGAGCATATGGTCATCGAATTGCCCGTGGGCATCGACAGCGCAGTTTCGTTTTCGACCGAGACCGCTCGTTCCACGTACGAGGTCTCAATGCACAAACCCGCTTACCAGCCGCAGAACGCCGCCTGTGCCATAGCGCTGGCGGAAGGGTATCTGGGCCGCCCGCTCGATGCGTCCTCGCTCGCCGTCTCTCTCGAGTCCTGTCCCATACCGGGTCGTTTCGACGTGGTACGCCCTGAGCCGTTCGTATTGGTCGATGCATGCCACAATCCGCAGAGCTGCGAGAATTTCATCAATGCGGTTCGCGAGGCCGAGCCTGAGCGCGAAGCGCGGCCCGTACTTCTAGTCGCCGCGCTCTCGGACAAGGACGTACGGGGCATCCTCGATGTGCTCGTGCCGGAGTTTCCCCGTATCGTGGTGAGCGCCACGGCGAGCGATCGCGCCCTGCCTGCGGGGGAGCTCGCCCAGCTCGTCTACGGTGAGCTCGACGCGCTTAATCGTCCGCATACGGATGTCATCGCCATCTACCCCTCGGTTCGCGAGGCGCTCGACGCCCTCACGGAGGCGGGGGAGCCTGTCATCGCGGCCGGCACCATCACGCTTGCGGGCGAGGTCGCGGGTCTGCTCAGGTAAGGGCGATTCTCGCTACAGGAAGCGGTACTGGACGGTCGCCACGCCCACGCTCAGGAAGTTCAGGGCGCGGGCCACGGCGGGCTGCATGTCGATCACGCGACCGTGCACATAAGGGCCGCGGTCGTTCACATAGGCGATCACCGAACGGCCGCCATAGCGAATCTCGACGCGGGTGCCGAACGGGACGTTGAGCATCGCGATGCCCATCGAGGTCTCGGTGACCGTCTCGCCGTTAGCGGTCGTGCCGCCCATGAATCCGTCGCCGATGCCGTAATAGGACGCCACGCCCGTCTTCCATGTGATGGCCGGCGGCGCCGGAGGCGTTGGCGTTACAGGGGGCGCCGGGGGCGCGGGAGGCGTGGTGGTGTCTTCGGGCTTGGGCGCCGCCGGTGTGTCGGGTGCCTGCGGGGTTGTGGTGCCGGCGTTGTTTGAGCCCGTGTCGGGGGTCGGAGCGCTGGGCCTGTTCTGGCTCGCGTTTTGCTGCGCCTGCAGCTGGGCGGCCTGCTCGGCGGCCTGACGCGCGATCTCGGCCTCCTCGGCGTCTTCGGCATTCGCCTTCGCCTGGATCTTGGCGGCTGCGGATTGCGCGGTGTCGAGCGCGTCCTGCGCACGGGAGAGTTGCAGGTCGGCCTCGTCTTTTGCGGAGCTCAGCTCCGCGAGCTTGCCGTTGAGCTCGTCTTCGAGTGCATGCAGCTCGTCGAGAGCGGCGATGTTGGCGCTCTGCACGGTGCCCAGGTACTTGGTCATGCTGAGGAAATCGGCGAAGGAACCGGCGTTGAGGAGCATGGAGAGGGCGCCGCCGTTGGACGCATGGCGTTTGTACAGCTCGCGCGCTGCCAGGGCGGCGCGGTTCTGCGCCTGCGGCATGAGCTCCTGCTCAATGCGAAGGATATCGTCGGCGGCCGTTCGCACCTGCTCGTTGAGCTCGGCGGCGCGTGACGTGGCGTCGGCGTAGGTGCCGGCGGCGCGGGAGACCTCTTTTTGCAGGGAGGCGAGCTCGCCGCGCGTCGCCGCCGTTGCGGCCAGTGCGGGCTCAGGCGTGCCCGTGAGCGCGGGTATGCCGGCGCCCAGGGCGAGTGCCGCCGTGAGCCCAGCGACGCAGGCGATCCGCCCTCTGTGCGTACAAATCCCTCTCATGGTGGCACGTGCCATGTAACAACCGCCTTTTCTCGTTGACGGTATCAGTATAAGGCAACCCTCAAGCTGAGGTTGAGCCTAAGGGTTGCGTTCAAATCTTCTATGCGACTGTGTCGGCGTGCGGAAGCCTATGCGAGTCCTACGTCCATACTCGCGACCAGGTCGACGCCTGTGTCGAGCAGGTTGGCGGCGATGACGTCCCCCATGCGCACGGGGGCGGAAACGCGCAGCTCCCGTATGGTTTCCATGGCGTCCTTGTGCAGGGCGCGAGGAATGGGGGAGCAGGTTCGCACGGGGACGAGGCGCTCGTCTCCGCCTTCGACCACGACCGTTGTGGCTAGGATGCGCATCGGGCACACGACTTCCTGCTCGGCGAAGCGCTTGCCGCGCGGGCACCGGTTGCCATGTACGCTCGTGACGCGCGCGACTCCGTCCCCGTCTCGCTCCACGCATACCGTGAGCAGGCATTCGGATGGGCAGGTCGTGCAGTGGAACGTCTCAGTGCTCGTCATGGGACATCACGCTTCTTCCACGGGGTCGATGGATACGGTCAGGGTCTCGCCCGGTTTCACGGCGGCGAGCATCTTGGGCGTTATAGGGGCCGCTTCCATGATGCTCGGCTTGTAGTCGCGCGTCTTGCCGTGGAAGAGAACGGCATCGCCCGCACGGATCACGAGCTGGGCGTGCTCGAGGGGGCGACGCACGCGGAAGAACGCCTTCGTGGCGACCGTTCGGTTGATGCGGGCCGGCACGATGTAGCCGGCCATGCCGCAGGGCTCGAGGGTCACGGGTTCTGAGAGAACATCGGGTCTCGCCGTGCCGAGGGCGTGGGCGGCCGCGGCCGCTCCCGCGCGCGTCGCCTCGGCGGTGACGTTGTCGGCAAGGTCGTGTACCTGCAAGACGTTTCCGCAGGAGAAGATACCGTCGACGTTCGTTTGCAGGTCCTGATCCACGCGTGCGCCGCGTGTGCGCGGGTCGATCTCGACCCCGGCGGCTCGGGCGAGCTCGTTTTCGGGGATGAGGCCAACGGAGAGCAGCAGCGTGTCGCAGGGGATGATACGCTCGGTCCCGGGGATAGGGGAGAGGTCCTCTCCAACGTTCGAGACCTCGACGGCCTCGACGCGGTCTCGACCGATCACGCGCGTGACGGTGGTGGATAGGTGCAGCGGGATCCCAAAGTCCTCAAGGCAGTTCTTGACGTTGCGGTGCAGCCCGTTGGCATAGGGCATGAGCTCGTAGACGCCCTCGACTTCGAGGCCTTCCAGGGCGCATCGACGCGCCATGATGAGACCGATGTCGCCCGACCCCAAGATCACGACGCGGTGTCCGGGGCGCAGGTTCTCGATGTTGATGTAACGCTGGGCGAGGCCCGCGGTGTATACACCGGCAGGACGGCTGCCCGGGATTTTGATCTCGAAGCGGGTGCGCTCGCGACAGCCCATGGCGAGCACCACCGAGCGGCAGGTGAGGCGGGCCATGCCGTCTTCGCCCATGACGGTGACGCTGTGCGCCGCGTCTTCTCGTCCGCCTTCGTCGATGCCGAGCGCCATGGACCCGAGCATGACATCGATGCCGGCCTCGCGCACGCGGTTGATGAAACGCTGGGCGTATTCGGGGCCGGTGAGCTCTTCTTTGAAATGGGTGAGGCCGAAGCCGGGGTGGATGCACTGGCGCAGGATGCCGCCAAGATGCTCGTTGCGCTCGATGACTACGGTCGACGCGCCGGCTTCGTGCGCTGCGAGGGCAGCTCCCATGCCCGCGGGGCCGCCGCCGATGACGACGACGTCATAATCGCGTGTTTCGATCTGAGCCATGCTAGCAGTCCTCCTCGGCGATGGCGCCCATGTGGGCGCCCGGGTTCTTGAGCGGTCCGTCGACGATCCATGAGCCCGTGTCTTCCAGCGGGACTTCGGAGGGGGCGACGCCGAGTTCGCGGGCGAGGATCTCCACGACGCGACTCTGACAGAAGCCGCTCTGGCAGCGGCCCATGCCGGCGCGGCAGCGGCGTTTGACGCCCTCGACCGAGATGGCGCCCGGCTTGCGGTGGATGGCGGCGACGATTTCGGCCTCCGGCACCGTCTCGCAGCGGCATACGATGCGGCCCCATGCTGGGTCCGCCTCGATGAGCTCCTCCTTGCGCTCGAGGGGGGCGAGGTCGAAGTCGTCCGGCATGCGGCGGATGGGGTTCCAATCGGCGCGTTCGACGAGCTCTACGCCTGCCTCGCGCAGGAGCTGTTCCATGCGCTCGGCAACCGCCGGTGCGCTTGCGACGCCGGGGGACTGGATGCCCGCGGCGTGGAACAGGCCGGGCGTGGACTCGGAGGCTTCGATGAGGAAGTCGTTCGTTTTCTCAAGTACGGCGCGGCCCCCTGCGAAGGTGCGGACGACGCGGCGGGTATCCAGGTCTGGTACGAGCTTGCGCGCGCCGGAGAGCAGGGCCTCCACATCGCCGGCGTACGTGTCCTTGTCGCCTTGCTCTCGCATCTCGGCGGTGGCGGTGATGACCGTGTTGTTGTGCACGGTTCCCGTGACGATGACGCCCTTGGACACCGGTGTCGGCACCGGGTAGAGCGGCATGATGGCGCGGGGCTCCTTGTCGAGCACGGCGATGTTGCCTTGGCGCCATACCATGCGTAGCCCGCGATCTCCGGCCATGCGCGAGATCTCGCCTGCGCCGCTGCCAGCGGCGTTGATCAAGATCTCGCATCGAACGTCTCCCTTGGGCGTGGAGAGGACGAACTCCCCCTCTTCCGGGCGGGCGATGGCCGTTACTGGGGCGCCGCGCAAGAAGGCGGCTCCGTTGGCTACGGCGTTCTCGGCTGCGGCGATGGCAACCTCGAACGGGTCGACATAGCCGGTGGAGGGGCACCATAGGGCGCAGGTGGCGTCCGGATTGGCGCGCGGTTCCAATTCGGCGATGCGATCGGGGCCGACGATCTCGAGGTGGGGGACGCCGTTGGCCAGGCCGTTGTCGCGCAGGTGCTCGAGGGTGGCGAGGTCCTCGTCGGTAAAGCCGAGAACGAGGGAGCCCGTGCGGTGGAACAGGAAACCGAGTTCCTTTGACCACGTTCTGTACAGCTCGCACCCGCGGGCGTTCATCTTCGCCTTCATCGTCCCGGGGGCGGGGTCGTATCCGGCGTGGATCAGGCCACCGTTGGCCTTCGATGCCCCGAGCGCGATGTCGTCGGTCGCCTCGATGAGGCATATCGTCTTGTCGTATCGCGCGAGCTGCCGTGCGATGGCGCAACCGGTGATGCCCGCGCCTACGATGGCGATGTCGTACCTAGGTTCCATGGTGCCGCTCCCGTCTGAGCACCGGGCGTGTGTCCATGGGCTCGCAGCCGGTGCATTCTATAGACAAAGTGTCAACAAACAATGCTACGCATGTCATTTATCTTCGCCAGGGCCAATCGGGCAAGCGGGCGGCTTGGCCCGCAAACGGCCCCGGTGCCGCGCGGTCGCGGTGGTCGATGGGTCCGCTGTGTCGTTAACGTGCGCGGTTGCCGGTCGTTTCCGATGAGGGGGCGGGTGGTATACAATACGGTGCGATTATGAACAGCTTTGCAATCTCGCAACCGGCTGAAAGGTGAGGCTCATGTCCAAGTACATCGAGGAGCTCATGTCCCCGCAGTTGATGTTTGCCATGTACGGCTTCATCGCCTTCGTGGTCGCTCTCTACCTGCTCTCCGTCGTGTATGTCTTCATCGACGCGAAGCGTCGCGGCGTCCAGGCGTTTTGGGCCTGGGGCCTGCTCGCCCTCGTCCCGTTCGTTGGCCTTATGGCCTATATCGTGATGCGCCCGGCGTCCTACGTGGCGGATCGCGAGGAGCAGGAGCTCGACATGGCGCTGCGCGAGCGTCAGCTCGCCCAGTATGGCAGCTGCCCCAACTGCGGCACCACAATCGAGAAGGACTTCATCGTCTGCCCGGTGTGCAACACGCAGGTCCGCAACGTCTGTCCCACGTGCAAGCGCCCGCTGGAGGCGCACTGGAAGGTCTGCCCCTTCTGCCGAACTCACATCCAATAGGCGCGAGCTTCCCCCCGTGCGCCGCACGGGGCCGATGAACCGCGCCGTAACGCACCCGTCACCCTTTGGATGGCGGGTGCGTTCCTATTCCGTGCTTCTTGGCGCTCTTCTGGATTGGAGGCGCAATTGCGCGGGCAAACGGGTACACTGGAAAAGTTACAGAGGTAATGCACCGTATCGGAAAGGTTCTAGATATGAAGGCACTGTACAACGACGGCTCCGTGGCCGAGGTTGAGGCCGACGAGGCCCAGCACGTCATCCGCCATTCCGCCGCCCACATCATGGCCCAGGCCATCAAGCACCTCTACCCCGAGGCCGACTTCGCCTACGGTCCCGCGACCGATAACGGCTTCTATTATGACGTCGACCTCGGCGATAAGAAGATCTCCGAGGACGATCTGCCCACCATCGAGGCCGAGATGAAGAAGATCGTCAAGGAGAACCTTAAGTTCCAGGTCTTCGAGCTGCCTCGCGAGGAGGCCATCGCCCTCATGGAGGAGCGCGGTGAGAAGTATAAGGTCGAGCACATCGGTGACCTGGCCGATGACGCTCGCATCACCTTCTACCAGCAGGGCGATTACATCGACATGTGCGTCGGACCACACCTCACTTATACCAAGGCCCTCAAGGCCTTCAAGCTCACCGGCGTGTCTGGCGCCTACTGGAAAAACGATGCCAACAACAAGATGCTCACGCGCATCAACGGCACGGCTTTCGCCACCAAGGATGAACTGGAGGCGCACCTCACCCTCCTCGAGGAGGCCAAGAAGCGTGACCATCGACGCATCGGTCGCGAGATGGACCTGTTCATGATGCGCGACGAGGCCCCCGGCTTCCCGTTCTTCCTGCCCAACGGCATGGTCCTCAAGAACACCCTGCTCGACTACTGGCGCGAGATCCATCACAAGGCTGGGTACGTCGAGATTTCCACGCCCCAGATCATGAACAAGAGCCTGTGGCTCACCTCCGGTCACTGGGACCACTACAAGGACAACATGTACTCCACGATGATCGACGACGAGGAGTACTGCATCAAGCCCATGAACTGCCCGGGCGGTGTGCTCGTCTACAGCTCCAAGCCGCATAGCTACCGCGAGCTGCCCATCCGCGCCGGCGAGATCGGCCTGGTGCACCGCCACGAGCTCAGGGGCGCCCTGCACGGCCTGTTCCGCGTCCGCTGCTTCAACCAGGATGACGCGCACTTGTTCGTCACGCCCGAGCAGCTGACCGACGAGATCGTGGGCGTTGTGCGCCTGATCGACTCCGTGTATCAGAAGTTCGGCTTCAAGTACCACGTTGAGCTTTCCACCCGCCCCGAGGACTCCATGGGCTCCGATGAGGACTGGGCCGCCGCCGAGGAGGGCCTCAAGGTCGCACTCGATAAGCTGGGCATGGATTACGTGGTCAACGAGGGTGACGGCGCCTTCTACGGTCCCAAGATCGACTTCCACCTGGAGGACTCCCTCGGCCGCACCTGGCAGTGCGGTACCGTGCAGCTGGACTTCCAGATGCCGCAGAACTTCGACCTCACCTACGTGGATGCCGACGGCGAGAAGAAACGCCCCATCATGCTGCATCGCGTGTGCTTCGGCTCCATCGAGCGCTTCATCGGCATCCTGATCGAGCATTATGCCGGCAAGTTCCCGGTTTGGCTCGCCCCCATGCAGGTCAAGGTCCTGCCCGTGTCTGAGAAGAGCCGCGACTACGCTCACCAGGTCACCGAGCAGCTCGAGGCCGCCGGCATCCGCGTGGTGTGCGACGATCGCGACGAGAAGATCGGCTACAAGATTCGCGAGGCCCGCGGCGTCGATCGCGTGCCCTACATGCTGATCCTGGGTGAGAAGGAGGTCGAAGCCGGCAACATCTCCGTCCGCGACCGTTCCAACGAGACCGTTCCGATGGCCGTCGATGAGTTCATTGCCAAGGTCGTTGAGGAGACCCGTACGCGCGCGTAGGACGCAACCGGGTTCATCGCTATGATGCGCACGCCGCCTCGGGCCCCACGGGCTCGGCGCGGCGTGCGTTATGCTTCGGGCCTACTGTCCAGGAGAGGAAGGGCGGTTTCAGCGTGATGGCTCAACAGGAACTCGAGACCCGATATGCGCAGCTCGTTTGCGCCGAGATCGCCGTCTTCGTGTACGGCGATCGCGTTGACGAGGCGCTCGCGCGCCTTGGCGTCATGGCGGACGAAGACCGTTTGGCTGATATGGTCGGCGGCACGGGCCTTCGCGTGGCGGATGTCCGTGCCGAGTCTCGTGAGGTTCATGCCCACAGCGGTCTTATGTGGGTTGACATCACTGTGCCGTCGCATTTCGGTTGCCATGCTTTCGAGCTTGGTGCCGACGTGCAGTGCGAGGCGCTCGACCGCGTTGCTGGCGGGTTACTCGATCGCAAGGTGGTTGCGCTTTCCGCACGTGGCGCTCGCGCGGTCGCTCGCGTGGGGGACCAGCCTTCTTGCGCGTTGGCTCAGGCCGATCTCGAGGTCATCGCCCATGGACTCGATAGCGTCTCGACGCGTATGCAGCGCCATTTCGATCATGCCCGCGCCCTCGCTGAGTACCTTGCCTGTTGTGATGGTTTGGTCCGGGTCGATTACCCCGGTCTCGCCACACATCCCGATCGCTCTCTGGCTGAGCGTGTGCTGCGTCACGGCTTCGGCCCCGCCGTCGATTTCGAGCTCCCTGGGGACTGGGGCGCCACGGCGGGGGATTTCATCGGGCGCTGTCGTCTCAGCGGCCGAGATTGCCACGCCGGCGGACCCCGCACGCGCCTGCATGCGCGCGATGGGTGGCAGGGGAGCGCGGTTCGCATATTCGCCGGCCTCGATGACCCCCTCGCTATAGCCGACGATCTCGATCAGGCCATGCGCTGGTTCCGCAATCCTCCGCAGCCGTAGGAGGCCATCGTGCTCATCCTGATCGGCGTCAAGGCGTTTTTGGGGTTGTAGTTTCCCTGTCCGAGCTTTTGCCAGGAGGGCGCTCGTGCCCGAGGTGGCTAAAACAGCTCGGTGAGGCGCTTCGCGATCATCGCGTCGAGCTCTGCCTGGAGGGTTCGATAGGCGTGGAGGGCATGTTCGCCCTCAGGGGTGAGCACCGAGCCGCGCGCACCGTCGCGGGCGAGCAGTTCGCAGCCCAGATGCCCCTCGGCCTCGCGTACGATTCTCCACGCCTTGGAATACGCCATGCCCATGCGTTTCGCCGCACGGTTGAGCGAGCCCTCTTCGGCGACGCCCTCCAGCAGTGAGGCGCACCCGCCGCCGAAAGCACCGGGTAGGTCGCGGTCGTCGTCGGAGATGGTGAGTCGGGCGTGGGCGGAAAGCGACATATGGGCTCCAAGCTGGTGGTACGGTCGCGATGGCGCAGGGCCCGCGCCATCGCCGATAAGATCCTTGCGTCTTTTTTGGGCGGCATCGAGGCGCCCTTACGCGAATCCGGGATGCGGGCGGGTGTGTCGATTGGCCGAAGGCGGCGTCGGAGAGACATTGAGATTGGGCAGACCATTTGAAGTCTGGTAACGAGAGCCATTGTAGCAGTGGCTCTGCGCTACAATACCCCCACTTGTATCGGGAGCGAATGGCACGGCGGCAAGGAGTCGCCGCCGCGTCGGCAGCAAAGAGTCGAAGGAGCGACATGGCAACGTTTTTCCCTGGTGAATCCCATACTTTCTCTGAGTATCTGCTCGTCCCCGGATACTCCTCCGCTGAGTGCGTTCCCACGAACGTCTCCCTCAAGACCCCGCTGACCCGCTTCAAGCGCGGCGAGGAGCCCGAGATCACGCTGAACATCCCCATGGTCTCCGCCATTATGCAGTCCGTCTCCGGCGTGGACATGGGCGTCGCCCTGGCCACCGAGGGCGGCATCTCCTTCATCTACGGTTCCCAGACCCCCGAGTCCGAGGCCGCCATGGTCAAGGCCGTCAAGGACCACAAGGCCGGTTTCGTGCAGTCCGACTCCACCCTTACGCCCGACATGACCATGGAGCAGGTCATGCAGCTCAAGGACCGCACCGGTCACTCCACCATGCCCGTTACCGATGACGGCACCCCCACCGGCAAGCTCCTCGGCATCGTCACCAGCCGCGACTACCGCCCCAGCCGTGATGATCACTCCAAGCTCGTCTCCGAGTTCATGACCCCTCGCGCCGAGCTCATCGTGGGCGACAAGGACATCACCCTCAAGGACGCCAACGACCTCATCTGGGACAAGAAGCTCAACGCCCTGCCTGTCGTCGATGACAACGACCACCTGGTCGGCATCGTCTTCCGCAAGGATTACGACTCCCACAAGACCAACCCCAACGAGCTGCTCGATGCCAACAAGCGCTACATGGTCGGCGCGGGCATCAACACCCGTGACTACGCCGAGCGCGTGCCGCTGCTCGTCGAGGCCGGTGCCGACGTGCTGTGCATCGACTCCTCCGAGGGTTACTCCGAGTGGCAGAAGCGCACCATCGAGTGGATCCGCGAGAACTACGGCGATTCCGTCAAGGTCGGCGCGGGCAACGTCGTCGACGCCGACGGCTTCCGCTTCCTGGCCGATTGCGGTGCCGACTTCATCAAGGTCGGTATCGGCGGCGGCTCCATCTGCATCACCCGTGAGACCAAGGGCATCGGCCGTGGCCAGGCCACCGCGCTGATCGACGTCTGCCGCGCCCGCGATGAGTACTTCGAGGAGACCGGCGTCTACGTGCCCGTCTGCTCCGACGGCGGCATCGTCTACGACTACCACATGACCCTGGCGCTCGCCATGGGTGCCGACTTCCTCATGCTCGGCCGCTATTTCGCCCGCTTCGACGAGTCCCCGACGTCCCGCGTGAACGTCAACGGCCAGTACATGAAGGAGTACTGGGGCGAGGGTTCCGCGCGCGCCCGTAACTGGCAGCGCTACGACCTGGGCGGCGCCCAGAAGCTCTCCTTCGTCGAGGGCGTCGACTCCTACGTGCCCTACGCCGGCTCCCTCAAGGACGGCGTGAACGGCACCCTGTACAAGGTCAAGTCCACCATGTGCAACTGCGGCGCGCTCTCCATCCCCGAGCTGCAGGACAAGGCCCGTCTCACCCTCGTCTCCGCCACCTCCATCGTCGAGGGCGGCGCTCACGACGTCGTGGTCAAGGACTCCCAGCAGACGGTGAGCTACAACTAAACGGTTCCAAATCATCCTACAGGCTAATGCTCAGAAGGCTCGTGTGCGCTCGCATGCGAGCCTTCTGCTATTTTGAGTATGAAGGATTTGTCAGTATTTAATGTGAGGCTGGTTTGACGGCGTTCTGCCAAATTGACGTGGGTGCAGCCCACGTTTCAAAGCTGCCTGTCATTGCCCCGTTGCTCGTTTGCTGCTATCTACAATCGCTTGTCGTAGTTCACTGGTCATGGTCGCCTCTTTCCCAATGAATCGAGTTCAGAGTGGATAAATTTTCTCCAAAAACAATCGAAGCGCTTGGGTATTACGTCTATATATATTCCGATCCCGTGACCAAAGTTCCTTTTTATGTTGGCAAAGGAAAGGGCAATAGGGCATTCGCTCATTTGCACGACGGTTCCGAAAGCGATAAGGCACGCAAGATTGCCGAGATACAAGCGCGTGGCAGGCAACCTCTCATCGAGATTTTGGCTTTCGGCCTTGATGAGAAGGGCGCATATAAAGTCGAGGCGGCGGCAATTGACTTACTTGGACTGAAGAATCTGACAAACAAACAGGCGGGTCATGAATCGAGCCTATATGGGCGGATAGAGGTTTCGGAGCTCGATGCGAGGTTTGATCACGGAGAACTGACCGAGTCGGATTTTCTCGAAGATGCGGTCTTGGTCAAGGTCAACCAGCTCTACCGAAACGGAATGTCCGATTTTGAGTTGTATGAGGTAACACGAGGGTTTTGGCGTGTGGACAAAAGTAAGGTAGAGGGAATCCATCTTGCTCTGGCGGTCTATGACGGCATGGTTCTTGAAGCCTATGAAATCGCGACATGGTTGCCGGCGGGTTCGGGCATGTGTGCAGCTCGCTCGGTCAGTCAAGCCGAGTTGGCTCATCGCATGGAGTTCGTGGGGCGCGTTGCCGATCGGTGTATTAGAGATCGCTATGTCGGAAAGGGCGTCTCGGGGTTGTACGCGCCGGGGAGCGCAAATCCCATCCGCTATGTGAAGGCTGCTTATTCACGTAAGGCGCTTGCGGAGATCCACAGGGTGCTCGAGGATATCGAGTTGACAGGGGAGAAGAGAGAATGGTGCTCAAATTTCAGCTTCTATGACCCACTGCAGGATGATCCCTACGGTCTTGAAAACAGCTTGAATGAGTTGCTGGATTTGGCCTACCGAGGAGGATTTGTCCCCGTTGACTATGAGGTTGTATATCAATCGATAGGAAAAGATGATATAGCGCTTAGAAAGGCATCCAAGAAGGAGCTTTCGAACCTGAGCGACCACCAGCTAGTTTCGATTTTGGGTTATCAGTTTAGGGACGACCACTTCGATAATGGATCGTGGATTAGGACGTATGTGGCAAATGGATTGGCTTATCACTACTTCCATGAGCTGGCCGCGCGTTGGGGTTGCGCGTAATTTATTTTCGGGTGCTCTAGTTGTTGCAAAAATCCCTTGTCGGAAATCACCGGAAACCGCATCTCAATTCCCGCCTGAATTTCCTGGAATTTCTGCAGGTCGTACTCTGTTGAGGCGCAGCAATTATCAGGTCTTGCACAGTGCTCTACCTTGAAGGGATTATTGCAGCATTCTTTGGGAACAATGGCCAACACTCAAATCCATGGTAGGGGGGATGGTGAATGAGGGCCTTTGTTCTTTCTCATTTTTCGGCATTGTGGTGGTTTTTGAGTCATCGTGACCCCCGTGTAGACAGCAATGCGCCAAATCTTGTTATTCCAAAGTCGGCTGATGCTCCCGATGTCTTGTTGGCTGAGCAGCTGCGCTGGTCCATCGGCCTTGACGGGCCCCTCGATTTCTTGGTTCTGGGTGATGGCGCGTTTCGAAGGAGTGCTTCGGTTCGGCCGCATGGCTGCACGCAGGATCTGCCGTCCGGCAGCCTGATTCCCATAGCGTGCCATGCCAGAGATGCGGAGCTGTTCGTATGCAGTCCCGAACTTGCCTTTTTGCAGATATGCCAAATTGTTGACACGACCGAGGCGATCTATTTTGGCATGTGCGCCTGTTCGGATTTTCGGTTCGACCCCTTCGCCCAGGGTGGCGTCGTGTATCGAGCAGAAGGTTTGCACTCGATTGCGAGCTTGCGCTCAATGGGGGCGTTTCTGGATAGCGCGAAGGGGATCAGGGGCGTCAAGCGGGCACGTTCGTCCTTGGTGCACGTCTGCGAGCATGCGCGGTCTCCAAAAGAGTGTGCTTTGGGAATGCTCTTCTGTCTTCCATCTAGGCTCGGCGGTTTTGATTTGGGGCAGCTTTCCTTTAACGAGGGGGTGCGAGTCTTCGATGGGCGCGATCGATGGGGCAGGCCGAAATGCATAACGCGCTACCCTGACATCGTTATTCGTTCTAAGACCTGCAAAGGCGAGCGGCGCGTGGTGTTTGTTGATTACGATCCTGTGAGTACGCACGCGGGCGACGAGAAAGCCTTGCTCGACTCTCGGCGCAGGAACGATATAGCTACCATTCGCGACGCATCGCATTTTTCCATCACCTCTGACGATGCGGGAAGTTTTGACTATTTGGAAATGCTTGCAGACCGGATAAGGAGGGTGCTGGGGAGGAGGGCACGTCCGTTACTGCGCGGGTCGAAGGACTCCGCGTCGAATAGGGAAGTGCTTCGCAGCGCTCGAGAGCAAAGACATCTCTTGTGGTCGCGATTCGTGGTCAAGTCGTTCGACTCAGTGATTTACGACATGCGATGATGGCCTGTTTGCTGTTGCGCGGCGCACGGCGCACTGAGGCACGCCCCTGGCCCATCAATCGATGGTGGGTTTTACCTGGGCGTCTCGAACTGGGCAGCGTTCACGATTGTGTCATGCGGGAATGTTGGTGCTTGGAATACGGCTGTGAACTGGGCTGCTGCATAATTCCCTTGATATCAATTGCAATCACTACATTCACACTTCCAAGCACGTCTAAGATTTGTAATTCCTGCGCCTTTGGCAATTCAGGCATCCAACTGCCATGACATCTCCTTTGTAACATTTTGTGTTAAGGGAATTATGCAGCAACCCATGTAGTCGTTGCGGATTCAGCAGGGTGCCGTGAGCAATCACGCCCGCTTGTACTCGGCAGTGCTCGCCCAATAACGGCGATCCGACGCCTGCGCGTGGGTGCGCCCGCTTACGCATGCCAGCCTTCTTGTTCACGCATAATGGAGCCATTGGCATAGAGGGGCTTCCCGAGACGCGTGATGGCCTCTGGCTGCGTACGATCTGTCTAAGTTGCTGGGGGATTTCGCCCCCTCCCTCATAAGATCGGTCACCTGCTCTATAGGCAGACCTGCTAAACTCTTGAACATTACCGACGCGGCGCGGCGGGCCCCGAGCGGCCCCGGCGCTTGAACGATAGGAGCCAACCATGTGCGATTGCCACGAGCACGATCACGCCGGTCGCGCGGCGGGGGAGATCCCGGCTTACGACGCGCAGACCATTGAGGAAAAGTGGGTGAAGTCCTGGGAGGAGCAGAATCTCTTCGCTGTGGACACCGATTCCACCAAGCCCAAGAAGTACGTCCTCGAGATGTTCCCGTACCCTTCGGGTGACCTGCACATGGGCCACGCCCGCAACTACACCATCGGCGACGCCATGGCCCGCCAGGCCCGTATGCGCGGCTACGACGTGCTGCATCCCATCGGTTTCGACGCTTTCGGTCTTCCCGCCGAGAACGCGGCTATCAAGCACAACACCCAGGCCGCCGCGTGGACCTATAGGAACATGGACCAGGCCCTTGCCACTATGAAACGCATGGGCTTTTCCTACGACATGGATCGCCTGGTTAAGACGTGCAGCCCCGATTACTACCGTTGGGGCCAGTGGATCTTCGAGAAGCTGTGGGAGCGCGGTCTGGTCTACCGCAAGAAGAACCCGGTAAACTGGTGCCCCAAGTGCGAGACCGTGCTCGCTAACGAGCAGGTGACCGAGGGCCGCTGCTGGCGTTGCGACTCCGAGGTGGAGAAGCGCGACCTCGAGCAGTGGTACATCAAGATCACCGCCTACGCTCAGGAGCTCCTCGACGACCTGGAGAAGCTCCCCGGTTGGCCCGAGCGTGTCAAGCAGATGCAGGCCAACTGGATCGGCCGCTCCGAGGGCGCCGAGGTCGACTTCACGCTGTGCGACGTCGATGGCAACCCAATCGAGGGCGACGAGGGTAAGATCACCGTCTTCACCACCCGCGCCGACACACTGTTCGGCAACACGTTCTTCCTGCTCGCTCCCGAGTACAAGGGTCTGATGGACCTGGTCGAGGGCACCGAGTACGAGGCTGGCGTGCGCGTGGTCGTCGAGGGTGCCAAGCACATCTCCGCCGTCGAGCGCGCCCAGGGTACGCTCGAGAAGCATGGCGCTTTCACGGGCCGCTATGTCATCAACCCCGTCTCGGGCGCCAAGGTTCCCGTGTGGGTGGCCGACTACGTCATCTCCGACTACGGCACCGGTGCCGTCATGGCCGTGCCCTGCGGCGACGCGCGCGATTTCGACTTCGCCAAGAAGTATGACCTGCCCATTGTGCCCATCATCCTCTCCGAGGACGACCCGCTGTATGAGGACCTCAAAGATGAGCAGGGCACGCGCGTGACTTCCGTCGACTGGGACGAGGCACTCACCTGTGAGGGCAAGCTCGTCCAGTCCGGTAAGTACACCGGCATGACGGGCGGCAAGCATTCCGAGGGCGAGGCCGCCATCGTGGCCGACCTTGAGGCCGCCGGCACCGGCAAGCGCTCTGTCCAGTACCGCCTGCGTGACTGGCTCATCTCCCGTCAGCGCTACTGGGGCAACCCCATCCCGGCTATCCACTGCGAGCATTGCGGGATCGTCCCCGTGCCCGCCGATCAGCTTCCGGTCATGCTGCCCGAGAACCTCGACCTCACCGCGGGCGAGACGCTCGCCGAGTGCCGCGACTTCTACGAGACGACCTGCCCCGTGTGCGGCGCACCTGCTCGCCGTGAGACGGATACCATGGACACCTTCACGTGCTCCAGCTGGTACTACTTGCGCTACACCGATCCGCACAACACCGAGCTGCCGTTCTCGCGCGAGGCCGCGAACCGCTTCATGCCGGTCGACAATTACATCGGCGGCATTGAGCACGCGATCCTTCACCTGCTGTACAGCCGCTTCTTCACCAAGGCCCTGCGCGATATGGGTCTGCTCGACGTCGACGAGCCGTTCACCAACTTGCTGTGCCAGGGCATGGTAAAGGACGAGAACGGCGATACCATGTCCAAGTCCAAGGGCAACGTCGTGCCCCCGAGCTCGGTCATCGAGCCCTTTGGCGCCGACACCATGCGCCTGGCGATCCTGTTCATCGCCCCGCCCGAGAAGGACTTCGACTGGGATCCCAAAGCCGTCGAGGGCGCCAACCGCTTCATCAAGCGCGCCTGGCGCATCGTTTGGCAGCTGGCCGAGACCGCCGGCGACGCCGCCTCGCTCGATAAGGGCGCCCTGTCCAAGCCCGCGCTCGAGCTGTACCGCGAGCGCCATCGCACGCTGGCCAAGTGCACCGAGGACTTCGATCGCGGCCAGTTCAACACGGCCATCTCCGCGATGATGGAGCTCGTGAACGCCGCGAGCGCCTATATCAACGCCGTGCCCGCCGCGGAGCGCGACGCCGCCCTCACTGCGCTCGTCGCCTGCGACATCGTCTCCGCCCTGGCGCCCATCTGCCCGTTCGCCTGTGAGGAGCTGTGGCACGCCGCCCTCGGCCGCGAGGGGAGCGTCTACACCGCCCCGTGGCCGGAGTTCGACGCCGCCGAGGCCGCGGCCGACGAGGTCGAGATCGCCGTCCAGGTGCTCGGCAAGATGCGCGCACGCGTGATGGTGCCGGCGGGAGCCGATGCCGCCGCCATGCAGGCTGCCGCCGAGGCCGCCGTTGCCAAGCACATCGAGGGCAAGACGGTCGTCAAGGCTATCTGCGTCCCGGGCAAACTTGTAAATCTTGTGGTGAAGTAGGCTTCCAAATCGGGTCGATCCACGGCAAAATTGCCCCGTACGCTGGGAATGTGTTATAGTTCCCTTAAATGAAGTTGTCACGTGAAGGGAGTGCGGGTTCGCCCGCGCTCCCTTTTCATGAAAGTGAGGTGTCACATGGTCAAGAGCAAGGTGGAGCAGGACATCATCGATGCCCTGGAGGCCCGCGCCGCCGAGCACGGCATCGACATCGTCGACGTCGAGGTCGTCGGTGCCACCAAGGCCCCGTGCGTGCGCGTGCGCCTGGATAAGCTCGAGGGCGATCCCATCAACCTCGACGAGGTCACCGCCCAGACCGCCTGGGTGTCCGAGACCGTCGAGGCCCTGGATCCCATTTCGAGCGCCTACACGCTCGAGGTCAGCTCCCCGGGCATGAAGCGTCCGCTGCGCCGCCCGTCCGACTTTGCCCGTTTCGTGGGCGAGGACGTCGAGCTCACCACCACGGCCATGGAGGGGCGCCGTTCCTACAAGGGCGCCATCGCCGCCGCCACCGACGCGTGCGTGACCATTCAGCCCGAGGGCGAGGATGCGGTCACCATCGCATTTGACGACGTAAAGAAGTGCGCCTTGAAGCCGGTCTTCGACTTCAAGGGCGTGAAGGAAGGGAACTAACCATGGCAGATGCCGATTTCACCATGATGGAAGCTCTCATGGAGCTGTGCCAGGAGAAGCACATCGACCAGCTCTACCTGCTCGATCGCCTTGAGGCCGCACTCGCCGAGACCTATGCTCGCGTTCTCAAGCTCGACTGGGGCGCGAAGGTCACCATCGACCGCACCACTGGCAAGATCTACGTGTACCGCCTCGAGCCCATCGACGACTCTATGGATGAGGAGGGCAACTTCACCGAGTACGAGGAGATCGACGTCACGCCGAAGGACGTGAGCCGCCTCGCCGCCCAGACCGCCAAGGCCGAGATCAACGCCATCGTGCGCAACGCCGCTCGCGAGCAGATCTACGAGGAGTTCTCCGGTCGCGTGGGTGACCTCATCAACGGCACCGTGCTGCAGTCCACGCCCGACTTCACCATCGTGAAGATCCGCGAGGGCGTCGAGGCCGAGCTGCCTCACTTCGACCAGCGCCGCTACCCCGACGAGCGCAACGAGCGCCCTGCCGGCGAGCGCTACCTGCACAACCAGCACCTCAAGGCCGTCATCATCGACGTCCGCGACCCCAACTCCACGCTTCCCCCGGTGCGTGGCGAGCATTCCCGCCCGCCGATTGTCATCTCCCGTACCCACTCCGAGCTCATGCGTCGTCTGTTCGAGCAGGAGGTCCCGGAGGTGTACGAGGGCACCGTCGAGCTCAAGTCCATCGCCCGCGAGCCCGGCCAGCGCTCCAAGGTCGCCGTCCACTCCCTGGACGACCGCCTCGACCCGGTCGGCGCCTGCGTCGGCCCCAAGGGCAGCCGCGTGCGCGCCGTCGTGGGCGAGCTGCGCGGTGAGCGCGTCGACGTCATCCTGTGGGACGAGGATCCGGCCGTCTACGTCGCCAACGCCCTGTCCCCGGCCAAGGTGACCCGCGTGCTGATCGACCCCGAGAAGAACTACGCCGGCGTCATCGTCCCCGACGACCAGCTGTCGCTTGCCATCGGCAAGGAGGGTCAGAACGCCCGCCTGGCCGCCCGCCTCACCGGCTGGCACATCGATATCAAGAGCGAGACCCTCGCGGCCGACATCCTCAAGAACGTCCCGCTGGCACCTCAGCCCGTCGTCGAGGACCTGATCGACGATGAGCCCGCCGACCTCGAGCCCGAGCGCTGCGCGCACGTTGGCGAGGACGGCACCCGCTGCCGCAATCAGGCCCGTCCTGGCTCCCGCTTCTGCGGCGTGCACGACGGCGAGCTCGATGGCGCCGGCGACGACGCCCTGGCATGCGCCGAGGACCTCATCTAGGCCCGCGTTCCCACGCATTGATTCTTGTTGATTGAAGATGCGCGCCCGGTGCGCGTGAGAGGTAGGTGAAGGATATGGCGAAAGTCCGTATTTCCAGCCTGGCCAAAGAGTTCGGCATGACGTCCAAGGAACTCATGGGCCACCTTGAAGAGATGAAGATCCCGGCGAAGTCCGCGTCGTCCTCCCTCGAGGACGCCTTCGTCGCCATGGTCAAGAAGCAGCTCGCCCCCGTGATCGAGGCCCGTGCGGCCGAGGTCGAGGCCGCTAAGCGCGCCGAGGAGGAGGCCGAGCGCGCCGCCGAGGCCGAGGCCGCTGCCAAGGAGGAGGCCGAGCGCCTCGCCGCCGAG
>NZ_GG692710.1:257599-326605 GCF_000156175.1 Collinsella intestinalis DSM 13280
GAGGAGGCCGAGCGCCGCGCCAAGGAGGAGGCCGAGAAGGCCGCCCGTGAGGCCGAGCTCGAGGCCAAGCGCCGCGCCGTCCCCGCGTCCGACTCCGGCATGAGGTTCCGCTCCCTGCTCGACCAGATCGCCGAGCAGGAGGTCGTCCTCAAGGAGAAGAAGGCCGCCGAGGCCGCCAAGCCCGCGTCCGACTCCCGCTCCGATCGCGGCGGTCGTCGCGGCGGTCGCAACGCCGGTCAGAACGGCGCCGCCACCACGGACGCTCCGGCCCGCACCCGTCGCCGCAGCTCCGCTCCGGCCGCCAACATGCCCGACAACTTCCCGCCCTCGCCCGACAAGGCCGGCAAGGGCAAGAAGGGCCGCAAGGGCGCTTCCCATGAGAATCACGAGGGCGAGGATCGTTACGCCCGCATGGCCCGTGAGGCCGAGGAGTACAGCCGCGAGAAGGTCCTGGCTGACGCTCGCGCGGCCGTCGAGGAGGCCTCTCGCGAGTCCTCCGGCCGTCGTAAGAAGCGCAAGGAGAAGCGTGCAGCCGAGGCCGCCGCTGCAGCCGAGGAGCGCAAGATCGAGGAGGCGCTCGCACAGGGCATCAACCCCGAGGACCTCGACGCCGTCAAGGTCTCCGAGGGCGTGACCGTCGCCGAGCTCGCTGAGATTCTCGAGGTTTCCGCCAACGACATCATCAAGCGCCTGTTCCTGCTGGGCACCCCGCTCACCATGACGCAGACCATGAGCAACGACCTGGTCGAGCTCGTCGCCGACGACCTGGGCCGCCAGGTGCGCATCGTCACCGCCGAGGAGGAGAACTCCTTCAGCTTCTACGACGCGCCCGAGGACCTCAAGTCCCGCCCGCCCGTGGTCACCGTCATGGGCCACGTCGACCACGGTAAGACCAGCCTGCTCGACGCCATCCGCCACACCAACGTCTGGAGCGGCGAGGCCGGCGGCATCACGCAGCACATCGGCGCTTCCGAGGTCACCATCAACGGTCGCCAGATCACCTTCGTCGACACCCCGGGTCACGAGGCGTTTACCGCCATGCGTGCCCGTGGCGCCAAGATCACGGACGTCGTCGTCCTGGTCGTCGCCGCCGACGACGGCGTCATGCCGCAGACCATCGAGGCCATCAACCACTCCAAGGCTGCCGGCGTGCCGATCATCGTCGCCGTCAACAAGTGCGATAAGCCCGAGGCGAACCCCGACAAGGTGCGCCAGATGCTGACCGAGTACGGCATCATCCCCGAGGAGTGGGGCGGCCAGAACATGTTCGTCAACGTCTCGGCCAAGAAGGGCCAGGGCATCGACGACCTGCTCGAGACCATCTTGCTTCAGGCCGACGTCCTCGAGCTCAAGGCCAACCCGGACACCTTCGCCTCTGGCAACATCATCGAGGCGAAGCTCGACCGCGGCCGCGGCCCGGTCGCCACGCTGCTCGTCACCCGCGGCACCCTGCATGTGGGCGACACCATCGTGGCCGGTCAGAGCTACGGCTCCGTCCGCGCCATGCTCGACCAGCACGGCAACCACAAGGACGAGGCCCGTCCCTCCGACGCCGTCGAGATCTTGGGCCTCAACTCCGTCCCGGCCGCCGGTGACGAGTTCCGCGTCTTCGAGGACGCCCGTGACGCCCGCGACCTCGCCGAGCAGCGCGCCCTCAAGGCCCGCATCGAAGAGCAGAACAAGGTCAAGCACGTCACGCTCGAGACCCTGTTCGACGAGATGAGCCAGAACGAGCTCAAGGAGCTCAACCTGGTCGTCAAGGCCGACGCCCAGGGCACCATCGAGGCCCTCGCCGACTCCATCGGCAAGATGGACCAGTCCGAGGTCCGCATCAACATCATCCACTCCGCCGTCGGCGCCATCTCCGAGACCGACGTCACGCTGGCCATGGCCTCCAACGCCATCATCATCGGCTTCGGCGTTCGCCCGCAGCCCAAGGCCCGCGACGCCGCGGAGCGCGAGAACGTCCAGATCAAGACGTACTCCATCATCTACAAGGCGATCGAGGACATCGACGCCGCCCGTATCGGCATGCTCAAGCCCACGGAGGAGGAGGTCCAGACCGGTTCCGCCGAGGTCCGCGACACCTTCCGCGTGCCCAAGGCCGGCACCATCGCCGGTTGTATGGTCACCGAGGGCGAGATCAGCCGCGACGACAAGGTTCGCGTCGTGCGCGACGGCGTCGTGGTGTTCGACGGCTCCTTCGGCTCCATGCGTCGCTTCAAGGACGATGTCAACGTCGTCAAGAGGGGCTACGAGTGCGGCCTGGGCATCGAGAAGTTCCAGGACATCAAGGTCGGCGACATCCTCGAGGCCTACAAGATCGTCGAGGTTGCTCGTACCGAGTAACGACCGCTCGTGCGGCTCGCGCCAAAAGGCGTGGGCCGCTTTCGGCCCTCAGGGCCGTTCGCGCTGCATCTAAAGGAGAGAGACATGAAGCAGACCCCGCTGACTCGCCGACTGGGAGAGCAGCTGCGCGAAAAGCTCGGCTACATCCTCCTGTTCGAGATCGCCGACCCGCGCCTCGACCTCGTCACGCTCACCGGCGTCGAGGTGGCGCAGGATCGTTCCTTCGCCCGTGTGTACGTGAGCTGCGACGGCGACCGCTACGAAGAGGTCCTCGAGGCGCTCAATGCCGCCAAGGGTCGCATTCGCAGCCTGCTCGCCCGCGCTCTCGATTGGCGCGTCACCCCCGAGCTCGCGTTCCAGATCGACCGCTCGACCGACGAGGCCGAGGCCATCTCGCGAGCACTCGAGAACGTCCCCGCGACGCTTTCGGTCGAGAAGGACGAGTTCGGCTACCCCCTCGCCGATTCCGAGGGCGAGGATACGGATTCCGATGAGGAAGATGTCGATGAACAGTAGCACCTCGCCGTGCTCCGGTCGGTCCACCACTCCCGACATGTGGGAGGGCGTCATCGAGTACGTCGAAAACGCCCGGACCATCGCGATCTCCGGTCACACGAATCCCGACGGCGATGCGCTCGGGTCCTTGCTGGGGCTCGGCGCCTCGATTCGGGCCCAGTTCCCCGACAAGAAGGTCGACTTGCTGCTCGCCGATGACGGCTCGATCCCGCGCGTCTACCGCTTCCTTGCGGGGGCCGACGAGCTCGAGCCCGCCGTGCGTCACGATGAGCGTTATGACGTGTTCATCTCGGTCGACGTTCCCACTCTCGGCCGACTGGCCGACTCCGCCGCGGTCGCCAAGCGTGCCCACGGTCGCGTGGTCATCGACCATCATCCCACGTGCGAGGAGTTCGGCGATGTGACGGTCCGCGTGACGTCGGCCGCCGCCACGGCGGTCCTCGTCGAGGAACTGCTCAACGCCGCCGGTTGGCCGTGCACCCCCGATATCGCCACGTGCCTGCTCACCGGTGTCGTGACCGACACCGGCAGGTTCCAGTACCAAAATGCGAACCCTTCCGCCTTCGCCTGCGCCTCGCGCTTGGTTGACGCCGGTGCACAGCCGGCGCGCATCGCGCTCGAGGTGTATCAGAGCCAGCGTTTGGAGTACCTGCACCTCGAGTCGATCGTCATGAGTCGTATCGAGGGCCGTGCCGGCGGTCGTGTGGCCTTCAGCTATGCGTATGAGGACGATCTTCGCTCGTGCGGGGTCAAGCCCGCGGAGTGCGATGGTCTGATCGATATCGTTCGCCAGGTCGGCGGCACAGAGTTGTGCCTGTTCCTGCGCGAGGACGAGCCGGGCTCCGTGCGCGGAAACCTGCGCTCGAAGGGTTCCATCGACATTTCCGGTATCGCCGTCGAGCTCGGCGGGGGAGGACATGCCGCGGCTGCGGGCTTCACCTTCAAGGGGACGGTGGAGCAGGCTGCGCAAGTCGTGCTGCCCAAGCTCGAGGCGCTTTTGCAATAGACATTCACGGACAGGGGTACCCGTCCCGACCGGCCGTCTGGCAATTTGCCCGGCGGCCGGCGGAGGGCGCCACTTCCCGCATACATACGAGAGGACAGCATGGGAAAGCGCAAGCCCAGCGAACTGAATCTTCTTCTCGCAATCGACAAGCCCGTGGGCATCACCTCGCATGACGTGGTGTCCAAGGTACGTCGTGCGCTCAACGAGCGTCGCGTCGGCCATGCGGGCACGCTCGACCCACTGGCGTCGGGCGTGATGATCGTCGGCGTCGGTCAGGCGACGCGCCTACTCGGTCGGATCACGCTCGACCGAAAGCGATATCTTTCGCGCATCATGTTCGGAGCCGAGACCACGACCGATGACGCCGAGGGCGAGGTGACCCGCACGGCCCCCATGAGCGACGACCTGCTGTCTCCGATGTTCGCCAAGCAGCTGCTCGCCGATTTTGTGGGCGAGCTCGACCAGGTCCCGCCGGCGTTTTCGGCTATCTCCGTCGACGGTGTTCGCTCCTACAAGCGTGCCCGCGCAGGCGAGGATGTCGAGCTGCCCGCACGCACGATCGAGGTGTATTCGGCCGACCTGGTCTCCATCGACGGGGTCGACGGCCACGCCGTGTGGACCGCGTCCTTCGATGTGAGCAAGGGCACCTACATTCGGGCATTGGCGCGCGATATCGGGCGCGCCGCTGGAAACGCGGCGCATATCGTCGACCTGCGAAGGACCGCCTCCGGTCCGGTGGGCATCGGGTCGTGCCTTCATGTCGAGGATCTTCACAAAGAACTCGCTCGAGCATCCGCCTTGGACCCCGCGAGCGTTTTGGGGTACCCCGCGCGCGAGCTGTCCGACGCAGAGCTTGCCGACGTGCTCAACGGCAAGGCCATCGCTTGCGCCGCACGCGACGCGGCGGGCGGCATCGCGCTCGTCCATGGCGGCCAGCTGCGTGCCATCGGCCTTGTAGAAGGCGGTCGTGTCCGTATGGAGACGGTCTTTCCCCAGGGTGTTGAGGGGGCGCGGAGATGATTTCGCCTGACGGTCAGACCCGCCGCAAGGGTGTTATGCCCGCCGTGGAAGAGCTCGCAGCCGATTTCCTGTGCGCTGGGATGGGGGACGACGCGCCGGTGCTGAACGTCGGCGGAGCGGCCGATGCCCCCGCTGACGGACCACTGTCGTGTGTCATCGCCATAGGCGCGTTCGACGGCGTGCATCGTGGTCATGCCGATCTGCTCCGCCATGCCATCGACGATGCGCGTGAACGCGGCGTGGCTGCTGTCGCCGTCACGTTCGACCCGGATCCCGATGAGGTGGTGAGCGCTCATCCCGCTCCCAAGCTGACTTCTATGGATGGGAGGCTGCGTGCGTTGACCTCGATCGGTGTGCGCGTGGCCGTGGTCCCGTTCACCCGCCAGCTCGCCGCCCTCGATCACGTGGCCTTCTTCGAGGGCGTGCTCGCCCCGTATCTCGACATTCGCGCCATTCACGTGGGAAGTGACTTCAGGCTCGGCGCCCGCGGGGCCTCGACCGTTCCCATCATCGCGGATTGGGGAACGCAGAAGGGTATCGCGGTGACGGGGCATGACCTGATCTTGGACGGTGACGCACCCATCACGGCGACGCGCATCCGCTCGCTCATCGCTCGCGGCGACGTCGACTCCGCACGCCGCCTGCTCGGCCGTCGCCCCATGCTGCGGGGTCAGGTCGGTCCCGGCAGGGGGCAGGGGACGGGCATGGGGTTCCCCACCGCAAATGTCGAGGTCCCCGGATATGCGCAGATGCCCGCCGACGGTGTATACGCCGGTTTTGCCGAGGTCGACGGTGCGGTATGGCCCGCCGCGATCAACGCCGGCGTGCCCCCGATGTTCGCCGACTCGGTTAAATCAGCCCGTCTGGAGGCGAATCTCATCGGGTTCTCGGGAGATCTGTATGACAAGAAGGTCGCCATCGCCTTCGACCGCCTCCTGCGGCCCTCTCATTCTTTCGAATCGGTCGACGCGCTCATCGAGGCCGTCAACCGCGACATTGAAACGGTACGTGAACAGTTCGGCGCATCGCCGGTAAGGATCGCGCGTGATTTCTGAGGATGACAAGAACAAGGTGCGGGACGCCACGGACCTCGTGGCCCTGGTGTCGGAGACCGTGGAGCTCAGGCCCCGCGGCAACACCGACCTGTGGGGATGCTGCCCGTTTCACGGGGAGAAAACCCCGTCCTTCCACGTGATACCCGCCACCCAGGTGTGGCACTGCTTCGGCTGCGGTGAGGGCGGCGACGCCTTCACCTACGTGATGAAGCGCGAGGGACTGAGCTTTCCCGAGTCCATCCGCTACCTCGCCGACCGCGCCGGCATCGAACTCGAGGAGGACCATTCCTTCAAGCGTTCCGGCACCAAGCGGAACCGCCTGGTCGAGGTATGCGAGGAAACCTGCTCCTTCTACCACACGCTGCTGATGCGCGGTAAGGACGCGCGCGGCCGCGACTATTGCAAGGAGCGCGAGCTCGATGCTGAGACCTGTCGCAAGTACCGCCTCGGTTTCGCGCCGGGCCACGGTATGCTCGTCCGCCATCTTGGGTCCAAGGGCTTCACGCCCCAGGAAATGATCGACGCCAACGTCGCCTTCAGGAGCCGCGGCGGCGGTCTGGTCGACCGCTTCTTCGACCGCGTGATGTTCCCGATTTTCGACGAGCAGGGGCGTTGCATCGCGTTCGGCGGGCGCGCGCTCGACAAGGAAAAGACCAACGCCAAGTACCTCAATTCCTCCGAGACGCCGATTTTCCATAAGGGTAAGAATCTTTACGGCTTCAACTGGGCTAAGGACCATATCGTCAACAACAACGAGGCGATCGTCGTCGAGGGCTATATCAGCGCTATGAGCTGCTGGAAGGCCGGTATCGAGAACATCGTGGCGGTACTTGGCACCGCGCTGACCGAGAATCACGTGAAGACGCTCATGCGCTTCACAAAGAAGATCGTCTACATGTTCGACGGTGATGCCGCCGGGCAGAAGGCGGCGCGACGCGCGGTCCAGTTCATCGAGAAGGACGACCTCGACCTGCGCTGTGTGATCTTGCCCAACGGCCAGGACCCCGATGACTTCGTCCGCGCCAATGGGGGAGAGGCCCTACGCGAGCTGCTCGACAATTCCATTCCGCTCATGGATTTCGTCTTTGGCAAGCTCGAGGAGGAAAGCGATATCTCCACCCCGGGCGGCCGCGCCAAGGCGATGCGTTCGGCCCTCGAGCTCATCTATCCGTTGCGTGCGAGCTACATGATCGATAGCTATTACATGCAGATCGCCGATCGACTCGGTTTGGATGTCGATACGATCCGCGCAAGCGCCGGCAAGGTGTTCCGAGAGGTGCAGCAGCGCGAGGAGACCGCGCGTCGTCGTGAGAAGCAGCGCGAGCGCGCCCAGTCGTCTCCCGACACCCAGCAGGCCGCAGGTGCTCCCGCGCCTGCCCCGTCCGGCTATGACGAGGTTCCCTACGAGGAGGTCCCTTACGACTACGAGCCTGTGGAGGACCCGGTTCAGGGGGCGCCGGTCCCCACGGAGGCCGATGCCGGTCCCGATGCCGGTAACGGGCTGCTCACCGATCTCGAACGCCGGCAGCTCGCCTGCGAACACGAGTTGCTCACGTTGCTGACTACGTATCCCGACAGCTTCCGCGTTTACGCGGAGCGCATCACCGAGGTCGAATGGGTCGACGCCCGCAGCGAGACCATCGCCTGGTCGATTCTGGCGACGCCCGAGGGGACCGCGCCCGCCGACGCGATGGCCGCCGCCCGCACCGTCTGCCCCGAGGCCGCGCAGCTGGTCGGTTCCGGTCTGCTCTCCGCTACGAGCAAGCACCCGACGGAGACCAACATCGAGTTCCTCCTCGATACGCTCGAGCTATACACGACGCGCCGCCGCATGAAGACGGCCCAGGCGCGTCTGCGTTCGAACCGGTCCATGTCGTCCGATGAACGCAGGGAGCTCGCGATCCAGGCGACGCGAGACGCCGCGCGCATCCGTGAGCTCGAGCAGGCCGTCGAGGGCATCGCCGACCCGTTTAGGGAATAGGGAGTTTGAGGGGCATCATGATCGGGCGTCACGATCGACGGCGGCGTCCCAAAACCGCGTTCATGCATAGAATCTGCTCGGATGCTGCAATTTCTTCTGACAGACGGGTATAGAAGCGTGGTAAAGTAGTGAATCCTATGTGCTAAGAAGGGAGCATCTGTGCCGAAAAAGTCTGCAAGCACCGGTTCCGCTCTGGACGCAACCATCGAGAAGCTGCTCGACCTGGGATCCAAGGCCGGTTCCGTCACCGAGGATGAGATCCAGATCGTCCTCAAGAACGTCGACGTCACTGATGCACAGCTGTCCTCCATTTACCAGTTCCTTCGCGACCGCGGCGTCGAGATCGTCTCGGCCACCGAGGATGACGACTCCGAGCTGATCGTGGATGACGATGACCGCGACGTGTCGCACGATGACGACGACCTCGACGGTGACGAGAGCGATGAGGACCATGACCTCAAGATGGCCCGTCAGGCCGATGCCGAGATGGCGTCTACCAAATCCAAGAAGAAGGCCCGCACCGTCCGCACCACGCGCAGCCGTTCCCGCGCCCGCGGCATCGATGCCTCCACGGTCATGCTCACCGGCGACCCGGTGCGCATGTACCTCAAGGAGATCGGCAAGGTCGACCTGTTGACCGCAGCCGAGGAGGTCGACCTCGCCATGAAGATCGAGGCTGGTCTCGACGCCGCCGATAAGCTGGAGAAGCAGGAGGCCGGCGAAATTGAGCTGACCCGCGCCGAGATGCGTCGTCTTATGCGCGTCGAGCAGGTCGGCCTCGATGCCAAGCAGGCCCTTATCTCCGCCAACCTGCGTCTTGTCGTTTCCATCGCCAAGCGCTACGTCGGTCGCGGCATGCTCTTCCTGGACCTCATCCAGGAGGGCAACCTCGGTCTCATCCGAGCGGTCGAGAAGTTCGACTACGAGAAGGGCTTCAAGTTCTCCACGTACGCCACGTGGTGGATCCGTCAGGCCATTACCCGCGCAATCGCCGACCAGGCCCGTACCATCCGTATCCCGGTCCACATGGTCGAGACCATCAACAAGCTCGTGCGCGTGCAGCGCCAGCTGCTTCAGGACCTCGGCCGCGACCCGACCCCGGAGGAGATCGGCGCCGAGATGGATATGAGCGCCGACCGCGTGCGCGAGATCCAGAAGATCTCCCAGGAGCCGGTGTCCCTCGAGACGCCCATCGGCGAGGAGGAGGACTCCCAGCTGGGCGACTTCATCGAGGACGCGCAGGCTGTCGTCCCCGCGGACGCCGCCAGCTTCTCGATGCTGCAGGAGCAGCTTACGCAGGTCCTCGACGGACTTGCGGAGCGCGAGCGCAAGGTCATCGAGCTGCGCTTCGGCCTTGAGGACGGTCATCCCCGTACGCTCGAGGAGGTTGGACGCGAGTTTGGCGTGACGCGCGAGCGCATCCGCCAGATCGAGTCCAAGACGCTGGCCAAGCTGCGCCACCCCAGCCGTTCGAGCAAGCTCAAGGATTATCTCGAGAACTGTTAAACGCCGCACACGGGTCGCGTGGGCACTCGGGTTTGCGAGCGTTCGGGATCCGCAAGTGCCAGTTTATATAGCGAGCCTTTTTGGCCGCCGGCTTGTGTCGGCGGCCATTTTTTGTGGCTGGTTGGGACGTGCGGATTGCTGGGCCGTGCGGCTCCTCGGGGCCGTCCGGCCTGTCGGGACGTGTGGCCAGGCACGCAAGCGATGACGCGAGTGTCCTTGCGGGACCGCGCAGGCTTGGAGGTTATGAACGATTGGAGCTTGTGAACGGTTAGCTAGAGCTTACATTTCCGAGCTTAACAAACCCGCAGGTAGATGCGTCGATGAAATGGAGGTTATGCACGAGTCGTTCAAACCCTCCATTTGTGTACACCCAAATCATGCATAAGTTCATGGCTCCCAATCGACGGGCCCTTAATGCGGCGCAGATGGCGGCTCGGAGCGGGCGGTCGCTCAGTGCTGTTGGTCATTCGATACGAGCGATGGCCATGTTCATGTATTGCTGCACCGCTGATCAATCGAGGGGAGGCTCAACCCCTGCATAGCAAAAGAGAGGGAGTGGGGCTCATTCAATGCATAACAAAAAGACCCGCCGAAGCGGGTCTGAAAATTCTGGCTCCTCGAGTAGGACTCGAACCTACAACAACGCGGTTAACAGCCGCGGGCTCTACCATTGAGCTATCGAGGAATTGTAAAGTTGCTTTTGGCTGTCTGCTCGCAAGCAACGAAATTTATTATACGGATGGAGGGAATCGTTGCAAGCCCCAATTTCAAAATTTTTTAGATTTTGCCCGCTGCCGGTTTTAGAGTGATCAAACTTGCAGGTCAGATGTACCGTTGCCCGAATAAATCGGGTCAAGAGACCTCGGAAGACTATCATTGAGCGGGCCTGCCGATCGAAATGCCGCAAATGTGCCCGAGCGCCTCGAGGGTGAGATGGCCGTTGTATTGCTTTGCGGCGGAGAGCTCCTTGTCGCCAGGGACGGCCGGACGTTGCAGAAGGACATGAGGGAGAGGACCACCATGAGCCCTGATCATATGAGCACCGAGGAATCTGTCGTTTCCGGAACTGTCAGATGCGCCGAGGCCGCCTCGTCTGCCAAGGGGGTCGCTGGCGTCAATTGCGCCAATGAAACTGAGGCCAATGTGTCTCGCTCGGTAAGCAGCCGCCTGAGGGGGCGGGGCTTCTCCGTTCTGGGTGATTCCATCAGTACGCTCATGGGCTGGGTTCCCGAGGGCTGGCGGGTTCATTATGAGGGCGAGGTTCACGTCGATGGTGTCGAAAGCCCCCAAGACACATGGTGGGGGAGAGTCATCGATCACTTCGACGGCCGCCTGGTAGCCAACTCCTCCTTTTCCGGGTCCGTCGTCGAGGGATACGGCTTCCCTGCGGGCAATAGCGAGAAGCGCATCGCTTCGCTGCTCGGGGCGCAGGGCGAATGCCCCGATGTCGTCCTCGTGTACATGGGTATTAACGACTACGGCTGGGGCGGTGGCCGCAGCCAGGTGATGGGCAGGTCGCTTTCCGCGTCAGCGCGTCCCGAGGACCTTGCGGGCGAGCGCTCCGTCGAATGGGTTGTCGGCCCCGATGCACTGGATCGGTTCGCTTCTGCGTATCGAGATGTCCTCGTCTCGATCCATCGCCTCGCGCCCTCGTCCGAGGTCTGGTGCCTGACGCTGTGCCCCGCAACGTCCCCGAGCGAGGCGGAGCGCTGTTACAAGTATCAAATGCGCGGCATTGAGCTGGATGCGTACAACCGCGCCATCGTTCAGGCGGCTCGAGAGACGGGGGCGCATGTCGCCGATGTGCGGGCGTACGGCATCCAATACGACGCGGTGGACGGGTGCCATCCGTCGGCTTTCGGCATGCGTCAGATCTCAGACATGGTCATCGCGCGGATGGAGGGGTCTTCTGAGATGCCTGCATCCATCGGGGATGCACCGCGCGCCGTTCGGACATGTGGACGCGCCCATTGCCACGGGTGCCCCATGGACGAGTCGACCGACTCCCGCTGGACGATAGCCTGTCGCGGACCGAAGGACGGACGCTAGCCAAAGACCACGCGCACCGCCCCATTGTGAAGATTGGGGCGGTGCGTGTTTTTTCAGGCCCTTGCCACGGGGGATGCGTGTACAATGAACAAGACCTTTAAACGTGGTACGAGATACCCGCAAGGAGAACATAGCCCGATCGCTTCGGGTCCTCGTGGGATGCTCGTGCCGTGCGTGAACGGTCGGGCATTATTTTTTGACGCGGCACCGCGCCGGCGTCGAAGAGGCAAGGAAGGAGTTTGATGGGCATGTCTTCACCGAAGGCGGTCATCATGGACGAGACCGCGGTCAGCCGCGCGATCACCCGTATCGCTCACGAGATCGTCGAGAAGAACGAGGGCGTTGAGAACCTCGCGCTCGTCGGCATCGTGACCCGCGGCGATTTGCTCGCCAAACAGCTCGTGGACGAGATCGAGCGGATCGAGGGGGTGCGCGTCGACCTGGGAAGCTTGGACATCAGCTTCTACCGCGACGATTACCTGACCAACTTCGCACCGGCCGTCCACGCCACGAACGTCCCGTTCAACTTGGACAACAAGCGCATCGTGCTCGTCGACGATATCCTCTACACCGGTCGCACCATCCGCGCCGCTCTGGACGCCCTCATGGACCTCGGTCGCCCTAGTCGCGTCGAGCTGGCCGTCCTGGTCGACCGCGGCCATCGCGAGCTTCCGATCTGCCCCGACTTCGTGGGCAAGAACGTCCCCTCCTCCCATGAGGAGAATGTGCGCCTCTACCTCGAGGAGGTCGACGGCCGCACCACCGTTGAGATCACGAACGTCGAGCAGGGCGCCCGTGTGGGCTCCGCTCCGCTGGGAGGCGAGTAGGCAGTGTTCAACAACCACAAGCACCTCATCGATATCTCGGAGTACTCCGACTCCGAGCTCATGACCATCCTGCAGACCGCCAAGGCGTTCTCCGAGGTCAATGAGCGCACCATCAAGAAGGTCCCCACCCTCAAGGGCAAGACCATCGTCAACATGTTCAACGAGCCCTCCACGCGCACCCGCAGCTCCTTCGAGCTGGCCGAGAAGCGCCTGTCGGCCGATACGCTGAACTTCGGCGGCTCCTCTACCTCCACGGTGAAGGGCGAGAGCCTCATCGACACCGTCATGACGCTCGACGCCTACAAGATCGACTGCATCGTCGTGCGCGACAAGCACGCCGGCGCCCCCTACATCGTGTCCCAGGCCAGCCCTGCCGTCGTCATCGACGCCGGCGATGGCAAGCACGGCCATCCCACCCAGGCCCTGCTCGACCTGTACTCCATCTGGGAGCGCAAGGGTAGCTTCGACGGCCTGAAGGTCGGCGTCGTGGGCGACATCGGTCACTCCCGTGTCTGCGGCTCCCTCATCCCCGCGCTCAAGATCATGGGCGCCGAGGTCACGGCCGTGGGTCCCAACACCCTCATGCCGCCCCGCCCCGACATCCTGGGTGCCGATCACGTGTCCAACAGCCTCGATGATGTGCTGCCGGACCTGGACGTCGTCTACATGCTGCGTATTCAGCGCGAGCGCCTCGAGGGCGCGCCGTTCCCGAGCGAGCGCGAGTACCACCAGCTCTACGGTCTCACCAAGGCCCGCGAGCGTCTCATGAGGCCCGACGCGATCGTGTGCCACCCCGGCCCGATCAACCGCGGTGTGGAGTTCGACTCCTACATGCCCGATCACCCGGAGCGCTCCGTCATCCTCGACCAGGTGTACGCCGGTATCTGCGTGCGCATGGCTGCCCTGTATCTGCTGCTTGGAGGTGCCGATAATGGCCTTGCTTCTTAAGAATGCCCACGTCGTCGACCCGTCTGTCGAGCTTGACGGACGTGTAGACGTCCTCGTCGAGGACGACAAGATCGCCGCCGTCGGCGAGAACCTCAGCCACGAGGGTGCCGAGGTCGTCGACCTGTCCGGCAAGTACCTCGTTCCCGGCCTGGTGGATATGCACGTCCACCTGCGTGAGCCCGGCTTCGAGGCCAAGGGCGACATCGAGTCCGAGACCGCCGCTGCCGCCAAGGGTGGCTTCACCGGCGTGTGCTCCATGCCCAACACCAACCCCGTCACCGACAACGGCGTCGTGGTCGAGTACATCAAATCCGTCGCCGCCGCCAAGGGCCACTGCCGCGTGTACCCCTCCGGCGCCATGACCCGTGGTCTCAAGGGCGAGATCATCTCCGAGATGGGCAACATGGTCGAGCACGGCTGCGTCGCCTTCACTGATGACGGCCACGGCATCCAGGGCGCCGGCATGCTTCGCCGTGCCATGGACTACGGCCAGATGTTCGGCAAGGTCTTCATGAGCCACTGCCAGGACAACGACCTGGTCGGCGACGGCCAGATCAACGAGGGCGCCGTTTCCACCCGCCTCGGCCTGCTCGGCTGGCCCGCGGAGGGCGAGGAGCTCCAGATCATGCGCGACATCATGATCGCCGAGCTCACCGGTGCCAAGCTGCACATCCAGCACATCTCCACCGCCAAGGGCCTGGAGATGGTCCGCGCCGCCAAGGCCAAGGGCCTGCCCGTGACCTGCGAGGCCACCCCGCATCACATGTTCCTCACCGAGGACGCCATCGACGGCACCTACAACACCTGCTTCAAGGTGAACCCGCCGCTGCGCACCGCTGCGGACGCCGAGGCGCTCATCGCCGGCGTCATCGACGGCACGGTCGACACGATCGCCACCGACCATGCCCCGCACTCCGACTGGGAGAAGTCCCGTGAGTTCGAGCTCGCCCCGTTCGGTATGACCGGCCTCGAGACCGCACTCGGCCTCGTGATCACCAACCTGGTCAAGACCGGCAAGATCACCTTCGGTCGCATGGTCGAGCTCATGGCCACCGAGCCCCGTAAGATCCTGGGCCTCGACCAGGTCAAGATCGCCGAGGGCTCTGTCGCCGACCTCACCGTCTTCGACGCCGACCAGGTCTGGACCGTCTCCGAGGACGACTTCGCCAGCCACGCCAAGAACTCCGGTTTCAAGGGCGTCGAGCTCACCGGTCGTGCCACCGACGTGTTCGTGGGTGGCAAGCGCACGCTCGCCAACGGCGTCGTTTGCTAACATAAGCTTCGAGCGCCGCACGGGCCGCGTTTTCGCGCGCTGCCCGTGCGGCATTGTCAATCAACCATGCCTCGCATGGGGAGGGGAGCATATATGCCGAATCCTTCGCCTGCGCGCATGCATGACTTCGAGGTCATTTCGAACGAGAAGATCGCCGACGGCATCTTCTCGCTCGTCATTTCGGCCCCGCGTCTCGCATCCGCGCTCAAGCCCGGTCAGTTCGTGAACATCCGCGTTCCGGGCGACCCGAGTGAGCTGCTGCGCGTGCCGCTGAGCTACGTCGCCGCCGATCCGGAGCGCGGCACCGTCGAGATCTGGTACGCGGTCGTTGGCAAGGGCACGCAGCGCATGTCCGAGTGGGGCCGTGGCTTCACGAGCGACCTGCTCGGCCCTGGCGGCCACGGCTGGCGCGTCCCCGAGGGTGCCCGCCGCGTGCTCGTGGTCGGCGGCGGCATCGGCGTTCCCCCGGTGCTGTGCCTGGCGCGTGAGCTCGCCGAGGCGGGTGTCGCGGTCGATGCGTGCGTGGGCTCCGCCACCGCAGCCAAGCTCGTCGGCGTCGAGGACTTCGAGGCGCTGGGCGCCGGCGAGGTCTGCGTGGCGACCGATGACGGCACGGCCGGCCTGCACGGTTTTTGCACCGAGTCCGCCTCTGAGCTGCTCTCCTCTCACGAGTACGACTACGTGGCAACCTGCGGTCCCGGCGTCATGATGAGCAAGGTTGCTGCCTCTGCGGCCGAGGCGGGCGTGTACTGCGAGGCCTCCCTCGAGCGCATGATGAGCTGTGGCTTTGGTGCATGCAGCACCTGCAATGTCGAGACGACCGACGGCATGCAGGGTGCCTGCATGTGCGGACCGGTCTTTGATGCGACCAAGGTGGTGGTCTGGTGAGCCAGGTGAATATGGCCGTCGACTTCGGCGGCGTGAAGATGAAAAACCCCATCAACACCGCTTCCGGCACGTTCGGGTACGGCTGGCAGTTCAGCGAGCTCATGGATGTGAGTCAGCTCGGTGCCATCACCACGAAGGGCTGCGCAGCGGAGGCTTGGCCGGGCAACCCCGCGCCTCGTATGGCCGAGGTCCCCGGTGGCATGATGAACTCCGTGGGCCTGCAGAACCCCGGTGTGGCGGCTTTTGCCGAGCAGTCTGGCCCGTGGCTGGCCGACCTCACCGCCAAGGGAACGCAGGTCATCTGCCAGGTCGCCGGTCACTCCACCGAGGAGTACGTCCGCGCGCTCGAGATGTTCGTGGAGCTGTGCCCCTGGGCCGCCGGATACGAGATCAACGTGAGCTGCCCCAACATCGCTGCCGGCGGTGCCGCCTGCGGTTCCACCCCCGAAGGTGCCTCCGAGGTCATGCGCGCTTGCCGCAAGGTGACCGACAAGCCCCTCTTCGTCAAGATGGCTCCCGTGCGCATCCCCGAGATCGCGCGTGCCCTCGAGGCCGAGGGTGCCGACGGCCTGACCGTCATCAACTCCATCCCTGGCATGTCCATCGACGTGCGCACGCGCCGCTCCAGGCTCTCCAAGCCCACGGGCGGTCTGTCCGGCCCGCTGTGCCACCCCATCGCCGTCCGCATGGTCTGGGAGGCCGCCAATGCGGTCGATATCCCGATCTGCGGTGTCGGCGGCGTCATGACGGGTGAGGACGCGGCCGAGTTCATCCTCGCGGGCGCCTGCTGCGTTTCCGTGGGCATGGCCAACTTCGTCGAGCCCGATGCGTCCGTGCGCATCCTGCACGAGCTCGAGGCCTGGGCCGAGAGCCAGGGAGTCAAGGACATCAACGAGCTGATCGGAGCCTTCGAATGCTAGAGACCGATGCCCGCGACCGCATCATCGTCGCGATCGATTGCGACCGCGACCGCGCCATCGAGCTTGCCGATGCGTTGTCCGGTCATGCCTCCTGGCTGAAGGTCGGCATGACGCTGTTCTACGCCGAGGGTCCCTCCATCGTCCGTGAGTTCAACGAGCGCGGTTTCAAGGTTTTCCTCGACCTGAAGTTCCACGACATTCCGCATCAGGTGCGTGGCGCGGCCCGCTCCGCGGCACTCGCCGGCGCCGACCTGCTCTCCGTGCACGGCTTGGGCTCCGGTGCCATGCTCGCGGCGTGCCGCGAGGGTGCCGAGGCGGCCGCGGAGGTGCGGGGGAACCGCCCCAACCTCGTCGCCATCACCGTGCTCACAAGCATGAGCCAGGACTCGCTCACCGAGATCGGCGTAGAGTCCCCGGTTGCCGAGGAGGCCGCTCGTCTGGCGTCCCTCGCGCAGGCCAACGGCATCGACGGCATCGTGTGCTCCCCGGTGGAGGCGCAAGGCATGCGTGAGCTGTTGGGCCCCGACGCGCTCATCGTCACGCCGGGCGTGCGTCCCGTGGGCGCCGAGCTCGGTGACCAGACACGCGTCGCCACGCCGTCGCAGGCCATCGCCCGCGGCGCGAGCCACATCGTGGTTGGCCGTCCCATCACGGGAGCCGACGACCCGGTCGAGGCGTACGAGGCCATCGTCGCCGAGCTGTGTGAGAACGTGAAATAATGATGAAGCGCAGGTGTCTACCTGCGCTTCTTTCCTCTATAGGGCCTCTATGCAGGGGTTTTGACGCCGATTTTGGCTCGATATCTTGCAATTTGGCAGAGCATGGACTACCCTAGATTGCCGTTGAAGGTTCAAACATGCACGTAAAAGCACGTATTGCACCCCGAACGCAGTTAGAAGA
This sequence comes from Collinsella intestinalis DSM 13280, assembly GCF_000156175.1. Taxonomy (GTDB): domain Bacteria; phylum Actinomycetota; class Coriobacteriia; order Coriobacteriales; family Coriobacteriaceae; genus Collinsella; species Collinsella intestinalis. Next base: position 274,838 of record NZ_GG692710.1, read on the forward strand.
TGCCTAGTTTTATGGAGGTTCAAATGGCGCTTCCTCAGCTCACCGATGAGCAGCGCAAGGCCGCTCTCGAGAAGGCCGCTGCCGCCCGTCACGCTCGTGCCGAGCTCCGTGAGAAGATCAAGAAGGGCGAGGTGTCCCTGGATTCCGTCCTGAACTCCGACGACCCGATCGCTTCCCGTATGAAGGTCTCCACCCTCATCGAGTCCCTCCCCGGCTATGGCAAGGCCAAGGCCACCAAGATCATGGACGAGCTGGGCATCTCCGCCACCCGTCGCGTTCAGGGCCTCGGCGTCCGTCAGCGCGAGCAGCTCCTCGAGCAGCTCACCAAGTAAGTGGGCCAGAGCGAGTCAAAGCTCTTTGTGATTTCCGGGCCGTCAGGCGCAGGAAAGGGCACTCTTGTCGCGCGTGTGCGTGACCGGGTTCCCAACCTGGGCCTGACGGTTTCCGCTACCACGAGGAGCCCGCGCGCCGGCGAGGTGGACGGCGTGAATTACTACTTCCTGTCCGAAGATGAGTTCTCGGCCCGCATCGAGGCCGGCGACTTCATCGAGTGGGCACAGGTGCACGACCATCGCTATGGCACCCTTGCCAGCGAGGTCGATCGCAACCTCTCCACCGGCCAGTCCCTCATCTTGGAGATCGACGTCCAGGGCGCCCTGGCCGTCAAGGAGCGCTTCCCTGAGGCCGTGCTCATCTTCATCGAGCCCCCGTCGCTCGATGTTTTGCGCGAGCGCCTCCTCGGCCGCGGCTCCGAGACCCCCGAGTCCCTCGAGCTCCGTCTCCACACCGCCGAAGGCGAGATGGCCCTGCGTGACCGCTACGACGAGATCATCGTGAACGACGATCTCGAGCGCGCCACGGAGGAACTCATCGCCGTACTGCACCGTCACGAAAGGAATTGATCCGAAGTGTCTGTTGTGAAGCCTGCCATTGATGACCTGCTGGAGAAGACCGACCACAATAGGTTCCTGCTCTCCTCGCTCGCGTCCCAGCGCGCCAGCGACATCAACAACATGCTGCGCGGCCAGCACAGCCGCGTCCTCGCCGTCCAGGACACCGATGACCTCACCGTCATGCTGTCCGGCAAGGACACCATCTCCATGGCCATGGAGGAGATCGTGGATGGCACCATCTCCTACGACCACGAGCGTTATGAGGCCGCCCTCGGCCACATCGACCCCCAGGAGGCCTAATTGGCAAGTCGCGTATGCCTGGTGCACTATCACGAGATAGGGCTCAAGGGCAAGAACCGCACGCGGTTCGAGCGCGTCCTCATGGATTCGTTGAAGGCGGCCTTGGCCGCCTTTTCCGCTTCGTGCGTGACGCGCATCTCCGGCCATATCCTCGTCACCTTCTCCACCAAGGGCGAGGCTGAGCGCGCCATGCCGCTCATCGCCCAGGTTCCGGGCGTCGCCCGCTGCTCGCTGGCGTTCCACACGAACCGTGAGCCCGATGAGTATTGCCGCGCTGCGATCGATGCGCTCGCCGAGTTCGGGCCGTTCGAGACCTTCAAGGTCGCCGCGCGCCGTTCGAACACGGACTACGAGCTCACGAGCATGGACCTCAACCGTCAGGTCGGCGAGGCGCTCTGCCTCGCGTATCCCGAGAAGAAGGTCCAGATGCGCGAGCCCGATGCCTGTGTGCACGTGCTCGTCGTCCAGGGCAGCGTGTATGTATACGCCCGCAGCATGCGCGGCGTGGGCGGCCTGCCGCAGGGCAGCGCCGGCAAAGTCGTGACGCTGCTATCCTCCGGTATCGATTCTCCGGTCGCAACCTGGCAGCTTGCCCGTCGCGGCGCCGTCGTGGTGCCGATCCATTTCTCCGGTCGTCCCCAGACGGCCGATACGAGCGAGTATCTGTGCCGCGATATCATTGAGCAACTCGCGCCTGCGGTTCAGATCGGCCGCATGTACGTCGTCCCGTTCGGCGATTGCCAGCGCGAGATCTCGATGAAGACCCCGTCCGATTTGCGCGTGATCATGTATCGTCGCGTCATGTACTCGGTGGCGGAGCGCATCGCGCGCCTCGAGGGCGCCAAGGCCATCGTCACGGGCGAGTCGCTCGGCCAGGTCGCGTCGCAGACGCTCGAGAACATCATGGCCGTCAACGAGGTCGTGGATATCCCGGTGTTCAGGCCGCTCATCGGCTCGGACAAGCAGGAGATCATCGAGCGCGCAAAGCGGATCGGCACGTACGAGATCTCGTGCGAGACCGCGCCCGACTGCTGCACACTGTTCATGCCGCGTCGTCCCGAGACCCATGCGAAGCTCGATGAGGTTCACGAGGCATGGGAGATGTTCGATCATGAGGCGATGATCGATTACCTGGTCTCCCATGTCGAGTACGTCGATTTCGAGGCGCCGGTGTATAAGCGCCCCCGCTGCATGCGCGAACGCCACAGCGAGATCGAGATTCGCTACCAGACCGCCGAGTAATCCACACGCCTCCCCATAATCTGGCTCTAAATCTGGCCGCAATCTGCCCACGATGGACAGGTTGCGGCCAGATTGCCATACAGACCGACCGGCGCCACTTCATATTGTCGGTGCCTCGCGCCTCCCGTCTTGCGATGCTTGATGAGGGGAGGTGCGCATATGGCACAAGTGCAAGAGGAGAGAATGACATGGGCAAGACGTTGCAGGCTCTATGCGAGGCAGCGGCCGGTGGTGCTAGTGATCGGGGCGGTTGTCGCGGCTCTCTTGATCATGGCCCTTGGAGCGGGAGTGACGGGGGCCCTCGGGGCGGCGGGTGCCGGTGACGGGGGAGTTCTGGTCACGCGTTCGGATACTGGGAGTTCGGAGCGAGGTGCGGCAGAGGTCGAATATGACGACGCTGCTTCGGATGACGGCGTCTCGGGATCTGAGAGTAAACCGGAGAAGCAAGAGGTCATCGTAGTTGATGTTGCTGGCGCCGTAGGCGCTCCTTCCCTTGTGACCCTGCAGGCCGATTCGCGAGTGGGGGATGCCATCGAAGCTGCCGGTGGGTTTGCCGCAGATGCCGATGCGGCTCGCGTCAATCGAGCCGCAAAGCTGCAAGACGGGCAGCAGGTGTATGTACCGCGTATGGGGGAGGCGGGCGGTGGTGGTTCGGGCGCCGTGGCTCCCGATGTCGGAGCGTCTGCGCAGGGGGCCGCCACTGCCGACGGGCCCGTCGACATCAACCGCGCCTCGGAATCGGACCTTGACGCGTTGCCAGGGGTGGGGCCGTCGACCGCACGCGCCATCGTCGAGGATCGCGACGCGAACGGCCCGTTCTCGACCATCGAGGATCTCATGCGCGTGAGTGGCATCGGCGAGAAGAAGTTCGAAAAGCTCAAAAGCTCGATATGCGTGTGATGGGCATGGTGGGTAGCGGCAGGGATTTGCCGGTTCGTCCGTATGTTCCGCCCACGGCGTTTCTCGCAGCGGGCGTATGCGCATCGGCGCTGCTCATGCTCGAGGCGGGGTGGCGACTGCACGATTGCGGCGACGTGGTGTCCTGGCCCGGCGCTTTGGCGTTGAGTTTGATGTCCGTCTTGGCGTTCACCCTCGCTCGCCGTTTGCGAGGGTCGGGTCGCTTCGGCTCCATCGCTCGCCCGATTGCGATGTCCGGCATGGGTGTCTTGATCGGCTGCGTCGCCGCAACCGGCTGGCTGTTGAGATGGCGGGCGGGGAGTCACGCGGTCCTTGGTGCGGGCGGCGGGGCGTGCGCCCTGCTCATTCGTGGCGATCCTTCTGCCGGCGAGCGGGGTTTCTCATCGACCGCTCTCATGGTCGACGTCGATACGGGAAAGCGCCTTGGGCCGGTTCGCGTCCTGAGTGACGCGAAGCTTGAGAATGGATCTTCAGTTCGCGCCGTATGTCGCGTGAAAGCGCTTGATGACTCCGACTATGCGCGAAGCCGATTTGCGAAAGGGGAGGTCGCCTCGGCCCGTATCGTGTCGATCTTGGAGCAAGGGACCGAGGCGCGCGGCGTGTCGATTGGGTCGCTTCGGGTCCGAGCGCTGCGCGTTCTCGACGCGGGAGGGAGCGATTATCGGGCGCTGGTTGCCGGGACGGTGTGCGGTAGGACGACGGAGCTCAACCAGTCGGAAGCTCAGGCCGATTTCTCCGCTTGCGGGCTCACGCACCTCGTGGCGGTTTCGGGAAGCCATTTCGCTTATATCGCGGCCATGCTTGAGCGAGCGCTTCGCCATGCGGGGCTCTCAAAAGGAGCGCAGCAGCTGGTCATGCTTCTCGTTATGGCTGCGTACATGGTGTTCACCGGGGGAGCCCCTTCTGCGATCCGCTCGGTTTGCATGGTGGCGATCGCATCGGCGGCGATCATGGGCCATCGCCGAGCGCATGCGCCTTCGGGACTTGCGATCGCGGTGGCCGCCCTGGTCGCCGTCGATCCTGGTGCCGTTTATGACCTTGGATTTCGGCTTTCGGTTGCGAGTGTGCTGTTCATTATCCTGTTCGGCCCCTATGTCCGGCACCATCTATGCGCTCTGCATGTCCCCGCGCCCATTGCGGACGCCTTGTCCATTACGTTGGTGGCCCAATGGGCCACGCTGCCGTTGACTTTGCCGGTGTTCGGCGAGGTGTCGCTCGTTTCGCCGCTGGCGAACCTGCTTGTCGGCCCGGCCATGAGCGGCTTGCTTGTGACCGGACTGCTTGGCACGGGGGTGGCAACTATATCTGACATGCTTGCCCAGGTTACGGGTGTGTCCGGCGCAGCCGGGGCCATCGCCGAATTCGCCCTGACGCCCGCCGACGGCCTTGCGCGCATATCCGTCTTTTTCGCGCAGGTGTGTGCGGGCATTCCGTTTGCGCTCGTTTCGGTAGAGTCGTCGTGGGTAGTAGCGCCGATCGCTTACGGTGCGGCACTCCTGGTGTATGTTCGCTGGAAGCCCGTCATGCCGAAGCGTCTTGTTCTCGCGCTCGCCCTCATATTCGCCTGTATCGTCGTGCATGTTTCCTATTGGACCCGCTTTGCTCCTCCCGAGGTCATTGTGCTTGATATCGGGCAGGGAGATGCGATCTTGATACGCGACGGGCCGTCGACGCTGCTTGTTGATGCGGGGATAGGGGAGGCGACTCGGACGGCCCTGGCGCGCAATCATGTCTTTGGGCTCGACGGTGTTGTGATCACGCATTGGGATAAGGACCACTGGGGCGGCCTTCCCGATGTTCTCGAGGGTGTGCGGGTCGATCGGCTGTACGTTGCGGATGGTGCGGCGGACCATATTCCGGCGGAATTGTCCGATGGGCCCGCCGTGAGCGAGCTGCGCGAGGGCGATGCGGTGCGGGTCGGCTCCTTCGTCTGTGAGCTTATTTGGCCGGATGCCGGGGTTCGTGGCGACGAGAACGCAGACTCGGCGGTGCTGGATGTTTCCTATGAGGGGGCACGCGGGGGCCTTCGCGTTTTGTTGACCGGTGATACCGAGCGGGATGAACTCGAATCGTATATGGGGGAAGTGGGCGATATCGATGTCTTGAAGCTCGGGCATCACGGGTCCCGCGTTTCGGTATCTGCCAAGGCGCTTGACTCGCTGCTGCCGGAGCTTTGCGTGGCGAGTGCCGGCGAGGGGAATCGCTATGGGCACCCCAATCCCACATGTGTGCGCATGGTCGAGGCGTCGGGATCGATGTTCTTGTGCACTAAGGACGTAGGCGATATTCATGTGACGCCGGGGCATCCGTATCCTCGGTTTCGAACGCAGCGCTGAGCGCTTCGCTATACTGAGACGTCAGTTGACCGGTGAGAGAGGGGCTGCACATATGGCGGAGTTGTTGCCGGGATACCTCGTCGTGGGCTCCGACGAGCTCAAGAGCTCGCACACGATCGAGAAGATGAAGGCGCGCTTGGATGCGTCCGGCATGGCTGCGTTCAACCTTGATGAACGGGATATGGCCAAGGACCCGCAGATCGACGACATCATTGCCTCCCTCAACACCTTCCCCATGGGGTCAGAGTTCCGTTTGGTCATTTTGAGAAACTGTGACAAGCTGCCCAAGGCGGTGAGCGAGCCGTTGGTGGAGTATTTTGCCAATCCCTCTCCCACGACGGTGTGTTTGGTGGTTGCCACAACGCTTGCGAAGAACACGAGGCTCTACAAGGCGATCGCAAAACTTGGGGCGAAGGCCGTCATCTCCTGTGCTCCCATGAAGGCGTATGAGCTTCCACCCCGCGTGGCGAAGATGGCGCAGGCACACGGGAAGGCGATGGGCATCCCCGCCGCCGAGGCCCTGGTTTCTCGCGCTGGCGAGAACATGCGCATGCTCGACAACGAACTTAAGAAACTCGCCTCGATGATCGACGGCCCCGAGATCACGCTCGCCGACGTCGAACGGCATGTCATGCGTACCGCCGAGGTCAAGCCGTGGGAGCTTCTCAATGCGGTGGCCGCCCGCGACCTTACCCGTTCGCTTGAACTGCTCAAGCTGCAGCCGGCCAAGAGCGAGGTCCGAATCTGGTCATTGTTGGTGACGCGCCTGCGCGAGCTTATCATCGCGAAGTCCCTCGATGCCCGCGGGCAGGCCGGGCAGCTGGCCTCTGCCCTGGGCGTCCAGACCTGGCAGGTCAAGAACCACGCCTCATGGGCCCGTCGATGGAAGATGGACGAGCTGCTCGAGGCACTGTCCTCGGCGGTTGATGTCGAGTTGGCGCTGAAAGGGTCGCGCGACGGCGAGCTGGCGCTCCAGATGTGGGTCATGGGCATGTGCCGCCCCCAGCAGCGCCGGGGCAGGTAAATCCTCGGTCATTGTGGCGAGTTGGTGGGTGAACTTGTGAATAATCCCGCGCAACCTGCACATATTGCTTGATTTCTGTTGCGTGAGCTGGGTTGCGCGTGTAAAATACTCGCCCGTATGACCTCAACAACCGTGTCTCAGAGGCCGGATAGTAAGACCTTGTAAGTACCCGAAAGGAACCGAACCCGATGGCAAACATCAAGTCTCAGAAGAAGCGCATCCGCACCAGCGAGGTTGCTCGCGTCCGCAACAAGGCGATCCGCTCCGAGCTCAAGACCGTTATCAAGCACGTCAAGGCCGCCGTTGAGGCTGGCGACAAGACCGCTGCCCAGGCTGCTGCCACCACCGCCTACCGCAAGCTGGACAAGGCTGTCGCCAAGGGCGTCATCCACAAGAACCAGTCTGCCAACCGCAAGTCCGGCATCCAGAAGCTCGTGAACACCCTCTAAGGTATCGCGAACATAGCTTGTTCTTTAACGGGTCCCGCTTGCGGGGCCCGTTTTGCATAGGAGGTGCCATGAAAATCGCGGTAAGCGCCTGCCTTCTGGGCGAGAACTGCAAATACAGCGGCGGCAATAACCGCAGCGAACGTTTGCTCTCGGAGCTGGCAAAGCATCCCGAGATCGAGATCATTCCGGTATGTCCCGAGGTGGCGGGCGGTCTTCCCACACCTCGTCCTCCCGCGGAGATCGTTGACGGGGAGGTTGTGAACAACTGCGGAGTCAGCGTCGATGCCGAATACCGTGCGGGCGTTGCCGCTGAGATGACGCGGCTTAAACCGCATATCGAGTCGGGCGAGCTGGCCGCCGCCGTCCTGCAGTCACGTAGCCCGAGCTGCGGCGTGCACGAGGTGTACGATGGAACGTTCACCGGTCGCTTGATTCCCGGTCAAGGGCTGTTCGCGGAGACCCTTGAGCGCGGGGGAGTGCGAATCGTGGACGTGGCCGACGTCTGAGTTCACCGAATGCCGGTATATTGGGGCAAAACGTTCCCCAAAACGTACACTTTGAAATCCGAATCCTGGGGTTTTGCAAAATAAGTGTACGTTTTGGGGAACGTTTTGCGCTGATTTAGCGTGGCGTTGCGGCGCAGGGCCACATGATCGTTTGCTCGACGTGGTCGGGCTGTGAGTTTCGCCCTCTGGGCGCTCCGCCCGTGCTATCATGTCGACTCACAGGCGTTGATGGGGACGAGTAGGTCGGACCCGCACGGCGAAGAGAGCCCGGGGAGCTGCGATCCGGGTGCGTGCGGCCGCATCGAATATCACCCCGGAGCCGCGGCCCCAACGGCGCGTTCGCGCCCAGTAGGCGTCGCCGGGATGGTCGTCGTGACAGACCAGCCGAGTACGAGGGGAGCGCGATCGCGCGAACCTTTGAGCTGGGTGGTATAGCGAAACGCACGCGGGTCTGCTTCCCGCATTCATAGGCGCTTCGTCCCAGCTTGAGCTAGGACGGGCGCTTTTTTCATGCGCCCACAACAGAGAGGGGTATTCGTGGCAAACGAGTACAAGCAGACCATGAACCTGCCCAAGACCAAGTTCCCCATGAGGGCGGCCCTGGCGCAGCGCGAGCCGGAGCGTCTCAAGCGCTGGCAGCAGAACCACGTGTACGAGCTCATGCTCAAGAAGAACGAGGGCCACGAGAAGTTCGTCCTGCACGACGGTCCTCCCTACGCCAACGGCCCCATCCACCTGGGTCACGCGATGAACAAGATCGCCAAGGACATGATCAACCGCTACAAGGCCATGCAGGGTTATGAGACCCCGTACGTGCCCGGTTGGGACTGCCACGGCCAGCCTATCGAGCACAAGGTCGAGACCCAGATGGGCACCGAGAAGTTCAACCAGGCCTCCACGGCCGAGATCCGCGAGCTCTGCAACAAGTTCGCCGTCGAGAACATCGACCTGCAGCGCGAGGGCTTCAAGCGTCTGGGCGTTCTGGGCGATTGGGACAACCCCTACCTCACGCTCTACCATCAGCATGACGCCGCCGATATCGAGGCCTTCAAGGCCATGTTCGACCGCGGCATGGTGTACCGCGGCCACAAGCCGGTGCATTGGTGCAAGCACTGCCACACCGCGCTCGCCGAGGCCGAGATCGAGTACGCCGACGAGACGAGCCCGTCCATCTACGTCCGCTTCGAGCTGACGAGCAAGCCCGCCGGTCTCGAGTCCTTCGATGGCCCGGTCGACTTCGTGATTTGGACCACCACGCCCTGGACCATCCCGTCGGACCAGGCGGTCTCTCTCAAGCCCGAGGCGATCTATACCGCCATCGAGCACGACGGCCGCGCCGAGATCATGCTCAAGGACCTCGCCGAGAAGGTCTGCGGCATCGCCGGCTGGGATGTCACTCCCGTGATGGTCGACGGTAAGCCCTACGAGGTGCCCGCCGAGGTGCTCGACCACCTGCATTACAAGCAGCCTGTCTTCGACGGTGTCGAGGGCGTCGCCCTGCTGGCCGACTACGTGGGCACCGAGGACGGTACCGGTATCGTTCACAACTCGCCCGGCCACGGTGTGGACGACTACTACGTCTGCATGAAGGAGGGCATGGACGTCTGCATGCCCGTCGACGACGACGGCCGCTTCTACAACGGCGACGAGTTCGGTGCCGGCGGCCCGTTCTCCGGCATGGACACCGACGAGGCCAACCCGCACATCATCCAGTTCCTGCGCGACCGCGGCATGCTCGTGGCCGAGGTCAAGATCACCCACAGCTACCCGCATTGCTGGCGCTGCAAGAACCCGGTGCTCTTCCGTGCCACCGATCAGTGGTTCGTCTCCATGGACAAGACCGGCCTGCGCGAGCAGGCGCTCGACCAGGTGCGCAACCACGTGTCCTGGTATCCCGAGCACGCCGTCAACCGCATTGGCGCCATGGTGGAGCAGCGTCCCGATTGGTGCATCTCCCGTCAGCGCAACTGGGGCGTGCCGATTCCGTCCTTCACCTGCGCCGACTGTGGCGAGAAGATCATGAACGACGACACGCTCGACGCGGTCATCGCTCTGTTCCATGAGAAGGGCTCCGACGCCTGGTTCACCGATGCTCCCGAGTCCTACCTCGGCGACGCCTGCGTGTGCCCCAAGTGCGGCGGCCATCACCTCAAGGCCGATCGCGACATCCTCGACGTGTGGTGGGACTCCGGCGTGTCCTGGAAGGCCGTGTGCGAGTACCGCCCCGAGCTCAAGTATCCGGCGGACGTCTACCTCGAGGGTTCCGACCAGCACCGCGGCTGGTTCCAGTCCTCGCTGCTGACTTCCGTGGGCACCAACGGCATCGCTCCGTACAAGGCCGTCATCTCCCAGGGATTCACCCTGGACGGCCAGGGCCGCAAGATGTCCAAGTCGCTCGGCAACGTGATCGACCCCAACAAGATCTGCGACGAGATGGGCGCCGACATCATCCGTCTGTGGGTTGCTTCCGTGGACACCTCCACCGATGTCGCCTGCGACCACGAGATCCTCGCCCGCACCTCCGACGCGTACCGTCGCTTCCGCAACACCCTGCGCTTCCTGCTGTCCGTGCTCGAGGGCCAGTTCGAGCCCACGACCGACGGTGTGGCCTTTGACGAGCTCATGCCGCTCGACAAGCTCATGCTCGCCCGCCTTACGCAGGTGCAGGCCGAGGTCGACGCCGCCTACGAGGGCTTCGAGTTCAACCGCGCGTACCGCACGCTGTACGACTTCGTGGTCACCGAGCTCTCCAACGTTTACCTTGACGCGCTGAAGGACCGCCTGTACTGCGAGAGGCCCGGCAGCCACGAGATGCGCAGCGCGCAGACCGTCGTGGCCGAGCTGCTCTCCATGCTCATGCGCGACCTGCAGCCGATTCTGTCCTACACGGTCGATGAGGCCATGGAGTTCGCTCCCGCCGGTTGCCGCGACAACCAGGAGTACGCGGCCCTTCTCGATTGGTACAAGAGCCCCATCACGCTCGAGCAGGCCAACGAGTTCGCCGGCGTCCTCGAGGCGTCGCTCGAGCTCCGCAGCGTCGTCACCAAGGCCATCGAGGCCGCGCGCGCCGAGGGCACCTTTACCAAGAGCCAGCAGGTTCGCGTGAAGGCGACCGCCCCGGCAGAGGCTTTCGCCCTGCTCACCGGTGACAAGGCCGTTGACCTTGCCGAGTTCTACATCGTCTCCGAGGTGGAGCTGGCCGAGGGCGATCAGTTTACCGCTGAGATCGAGGGTGCGCATGGCGAGGCCTGCGACCGCTGCTGGAACTTCCGCGAGAGCACGGGCGTCCATGGCGAGCATGCGCACATCTGCGACCGCTGCGCCGCCGCGCTGGCCTAATCTCCTGCTCGCGAAGCATGCGAATTGAACATGCCGAGGCTCGGGCGGGGCGCTTGACCCCTCCCGAGCCTCTGATGAAAGGGGCCGACGTGGCAGACAAGAAGACAGAAGCGGCCTTCTGGCCGTCTCTATCGTGGCGTGCCTGCGTGGCGTTGATCGCCGCCGTCACAACGCTCGCTCTCGACTACGTCACGAAGGTGTTCGTGAAGAACACCCTCATGGTGACGGGGGAGAGCGTCTCCGTGATCCCGGGGATCTTGAGCTTCCGTTTTGTGGCGAACAAGGGCGCTGCCTTCAGCCTCGGCGAGGGCATGGGCCTGATCTTCGTCGCCTTTGCGGCCCTTGTGATCGTCGCCATCCTGCAGTACCTGACTCGCACCCGTCAGGTCTCCAAACTCGAGACGCTCGGGTTGGGCCTTGTGGCCGGAGGAGCGCTTGGCAACGCGATCGACCGCCTGATGCTCGGCTATGTCGTCGATTTCATCGCCACCGATTTCATCGACTTCCCGGTTTTCAACGTCGCGGATATCGGTATCTGCGTCGGCGTCTTCTTCGCGTTCGTGGGCTTTATGTTCCTTTCGCCCGCGGCAAAGGTCGATGCGACGGCTGAGCTGAACGCCCGTGATGAGGCCGCGGTAGCGCGTCGCGAGAAGCGTCGCGCCGAGCGTGTCCGTCGCGCGCGTGCCGCTTCCAATGCGCAGGGCGGAGATACTGCACGCCCGGAGGGCGAGGACGTCCCCGCTGACGGCGGTGATGCGTAATGGCAGCCGACGTGCATCTGCTCGTTCCGTCCGAGGCGGCCGGTGAGCGCCTCGACGCCTATCTGGGGGCCCAGGATGCCTGTCCCTCACGCTCTGCCTGTGCGAAGCTGGTCGAGGCCGGCGCCGTTGCCGTCAACGGTGAGACATGTCTGTCCAAGAAGCAGGTCGTTTGCGAGGGTGACCGCATCTCCATCGAGCTTCCCGAGGTGCGCGAGCCGGGGGCGATCGTGCCTCAGGCCATTCCGCTCGACATCCGCTATGAGGACGACCATCTCCTTGTGCTGTCCAAGCAGCGCGGCCTGGTGTGTCATCCCGCTCATGGACATGAGGACGGCACCCTGGCCAACGCACTTGTCTACCATTGCGGGATCGAGCACCTTGGCACCGTCCAGGGCGAGGATCGTCCCGGCATCGTGCACAGGCTCGACCGCGACACGTCTGGCCTTATGCTCGCGGCTAAGGATGACGAGACCCAGCGCGCCCTGCAGAATCTGATTCGTACGCGCACGCTCGACCGTCGCTACATCACGCTCGTCCACGGCGAGATCGTGATGGATGAGGGCACGATCAACACCGGCATCGCGCGGTCCACGCGCGACCGTGTGAAGATGGCCGTATCCGACGATCCATTTGCCCGTCAGGCCATCACCACCTTCCAAGTGCTCGAGCGCTTCGAGCCCGCGCGTGGAGATGAGGGATACACGCTCGTCGAGTGCCATCTCTACACCGGACGCACCCATCAGATTCGCGTGCACATGCGCCATATCCACCATCCGCTCGTGGGCGACCCGCTCTACGGCAAGGGCAACGGGCGCATGAACCTTGACCTCGATCGTCAGTTCTTGCATTCGTGGAGCGTCCAGTTCGAGCATCCCATCACCGGTGAGGTCGTGAACTGTCGCGACGAGCTGCCCTGGGACTTGGCCGCCGCTCTCGAGGAGCTGCACGATCGCTCGCTCGGCCGCACGGCCGCGGGCGATGTCATCGTTCCGCAACTCGGCTTGCTCGAGGACTGAGTTTGGGGGCGCGCCCGCTGTTCATCGGCGTGGTGCACCCGCCTCAGTCATGTTCATATCCTGCCGGATGCCATAAGGCCCATCCAGTGGCGTACACTTGAACGGTCTGCACCCTTCGTCTCGGGAGATGCTTTGACTCCGATTGTCATCTTCAACACCATCGTCGGTCTGGTGTTCTCTGTCTGCTTCCTGTATCAGGTGGTTTTCTTCTTCATCGGTCTCATTCGCGGCCAGGTGAAGATTCCCCCGGCGAAGAAGCAGCATACCTATGCGTTCTTCATCGCCGCCCATAACGAGGAGGCGGTCATCGCCAACCTGGTCAAATCGATCAAGGACCAGGATTATCCGTCCGAGTTGATCGACGTCTTTGTGGTGGCCGACGCCTGTACGGATAACACCGCCCAGGCCGCGCGCGAGGCGGGGGCCATCGTCTACGAGCGCAACGACCTCTCGCGTAAGGGCAAGAGCTGGGTCATGGATTACGGATTCGATCGGATCCTTCGTGAGTACCCCGGCAAGCACGAGGCGTTCTTCATCTTCGACGCCGACAACCTGCTCTCCCGTGATTACGTCACCATCATGAACGATGCGTTCGACCAGGGCTATCTCGCGCTCACGAGCTACCGCAACTCCAAGAACTTCGGCAGCAGCTGGATCTCCTCGGCTTATGCGACCTGGTTCATCCGCGAGGCCCGCTATCTCAACAACGCACGCATGATCTGCCATACCTCCTGCGCCGTGTCGGGCTCGGGGTATCTGGTGAGCGCCAAGCTCATCGAGGGCATGAAAGGCTGGGATTTCCATACCCTGACCGAGGACATCCAGTTCTCGACGTTCTGCGCCATCCACGGCGTTCGGATCGGATACGCGCCGGCCGAGTTCTTCGATGAACAGCCGGTCACGCTCAAGGCCTCGATCAAGCAGCGCATGCGTTGGACAAAGGGCTTTTACCAGGTGCTGTTCACTTACGGACGCCATATGTTCAAGTCCATCGGCAAGTTCCATCGGTTTGCGGCCTACGACATGCTCATGGTCGTCGGTCCGGCGATGCTGCTGACCCTCATGTGCCTGCTTGTCAACGTGACGTTTATCGCGGTAGGCAGCTTGAGCCACGGCTTCTTGGCCACGGATGCCGAGATAGAGATGGCGATCGGGTCGATCATCATGATGCTCGCCTACATGTACGGCACGTTCTTCGTGATGGGCCTGTCCACCACCATCACCGAGTGGAAGCACATTCACTGCCCGCAGAAATGGCGCATCTTCACCAACCTGTTCACGTTCCCGCTGTTCATGTTCACCTACGTGCCGCTTACCGTGGCCGCCCTGTTCCTCAAGGTCGACTGGGTGCCCACGCCGCACGATGTGAGCGTCACGCTGGACGAGGTGCTCGACGGCGCAAAGTAGCGAAGGACCCCGCGGCCCGATGATGGGCGGCGGGGTCCTTCGGTCTTAAGCTTGTTCGGACGGGCGCTACGCGTTGCGATGACTGCTGTGGTACTCGTCCCACAGCTGGTCTTCGAATTCCTCGAGCTCGCTCGAATAGTCATCCCAAGAATCGGTGTGGGACTCCTCCATGTGGTCGTACATGTAGGGGGCGGTTACGGCGGACTGCATGACGCCGAAGGCCAACCACAGGAACGCGATGGTGAACACGGCGAGGCCGCCCAAGACGCATCCGGTAAGGATGTAGGCGAAGTTCGAATCGTTCGCCTGATTCGCGGTGGACGCGCTGGCGCTCTCGATCAACGGCTGGCGCGAAACGAGATCGGTATCCTCGGGGGCGTTCGGTGCTATCTTGCTGTAATCAAAAGAGGGTGCTTCCATGGTGTCCTCGCTTGCATTCGCGGTTTTTAACCCATTATACCGATGGTGAAGGAGGCGGTCATGCCCACGCAACTGTCGACCGTCCTCGACATGCTCGTTTCGGTCATCCTTGCGGGCGAGATTGCGGCGGCCGCCTTTATCGATGCGCGTGAGCGACGGTTCCCGCATGCTCTTTCGGTCTTGTTGGCGGCCACGAGCGCCATCTTTGGGTTGATGTATGGCGGCATCCGCGGTTTTGCCTGGCATGCATTGGCGGCCGTTGCGGTGATGGCGTTGTTGCTTGCGACCGAGACCCTTTGGCGCCGCATGCACAGCGGAGCCGCAGGGCTCGGTGGGGGAGACGTCAAGTTCCTCGCCGCGCTCATGTTGGCCGACCCGCTCTATGCGCTTGCTTCGTTTATCTTGGGATTGTGCCTGCTCGCCGTTTGCGGCTTGCTGGCGCGACGAGACGCCCTGCCGCTGCTGCCGTTCGTCGCCATTGGGTGTGCGCTCGTCCCGCTCGCTTCTTTGCTTCCGTGAAACTGGACCGTGTTTTGTCCTCTCGGTATGCGACTATAAGCGCATGAAATCGTGAGAGATTGGATGAGCACATGAGTACGACCGAGAGCACCTTGTTCGACCGCCTAAATTCCATGCCCGACCAGCTGTCCCATGCGCTCGTCGAGCGTATGGAGGACGACCGCGCACGGGGATGGGTCAATCCCTACCGTGCATTCGATGAGGACGTGATCCGCAGGGAGGACCGCCCGGCCGATCGCAACAGCATCTGGCGCCCCTCCTATGTTCGCGACACCGAGAAGATCTTGCATCTTCCCGCATATAACCGCTATAACGGCAAGACGCAGGTCTTCAGCTTCCGCAGCAACGACGATCTGTCCCGTCGCGGCCTGCACGTGCAGCTCGTGGCCCGTATCGCGCGCGACATCGGTCGCGCACTCGGCCTCAATTGCGATCTCATCGAGGCGATCGGTCTCGGGCACGACCTCGGTCATACGCCCTTCGGACATACGGGGGAGGCGTTGTTGAACGACATCAGCGAGGCTCGGACCGGCCGTTCGTTTTTCCACAACGTCCATTCCGTCCGCGTCCTGGACGGGCTGTACGGCAGGAATCTCTCGCTGCAGACCCTCGACGGAGTGCTCTGCCATAACGGCGAATACGAGCAGCGCGTTTTCGAGCTGTCCGGCTTGAGTGGATTTGAGGAGTTCGACGCAGTCGTCGATCGTTGCTATGCGAGCGATTTCGACTACGTGAAGACGCTTCGTCCCATGACGCTCGAGGCCTGCGTGGTCCGCATCTCCGACATCATCGCCTATGTCGGGCGCGACCGCCAGGACGCCATCGAGGCGGGTCTTGTGGATGAGGGCGCGTTTGCCGACGGTATGGGCGGCCGGTATAACTCGTGGATCCTAACGCGTGCGTCGATCGATATCGTCGAGCATAGTTACGGCAAGGACCGTATCGAGATGAGCGAGGAGCTCTTCGAGGAGATTCGCCGTGCCAAGCGTGAGAACTACGCGATGATCTACCATTCCGTCGCGATCGAGGAGGAGCGCAAGGACATGATGGCACGGGCGTTCAGCCTCATGTACGAGCACTTCCTCGGCGACCTCAAGGCGCATGACGAGCATAGCACCATCTTTAGGCACCACATTGCCAGGATCGACAAAGCGCTTGCGCATTACGGCCGCACGTACGATTGGTCGAGCGACTTTGACCAGACGGTGATCGACTATATTGCCAGCATGACGGACGGCTACTTCATCGAGCTCGCATGTACGCTGTTCCCCGAGCTCGATTTTCCGCAGCGCACCTACATCAACGAGTGAATACGAACAGGTGTTTGAATAGGGCTGGTCGTTTGATACACTCTTGTTTGAATGAACGATCGTCGGAGAAGGCCCATGGACACGTTATTTTCCAGCAACGAGCGCGTAAAACAGCTCAAGAACGCACCGCTTGCGGTTCGCATGCGCCCGTCGACGCTCGATGATTACGTGGGTCAGAAGAAGGCCGTGGGCCCGGGCTCCTGGCTTCGATCCGCCATCGAGCACGACGTGCTTTCCAGTGTGATTCTGTACGGACCCGCAGGTACGGGCAAGACCACGTTGGCGCATATCATCGCCTCGCACACCAAGAGCGAGTTCGTGGAGGTCTCCGCCGTTACGGGCACCGTCAAGGACCTGCGCCGAGAGATCGATGAGGCAAAGCACCGCCTCATGATGTTCGACCGCCGCACCATCTTGTTCATCGACGAGATCCATCGCTTCTCCCGTTCCCAGCAAGATGCCCTGCTCCACGCGGTCGAGAACCGTACGGTCGTCATGATCGGCGCCACGACGGAGAACCCGTACTTCGAGGTGAACTCAGCGTTGCTGTCGCGCAGCCGCGTCGTGGAGCTCGAGCACCTGGCCGATGAGGACGTCGAGCGCCTGGTCCGCCGTGCTCTGAGCGCACCGGAGGGGCTCGACGGGCGCTTCAGCGCCAGTGATGAGGTTATTCGCGCGATCTGCACGCTCGCCGCCGGCGACGGGCGCAGTTCGCTCACCACGCTCGAGTTGGCGAGCGAGATCGCCCTTACCAGGCCCGGTCGCGAGGGCGAAGCCCCGGCCGATTCCGCATCTCCCATCCCGATCGAGCTCGAAGATGTGAAGCAAGCCAATCCGCGCCGCGGCCTGTCGTACGACAAGTCCGGCGACATGCATTACGACATCATCTCGGCTTTCATCAAATCCATGCGCGGCAGCGATCCCGACGCGGCGGTGTATTGGCTCGCCCGCATGATCGACGCGGGGGAGGACCCCAAGTTCATCGCCCGGCGCATCATGATCCAGGCGAGTGAGGACATCGGCAATGCCGACCCCACCGCGCTCCTTGTGGCCGAGGCCGCATTTAAGGCGGCTGAGGTCATCGGCTATCCGGAGTGCCGCATCAACCTTGCACAGGCCGCCATTTACAACGCCCTCGCGCCCAAGTCGAATGCTGCCGAGGCCGCCATCGACGCCGCTCTGGCCGACGTTCGCACAAGCGGGCAACGTGAGGTTCCCAGCTACTTGCGCGACCGTCATCGCCCCGGTTCAGACGAATATGGCGACTACAAGTATCCGCACGATTACCCCCAGGGCTGGGTGGAGCAACGCTATTTGCCCGAGGGCCTGGAACGCGGGGTGTTTTGGCAGCCCAGCGGTCGCGGTTGGGAGCAATGGCGGGCGGAGAACAAGCCGCGCTAGGGTTTGGGCCTTGTTTGCGCCCGGTCCTTGTGGGGTATCATCAACCTTACGTGTGTCGCTCGTTTGCAATGGAGGCATCCATGGAACCTATGCAGATCGTCCTTGTCGTGCTCGCCTTGGTCGGCGTTTGGGCCGTCGCGGAGCTCGCGCTTACCTTGCGTCGCACCCGCGACGTCGTGGCTTCGCTCGACAAGACGGTGGAGCAGGTCAACAGCACTATCGAGGAGGCTCGTCCTGTCGTAGCCAAGCTCGACGGCGTCGTCGATGAGCTTCAGCCCGCAGTTGCCCAGGTCGAGCCGCTGCTCAAGCAGGCAACCGTCGCCGTTGAGGCGCTGTCTGCCGATTTGATCGAGGTCAATGGCGTTCTGCGCGATGTCTCCGCCGTGAGCGGTGCCGCCAGTAGCGCTTCTAACGCCGTCACCGAGCTTGCCGACGCCGCATCCGGTAAGGTCCAAAGGTTGCTCCACCGCGGCCACAAGGCCGCAGCCCCCAAGGCCGTAAAACCCGCGCCCGCGCACGATGACGAGCCCGTTGCCCAGTCTGCGGTCCAGCCTGCCGAGGCGCCCGCGCCTGAGGGCGAGCCCCAGGCCGAGCCCCGCATCTACTTCACCTACAACCCCGGCGAGGAGACCATCAATGAATAACCCCACTGCCATCTCTCTCGTCGTTTCGTGCGACCCCGATCTGGCCCGTCTCGTCCGTATGACCGCGGCGAACGTCGCCACGCTCTCCTCCATGTCGGTCGAGTGCGTCGAGGATATCCGCATGGCTGCCGAGGAGGCCTTTATCTACGCGTGTGCCACTTCGCCCGACGAGACCCTCACCATCGATTTTGATGTCGACTCCACGCGCGTGGCCATGACGTTCACCCTCGAGGCGGATGCCTTTGCGGAGCCCTCTGCCGACGATCCCACCGCCGCGTACGCCGATTTGATCCTCGGCTCCGTCTGCGATGTCTATCAGAAGGTCGAGACTCCCGCCCGTCTCGTGCTCGAAGTGAAGGCGGACGTCGATGACCTCTAAGACCTCGGGTAAGAGCGCTTGGGATAAGGAGAAGACCCGCGAGCTCTTCCGCCGATTCAAGGAGGAAGGGGATATGGACGCGCGCGAGAAGCTCGTCATGTCCCATCTGAATCTCGTGCGCTTCATCGCAAATAAATTCAAGAACAGGGGAGAGCCCATCGACGATCTGATTCAGGTCGGGTACCTCGGTCTGCTCAAGGCGATCGACCGTTTTGACCCTAGTCGCGGGCTTGAGTTCACCACCTTCGCCACACCCACCATCATGGGCGAGATCAAGCGCCATTTCCGCGATAAGGGCTGGTCGGTCCGCGTGCCGCGCCGCCTGCAGGAGCTTTCGGCCAAGGTCAACCAGGCCACAGACACGCTCACCTCGCAGCTGCAGCGCTCTCCGACCATCGCCGAGATCGCCGATTACCTCGACGCGACCGTGGACGAGGTCCTCGAGGCCATGGAGTCCTCCTCTGCGTACAGCTCGGTCTCCCTCGAGGCCCCGTCTGGCGCCGACGACGATGACACCCCGTCGGTCATCGATCGCTATGCGACCGAGGATTCCGATCTCGCGTTCACGGACGACCGTATCATCATCGAGGAGGCGCTTGCGAGCTTCTCCCCGAGGGAGCGTGACGTCATCGAGATGCGCTTCCTCAAGGGCATGACGCAGATCGAGATCGCCGAGAAGCTCGGCATCTCCCAGGTCCAGGTCAGCCGCCTGCTGCGCCGGACGCTCAAGAAGATCCAGGATAAGATCGACCCCGAAGGGGTCATGACCGGTTAAACCCGGCCGTCGCGCCATCTTCGGCGATGCGCCGGATGCATAAGGGGAATCATGAAGCACGACACCGCCCGCACCGAGCGCCTCATGCGCACGACGTTTTTGAACATTTGGATCGTCATCGGAGTGATCATCATCTGCGCGGTGGTGTTCCAGCTCATCGGGTCCCTGTCCAACGTCCTGATTTTCCTTTCGGTTGGTGCGATCTCGGCTTTCATGGCCTCCCCGATCGTGAACTTCCTCGAGCGGCGCGGTCTGCCGCGCGCCGGTGGCGCCCTCATCGGCCTGCTCGTCGTCATCGTGGGCTTTGTCCTGCTCTTTGCCCTGGTGATCCCTATGGTCACCGGTCAGCTGATCGACCTTTTGCGCGACGCCCCCGCCAAGCTCGCTGCCCTGAGTTCCTGGGCCATGCGCATGGAGAACAAATTCGCCATCGTCGAGCACCTGAACGATGTGGTGAATATCGAGTCGCTGTTCGCCTCCGCGCAGGACATGATCAATCAGGCGCTCTCGGGCCTGCTCTCCGCGGTCCGCGACGGTATCGTGCCCATGGTGAATAACATCGCCTCCATGGTGTTCACCGTCTTCCTTGGATTCGTGTTGGCGTTCTGGCTCGCGTGTGACTATCCGCGCATCAACGAGGAGATCTGCCGCATCCTGCCCGAGGATAAGGCCGACGATTATCGCCTCATGGTCGCGGTGCTCAGCCGTTCCGTGGGCGGCTACCTGCGTTCGACCCTGATCAACTCCATGATCCAGGGATTCCTGGCGTTCGTCGGATTCATGATCGTGGGCCACCCTTATGCCATCACGATGGGCATCCTCTCGGGCATTTTGAACATCATTCCGGTGGTCGGCCCTTCGATCTCGGCTATCATCGCGACGCTCATCGCCCTGGTGTACAGCCCGATCATGGCTATCTGGACCATGGTCATGGCCATGCTCTCGCAAAACATCACCGACAACGTGATCGCCCCCAAGATCAATCAGTCCACCATGCAGGTCCATCCCGTGCTTTCGCTCACGGCTCTCGTGGTCGGTTCCACCTTTGGCGGGGCGATCGGCATGATCGTCGCGTTGCCGCTCGTGGCGGTCATCAAGTCGCTGTTCATCTTCTATTTCGAGACCCGTACCGGCGAGCAGATCGTCTCGTATGAGGGTGCGCTGTTTCGCGGCGCCCCGTTCCGCGACGCGCAGGGACGTCCCGTCCCCGCGTTCGACGCGCTGGGCGACGACACCTTCGTCGCCGACTCGCAGATTCTTGCGAGCGATTCGGTGCCCGAGGCCGAGGCGCTGCCCAAGCCCGAGCTCGAGAATCCCTGGGCGAAGCTCATCGATTTTGAGATGCCCTTCTCCGCGCACGAGCGGGTGGAGGATGCTAAGAAACCCGAGGAAACCGACACAACTGACGACGTGCGTTAACGTATAATAGCTGGGTTTGGAAACTGTTCCCCCTAGGTGGGGACGCGAATTGAACCCAGGGAGTTTACGCATGGCCGCTGACTATCCCACCATGTCTACTGCCGAGATTCGCTCGGCCTATCTCAACTTCTTCGAGGAGCGTGGCAACAAGCTGTATGCCAGCTCGTCCCTCGTCCCCGACGACCCCTCGCTGCTTCTCGCCAACGCCGGTATGAACCAGTTCAAGGAGTACTACCAGGGCAAGAAGGTCATGAAGGAGATCGGTGCCTGCTCGTGCCAGAAGTGCGTGCGTACCAACGACATCGACATCATCGGCTCCGACGGCCGTCACGCCTCGTTCTTCGAGATGCTCGGCAACTTCGCCTTTGGCGGTGTGACCAAGGAGCAGGCATGCACCTGGGCCTACGAGCTGATCACCGAGGTCTTCAAGCTTCCAAAGGAGCGTCTGCACTTCACCGTCTTCACTGACGACGACGAGACGCATGACGTCTGGCGCGCCCTCGGCGTTCCCGAGGACCACATTACCCGCCTCGGCGAGGACGACAACTTCTGGGCTGCCGGCCCCACCGGCCCCTGCGGTCCCTGCTCCGAGATTTACTTCGACCTCGGCGAGGAGGTCGGCTGCGGCTGCCCCGACTGCGCCCCCGGCTGCGATTGCGATCGCTTCCTGGAGTTCTGGAACCTCGTGTTCACGCAGTTCGATCGCCAGGAGGACGGCTCCATGCCCGAGCTGCCCCACCGCAACCTCGATACCGGCATGGGCCTCGAGCGCATGGCCGCCATCATGCAGCACAAGAGCTCCTTCTTCGACGGCGACGTCATGCAGAGCCTCATCAAGCTGGGCGAGGAGATCTCCGGTAAGACCTACGTCGATAACGAGTACACCGGCGCCTCCCGCTCCCTGCGCATCATCGCCGACCACGCCCGCTCCGTCGACTTCCTCATCTCCGACGGCGTCCTGCCCGGCAACGAGGGCCGTGGTTACGTCCTGCGCCGCCTGCTGCGTCGTGCCGTGTTCCACGGCCGCCTGCTGGGCATCGAGGACGCGTTCCTCGGCCGCTTCATCGATGCGGTGAACGACGTCATGGGCGATGCCTATCCCAACCTCGTCGAGAACGCCGGCCTGGTCAAGGGCATCGTGAACGCCGAGGAGGAGCGCTTCTCCACCACGCTCAACAACGGTCGCGTCTACCTCGACGAGCAGCTCGGTGCCCTGGGCGAGGGCGAGCAGCTCTCCGGCAAGGCCGCCTTCATGCTGCACGACACCTTCGGTTTCCCGATCGACCTCACCGTCGAGATCGCCGAGTCTGCCGGCCATGCCGTCGACATCGACGGCTTTGACGCCGAGATGGCCGAGCAGAAGGCCCGCGCCCGCGCCGCCGCCAAGGGTGACGCCTGGGGTTCCTTCAACGACGTTTGGACCGAGCTCGCCGACCAGCTCCCGGCCACCGAGTTCGCCGGTTACGAGGAGGAGAGCATCGAGGGCGCTCATGTTCTCGCCATCGTCGTGAACGGCGAGCGCGTGGCGTCCGCCGAGAACGCCGCCGAGGCCTCCGTCGTGCTCGATCGCACCCCGCTGTACGCCGAGATGGGCGGTCAGCTGGGCGACCACGGCCTCATCGACACCGCCGACGCCCAGTTCTTCGTCTCCAACACCGTTTCCAAGGGCGGCCTGTATGTCCACGAGGGCAAGCTCATCGGCAAGCTCTCCGAGGGTGACACCGTCTTTGCCGGCTACGACCTCAACCGCCGTGGCCTGCTCGCGCGCAACCACACCGCGACCCACCTGCTCGACGCCGCCCTCAAGGAGGTCCTGGGAGACCATGTGAACCAGGCCGGCTCGCTCGTCTCTCCAGAGGCCCTGCGTTTCGACTTCACCCACTTCGAGGCCATGACCTCCGAGCAGATCCGTGCCGTCGAGGACCTCGTGAACGAGCAGATCCTCGCCGCTAAGCCCGTGGTCACCCGCGTGATGGGCATCGAGGAGGCCAAGGCCTCCGGCGCCGTCGCCCTGTTCGGCGAGAAGTACAGCGACACTGTCCGCGTCGTCTCCATCGGCGCCGAGGACGAGCCGTTCTCCCGCGAGCTGTGCGGTGGCACCCACGCGGCCAACACCGCCGAGCTCGGTCTGTTCAAGATCGTCTCCGAGTCTTCCACCGGCTCCAATGTCCGTCGCATCGAGGCTGTGACCTCTACCGGCGCCATTGCCTACCTCGAGCAGCGCGCCGCGCTCGCCGAGTCTGCCGCTTCGCAGCTCAAGTGCCGCATCGAGGAGGTTCCCGCTCGCATCTCCTCCCTGCAGGCCGAGCTTCGCGAGTCCAACCAGAAGCTCAAGAAGGCGCTCACCGGCGGCGGTTCCGACGCCATTTCCTCCGCCATCGAGAACGCCCAGGACATGGGTGGCTACAAGCTCGTCGTGGCTGAGCTCGCCGGCCTCGAGGCCTCCGACCTCCGCAACGTTTGGGACACCATCCGCCAGAAGGTCTCCGGCGCTTGCGCCTGCGTCCTCGCTACGGTGACCGAGAAGGGCACGCCCGCTCTCATCGCCGCCGCTACCGATGACGCGGCTTCCGCTGGCTTCCATGCTGGAAACGTCATCAAGCAGATCGCCCCGCTGGTCGATGGCCGCGGCGGTGGCAAGCCCACCATGGCCCAGGCCGGCGGCAAGGACGCCCAGGGCGTCGCGGCGGCTCTCGAGGCCGCTCGCACCGCGCTCGGCGCGTAACAAACGGCAGGAAGGTAGCACGTGGTAGCTCTTGCCCTCGATATCGGCGGCACGCGCACCGGCATCGCGGTCTCCGACCGCACCGGTCGCGTGGCCATGCCGCTCAAGGTCCTGCCCGCGTGCGAGGTGGAGGGCATGGCCCGTTCCTTCCGTATGATCTTGGAAGACCATGAGCCCGATGTCTTGGTCTGCGGCCTGCCGCAGACCATGTCGGGCGAGGAGGGCCCACAAGCCGAGCACATTCGGGAGGTCGCCGGCCGTATTGCCGCCGCGACCGGCCTTCCGCTCGAATTCATCGACGAGCGCCTCACGTCCACCGAGGCAAAGCGCATCCTGCGCGAACAGGGTTTGAACGAGAAACAGATGCGCGGTAAGGTCGATATGATTTCCGCCTCCCTGTTCCTGCAGGCCTGGCTCGATTCCCATGGACGAAAGGACGATCGTGGCTAACGACTACGGCTCGCATCGCGATCAGTGGGACCAGCGTCCCGCCGGCAAGCGATTCCGCACGAACGCCCCGGCTCCGACCCCGCGCCCCGCAGCGAACGCCCCGCGACCCGCTCGTGGGGCGGCGCCGCGTCCTCAGCGCGTTCAGGCGCCGTCCCAAGCTCGCGCGCACGGCCGCTCCGGTGGCGTGCACCCCGTCTACGCGCAGGCTGCAGCCAAGCGCTCCAAGCTCCCCGTCCATCTTCGGCGTGCTTATCGCCATAGCCGTGGTTGCCGTGGCGGCCGTTTTCGTGTTCCCGCGCGTGCTCGGCGGTTCGGGTGAGGCCATCGAGGCCGGACAGCCCGTGAACGTCGTCATCCCCGAGGGCGCGACGGGCGACGTCATCGCGCAGACCCTGGTCGAGAACCACGTCGTTGAGGACGCCGGCGAGTACTACGCCGCCGTCAAGAAACTCGGCGCCGAGATGCAGCTCAAGCCCGGCGAGTACCGCTTCGAGACCTTGCAGGACCCCATCTCCGTGGTCAAGCAGCTCGTGGCCGGTCCCAACGTCGAGGGCGTCAAGCTCACGGTCCCCGAGGGCAAGACCGTTGCCCAGACCGCCCGCATCGTCGAGGAGGTTTACGGAATCCCCGCCGACGACTTCATCGCGCAGGCCAAGGCTTCCAACTACGTTGCCGATTTCGCGTTCCTCTCCGATGCCGCTGACGACTCCCTCGAGGGCTTCCTGTTCCCCAAGACGTACACGTTCCAGGGCACGCCGACCGCCGACCAGATCATCCGCGCCATGCTCGGCCAGTTCCAGGTCGACGTCCTCGACGCGTTAGATTTCAATGCCGGTCTGGCTTCCATCAAGGCGAGGTTCGGCGTCGAGCTCACTGCTTATCAGCTGCTCGATCTTGCCTCCATCGTCGAGCGCGAGGGTCTTCACGCGGAGCAGCGATCTCACGTCGCGTCGGTGTTCCTGAACCGCCTTGCCGGTAAGGGCGACTTCGCCGGGCGTCCGTACCTGCAAAGCGATGCCACGCTCATGTACGTGACGGGTGGCGAGGTCACCGCCAACGACATCCAGACTATCGACAGTCCGTACAACTCGTACAAGAACGCCGGTCTTCCCCCAACGCCGATCTGCTCTCCGTCTGCGGAGGCCATCAGCGCCACGTTGAATCCCACCGATTCCAACGATCTGTATTTCTTCATCACGCAGGACGAGGAGTTCTTCTCCGAGACCTACGACGATCATCAAAAGTCCTGGGAGTAGCGCCTATGAGCATCTTTTCCCCCAGCCGCTACATCACGTGCGTCGAGCACATCGACCTCGATGCCCTGTGGGCGTCGGGTAAACGCGCGATCCTGCTCGATCGCGACAACACCCTCGTTCCGCGCGACCGTACCTGTGCGCCCGAATCCGTGGCAGCCTGGCTCGATCACGCCCGTGAGCTCGGCTTCGAGCTCATCATGGTCTCCAACAACTGGCATGTGAGTCACGTCTCGCGCTCCGCGGGCGAGCTCGGCATGGACTATATCTCCTTCGCCTGTAAGCCGCTTCCGTTCGCCATCGCGGCGGGCATGAAGCGCCTGGGCGCCCGTAAGGAGGAGGCCGTCATGGTCGGCGACCAGCTTTACACCGATGTGTGGGGCGGCAAGCTCGCCGGCGTGACCACCATCCTCGTCAAGCCGCAGTCCACCGCCGATCTGTGGTACACGCAGATCTTCCGCATCTTCGAGCGCATGGCGCTGCGCGGCGTTCCCTGCGAGGAGTAACGCTGTCATGACCTCTACCGTGAAGCGCGGATGCGACCATATCTTCTTCGTCGGGTTCTTGGGGGCGGGCAAGTCCACGCTCGCACGCAACCTCGGGCGTATGTTCCATCGGCGTTTCGTCGACACCGATCGCCTCGTCGAGCGCAAGTGCGGCCAGACGGTCTCGCAAATCTTCGAGGCCGAGGGCGAGCAGCGTTTCCGCACGCTCGAGACCGAGGCCCTCGAGAGCCTCGCCTCCGAGCGCAGCCTGCTCGTCTCTTGCGGCGGGGGAGTGGTCGAGACCCCTCGCAACATCGAGCTCATCCACGAAATGGGCTTCTGCGTCTACCTCGAGGGCGACATCGGCGATTCGCTTCGCCAGATCCGCCGCTCCGACACCCGACCCGATTTTCGCAGCGCCGAGCATGCCGCCCGGCTGCTCGAACATAGGCGCCCGCTGTACGAAAGCGCCGCAGACCTCACCGTGGATATCCGCGGCACCTCGTTCACCGAGGTTTCCTATACCGTTGCCGAGCTTCTCTTGGAGCGTGGTCTTATATGACGATTCGTCGCAAGTTGCTTTCCTTCGGTTCGAGGAGCACCGATGTCCGCCTTGGCTTCGGGGCTCTCGATGAGCTTCCCAAGTTCCTCTCCGGTGCGGTTGGCAAGCCCTCGCGCGCCTATGTGCTGAGCTCCGATGACATCGATCCCGTCCATATCGAGACCGTGCGTCGCGCGCTCGTCGACAGCGGGTTCAACGCTGCCGTTCGATGCGTCGCGGCCTCCGATGCGCTTGAGGCCGAGACCGCACTTGCGCAGTATGCCGAGCTTTCCGCGGCCGGTATCACCGCCGAGGACCTGATCGTGGGCGTGGGTGGCGACGAGGTGTGCTCCCTGGCGAGCTACATTTCCCGCACGTGGTGCGGCGGCGTGTCGTGCGCGCTCGTTCCCACCACGCTCGATGCCATGATCCGCTGCTCCACGCAGATGACGCCCCTCTCTGTTTCAGGGGGTTCCCTCGTCAGCCTCGAGCCCGAGGTCTCGCTCGTCGTGTGCGACCTCGCGTTGGTTGGCGATTACCCGATCGAGGAGAATGGCCTGGGCTATGCGCTCATGTGCGGTGCGTATCTCTCCGAGAGCCGAGCCTGCTGGGATAGCCTTGGCACTGCCGTTCGCGGCATCGTCGAAAAGAACGAGACGTCGCTGTCCGATGCGCTTTCCACTACGCTCACCGCACGATTGAACATCGCCAAGTCCGTGAGCCCCTCTGCTCGTCGTGCCCTGCTGTTCGGCCATACCACCGCCCGCGCCCTGTCTGCGTGCCTGGGCGAGGGCGCGCACCCGTATTACCTGCTCCTCGCCGAGGGCATGCGCTTCGAGGCCCGCTTGGCCATCGACGCTTGTGACTTCTCGGTCGATGAAGTCTTTGCGCTCGACGATCACCTCGAGGATCTCGGCATCGGCGAGCTGTCGTTTGACATCGATCCCGCTGCGTTCATCGAGGCCCTTCGCGCCGAGCGCTTCCGCGTCGCCAACCGCTTCCAGCTCGCGCTGCCCAAGTACCCCGGCGTCATCCGCCTTTCGTCCATCGACGACGAGGTCCTTGAGCGCCATGCGCGCGCGTTCATCGCCTCACGCAAACCCGAGTAGGCCTGTTTACACATCTTTCGCGAGAAAGGAACCGATATGTCCGAAATCCTCAACGGTCCCGCTGGGCGCATCGCCCGCCTGCGCACCCTCATGGCCGAGCGTGGCTACGATGCCGTGGTCGTGCGCGACGAGGCCAACCTGCGTTGGCTCACCGGCGCCATGCGCGTCTTCGACTACACCGGCGAGTACCCGCACGTGGCGTTCGTCACGGCCGACGAGTGCTTCCTGCACACCGACTCGCGCTACTTCAACTCCTTCGAGGAGAACATGCCGGCCGGTAGCCCCTGGAAGCTCGATATGGACGAGATCGACATGCCCCGCTGGGTTGCCGAGCACGCCCGCTCCACTAAGAGCCGCGTTGTCGCCGTCGAAGACGACATGCACATCAACTTCTTCCGCGGTATCGAGCGCGGTCTTGAGGATTGCTCGATTTGCGCGAGCCTCCCGCTCATGCACGGCGACCTCCAGCTCATGCGCGCCATCAAGGACGCCGAGGAGATCGAGCTCATGCGCCACGCGCAGTCCATCACCGACGCCGCATTCGCCCATATGTGCGAGTTCATCCGTCCCGGCCTCACCGAGAAGCAGCTCCGTACCGAGCTCGAGACCTTTATGTTCGATCACGGCGCGGACGACCTGGCCTTCGGCTCCATCGTCGCATCCGGCCCCAACACCGCCAACCCGCACGCCATTTCCAGCGACCGTGTGGTGGAAAAGGGCGACTTCGTCCTCATGGACTACGGTGCGGGCTACCGCGATTACAAGTCCGACATGACCCGCACGGTCTGCGTGGGCGAGCCGAGCGAGAAGCAGCGCGAGATCTACGACATCGTCCGCCGCACGCACGAGGAGTGCGTCGCAGCTATCCACGCCGGCGTGGACGGCCACGACATCTACCTGCTCTCCAAGAAGATCATCGGTGACGCGGGCTACGGCGAGTACTACGGGCACGGCCTCGGCCACGGTGTGGGCATCGACATCCACGAGCTTCCGGTCTTCGGCCGCAAGAGCAACATCGTGGAGGAGGGCGCGGTCATCACCGTTGAGCCCGGCATCTACCTGCCCGGCGTGGGCGGCGTGCGCCTGGAGGACTACGGCGTGGTCACCAAGGACGGGTACGAGCCCTTCACGACCTCTACGCACGAGCTGGTCGTCATCGACTGCTAGGTCGTTTTGCGAGTATAATTCCTAAGTTCGATTCTTCTACAGAAAGGCAAGCCATGGCTTCCATCACCACCGCCGACTTCCGCAACGGCATGGGTCTCAAGATCAAGGACAAGTACTACACCATCGTCGAGTTCCAGCACGTCAAGCCCGGCAAGGGCGGCGCCTTCGTCCGCTACAAGACCAAGGACCTCAAGACCGGTCGCGTGGTTGAGAACACCTGCAACGCCGGTTCCAAGTTCGAGAGCGTGCAGCTCATTACCAACGAGATGCAGTACCTCTACAACGACGGCGACAACTACTACTTCATGGACATGACCTCCTACGAGCAGATCGCCGTCCCGGCCGACTTCATCGGCGATAACTCCAAGTGGCTGCGCGAGAACGACAACGCCCAGCTGCTCTACGCCGACACCGAGCTGCTCGGCGTGAACCCGCCCATGTTCATCGAGGCCGAGGTCGTCGAGACCGTCCCGGGCGCCAAGGGCAACACCGTCCAGGGTGCCACCAAGCCGGCCACCATCGACACCGGTGCGGTCGTTCAGGTCCCCATGTACCTCAACGAGGGCGAGCGCATCAAGGTCGACACCCGCACCGGCGAGTTCGTCCAGCGCCTCTAACCGCTCTCATCCAGTGCACGTCCGTCGCGCGGCCCGCATGAGGCCGCGCGCTTACCACGTAAAGGAGTGGGCATGTCGCAAGAGATCACCATCGCCGGCATCGGTATCGCGCCCGAGGTGCTGACCGCCATCGTTTCCCGCGCCGTCGAGGAGGTCGAGGGCATCGCGTCCGTGGGCGTGAAGGACCTCGCCACCAACCTCGTCTCCATGTTCTCCACCAAGTCCGTGCCCATGGGCGAGGACGTCGAGGCCGAGGTGGTCGACGACAAACTTCGCCTGACCGTGCACCTCACGGTCTTCTTCGGCTATCCGTTCAAGCCCCTGGCCGAGGCCGTGCGCATCGCCGTCGCCAATGCCATCGACGCCCAGGTCGGCGTTGAGGTTGAGTGCGTGAACATCTGCATCGACAGCCTCGTCTTCCCCAAGGAGTAGCGCGTGGCAAGTCTCAAAGTCAATCGCGGGCGCACGCTCGCCCGCAGCCAGGCGCTGCAGATCCTGTTCCAGTCCGAGATGCGAAAAGTCTCCGTCGAGGACGTCCTGGCAGGGGATTACACCCTGTCCAAGGGTCCGCTGGCACCGTACGCCATCGAGATCGCGCGCGGCGTTTCCGCCAACCGCGATCGTATCGACTCCGCGCTTCGCGCCGTCTCCGCGAACTGGACCCTCGAGCGCATGCCGGGTGCCGATCGCAACCTGCTTCGCGCAGCCGTTTACGAGCTGTACTTCCAGGTCGCCGACACGCTCGACGCAGCCGTCGTCATCAACGAGGCCGTCGAGATCGCCAAGGCCTATGGCACCGATGAGTCCGCCGGCTTTGTGAACGGCGTGCTCGGTCGCATCGTGCGTGATCGTCACCTGCCGAGTCTGCAGCACGTCGCCTGCACCATCACTGCCGAGGATGCTGAGGCCGCTTGCCTGGCCGCCCTGTGGTTCGAGATCGACCCCAAGCGCCTGGCAGCCGAGGAAGAGGCCGCCCGCGCCGCCGAGGAGGCCCGTGCTCGTTTCGAGGCCGACGACTACGGCTTTGCCGAGGACGACCTCGATCACATCTTCAACGATCCCTTCGACGCCGAGGCCGGCGAGTAGCGCATGGCCGAGGGCAACTTCGACGAGATCACCGAGCGCCTGGACGAGATCATCGCCCAGGTCCGCTCCAAGGACACGTCCCTCGAGCGCAGCCTCGACCTGTTCGACGAGGCGATTGAGCTCGGCTCCCGCGCCGTGGACATGGTCGATTCGTTCGAGCTGTCCCCGCGCGAGGCCGATATGCTCGATACAGAGCTTGCGACCGAGGCCCAATCTGAGCAGCCTGCCGAGCAGGCCGAGACCGACCCCGATCCGAGCGGGGCATAAGGAAGGCGCCACGTGGCACGCGTTCGTTTGGATGATGAATTGATTTCCCAGGGCATCTGCGAGAATCGCGCAGATGCCCTGCGCACGTTGATGGCCGGTTTGGTTTCGTCCGGCGGCGAGCGCTTGAGCTCGCCCGGCATGATGGTCAAGCCTGGCATCGAACTGCACGTGAAGGGGCGCATTCCCTATGTGGGGCGTGGCGGGCTCAAGCTCGCCGGCGCCCTCGATGCGTTCCGAGTGGACCCTTCCGGCCTCAACTGCCTGGATGTTGGATGCTCCACCGGCGGCTTTACCGATTGCCTGCTCAAACGCGGTGCGGCCCATGTCCTGTCCGTGGACGTGGGGCGGGCGCAGTTCGACTGGTCGCTGCGCCAGGATGAGCGGGTGACCCTGCTCGAGCGCACCAACATTGTGGACGTTCCCGAGCTCGGCTATCGTTCGAGCGCCGACCTGGCCGTGTGCGACGTGTCGTTCACGAGCATCGCCACGATCCTGCCTGCGGTGCTCGATCTCCTCACGCCCAACGGCGCTTTCCTGACCCTCGCCAAGCCTCAGTTCGAGGCGCCGCAGGGCGAAGTGGGGGAGGGCGGCATCGTTCGCGACCCTGCCGTGCATGCGCGGGTCCTTGCCGATGCGGTCGAGCTCTTCCGCGAAAACGGGCTTTCCCCGCTGGGGCTGTGCGCCTCACCCATCACGGGCGCCAAGGGCAATCGCGAGTTCTTCCTCCTGGGCGCACGCGGTGCATCCGCCGCATCTCGTGAGGAGATGGACGCATCTGCCGTTTCCGCGCGCATCGACGCGCTGGTGTATTCGGAGGTTCCTCGATGAAGGTCCTGCTCGTCCCCAATTACTACAAGCAAGAGGCCGTTGAGAGCGGCCTCACCCTCGAGCTGTGGCTCACGCGACAGGGCTTTGAGGTCGAATGGGCCGCCGACCAGCGCTCCGGTATCGAGTCGATCCCCGACCTCGCGGGCTGTGGCCTTGTCATCTCCCTCGGCGGCGACGGCACGCTCCTGCGCGCCGCGCGCACCGTGGGGTATCGCGAGATTCCAATCCTCGGCCTGTCCTATGGTCACCTCGGGTTTCTCACCGCGGCGAGCCCTCAGGACAAGAACATCCTCTCGGTTGTGTCCGACGCGCTTGCCGGCGAGCTGCATGTGAGCCGCCGCGCTACGCTCGCCTGCGAGATCATGAGCGTGAATGAACGCGGTGAGGAAGAGGTCTGCACCGGCTTTGCCCTGAACGACCTCGCGCTCGCCCGCGGCCCGCTCTCCGATATGGTCGAGTTCGACATCACCGTTTCCGGCCATCACATCGATCGCCTGCGCGGGGACGGCGTGGTGGTTTCCACGGCCACCGGCTCCACGGGGTACGCCCTGTCCGCCGGCGGCCCCATCGTGAGCCCGGAGTACACCGGCATGGTCTGCGTGCCCATCGCGCCCCACACCATCCAGGCCCGCGCCTTCCTCACGTCCCCGTCCGACGTCGTGGAGATATCCGTGTCCAAAGATCGCCCGTCGGCCCCCACCATTGCCCTCGACGGCCAGTTCATCACGCCGTCCGGCGAGGTCGAGCGCGCCGTCGTGCGTCGCGGCGATGCCGACATCCTGCTGCTCGATTACGGCCCGGAGAGCTTTTACACGTCCGTGAGCCGCGTCTTTTACGGGGTGCGCAATGATCGATGAGATCCATGTCGAGAACATCGCGCTGATTAAATGCGCCGACCTGGTGCCCGGTCCCGGTCTCACGGTCCTCACCGGCGAGACGGGCGCGGGCAAGACCGCCCTGCTTTCCGCCCTCAAGCTGCTGATGGGCGAGCGTGCGGATTCCGCGACGGTTCGCGAGGGGAGCGACGGTGCGCTTGTCGAGGGACGTCTGTTCAGCGGCGCTCGCGACGAGGAGGGCTTCGTTATCCAGCGTCGCCTAGGTTCCGACGGCCGTTCCCGCGTGCGTGTGGACGGCTCGCTTGCGAGCGTGCGCGAACTGTCCGAGCGCGTGAGCCCCCTGATTGACCTGTGCGGCCAGCACGAGCACCAGCGACTGCTCGACCCCGCCTCCCATGTTGGGATGGTCGATGCCTGGGCCGGCGCGGGCGTTGCCGAGGCACTCGCCGCGTATCGCGACGCACTTGCGCGTGCGAACGAGGCCGCGCGCGAGCTCGAGCGCGTCGAGCAGGCGAGCCGCACGCAGGGCAGCCGTCTTGAGGAGGCGCGGTTTGCCCTCGAGCGCATTTCCGATGTCGATCCCAAGCCCGGCGAGCTCGAGGAGCTTGAGGAGCGCCTGCCCCGCGTCGAGCACGCGGAGAGCCTCGCATGCTGCGCCAACGATGCCGCTGAGGCCCTGACCTGCGAGGGTGGCGCGCTCGATGCACTCAATACCGCCATCGCGGAGCTGTCCCGCATGGCCCGCGTCGACGTCAAGCTCTCCGAGTTTGCCGACCAGCTTTCCGGCGCTGCCATCACGGTCGAAGATGCGGCTGCGGAGCTGCGCAGATACCGCGATTCGGTCGATTTTGACCCGGCGGAGCTGGCCGCCGCACAGGAGCGCTACTCGGCGTTCAAGGGCTTGCTGCGCCAGTGGGGTCCGCATATGGAGGACGTCTTTGCCCGTCGCGATGAGGCGGCCGAGCTGCTCTCGCTCGTCGATGACGCCGAGGCCCGCGTGAGGCGCGCCTGCGACGCCCGCGATGCCGCCGAGGCCGAGCTTGCCGAAGCCGCACGGACGCTGACCAAACGCAGGAACGCTGCGGCGCCGCGTTTTTGCCGCGAGGTGGGCAAGCAGATGGCGCGTCTCGAGATGGGCCGCGCTGAGCTCGTGTGGGACAGCAAGCCGCTCGCACGTGAGCGCTGGACCGTCCAGGGCCCAACCGCTTGTGAGCTGCTCTACCGCAGCGGTGCCGGCATGACGCCTCGTCCGCTGCGCCGCATCGCCAGCGGTGGCGAGCTTTCGCGCGTCATGCTCGCTTCCAAGGTGGTCCTCGGCGAGGCGGACGCCGTCGACACGCTCGTGTTCGACGAGGTCGACGCCGGCGTCGGCGGCTCCACGGCCCGCTCCCTCGCGCAGGTGCTCGCAGACCTGGCGCGCACCCATCAGGTGATCGTGGTCACGCATCTGGCCCAGGTGGCCGTGCAGGGCTCCGTCCACTACGTGGTGCGCCGCGACGATGCGGCCGACATCCCCGAGACGAGCCTCATCCGCGTCGAGGGCACCGACCGCATTGCCGAGATCGCCCGCCTCCTCTCCGGAGACGCCACCGAAGAGTCCCTCGCCCACGCCAAGCAACTCCTCGCCGAAGCAGGAAGGCTCTAACTGTCCGCCCAGCGGGAACGTATAAGATTCGGCGTTCGGTCAGTCCTGACTCGCGACGAAGGCCCCACTGGGGCCTTCTGCTCGTGCGGAATCTACGCTGAACCTTATACGTTCCCGCTGGGCTGCGTTGAGCTTATGCTCACTGGCGGTTTCCAGGCGGAATCTCGTTGTGAATGCGCGACCGTCGAGCCTTGGGGCTGGGTCGGGTGCGTGTTTGCCGTAGATTCCGCACGCAAAGAAGAGCCCAGTGGGCTCTTCGTCTTGCGCAGGACCTGACCGAGCGGCAAACACGCACCCGACTCAGCCAATTTCAGGTAAGATGGTCAGCATGAATACTTTTGATACCTCCCACATCCGCAACTTCTCAATCGTTGCGCACATCGACCACGGCAAGTCGACGATTTCCGACCGCATCCTCGAGCTCACCCGCACCGTCGAGGAGCGCGACATGGAGTCGCAGCTGCTCGACACCATGGATATCGAGCGCGAGCGCGGCATCACCATCAAGTCCAACGCCGTCCGAGTCATGTACGACGCCGACGACGGTGAGACCTACCAGTTCAACCTCATCGACACGCCGGGCCACGTCGACTTCACCTACGAGGTTTCCCGCTCGCTCGCCGCATGCGAGGGCGCGGTCCTCGTGGTCGACGCCACGCAGGGCGTCGAGGCGCAGACGGTCTCCAACGCGAGCCTCGCGATGAACGCAGACCTGGACATCGTGCCGGCCATCAACAAAATCGACCTGCCCTCCGCGCATCCCGAGGAGGTCAAGGTCGAGATCGAGGACGAGCTCGCCATCCCCGCCGACGACGCCGTGTGCGTGTCCGGCAAGACGGGCGAGGGCATTCATGACCTACTCGAGGCCATCGTGTTCCTTGTGAGCCCGCCCAAGGGCGACGCCAACAAGCCGCTCAAGGCCCTCATCCTCGACTCCTATTTCGACGAGTACCGCGGCGTTGTTGCCACGGTCCGCATCTTCGACGGCCAGGTCAAAAAGGGCGACCATCTGCGCATGATGCAGGGCGGCGAGGAGTTCCTCGTCGACGGAGTCGGCGTGCGCCGTCCCGCCGAGTTCGCGCTCGACGCCCTTGGCGTGGGCGAGGTCGGCTTTGTGGTCACGGGTCTGAAGGACCCTGAGGCCGTGCACGTGGGCGATACCCTCACCCTCGCGGGCAATCCCTGCGACGCGCCTCTGGAGGGCTATCGCGAGGCCAAGCCCATGGTCTACACGGGCCTGTTCCCGATTGACAACAAGGACTACGAGAACCTGCGCGACGCGCTCGAGAAGCTCCACGTCAACGACCCCTCGCTGGTCTGGGAGCCCGAGACCTCCGCGGCGCTCGGCTTTGGCTTCCGCGTCGGCTTCCTCGGGCTGCTGCACATGGAGGTCATCAAGGAGCGCCTGGAGCGCGAGTTCGGCCTGGCGCTCATCGCGACGAGCCCCAGCGTGGACTACCACGTCTACAAGACCGATGGCGAGATGATTGAAGTCCGCAGCCCGCAGGACCTGCCCGACGTCACGCGCATCGACCATATCGAGGAGCCCTATCTCAAGGCCAAGATCATCACCCCGCCCGAGTACACCGGCGCGGTCATGCAGCTTGCCATCGAGCACCGCGGTATCACCACCGACATGATCCACTTGTCGCAGAAGTCCGTGGAGATGCACTTCGACATCCCGCTCGCCGAGCTCATCCTCGACTTCTTTGACCAGCTCAAGAGCCGTACCAAGGGCTACGCGTCCCTGGATTACGAGTTTTCCGACTATCGCATGAGCGAGCTCGTCAAGCTCGACATCCTGCTGTCCGGCGACGAGGTCGACGCCCTGTCGTTCATCGTCCACAAGGACAAGGCCTACGGCCTGGCCCGCGGACTGTGCGACAAGCTCAAGGAGATCATCCCTCGTCAGCTGTTCGAGGTGCCCATCCAGGGTGCCATCGGCAACAAGATCATCGCCCGTTCTACCGTCAAGGCGCGTCGCAAGGACGTTCTGGCCAAGTGCTACGGCGGTGACATCTCGCGTAAGCGCAAGCTGCTCGAGAAGCAGAAAGAGGGCAAGAAGCGCATGAAAGCCATCGGCTCCGTCGAGGTGCCGCAGGAGGCGTTCCTCGCCATTTTGAAGGTCGAAGATTGATCGACCTGCGCGAACAATTCAAACGTCAGCCGTTTCTGATGGCGCCCATGGCGGGCGTCACGGATGCGGCGTACCGCATCATGTGCCGCCGTCGCGGTGCTGAGATGGCCTATACCGAGATGGTGAGCGTGGCCGGCCTCTCCTATAAGAGCGCCAAGACCTGGGTGCTCGTGGAACCGGAGCCCGAGGAGCCGCAGATCTGCGTGCAGCTTTTTGGCACCAAGCCCGAGCAATTCGCGTTTGCCGTGAACGCCGTGCAGGAGCGCGTGGGGGACAAGCTCACGCTCATCGACATCAACATGGCGTGCCCGGCGCGCAAGGTCATTACCAAGGGCGAGGGCTCCGCGCTCATGAAGGAACCCGAGCTTGCCGCTTCACTGGTGGAGGCATGCGTGCGCGAGGCGCGCGTGCCCGTTACGGTCAAGATCCGCCGCGGTTTTGCGGCGGGGGAGAACACGGCCGCCGAGTTCGCCGCCCGCATGGAGCAGGCCGGCGCCGCCGCCGTTGCCGTGCACGGGCGCACTGCCAACCAGCTGTATACCGGCGAGGCCGACTGGTCCACCATCGATGAGGTCGCCGCGCGCGTGGGCGTGCCCGTGATTGGCTCGGGCGACGTGTTCTCCGCGGAGGACGCCGCGCGGATGTTGGCCAAGACGGCTGCCGACGCCGTTTTCATCGCGCGCGGTACGTATGGGAATCCCTGGGTGTTCGGCGATGCCCGCGCGCTCGCCCTCGACGGCGTGCCGGTGCCCGAGCGCGGCGCCCTCGAGCGTATCGAGGCCCTGCGCGAACATCTCACGCTGTTGCACGAGACGCAGCCGTTCATGGCACGCGGCCGCGCGTTCTCGAGCTGGTACCTCAAGGGCCTGCCGCATGCCGCTGCGTGGCGTGGCCGCGTGGTGCAGTGCACAACCTACGACGAATTCATGGCCCTGCTCGACGAGGCCGAGGCCGAGTTGGCGGTGGGGCCTGACGCGGACGGCCGATGACGCCTGCTTGCCGGAGTTTTGGAGCCCAGTTTTTGATGCGGCGTTGCCCTGGTTTGCCTCGCGGGCTCGCATGTACGCCGCGGGAGCCGCAAGCCGCCGCTTCGTGCGGGGTATGTTTCTTCGGATATCTGGCATAGTTCGAAACTAATTACCAAAAGTCGACGAATTTTTTCCGAATCCTGGGGAAATGCAAAATAAACTTCGGGTTTTGGTAACTAGGGTTGAGTATCCGCAATCGGTACCTTGGATTTGGGGGTCGCTATTTGTGAAGCCGCGCGCTCTGTACCTGCATATTCCGTTTTGCAAGGCAAAATGCCTGTACTGCGATTTTGACTCGCGCGCCTTGGGCGGTTGTGAGCTCGACGCCGCGATGGACCGCTACTGCATCGCCCTCACATCTCAGATCGACACATACGGTGCCGCGGGCGAGCTCGACGAGGTGGAGACGGTCTACATCGGAGGGGGAACGCCGAGTATCTTTGGCGCGCGCCTTGTTTCGCTGGTCGAGCGCGTGCGTGGGTATTGCGATCCTACCGAGTTCACCTGCGAGGCTAATCCCGAGTCGTTCACGCTCGAGCTCGCGCAGGCCCTGCGCGAGGCCGGTGTCACGCGTATCTCCCTCGGCGTTCAGACGCTTGATGCGGGCGAGCTAAAGGCCATCGGTCGTATTCATTCCGCTGAGCAGGCCATGCTTGCCATTGCCCAGGCCAAGGCAATTGGCTTTTCCACCTCGTGCGATGTTATGTGCGGCTTGCCCGGGCAGACGCTCGAATCGTTCGGCCGTACGCTCGAGACCCTTATGACGCTGCGGCCCGATCACATCTCGGTGTACCCCCTGCAGCTCGAAGAGGGCACGCCGCTTGCGCGTTTGGAGGAGCAGGGTCGCATCGCGGTCCCCGATGAGGACTTCCAGGCCGCATGCATGGACCTTGCCGCCGGGAAGCTAGCGGGCGCGGGCTTTGAGCGATACGAGGTCGCGAGCTACGCCCAGCCTGGTCAGCGCTGCCGCCACAACATTGCGTATTGGACCGGTAAGCCCTATCTGGGTCTCGGCCGCTCCGCCGCCGGCATGTTTGACATCCCTGTCACTTCCGAGATGTGTAATTTGGGGACGTACCCCTTTTACACATCGGGCGCGAACCCCTCGAGTGCCCCGCAGGAGGGGCGTGTTCGCTACCGCCAGCTCGACAATGAGGGCACGCAGTTCGACACTGAGCACCTTACGCCGCGCGAGGCCATGGCTGAGGACCTGATGCTCGCCTGCCGCATGACCGACGGCATCCCGCTCGACCTGCTTGCACGGGCTGCTTCCTGTATTCCGGAGGCGGACCTGCGTGCGGCCTGCGAGACCGCTATTTCCTCCGGTCTCGCGACGTGGGACGAGGACGCGCTCAGGCCCACCCACCTCGGCTGGCTCGATGGCAACGAGTTGTTCGGCCTATTCTGGGGCCTCGCCGAGTAGCAGCATCGGCATATTTCCCGCGGACCCCTTGCGCGCCGCCGCTGGTTGCGCCATGCTGTGCAAAACCGTTTGAGAGGAGAGCGCCATGCCCGGTAAACGCGAAAATGTGATCAGCTGGGACGAGTTCTTCATGCGCGCCGCCGTTGCGGCATCCCTGCGCAGCAAGGACCCCAACACGCAGGTGGGCGCTTGCATTGCCGATACGAACAACCGCATCCTCTCGGTGGGTTACAACGGCACGCCGTCAGCGCTGAACGACGATGATTTCCCCTGGGGCACCGCGGACGACCCGCTGCATGACAAGCACAACTACGTGATTCATGCCGAGGCCAACGCGATCCTCAACTACCGTGGTTCTCTCAAGGACATGGCGGGTGCGACTGTTTACGTCACCCTGTTCCCGTGCCACGAGTGCGCCAAGACCCTCGTGCAGGCGGGCGTCGGCGAGGTTGTGTACCTGGACGACAAGTACTGCGACACCGAGGACAACCTTATCTCCAAGAACATCCTCGATCGCTGCGGCATCACGTATCGCCAGGTCCAGCTCGAGGACTAACATCTCAATTGGGGTCAGGTACAAATTGATCCGTCGCGTGCTCGCGCGTGTAAAAGGGGACGGGTGCAAATTGCACATTGTGCGGTTTGCACCCGCCCCATTTACACATTGGGGGCATTTGGTGCCCGATGGCGCTCCGTGGGTGTGCCGGGTGGTCATCGGGATATAATGTCTCCCACTGAATACAGCCGTAGCAGGGAGTTTTTTGCCATATGGCAGGAATGAACGATAAAGACTACTACGCCATCCTCGGCGTGGATAAGGACGCCTCGGCCAAGGACATCCAGAAGGCGTTCCAGCAGAAGGCCCGCAAGCTGCATCCCGATGTGAACAAGGAACCGGATGCCGAGGAGCGCTTCAAGGAGGTCTCCGAGGCCTACGCTGTCCTCTCCGACGAGCAGAAGCGCGCCCGGTACGACGCCATGCGCTCGGGCAACCCGTTTGTCGCCGCAGGCGGTCCCGCACCCGCCTCGGGCGGGTACTCCGGCGGCTACACCGGCTTTGGGGGCTTTGGTTTCCCGTTCGGCGGCATGGGCGGCTTTTCTACGCAGCGCCGCCGCGGCGCCTCCGCATACAACCCCTCGATCGGCGCGGACGTGGTCGTAGAGGTCAAGCTCTCCCGCGAGCAGGCGCGCGACGGTGCGCGCGTCGCGGTCAAGTACCCGCGCTACGAATCCTGCGATAACTGCCACGGTTCCGGCTCGGTGGCCTCCGAGCACCATCGTGCGTGTCCTACGTGCGGCGGCACCGGCTCCATCGCCGTTGACCTGGGTATGTTCGGCATGGGCCAGGCCCGCATGGTGTGCCCCGAATGCGGCGGCTCCGGCAAGGTCGTTGCCGATCCGTGCCCGGTGTGCGGCGGCGAGGGTCGCACGCGCGTCCAGGGCGAGGCCGTGGTCGAGTTCCCAGCAGGCACGCACGACGGCGACCTGGTCCGCATGAAGGGCCGCGGTAACGCCGGCACCAACGGCGGCGAGACGGGCGACCTGGTCGGCCGCGCCCACGTGAGTGCTGAGCGCCTCGAGGGCCGTGCCCGCTCGGGCTTCTACACGCTCGGCTTGGTAACGCCCTTCCTGGTGCTCTCCTCGTTCTCGGGCACGTTCTCCATGTTCTTGCTGCTGTGCGCGATTCCGCTCGTCATGGGCCTGGTCATGGTCCTTTCCGACGACGTGTTCCATCGCAGTGGCCTGTGGTGGAAGCGCGGCTTGCAGGTGTTTGCCAGCGGCGTTTCGAACGGTCTGATCTTCGCCTTGATCTCCGTGTGGTTCTCCAGCTGCACGCAGGCCATGTTCTTGGGGCCGTATCGGTATATGTAGCGTGCGCCCAATGCGCCCGAGTCATTTTGGGCGTGTGAGGCTGCCGCGCTTTGGGTAGAACGAAAAGCGTCGGTGCGCTGCCCGGGGCCTTATGCGGTCCTGGAGGCGGCGCCGGCATGCCGCATCCGTCGGGGGTGCGGCGCGACCGGCAGGGCGTTCGCGTCCCGCGCGGCCGCATGAGTTAAGGAAAACCTTGGGGGAGGGTCCACACAGTGGCGGACAAGAGGGATTACTACGAGGTGCTTGGCGTCGATCGCGATGCCACGCCCGATCAGATCAAGCGCGCGTTCAGGAAGAAGGCGGTCAAGCTGCATCCCGACCATAACGATGCGCCCGATGCGAACGAGCAGTTCGCCGAGCTGAACGAGGCCTACTCGGTCCTGTCCGACGAGCAGAAGCGCTCCATGTATGACCGCTACGGCACCGTCGACGGCATGCCCGGCGGCTCCGGTTTTGTCGATTTCTCCGACATCTTCGGCGGCATGGGCGTCGATGACATCTTCTCCTCGATCTTCGGCGGCTCCGGCGGCGGCACGCGCGACCGCGCCCGCGATCGGGCTCGTCGCCGCGCCGGCCGTGATATGGCCATCTCGCTTTCCATCACCCTCGAGGAGGCGGCCCAGGGCTGCAAGAAGACCATCACGTTCGACCGCCTCGGGCCGTGCGAGGACTGCGACGGCTCCGGTAGCGAGGACGGAGGCCAGGAGCAGCCGTGCCCGCACTGCAACGGCACGGGCTACGTGACCACGGTCCAGCAGTCCATCTTCGGTGCCATGCAGTCCAGCTCCCCGTGCCCTGATTGCAAGGGCGAGGGCACCGTCATCGACAAGCCCTGCTCGCACTGCCACGGCGACGGCCGCGTCCGCACCCATGAGCGCCTGGACGTCGAGGTCCCGGCTGGCGTGGGCACCGGCCGCCAGCTGCGCCTGCGCGGCTACGGCGAGGCGGGCTTCCGCGGCGCTGGTGCCGGCGACCTCATCGTGACCATCCAGGTCGAGGCCGACGAGCGCTTCGAGCGCCACGGGGACGACCTGCTGAGCGAGGTTCACATCGGCATCGCCGAGGCGGCGCTGGGCTGCACGGTCGATGTTGAGGGCATCCTGCCCGATGAGCATTTCGAGCTCGATGTACCCGCGGGCACGCAGTACGGCGAGGCCCTTGTGGTGGACGGCTACGGCATGCCCCGCCTGGGCACCGGCAGCCGCGGCAGGTTCGTCGCCCGCATCGTGGTCGACGTCCCCACCAAGCTCTCCGACGACGCCCGCGAGGCGCTTGAGCGCTTTGCCGAGGCGGCGGGCGAGAACGCGTCCGGCTCCAAGAAGCATCGCACCATGGGCGACCGCATCCGCGACGCCATCGACGAGATCCTCGATTAGGACGGTAGCCATATGACGCGTCCCTTCGCATGCGTGGTCAACCTGGGGTGCCGGGTCAACCGCGTCGAATCCGACCGCATCACCTCCGACCTCGTGGGCGCCGGCTTTTCGCTGGTCGATCAGGACGAGGCCGACATCATCGTCATCAATACCTGCGCCGTCACGGGCGAGGCGGAGTCCAAGACGCGCAAGGCCGTGCGCCATGCGCTGGGGCTCCCGCGCGAGCCGATCGTGGTGGTGACGGGCTGCGTGGTCAACCTGCATCCCAGCGAGCTCACCGACCTGTCGCCGCGGGTCATTGCCCAGCCCTCCAAGATCGACGTCGCCCGCACCGCCGCCGACGCGGCGGGCCTGCCCGCGCGCACGGTCAACCTCGGCGAGGGGCATGACCTCGCCGACCTACTCGGCCGCTCGCGACTGGGCGTCAAGGTGCAGGACGGCTGCAACAACCGCTGCTCGTACTGCATCGTGTGGAAGG
The DNA here is from genome assembly GCF_000156175.1 of Collinsella intestinalis DSM 13280. Classification (GTDB taxonomy): domain Bacteria; phylum Actinomycetota; class Coriobacteriia; order Coriobacteriales; family Coriobacteriaceae; genus Collinsella; species Collinsella intestinalis. The sequence goes on from NZ_GG692710.1 coordinate 317,219, forward strand.
CGCGCGGACCGGAACGTTCCGTGCCGGTTGCCTCCGTGCTCGAACAGGTGCGCCGCGCCGAGCGCGCGGGCATCCCCGAAGTCGTCCTCACCGGCGTGAACCTCGGCGCCTACGACGGCGTCGATGCGTCCGACTCGCATGTCGAGATCGACGAGCTGCTCGACATCATCCTCGAGCAGACGAACATCCCCCAGGTGAGGCTGTCTTCGCTTGAGCCCATGGATGTCCACGACCGCCTCATCGACGCCATGGTCGCGGGCGGGGAGCGCGTCGCCCCGTTCCTGCACCTGCCGCTACAGTCCGGCTGCACGGCCACGCTCGAGCGCATGAACCGCCCCTACACGGCCGAGCAATACGAGGCCATGGTCGACCGCATCCGCACCAAGCTCCCGAACGCCGCCATCTCCTGCGACATCATCGCAGGCTTCCCCGGCGAGACGGATGAGGAGTTTGCCGAGAGCCGCGCCCTGTGCGAGCGCGTGGGCTTTTCCCGCATGCACGTGTTCCGCTACAGCGCCCGCCCCGGCACCCCCGCCGCCACCGCTCCCGGACAGGTGGCACCCGAGGTCATGGCAGCCCGTTCGAGCGAGCTTCGCCATGTGGCCGAGAGCACCTCGCAGGCCGACGCGCGTGCGCGCATCGGTGCGTGTGAGACGGCCGTGCTCGAGTTTGGCAACCGCGGTACGCTCGGTAGCTTCCATCGCGTGATCGTGGACGATGCCGGGACCGACCGCACGGGCCAGCTCGTCCGCGTGAAGATCACGGGCATGGACGACCGCGGCCTGCTGCATGCGAGCATGGGGGAGTGCGGGCTATGAGCACCGGGACCGCGCGTGTGCGCCTGAGCATCCCCGAGGGCGTTGACCCCGGTGCCGTTACCGGGGCGTCTGACGAGTTGCTTCGCGCGATTGAGGCGCTGAGCGATGCGGACGTCACGCTACGCGGCGACACCGTCTCGATCGCGGGCGATCCCGCGGAAGTCGAACTTCTCACGCGCGTGTTCCAGCAGCTGTTCGCGGCCGCCCGCGAGGGCGATTGCCTCCGCGCCGATGACGTCGAGCGCCTCATCGGCGCCTTTCGCCGCGAGGATGCGCGCGCACTGCGCTCGCACGATGACGTTCTGCTCACGTATCACGGTAAGGCCATCCGTGCCAAGACCCCCGGTCAGCGCCGGTACATCGAGGGCATCCGCAACAACACCGTGACGTTTTGCCTCGGACCTGCGGGCACAGGCAAGACCTATCTGGCCATGGCCATGGCCGTGTGTGCCCTGCAGCGCCGCGACATCGGCCGCATCGTCCTTACGCGCCCGGCCGTGGAGGCCGGCGAGAACCTGGGCTTTTTGCCCGGTACGCTCGAGGAGAAGGTGGACCCTTACGTCCGCCCGCTCTACGACGCGCTGTTCGACATGATGGACGCCGATCGCGTCCACGAGCTCGTCGAGCGCGGGGTCATCGAGATCGCGCCGCTGGCCTACATGCGCGGCCGTACCCTGAACGACGCGTTCGTCATCCTGGACGAGGCGCAAAACACCACGCCCGAGCAGATGAAGATGTTCCTCACCCGTCTGGGCTTCAATTCCAAGTTCGTGATCACCGGCGACGCCACGCAGCGCGACCTGCCTGGCAAACGCGGCGGCCTGACCGACGTGGCGAGCATCCTTTCGGGCGTGGAGGACATCGCGTTCGTCGAACTCGAGCGCGCCGATGTGGTCCGCCACAGCCTGGTTGGTAAAATCGTGGAAGCCTACGAGGCCTTCGACGCCCAGCCCCATGGTCTCAATGGGGGACAGGTACAAATTGATACGTCCGGTGCCGGTTGCAAGGCCGCGGGGAAGGGCCGTCACAAGGGAAAGGATGATGGACATGTCCGTGCTCATCAGTAACGACGCGAACCTTGACACGCTGCTGTCCGAGGACGAGGTCTGCGCGATCGCCGCGCACGTGCTCGCCGCCGAGGGTGTGGAGCGCGATGTCGAGATCTCGCTCTCCTACGTGGATGAGGACGAGATGCACGACCTCAACCGCCAGTGGCGCGACATCGACCGCACCACCGACGTGCTCTCGTTCGAGTGTGATTCCGCCTTTGACGAGGATATCCCGCTGGACGAGGTCCTCGAGCTGGGCGATATCATCCTCGCGCCCGAGGTCATCGCGCGGCAGGCGCCGGGCTTTGGCAACGACCCTACCGATGAGTGCCGCCTCATGCTCGTTCACGGGCTGCTGCACCTGCTCGGCTACGACCATATCGAGGACGACGAGGCCGAGGAGATGGAGGCGCGCGAAGACGCGCTTCTGCGCGAGCTGGCCGTCCAGCGCGGCGACGACCCTTCCAAGGTGGAGGTCGGCCCCATCACCAACCACGCGCACGACTAGGAGCTGCCATGATCCCGGGTTCCAATAAGGACCATCCGTCCTTCATTCGTTCGTTCGGCTATGCGATCGAGGGATTTGTCACCGCGGTCAAGACCGAGCGCAACATCAAGGTAATGCTGGTTGCCGGCGTGTTGACGGTGATCATGGGCTTTGTGGCCAAGCTGCAGCTCATCAGCTGGGCGCTGATCGTCATTTGCATCGGCCTGGTGATCTTTGCCGAGCTGTGCAATACCGCTATGGAGGCCATTGTCGATCTGGCCACGCAGGAGCTGCACCCGCTTGCCAAGCGCGCCAAGGACATCGCAGCCGCCAGCGTGTACGTGCTGTCCATCACCGCCGCGATCGTGGGCATCCTGGTGTTCGCCCACGACTTCGGCCTGATCGGCTCCTGGCACTAGCGCTAGATGCTGCCCGCGGTGTGCAATTGGGGACGGGTGCGTTTTACGCATCCGGCACACCGCGTTGCAAGATGTGTAAAACGCACCAATCCCCAATTGCACACCTTTAGTTCCAACGTATCTGTTGAGGAGTACCTATGTCCGACACCATGACCGATTTCGACCCGTTCGCCGACCTTTCCGACGATGAGCTCGATGCCATGATCGAGGCGGGGGAGTTTCCCGGCGCCATGGACGCGCCCGCCCTGTGCGCCGATGTCCCCGAGGGCTTCCGCTCCGGCTTTGTCGCGCTGGTCGGCCGCCCCAACGCCGGAAAGTCCACGCTGCTCAACGCCTGCTACGGCGAGAAGGTCGCCATCACCTCGCCGGTCGCCCAGACCACGCGCCGCCGCCTGCGCGCCGTGGTCAACCGCGAGGACTGCCAGCTGGTCATCGTGGATACCCCCGGCATTCACAAGCCCAAGGACGGCCTGGGCAGCGAGCTCAACAAGAGCGCCCTGGGCGAGCTCTCGGACGTGGATGTTATCGCCTTTGTGATCGACGCGAGCGCGCCCATCGGCCGCGGCGACGCCTGGGTTGCCGAGCGCGTGGCTGCCGCCAAGGCGCCCAAGGTCCTGGTGCTCACCAAGGCCGACCTTGCGAGCCCGGAGGAGATGCTCAAGCAGCTCGAGGCGGCCCGCGCCCTCGTCGAGTTCGACGACGAGATCGTGGTTTCTTCCACCGAGGGCTTCAACGTGGAGGCCTTCGTCGACGTGGTGGCCAACTATCTGCCGGAGGGTCCGCGCTGGTTCCCCGAGGGCATGGGCACCGACGAGGCCGACGAGGTCATGGTCGCCGAGTTCGTGCGTGAGAAGGTGCTGCGTCACACGCGTGAGGAGATCCCGCATGCCGTGGGCGTTATGTGCGACGAGTTTGAGCGCCCCAAGCGCGACCTGCTGCGCCTGCACGCCACCGTGTATGTTGAGCGCGAGGGCCAGAAGGGCATCATCGTGGGCAAGGGCGGCGAGATGATCAAGCGCATCGGCGTCGAGGCGCGTCGCGACCTTGAGCGTATGTTCGGGTGCCGCGTGTTCCTGGGGCTCGACGTGAAGGTCAAGCCGCATTGGCGCGAGGATGCCCGCGAGATTCGCCGTTTTGGCTACGCGGCGGACGATGAGTAGCACCCATCCCCGGGCGCCTCGACCTATACATCGCCTGCTCGGACAGTCCTGCTCGCTCGAAGGCCCCACCGGGGCCTTCGGCTCGTGCGGAACTCGCATTCGACGTATAGGCCGTGACGCGGGAACGGTCCATCTGGTTGCGAGCGGCCATGGCCGGTAGCAGGACGTATCGCACAAAAGCCATCGTGCTGGACAAAACCAAGCTCAAGGAGACCGACCTCATCCTGACGCTCGTCGATCAGGCCGGTCGGCAGGTCCGCGCGGTGGCCAAGGGCGCGCGCAAGCCCGGCAGCAGGCTGGCCGCCCGGTGTGAACTGTGCTGCGAGGTCGATCTGCTGCTGGCACATGGTCGCAGCCTGGACATCGTATCCCAGGCGGAACTCGTTGCAGCGCCGCTGGGGTCGCAGCCCAGCTACGAGTTGCTCATGTCTGCGAGCGCGGTGGCCGAGGTTGCTCGCCATTGCACGTACGAGGACGCCGAGGACCCATTCGTGTTCGCGATCACGCGCGCGGTTCTCGCGCAGCTCGCCTCGCTCGACGCGCCGCATCTCGACCTCATCGTTGCCGCTTACGTGTTCAAGCTGCTTTCGCACATTGGGTACCTGCCCGATTGCTCCTCCTGCGTGGCGTGCGAGGACGAGGCGCCAACGTATTTCTCCGCGCATGCGGGCGGTCTGCTCTGTGCGAGCTGCGCCTCGAGCGTGCCCGGCAGCGAGGCGCTCGAGCCCGGCGAACCCGCTTGGCTGGCGAGCCTCATCTCCACGAGGTTTGACGAACTCGCCGCAACACCCATCGACCCGTATACGGCCGCGCGCCTGCTTGGCTTTTCCCATGTGTGGGCCGCGACCCACTTGGACTGCCGCCTGCGGGCGCTCGAGTTTTTGCTGGGGCGTTAAATGCGCGAGTTGTACCCATTTTGCGCGTGTTCTTATAAAACTGGGCATTTTGGTATCATTTGCAAAATGAGGAGAATGGCCGTGGTTCTCGCCGTTTGGCAAAATGGGACATCTGCAAACAAGCAGGAAGGTTAGACCCGCAGCCCACGCCCGATCCGGAGACCAAGCCTGATCCGGAGGTTAAACCTGATCCCGAGGTCAAGCCTGACCCGGCTCCGGAGCCGGGCCCAGTTCCCGGACCTGCGCCCAGTCCTAATGCGAATCCAGCTCCGGTTCCCCAGCTAGAATCGAAGCCTGGGGCTGGTGAGGTTGCGAAGCCAGGTGACGTGCAGGGTAAGCCCACGGGGTCTGCCGATGGCGATGCTAAGCCCAAACTTCCCGCTACCGGTGATCCGACGGCTCTTTCGGCTTATGCTGCTGGCTCCGCTGGATTAGCGGCTCTCGCTGCGGCCTTTATTGACCGTTTGCGTAAGCGTCGCTGAGGCCTCTATGGGCGTTTAGACATTTAGATGTGGCGTCGACGTAGCTGTCGGCGCAACATTGTTTTGCTTCAGGTTTCTATTTCGGGAATCTCGTGATCCGCACCCCTGCGATCTATCGGGGTGTTGATATGCGCATCTTCTATCAAAAGCCTGAGCGCAGCTATGCCGCCATGGATTTTTCGGCGCATTTTGCACCGAGAGGTCTGCCTACCGTATGGATATTATTCTGATTGCCCTTTCGGTTGTTTTCCATCAGGGTCTGATATTTGGCCACTTGGCTCTCGTATTCTTGAATAAGCCGCTGCAGCGCCTCATCGATGAAGAACAGCATCTCACTTCCGTCGTAGCCGTCTTTTGTGGTGCCTGCAAACTTGCACCCCGCAAGCGGAAGATCCATTGCGCAGTTAAATAGCAAGTATTCTAAGGTTTTCAGCCTGCTGAGCATGGCATTGCCGTCATCAATTAGATCGATCCAGCTTGTAACGTCTTTGCTGAAATACATTTTCTTCCTTTCGTCGTTTGTTCTTTGCTGCGACAAAGGGAATGTATGCGAGCGTGCGGATATAAACTCGGGGTGTTTCGGCGGCGCTGGGGACTTGTTAATTTCCGACATGAATCGAGCCTCGATGAAGCGTGGTACAATATGGCCACGATGTAAGGAGGCCACCATGGCGCTTTGTGTTCCCGTTCGCGAGTTGAAAGATACCGCTAAATTTCTCTCAGTTGTCGAGGGCTCTAAAGACCCGGTGACGGTGACGCGCAATGGGCGCGATGCTTTGGTTGTCATGACGCCCGAAGCTTACGATGGACTTAGAAGCGAACTTGCCCATGAGCGCCTTATGCGCCGTCTTGATCGTGCAGAGGCCGAGTTTGATTCTGGCGCGTATCTCGATGGCGATGCATTTTTAGATGCGTTGCTGGAACGTTATGATGGTTAGACTTGTAATCTCAAAGAGAGCTGCTCTGGAGATCAGCGGCATTGCCCAATACCTCAAAGATGAGTTGGCCTCCCCGGGCGCGGCAAGTTCATTCATTCAGGAGTTCAGGCACCAGGCTAAGCTTGCCTGCTCATTTCCCTCTTCCCATGCGCTATGCCCTCATCCCGAGCTTGCGCAGAGAGGTTATCGTTCGTTTCGCGTGGGCAGGTACGTCGCAATCTATTCCTTCACGGATGATTGCCTGAAGATTCTCCATGTGTTCCATCAGTCTTAGGACTATGTCGATGATGCCCTGGGTTGATTGGGGCGACGCCTACGGGCGACATTTCTTCGAAGACGCTGCATAACATGGGTAAGTTGTGCGATTGCGGCGTTGTGCTGCTGGTCTGTGGTAACATGCCGTCCTGTTGGTACCCTCCACTTGGATATCCGCTCCACCGGCGGCTTCCCAGTTGAGGGCGAATCGAGGCCATGGGGAGCGCATCCCGCGGCCGCTACAAGAAAGGTGAAATCATGACGATTTCCAAGGAGCGCAAGGCGGAGCTCACCGCCAAGTTCGGCAAGAACGCCCAGGACACCGGCAACTCCAAGGTTCAGGTTGCCATCCTGTCCGAGCGCATCAAGGAGCTGACCGAGCACATGAAGTCCCACCAGAAGGACTTCCACACCCGCCGTGGTCTGCTCATGCTGGTTGGTAAGCGTCGTCGTCTCCTCTCCTACATCAAGAAGAACGACATCAATGAGTACCGTGAGCTCATCAAGGAGCTCGGCATTCGCGACAACATCCAGTAGGGATTTGTGCATGCAGGGGCGTCCGCTGGGCGCCCCTTTTCATGTTGGGCCGCTATCACGGCGATAGGGGTCCGGGACGGCGCCAATGCGCCGTCCAAAAGGGGAGAGGGGCCTCATGTGCCCGCCCCGCAACCGATCGGCGGGAGGGTCCCGCCGACCTAGAGAAGCCCGCGCGCAAGGGGCGCGTGGGGATAGGAGTATTCATGACACTCGTAAGCAAGACCTTCGACCTGTTCGGCAAGACTTACGTCTTCGAGGTCGGCGAGCTCGCCAAGCAGGCCACTGGCGCCGCGCTTGTCAAGCAGGGCGACTCCACCGTGCTCACCACGGTCGTCGTTTCCAAGGAGCGCAAGAACTACGACTTCTTCCCGCTGACCGTCGACTTCAACGAGAAGATGTACGCTGCCGGCCGCATCCCGGGCGGCTACCTCAAGCGTGAGGGCCGTCCCTCCGAGAAGGCCACCCTCACCGCCCGCATGATCGACCGTCCGATCCGCCCGTCCTTCCCCGACGGCTTCCGCAACGAGGTCCAGGTCGTTGCCACCTCCCTCGTGGCCGATCAGAAGAACCCCGTCGACGTGATCTGCGTCATGGGCGCCTCCCTCGCCATGACCATCGGCGGCGTGCCGTTCGAGGGTCCGCTGGCCTGCGTGCGCATCGGCCGCGACAAGGAGACCGGCGAGTTCATCGTCAACCCCACCTATGAGGAGCGCGAGAACTCCGATCTCGACCTCGAGCTCGCGGGCACCCGTGACTTCATCTCCATGGTTGAGGCCGGCGCCGAGGAGGTCTCTGAGGAGGACATGCTCGCCGCCATGCAGTTCGGCCAGGAGGCCATCGGCGCCTTCTGCGACGCTCAGCTCGAGTTTGTCGAGGAGTGGGAGCGTGTCAACGGCCCGATCGTCAAGCGCGAGTACCCGCTCGACCAGCCGGTCGAGGAGGTCCACGACCGCATCTTCGCCCACTACGACGAGATGGCCGCCGCCCTGCGCGACGCCGACAAGCTGTCCCGTCAGGACAAGGTCGCCGAGCTCAAGGAGGCCATTAAGGCCGAGTTCACCGAGGAGGAGCAGCTCGTTTGGGAGCGCGAGATCCCGGTGAACCTCAAGAAGCTCGAGAAGACCGCCATGCGCCGCATGGTTGTAGAGACCGGTGAGCGCGTCGACGGCCGCACCGCCGCCGAGATCCGCCCCATCATGGTCAAGGGCGACTACCTGCCTCTGGTTCACGGCTCCGGCCTGTTCCAGCGCGGTCAGACCCAGGTGCTCTCCGTGCTCTCGCTCGGCATGCTCAACGAGGGCCAGCGCCTCGACACCATCGAGCCTGTCGATGGCAAGCGCTACATGCACCACTACAACTTCCCGCCCTACTGCACCGGCGAGACCGGCCGCATGGGCACGCCTAAGCGCCGTGAGATCGGCCACGGCAACCTTGCCGAGCGCGCCCTGATCCCGGTACTGCCCGATGAGAACGAGTTCCCCTACGCCATCCGCGTGGTGTCCGAGGTCATGGAGTCCAACGGTTCCTCTTCGATGGCTTCCACCTGCGGCAGCTGCCTGGCCCTCATGGACGGCGGCGTGCCGATCAAGCGTCCCGTGTCCGGTATCGCCATGGGCCTCATCCAGGAGGAGGGCAAGACCGTCGTCCTGTCCGACATCCAGGGTCTCGAGGACTTCCTCGGCGATATGGACTTCAAGGTCACCGGTACCGAGAAGGGCATTACCGCGCTGCAGATGGACAACAAGGCCACCGGCCTGACGTTCGACATCCTGCGCACCGCTCTCGAGCAGGCCAAGGAGGGTCGCGCCTACATCCTCGACAAGATGCTCGAGGTCGTGCCCGGCCCGCGTGAGGAGACCCGCACTACCGCGCCCAAGATCCAGTGCATTACCATCCCGACCGAGAACATCCGCGATGTCATCGGCAAGGGTGGCGAGACCATTCGCGGCATCCAGGACGAGACCGGCGCCTCCATCGACATCCACGAGGACGGCACCGTGTACGTTGGTGGCGTGGGCGAGTCCGTCGCCGCTGCCATCGAGCGCATCGAGCTCATCGTCAAGGTTCCCGAGGTGGGCGAGGAGTACACCGGCCGCGTTGTTTCCATCCAGCCGTTCGGCGCGTTTGTGAACCTGCTGCCCGGCAAGGACGGCCTGCTGCACATCTCCCGCGTTGCCCAGGGCCGCGTTGAGAAGGTCGAGGATGTTCTGAACGTTGGCGACGAGGTTAAGGTCAAGGTCATCGAGATCGACGACCGCGGCAAGATCTCCCTGGATCGTCTCGAGAAGCCCGAGGCCCCGGCTGGTGCCGGCCGCGGTGAGGGCGAGGGCCGCGGCGAGCGTCGCG
>NZ_GG692710.1:326705-452674 GCF_000156175.1 Collinsella intestinalis DSM 13280
GCGAGCGCGGCGATCGTCCGGGCCGTGGTGCCCGCGACACCGGTGCCCGCGGTTTCGACCGTCCCGCCCGTCGTGAGCGCGGTGATCGCCCCCGTCGTCCCGGCGACAACGGCGGCCGTGCCCCGCGTCGTCATCACGAGGCCGAGTAACAGATAAGCCTACGTTTACGAGAGTTTCTGCGCGCTAGTCGTATTTCAACTCTCATGCAAAGGAGTCCGTGCATATGCGCGGGCTCCTTTTGTCTTTCGAGATAAAAAATCTTGCGCGCATCGCAGTACGAAATAGCGAATTGTCAAATTTTCCGTTTGTGTAACTGATCGCGCGGCGGTCAATGCGCCAGAAAGCGTAATAGATGGTTGTCGAGCCAAGATAATGGACATCCATATCGCTTATTCTGACAATGGACATTGGCACATTGAATTCAATGGCCCAGTAATGCCATTATCGGCAATTATTTCTAGTAAACCGACGAGGTCATTGAGCAGGGCGGTCACACATCTGGCGAATTTGACAGCCAGGCGAGTGACAAGGGTCAAATCACCGTAGTTCGTCAGTCCTGTTTCCTCAATTGCTCGGCCAGGATTTCGAGTGCGTGGGCGTAGCCTGCCAGGCCCTCGCCGGACACGCGTGCAAAGCAGGCCATCCCTGCATACGATATCTGCCGGAACGCCTCGCGCTTCTCAACTGCTGAGATGTGGACCTCGACCGCCGGGATACCAACTGCCTTGAGCGCGTCGAGGATCGCGATGCTCGTATGGGTGAAGGCCGCCGGGTTGATAACGATGCCGTCCACCCTGCCATAAGCCTCTTGGATCCGGTCGACGATCGCGCCCTCGTGGTTGGACTGGAAGACCTCGATGCCGTCGAACCCGAGCTCATCAGCGCTATCCTGGCAGATCGACACAAGCGTCTCGTACGAGTCCGTGCCGTAGATCCCGGGCTCGCGAATGCCGAGCATATTGAGGTTCGGTCCGTTAATGACCAGCGCTTTCATGATGACTCCTTGAGGTCAGTCCGGCGATTCCCGTTAGGGGAGCATAGGCGGCAGCGCGTCGCGGACGGCCTTGGCCGTGTTCTCGGCACAGTCGCATGAGGCCACGATGAGATCGGCCCATTCGCGGTAGATCGGCATGCGCTGCTGCGCGAGCGCCTCGATGCCGTCGCGTGCGGTGATGGGGCGGTTCTTCTTGGAAAGCTCGTCAATGGGGCGGTCGAGCATGACGATGATCCCATTCTGGTGAATGAGCGGCCAGTTCTCCGCGCGCGTCACCACGCCCCCTCCGCAAGAAATGACGAGTCCCGAGCGAGCGGCAGTGCCGCGCAGGGCCTCGGTCTCGCGCTCCCTGAACGCCGCCTCGCCATGTTGGCAGATGTATTCGGCGCAGGTTGATTGCAGCTCGTCTTCGAGCACGTGGTCGATATCGATATGCTCGCGTCCCAAGAGGGCTGCCAGGCGTTCTCCTACTCGGGTCTTACCGCACCCGGGCATGCCAATGAGGACGATGTTTTGTTCCGTCGCGGAGAGGCGGGCGGTGACATCGAGGATGCGGTCCATGCCAATGACCTCGCCGGTGTAGCGCTCTACGGCTTGCGCCGCCTGTGCGACGAGCATGAGCAAGCCGCCGGCGTACGGGATACCGCGTGCCTCAGCCTGCATCATCAGGGCGGTGCGTGCGGGATTGTACACAATGTCCACGAGGCCCTCGAGCTGCGGGAGTACATCGAGTGAGCACGGGGCCGCCGGGCACTTGGGGAACATGCCGACGGGTGTGCAGTTGACGGCGAGCGCCGCATCTGCATAACGGTCGAGGTTTTCGTACGTGTTCTCGCCCGCGCGGCCGATCGAGACCGCCTCCATGCCCAGGTCGGCGAGGACCATCATCGCGGTCGAGCCTGCACCGCCCGCGCCTCCGAACACGACCGCCTTCTTGCCGGCGAGCTCCAGTCCGAGGGACTCCACAAGCACCTTGAAGCCGTAGTAATCCGTGTTGTCGCCGCGCAGGCGGCCGTCGGGCAGGCGCGTGATGGTGTTGATGTTGCCCATGCGCTGCGCAACATCGGACAGCTCGTCCATATAGGGTACGAGATCGCGCTTGTACGGGATGGTGACGTTCACGCCCTCCCACTCATCCGAACGGATGAACGCCTCGAGCTCATCGGGTTCACGCTCGAACTTGCGGTAGTCGAGCCCGGCGAGCTCCCGATAAATGACGGGTGTGTAGCTGTGACCCAAGACGCGTCCCAGCACGCCGTAGGGACGCGGGGAGTTTTGGGCCATGACGTGCTCCTGAGAGCGTTTGGTGAGGTCCATGAGCAAGCGGAAAAGCTTCTCTGCCTCATCTTCGAGCCCCTGGGGTGCGCGGCGACGCACGTCATCGATTTTGCGCTGCTCGCGCTCGGGGTCGAATATCGCGCGCCCCGTTTGGGACTTCACGCGGGCAACGTCCTTGGCCAGTGCCATCCTCATGCCGAACAGGTCGAGAATCTTGCCATCGACCTGATCGATCTGGCTTCGCAGTTCATCGAGGTTCATCGATATCTCCCTAGAGTATCCGTTGAGTGCCGGTTGAGGTGAGCATGGCGTCGAAAATTGCGCACGCGCAGGCGGCCTCGGCAACGGGGACGGCGCGCGGGGCGATGCACGGGTCGTGCCGTCCGCGGACGGTGAGTTTTGTGTCGCGATGTGCGTCGAGGTCGACGCTGTGCTGCGGCTTGCCGATCGACGGCGTTGGCTTGACCGCCATACGCCAGATGAGAGGCGTTCCGCAGGTGATGCCGCCGAGGATGCCACCGGCGTGATTGATGGCCATGTGCGGACGCCCGTCTTGCATGCAAAACGGGTCGTTATGCTCGCTCCCGCGCATGAGGGTCGCTCCAAACCCTTCGCCGAATTCGACGCCCTTCACGCCGGGGATGCCGAACGCGATGCGAGCGATACGGTTTTCCATGCCGTCGAACATGGGGTCGCCAAGGCCTGCGGGGACGTTGTATGCCACACATTCAATCACGGCACCCAGGCTGTCGAGCTCGGATTTTGCCTGGAGAATGGCCTCGTGCATGCGCCGTGCGGCCGAGGCGTCGATGCAGGGCAGCGGGTTTGCGGCTATGGCGTCAAGCTGCGCTTCGTCGAGCTCCATGGGGTTGAGCGCCTCGTCGGCAATGGGCTCGGTGCCGAGCTGCGCGATGTGCGCGGCGATTTTGATTCCCCTTGCCTCGAGGGCCTGAAGGGCGATCCCGCCCGCGATGCACAGCGGTGCGGTGAGGCGGCCCGAGAAGTGACCTCCGCCGGCCACGTCTCGATGCTCGCCGTACTTGATGATGGCGGTCCAATCGGCATGGCCCGGACGGGGGACGCGGCGGAGCTCGCTATAGTCGGAGCTTCGCATGTCGCGGTTACGGATGATCGCGGCGATGGGCGCGCCGTTCGTGTGACCCTCCGTGATACCGGCGATGATTTCGACCGCGTCCGCCTCTCGACGGGTGGTCGAGGTGTCCGAGCTGCCGGGTGCGCGCCTGTCGAGGAACGCTTGGAGACGGTCAAGGTCGATGGGGATGCCCGCGGGCAGCCCGTCGACCGAGCAGCCGATGGCGGGGGAGTGCGATTGCCCAAAGATGGAGACGCGTAGGCTGTCGCCGCACATGGAGGCCATCGTCGCCCCTTACTCGTCGATGAGCTCGACGTCGCCGCCGAGCAGTCGGTAGTGCTCGAAGAACAGCGGGTAGCTCTTGTTCACGGCCTCCGCCCCTTCGATCTCGACGGGGGAGGCGCAGCGCACGGCGGCGATGGCTGCCATCATGGCGATGCGATGGTCGTTGCGGCTGTTCACGCGTCCGCCGTCGAGCTGGTCGCGACCCTCGATCACGAGGGCGTCGCCGTCGACGCGCACGTTGGCGCCGAGCTTGCCGAGCTCCGTCGCAATCGCCTCGAGACGGTCGCATTCCTTGATGCGCAGGCGGGAGCATCCGGTAAAGCGCGTGGTTCCCTCGGCGCACGCTGCCACCGCGGCGAGGGCGGGGACGAGGTCGGGGATGTCGCGTACGTCGAGCTCGATACCGTGGATGTTGTCCGGGCGAACCGTCGCGGCTCGGGCGTTGCGCTGCCCCTTGGCGCCGAACAGCATGAGCGCGGCGCTGATGGCGCGATCGCCCTGGATTGAGGAGGGGGTCACGCCGCGGACGGTCACGGAGTGGCGGCCCAACGCGCCGGCGCTCAGCCAAAACGCTGCGTTGGACCAATCACCCTCGACGGCGATGGCGCCGGGGGTGCGATACCCCTGGCGCTCGATGGTGAAGACGGTGAGCGGCAGCCCGCCCGGCGTCGCGCCCTCCTCGATGCCGACCTTCACGCCGAACGCGTTGAGGACGGCCAGCGTGAGGCCGATATACGGGCGGCTTTCGACCTCACCGGTCACGGCTATCTGGGTGTCCCCATCAAGCAGGGGCGCGGCGAGCAATAGGCCCGAGATGTACTGCGAGCTCACGTTTCCGGGCAGTTCGAAGCGCCCGGCACGCATGCGCCCGGATGTGCGCAGGGGGAGTCCTGTGGCTCCCTGGAACGTGCAGCCCGCGGCCATGAGCTCATCGGTGAGCGGTGCGATGGGGCGCTCTCCGAGCCGCGGCGAGCCGACGAAGGTCGCATCGGCGCCGAGGGCGCAGGCGACCGGGAGCATGAATCGAAGCGTCGAGCCAGATTCGCCGCAGTCGAGGGTCGCGCCTGCCAGAGCACGCAAGATGCCGTGCTCGAGGCTTTTGAGCACGGGGTGGATCTCAAAGCCGCCATCGATGGGGTCGATCTTGGCGCCAATCGCGGTAAGGCAGCGGATCGTCGCGTCGATATCGGCGCACGTTGTGTCACAGGCGACGCGGGTCACGCCGTTGGCGAGGGCCGCCGCGATGATGATGCGATGCGCCATCGATTTGGACGAGATGGCCGGGACGGTGCCGGAGAGGGGCTTGGGGCTGATCTTGGCTAGCATGCATCCTCCTCGCCGTCGATCTCGGCGGACAGCGCCTGGGTGCAGGCAAGGCCCACCTCGAGGATGCGCCTGAACTCGTCGAGCGGGGTGGGTGCGAGGGACGCCGCCCCAATGCCGCGCGGGACGACGAGGTCGATGGTCGAGCCGGAGCGTTTCTTGTCGTGCAGCGCCTCGTCGAAGATCTTGTCGGGCGCCGCGTCAAAGGCGAGGGAGAGCCCATGCGCCTTGATGAGGCGGGCGAGGCGCATGGGCAGTTCCTCGGGGCAGAGCTCGGCGGTGACACTCGCGCTCGCAATGGCGACCATGCCGATGGCGACGCAGGTGCCGTGGCCGAGACGGTAGCCCTCGGCCGCCTCGACGGCGTGGCCGATGCTGTGACCGAAGTTCAGCAGCTTGCGGATGCCCGCCTCGCGCTCGTCCTGAACAACGACGGCACGCTTGATATCGACGTTGCGCGCGATGAGCCAGCAAACGCGTGCGAGGTCCTGCTTGAGCAGGTCGAGGGTGAGGGGCGTCTTCTCAAGCTCGGCGAACAGCTCGGCGTCTGCGATGAGGGCGTGCTTGATCACCTCGGCACAGCCATCGGCGAACTGCTCGTCGGAAAGGGTGCCCAGGCAACCGGCGTCGGCGATGACGGCGAGCGGCTGCCAGAAGGCGCCTGCGAGGTTCTTGCCGGCGAAAAGGTCGATGGCGGTCTTGCCGCCCACGGAGGAGTCGACCATCGCCAGCAAGGTGGTGGGCACCTGGATGTAGCCGATGCCGCGCATGTACGTCGCTGCGACAAAACCCGCGAGGTCGCCCACAACGCCGCCGCCCAGCGCGATGATCACGTCGTCGCGCGTGAGCTGCTCTTCGGCCGCGCGCTCGAGAAGCTCGGCATAGGTTGTTGGGTTCTTGCTCTGCTCGCCGGCCTCAAAGGTCGCAACGCCCACGGTCAGCCCGGCCTCTTTCAGCCCCTGCTCGACGGGCGCCAGGAACAGCGGGCCGACGTTCGAGTCGGTGATGATGAGTGCGCGCTGGGCCTGAGGGGCGACCGACTGCGTGATGGCGCCGACCTGCTCCAGAAGAAACGTGCCGATGTGCATCTGATAGGGATGTGCCGTATCGATGTCGAGCGTGTATGCCGAGGTTGCCATGATGCCGTCCTTTGCCGAGTGGTGGGTGTGTGTTGTTCGCGCGGCTATTCGCCGCGTGGGCTTGAGATTGCCGAGCGGATCGCGCGGATCTGCTCCATCGTTGTGTCGAATTCGTCGCACGTGAGGGCCTGCGGGCCGTCGGACCAGGCGTTCGCCGGGTCGTCGTGCACCTCGATCTCGAGTGCGTCGGCTCCCGCCGCGCAGGCTGCGAGTGCCATTGGTCCCACGTAGCGGGCGCAACCGGTCGCATGGGAGGGGTCCGCCGCGACCGGGAGATGGGTGAGGTGGTGCAGCGCCGGGATGGCGTTGAGGTCAAAGGTGTTGCGCGTGGCCGTCTCGAACGTGCGGATGCCGCGCTCGCACAGGATGACTTGCTCGTTGCCCTCGCTCATGATGTATTCGGCGGCCATGAGCAGCTCTTCGAGCGTGCTTGCCATGCCGCGCTTGAGTAGGACCGGGGTCTTTGTGCGGCCGACTTCCTTGAGAAGAGCGAAGTTCTGTGCGTTTCGCGCCCCGATCTGCATGACGTCGATGCCGCGATTCACGAACAGCTCCACGTCGCGTGTGTCCATGACCTCGCTCACAATCGGCATGCCCGTCTGGGCGCGCGCCTCGAGCAAGAGGTCGAGTCCGCGCTCTCCCATGCCCTGGTGGTCGTAGGGGGAGGTGCGGGGCTTGTACGCGCCGCCTCGCAGGAGTGTGGCGCCCGCCGCCTTGCAGCGCGCGGCAATGGTGAGCAGGTTGTCGCCCTCCACGGAGCAGGGGCCCGCGATGACCTGGAAGTGGCCGCCGCCGATCTTCACACCGCCGCCGAGGTCGATGACCGTGTCCTCGGGGTGCGAGGCGCGGTCGACCTTTCGCTGCGGCTTTGCCGCATGTGCGTGCGAGATCGCGATCATGGAGCCCCTTTCGTTTACGTTGCAAGTTGCGCCCGGCATAGCCGGACTGACTGACCCCAACGAGTGTACCCCACCGTCCCGACGGGGTTTGCGGCTCGTGTGTATTAGAGTAGAGACTACAGAACGGCGGTACCGAGCCTGGGGTTGCGTTTTTGAAAGATTGGCAAAGAGCATCAGTCCGTCCCCTCACTTGGGTATAATGCAATCCGTCGCGCGCCATTAGCTCAGTGGATTAGAGCGTCTGCCTCCGGAGCAGAAGGCCGTAGGTTCGAACCCTATATGGCGCACCATTCTAATTTTCCTCGAACCCGCTTGAAGTTAATTCGGGCGGGTTCGCCGTTTTCTTCGTCGTAATTCAGGGTCACGACCACGCTTTCGGGCATGAGCATCACCTGATAGACGAACGCCTTAAGAAGATTCCTGTCGTCAAGTTCCTCGCCGTACATGAGGAAGTCTGCGAAGCCCTCCGGGTCTACCTCCTCGGATTGAGCCGATTCGAGGTCTCTTAGTGCCCTCATCTTTTGCGCCTCAAGCTCCTGTATTCGCTCTTTCGTGCCGGGGACGATGATGCCCTGCTCCACTGCCGAGAGGAGGTTCTTAAGGCTTTTCTCGGCGTCTGAGAGTGACTTCTGCGCCCTTTCCTTTTCGATGTTCAGGGCCTTATGGGATTGAAGTCCGCACAGCGCCCTCGCGATCATCATGGCGGTGCTCCTGTCCGAGAGCATCGAGCGGAGAGCGTGCACGATCTCGCCCTCCAAGAGGTCGCGTCTGATGTTCTTCTGGCATTTGCCGGGGCATGAGTAGTACTCGTAGCGCACGCCCTTGTTCCCATAGCCGGATATGCCCTGCAGGCTTCTGCCGCACTCGCCGCACAGCGCCTTGCCCTTGAGGGCGTAGTCACCCCAGGATTCGTCGGCTCGGCATTTCCTCGACCTGACTTCCTGCGCTTCCATGAACGTCCCCCTGTCGATGATTTGCGGCATGCCACCTTCGATCCTGACGTCATCCCAAATGTACACGCCGGTGTACCGCTCGTCGGAGAGAATCTTCCTGGCGAGGTTGTAGTTGCAGGCTCCTCCAGTCGAGTTCTTCACCCCTCGCTCCGCGAGCATCGTGCCTATCTGGTTGACGGCGATCCCCCTCAGTCGCATCTTGTACGCCCACTTCACGTTCTCGGCGGCATCGGGGTCGATTTCGAAGCGCCCGTCCTCTGCGGTCCGGTACCCGTATATCCGTACACCGTTGGTCAGGCACTTGAGTGCGTTGCCGCCCATGCCGCGCTTCACCCTGATCGAGGTCTTTGCCGATTCGACGGCGGCCAGCCCCTCGTAGATCTTCTCTATGAGAATCTTTTCCGGGCCGTCGGGCAGCGCCTCCATGGCGCTCACGACCTCCACGCCGTGCTTGGCAAGTTCCTTCTTGTAGATCGGCGCGTCGTATTCGGAGCGCGAGAAACGGTCCATCATGTACACGAGGACGATGTCGCTCTCTCCGGCGTTGGCGATCATCTCCTGGAATTGCGGCCTGTCGTCCGAGCGCCCGGACATGGCGTAGTCGCTGTATTCCCTGACCACCTCGTAGCCCTCGCGGTCGCACCACTCGCGGCACACCCTCAGCTGGTCGTCGATTGACGCCTCGCGCTGCTTGGAGCACGAGAACCGGGCGTATATCACGGCCCTCTTAACATCTGCCATAATCAGATCACCCCATTTGATTCGGAGGCGCCATGGCCAAGAACGACATGTACGTTGTCATGTACCGGATAATCGCCTACCTGTACGATTGCATGAAGAGGGGCGTGGAGCCCGAGGACGCGATGTGGTCCAGCCATGCCATGGGCATCCCTGAGAGCTACTGGACGTCCATCGTCGAGCAGCTGGTGTCCCACGGGTACATCACCGGCGTCGGCATCGAGGAATACTTCGGAGGGGAGCGGATGGTGTCCATCTTCCGCCCCGAGGTGACAATGGAGGGGCTTGCCTTTGCCGAGGAGAACTCCATGATGGGGAAGGCCCGAAAGTTCCTCCAGGATGCGAAGGCTGCAATCCCGTTCATCTAGTGTCATAATCTGATTGCCCTCCTATGGGTATGAGCGCGGTAGGCCACGGCCCCGTGCTCCTTCTTTCGCCCCGCCCCCTGTCGCCTGCAAGCTAGTAGGGGAGCGGGGCTTGCTCATTCTCTATTTGCCTCCCGAGGACAATTTCCCCTTGGCCATCTTCTCGAAGTCGTTCTCATAGGAGGCGTCCTGGATGCGCTGGAACTCGGCGAAGCGCTCCTTCGCAATCTTGTCCGCAGTCTTCTTGTTGCGGTTGCCAAGCCCCTTCAGCACGTCGCGTCCGGTAAAGGTCAGGAAGTTGTCCAGTAGGGCCTCGCAGTCCGCCATGCTGGTGAGAAGCTTTCTCTCCGCGCGGTCCTCGGCGGTGTCGAGGAACATGTTGACGAGCCTGTTGAGTTCGCGTATCTCGTCCTCGGTCAGGTAGTTCTTCGCAACGGTGACGTCGCTGGAATGTATTCGGCCCTCGGGGCCTCCCTTCCACGATGTGAGCCCCATGTGAGGCTTGGCGGGGTCGGAGCGCCCTTGCACGATCTCCGCCGCCGTGTGCCCCGTCACGGCGTAATGGAGCTTGTTCTGCACGGTCGCGTAAAAGCGGTGGGCCACCTCGCTGTCGCGGTCGTAATCATAGGTGCATTCCTGGAAGATGTCCGTGATCTTCTGGTACACGCGCCTCTCGCTCGCGCGGATGTCGCGGATGCGCGCGAGCAGCTCGTCGAAGTAGTCCTTGCCGAATGGTCTGCCATTGGCGAGCATGTCGTCGTTTAACACGAAGCCCTTGGTAATGTATTCGCGTAGGGTCGCCGTTGCCCACTGGCGGAACCTCGTCGCACGGATGGAGTTCACGCGGTATCCCACGGCGATGATGACGTCTAGGTTGTAGTAAACGGGCGGCCTCCCCTGAGTTCTTCCGGAAATTCCGGAAGAAGCCGTTGAGCTGGCCTTATCAAGTTCGCCGCTCTCAAAGATATTGCCAAGGTGCTCCGAAACGGTTCTTACGTCGACCCCGAATAGCTCGGCCATGGCTTTTTGTGTCAGCCAGAACGTCTCGTTTGCGTATGAGACCTCGACGGGTACGTTGATTCCACCCGCTTGATATAGGATTATCTCCGCGCTGATCTGTTCCTCTGCCATCGCGTCTCTCCTTACGTCATCGTGTCGGTCGTTTGCTTCGGTTGATGTATCCTGACTTTGGTACGCCTCCGTGGACTCTAAGTGAGGTGGAGGCTGGTTGGGGGTCATTGCCTGAGGCGATAGCCCCCTTCCTTTTTTATCTAAGCCACCACCAATTTAGCGATGTGCTGAAGCTGGATACAACTCGGGTGCCCTTTTGCCTTGCATGGCTTTCCAGCGTCGATTTCACGCCATCGAATAGATCTGGCACCTCTCCCCTGAAATGCTCAAGTAGCGGCGTCGCGGTGATCTTGGCAATATCGCCGTCGATGTAGCGGGTTGAGACAAATTGGGTGATGAACTGAGCATCGCTGTAGCCGCTGAATCTCCAGTCGGTTCCATTGCAATATGCGCCGCCTTTGTCCAAGGCCGCGAGCATGAGCGCCTTGATATTGGCATCGAGTGCGTAGAAAGACATCTTCGCCTTTTCGAAGTCCTCTTCCAGCCTCTCCTGTTCGCGCTTTTCGAGATATTTTCGCTCCGAACGGCTCATCCCTTGAGAGCGGCCACGGGCGTACCAGCCGATGCAGATGCCGAATGCAAATGCGGTCGGTGGGAACCACAGGGGTAGGTAATTTGTAATCGCGCTAATGAAGCCGTCGAACTCCACTCCCGCCCATTGGAGGTACGCGAGGGCCGTTCCGGCTACAGTGCATGTTCCCGTAATCGCTGCACTAATCTTGCCTGCAAATCCATCCATTTATAAGCCTATCTAATCGCGGCCTGTCATTCCGAGCTCCGATTCCATTGCCTTAAATATCGCCGGGTCATGGTCAATCGCCTCCATCGCGGCGGTGGACAGCGTCCATCTCTTCTTGTCCGGGCCGATCGTGTCGCCCTCGACGTACCCCATGGCGCTTAGGTTGTAGAAGGCCTGCGCCATCTCCTCGTGTTCCCACTCGTCTACATCCCTGTGCCCGTGTTCGTGGAGATAGAGCAGCGCCGCCTTCTCCTTGAAATCCATGTTCCGGATAATCGCGGCGTTACGTTCGACCCGCGCCGTTTCGTAACGTCCGGCTTTCCGTACGGCGGCCACGTAGGTCACTCCGGCGCCGAAGATGGCCCCGAGCGCGAACATGACGAACGGCAGCCATGTCCTCATGGTGTCGTAGGCCGCCTGACCCACCATTTCCGGCGTGATGTTCATCCAGGCGAATATTCCCACTGCTGCGGACAGCGCGGTGAGAGCAGATGTGGTTGCTCCTAATGCAGATTTGACCTTTTCGAACATCGCCTATGCCTCCGCGCCGTCAGCACCAAAGATGTCGGAGCGTGCATCACGCCATAGCTCTACTTCATCTCTGTCGGGCATATAGGCTACAACCTGCGGGATTCCAACGTCATGCATTCCGACGATTTTGGTTTTAATCCGAAGCGTGTAACCCTTCAAAGCCATTTCGCGGAAAATGTCGTTAAACGTGCTGAAGGTTCCGTAGGGCTTCCCCTTATAGGCTAGGGCGATGGAGTCATCATCGTCTTCAAGCTTTTCTCCATATAGCAACCTCCCGACTTTGGCGGGATCGATAATCACGGTTGAGTAAAAAGTCTTCCCCTTTCGGAGTCCTGATAAAGGCGTTCCGTCGTAGGTGTAAACCTTATGCTTGACTTTGCCTGAAAACTCATGCTCCCGAGCTTTGAGTTTTTCAAGTTGAGTGGAAGCTGATGGGATCTTTTCAGCTAATACTTCTACTGCCGTGTTTGTGGCGTCAATTGCGAGCTTCCTAAGCAATCCCACGACGATCACTCTTTTCCAATCTGAATATTTCTGAACTCGTCAACGGTAAGGCCTAGTGCGTCAATGATTGCGCACGCCTTTGCCCATGTCGGTTCTTTAATCTTCCCATTGAGTAATTTGGAGATATACGGAGCGCCGACGCCGCTCAATTCCGCCAATTGCTTTGACTCCATATCGAGCTTTGCCATTGTCTGCCTAACGACATCTGCAAATGTCATATCGCGCCTCCTTACGTCTTGCACCCAAGATTTTATCGTTTCCAATAGGAAATTGCCAATAAGCAAAAATAGTTGTTGCCTAATTGCTAATACGCAACTACAGTAAGAGTTGCTAATTGGCAACTAAGGAGGTGAACGATGGACAAGATTGCAGAGAAGGTTGGGGCCTGGTTGTTGATCGCTGGTCATACGAAGCAGGTTCTGGCAGAAAAACTCGGCATGTCGGTTGGCACGCTGAACAACCGGTTGTCGGGTGAATTCGAATGGAGCTGGAGCGAGGTATGCCAGCTATCCGAAATCATCGGATGTCAATTGTCGGATTTTCGTTAGGGAGAGGAAGTGGCGTGATGAAAGAGAGCGTCAAGCCGCGCGTAAGCATCCGATGGCCGCTCATCGCGTGCCAGTTCAGCCTGCTCGCCATCCGCGAGATGCCCGGAGTGGGCCAGTCGGCAGACGACGCGCTCCTGCTCGCATTCATCTTCTTCGGCGGAGCCGTTGTTGGGGCGAATGTCTGCAGCGCAGCCTTTGGGCGCTGCACGCGGGGAAAGGTGGCCTAGCGATGGAGCTGGTCAGTTCATTTCTGGATCTGTGCGTGTCGTTGGCTTGCGTCTTCGCAATCGCCCTAGCCTACCAGGCCACCAAGGATATTGAACGCGTAGATAAGCGCATCGACGAGCTTTCCGGCGAGTTCGACAAAGTCGCAGACGGACGAGACGTAGGAGCCGATGACCGTTATGGCGAATAGGCGCGGATGCGTTTCGGCGAGTCCGGCGACGCGCTCGTACCACGCGCGCTTCGGCTCCCGATGCTTCGGCTTGTATGTCCGTCTCGTATTCATGCTGGCAATTTTCCGCAGCGCGTGAGATTGGAGGCCTTTTGGAAGATGACGACGAGGGCGAGAGCCCGCCATTCCTATTCGAGGACCGCTTGCAATTCATGCAAGACGTTCTATTCCCACTGTATTTCGAGCACGTGAGGGGAGGGAGAAGGAAGCGTGAACTGGACCACCGATGAGATCCGATACATGGAGGAGCACGCGGGGGAGGGCGCCGCGGCCATCGCAGAGCACCTTAACCGCACGGTCATATCTGTGAAAGTTCAGGCGAGCAGACAGGGGATATTCCTCACGCCAAGATGGCGGTGCCCGAATTGCGGATGCCTCACGGCCAAGCCCCTGAACGCCAAGACGGGCTGGTGCGCCAACTGCACCATGGAGGCCCGCAGGGAGCAGATCGCCAAGGACGTCCGCGAGCTTGAGGACGAGGTGGCCCGCAGGGAGCGCAACGAGCAGGCGCGGCAGGCCCTCTACTCGAAGAAGAGCAGGTTGCGCAAGAAACTGCGGGAAAACAGTCCAAATCAATGAAACTCGGATGAAACCCGCAGGTAAGACACCTAGTAGAAAGGAAAAAAGATGAGGCTGGCACAAAAACAGGGCACCCCCGATTACCACGTCACGGATGCCCCTGTCGGCCAGACGGCCAATGCGAATATACCACGGGAGCTTGTTTTCTGGCTAATCCTGCTGGCGGTTATGGCGTTGCTGTGCGCGTACGTGTGGCTCGTCATGGTCCCCGCGTCCGATGCGGCGGTCGCCGTGGCGCGCCACAACCTGATGATGGCCGGTGCCGTCAATGCGTAGCTTCGAGCCTCCCAGCAACCAGATGGCGCTCCCCGGCCTCGACCCGGTGGGCGAGGAGCGCATGAGGGACGCCCGCCGATGGGTCGCCACGCACCGCCGCGAGTTCGAGTGGTACAAGGCGCAGGCGCGCAGGGAATGCGCGAACACCCACGACCGCAAGGCGAGCCCGAACCGCTGCCTGTACGGCATGAGGATCACGTTCAGCGTGGTGCTTCCCAACCATCTGGCGCCTTACCTCGCCCGTATAGCGATGGAGGAAGACCCGGAGATTCGCATGAGGGTGGCGCGGAGCGACGCCGACCAGTACACGACGGCGGTGATCCGATGACGTGGGTTCACAAGCGCGTCGGGAGCGCCGTTCTGGAGCTGCACCCCGCCGAGATCGTCGGCAAGGGCCGCCCAAGGTTCACGCGCTCGGGCAGGACGTACACCCCTCGCAAGACCAAGCGCGCGGAACTCGCCATACGAGACGAGTTCCTGAGGGTGTCCGGGGACAGATGGGCGAAGTTCCGAGGCCCCGTTTCCGTGCACATCATCTACGGACGCGAGCTCGCCAAGAGCAACCCCAAGTTCTGGGCGGGGCGGGCGGATACAGGAAAGCCCGACCTCGACAACTGCGGGAAGTTGGTCCTTGACGCCCTCAACGGCATCGCCTTCATGGACGATTCGCAGGTCGTGAACATGACCATCGCGAAGAGCGCGAGGCGTCCCGGGGGCACCGGAAACCTACTCCAGATTGAAATCTCCTATTACAACGAGATCTACCGAAAGGAAGAGGAATGAAGTACTTCGAGAGCAACCACATGGCAAATGACGATTTCGACGATCTGCAGGTGAGGCTCCTCAAGGTGACGGCTGCGGTCGCGAGCAACCTGACCTACCACATGGTTCAGGACGACGCTTCCGAGCATTTCCACCAGGTCACGATGGTCAAGAGCGCTTACACGGCAATCCTGGTCCTTGAGGCCATCGCGAGCCAGTTCCCGGAGGACGTGCGCCGAGAGGCATATGAGGACGTGTCCGGGTTCAACCGGAAGATGCTCGCCAGGCAGGAGGCCTTCAAGAATGCCGTGGGCGCGATCGAGCTTGAGGTCGACGCCGACTCCGAGCTCGGCCGCCTCATCAAGCGAATCTTCGGGGAGTAGCCATGTTTGCTCAAGTTAAGGCCCTGTTCAAGCAGACGACCGTCAAGGGCGGGACGGCGAACCTGCAGATGGAGATCCTAACCGACGCCCCGGATGCGTTCGACCTCATCAAGATGAGCGGCCAGACCGTGTTCCTCAAGGTGACGCCGGAGCAGGAGACGTTCGGATTCGACAGCGAGACGGGCGAGATCATCCGTTAATTCTTCTGAAAGGAATCGCAATGCAAGCAGAAGTTATCGATGACGAGAGGCTGGAGGTCACCTACGTCCCAGTGCCCATCAGGGCGAACTTCGAGACCCTTGAGGCCCGAGTCCGCGCCATGGTGGCCGACTACGAGGGCGCGACCTACGACCTCACCTCCGAGGACGCCATCAAACAGGCGAAACGCGACCGAACGTACCTGAATGGAATCGTCAGGGAGATCGACGAGCGCCGCAAGGCGGTGAAGCGCGAGTACACGAAGCCCCTCTCCGCCTTCGAGGGGGAGTGCAAGCGAATCATCGGGATCGCAAAGGACGCCTCCGACGGCATCAAGGCGCAGCTCGATGCGGCCGAGGACGCCCGAAGGAAGCGCGCGTACAACGGCCTCGCGGCGTATTACGCGCAGATCGCCGACCTCCTGGCCCCGGTCGTTCCCTACGAGCGCATTCACGAGGACGCATGGCTTTTGAAGTCCTTCGGCGAGGTCAAGGCGAAGAACGCCCTCGAGGAGAAGGTGGGCAAGCTCGCCGCCGATTGGGGCACCCTGAAGGCCATGAAGCCGTCCATGCCGCATTACGAGACGGCCGAGCGTGAACTGTTCAGAACGCTCGATCTCGGCGCGGCAATCTCCGCCGCCGCCCGGGAGGACGCGGAGGACAGGCGCATCGCGGAGATGAAGGCCGCGATGGAGCAACCGGCCCCCGAGCCGGAGCAAGCCCCGCAGCCCGTTCCGGAGCAAGGCCCGGGCGATGGCCCGTCGTCGACCATGGAGACCCTTGAGAAGGAGCCACGCTACGGTTGGACGTTCCGGCTCCTCTCGGCGACGGTCGAGGAGGCGAACGCCGTGCGCCTTTTCTGCCATGAGAACGGCATCGGCGGCTCCCTCAAGCGCGAGGGGAGGGTGAGCTAGATGGCCGAGAGCAAGCCTATATTCGACCTTTTGGCAAAGGCTCAGTCCGAGATGACCAATCCGAAGATGCGCGGCGAGGGTCAGATCGGCAGCAGGAAGTACTCCTATGCAGAGCTCTCGGACGTGCTGAATGTCGTGCGCAAGGCCCTGAACGACAACGGGCTCTACCTCCTTCAGAAAACCGTTCGGGAGGATGACGGGACGCTATACATCAGCACCAACGTATGCCGTGGCGACGCGGTCGTTGAGCTTGACCGCGAATACTACTCCTACGAGACCGACCCGCAGAACTTCGGCAAGCGCGAGACGTATGCGCGCCGTTACTCGCTCAACAAGGCCTTCGGACTGGCTGGGGAAAACGACTCGGACGGAGATACAGGCCCCGTCAAAGAGCCGAAGAAATCCACCGGGCAGACCTTGGGAGGTACCAAGAAGCCCTCGAAGCGCCAGCAGATGCTGGCCAAGGTCGCCAAATACAAGGCCGTGTGCATCGAGCACGGCCTCACCAACGAGGAGCTTGACGGATACCTGGAGGCGCATTTCCAGACCGATGACCCCGCGAAGCTCACCGACGGGCAGCTGATCGAGTACGGGAAGCAGCTCGCCGAGACGGTCAAGAAGTACGAGGAGGAGCAATGAGCATCAACCGTGTGGCCGTGTCCGGCCATTTGACGCGCGACCCCGAGCTTCGCGCCACGACCGGCGGAACGCAAGTGCTTTCCTTCGGCATCGCGGTCAACGACCGCCGCAAGAACCCCCAATCGGGCGAGTGGGAGGACTACCCGAACTTCGTGGACTGCGCGATGTTCGGCACCCGTGCGGAGAAGATTCATCGCTACCTGTCGAAGGGCTGCAAGGTGGCTATCGAAGGCAAGCTCCGCTACAGCTCCTGGGAGCGCGACGGACAGCGCCGCAGCAAGCTCGAAGTCATCGTGGAGGAGATCGAGTTCCTTTCACGCCAGCAGGCCGCCGAGCCGGTGCCTGATGACGTTTTCGACGAAGACATCCCGTTCTAAGGAGCGAACATGCGTTACGACATCGGCGAGCTGATCGCCAAGGAGTTCCTTCTCAGCAAGGACTTGAAGAGCGTCGACATGACAGGCTACGAGTGCGACGAGGGGAAGGCCGACGCCATCTGCATCGACGAGTCTGGCTGCCACGTCCTCGTGAACGTCGAGACCCACCGCAAGCGCGGTGTCGAGGAACCCAAGCAGGTCTACAACGTTAAGCGCATGCGCCGCGTGCTCATGTGCTACCTGGCTGACCACCCCGAGGTGAAGGCCGCGCGCTATGACCACATCCTCACGACCATCTACACCGGCAACGGCGCCGAGGTCGCCTACACGCCCGGCCTCGCCTCCAAGGAGCGCTAGGCATGGAGGGGTGCACGGAACAAGAGTTCACGTGGTCTCCGAGGCTTACCAGGGCTTTAGAGCGCATACCGGAAGAGCGTCAGGCTGCGCTCTTCCGGGCGCTCGTCCGCTATGGCACCTACGGTATCGAGCCTGAGTTGGCTTGGCCGCTCGACGCCATATTCGAATCACTCAGAGACTGCATTGATGGCAAGAAAAAGCCGATGCGCGCTCGGAGGTCATCCGGTGCGGAGAGAAAGCCGCTGCCCCCGCGTATCAGATACGAGGTGCTTGAACGAGACGGCTACACGTGTCAGTACTGCGGCGCGAAAGCGCCAAGTGTCACGCTTCATGTCGACCATATCGTTCCGGTTGCCGAAGGCGGCACCGACGACCTGAGCAACCTCGTTGCTGCGTGTGAGTACTGCAACCTTGGCAAGAGCAGCTTGCCGACGTCGAGGTTTACGGGAGGTGAAAAGAATGGCTGAGGCGTTCACGGTGTTCGAGAAGTTCGGCGACGTGTGCGCCGAGCTCAATGAGCAGGATCGAAAGGAGCTTATCTACGCGATCAATATGTACGGAATGTTCGGCGAAGAGGTGGAGCTTCCCTACATGCTCAGAGCTCTGTTCATATCGCTCAAGGAGGATATAGACAACTCGAAGGCCATGCGGTTGCGTGGTTCTAAGGGAGGCCGTCCCAAAAGCAGGCCACAGGTTTCCGAAGCGGTGGAACAAGAGGTTTATGAACTCAAGAAACCAGTGGTTTCAGAATCGCGTGAACCACTGGTTTCCGATGATCAAGCGATATCGGAAAGCCAATCCAAACCAGACCAAACCAGTCCAGTCCAATCCAAACCAGAGGTGGTGAAGCGCAAGCGCTTCAAGCCGCCCACCCCGCAGGAGGCGGACGCATACGCGGCGGAGTGGTGCCGGGAGAACGGCTACGACCCTTCGGGGTTCACCGGTAGCAAGTTCGTCGACTTCTACGCCAGCAAGGGCTGGGTCGTCGGCAAGAGCCCGATGAAGGACTGGAAGGCGGCTGCGAGGAACTGGATCGTGAAGGACTGCAGGAAGGGGGCTCGGAATGAGTACAGCGATTTCTGATGCTCGCGCAGAGGCCATGGCCAAGATTCGGGCCTCGCAGCTTCGCTCCGCCGGGCTTGTCGGCGAGTACGCCCGTGCCGATTGCGAGCTCGGCCACAGGCTCTACGAGTTGGCCAAGGAAGGGGTCGGAGCGTACGTGCACGGGGAGTCCGGGCGAGGCAAGACCTACGCCGCGTCCTGCGCGGTGCGCATGTGGGTCGATTCCGGCGGGAAGGCGCGCCTCGTCTCGGCGCCCAGGCTCATGGAGGAGATCTACGCGGGCTTCGAGAGGGACGGCGACAAGCACGCGCTCGACAGGGCGTGCCGAATCCCGCTTCTCGCCCTGGATGACTTCGGCATGGAGAGGCCGACCGAGACCGCCATCGAGAAGCTCTCCATCCTGGTCGACGAGAGGGTCAAGGCCGGGCTGCCGACCATCTTCACCAGCAACATGCGAATTGGTGTGCTCTCGAACTCATGGGGCGAGGTCCCGGGCAAGCGCCTGGCGTCGAGGGTCATAGGCTCCTGCAGGATCGTGGAGCTAGAGGGCGAGGATTGGAGGGTCAAGTGCCGACCATGAGCCAGCTGAGGGGCCTGCCCCTCGAACGTGCAGAGCTGTTCGGCAAGCCCAGCATCGGCGCGCGCTACACCCATGGGGCGAGCTACGAGCGAACCGGGGAACGGTGCTGCATCTGCCATCGACCAGCCACCAACTGCCACCACGTCGCGCCGAGGAGGCTCGGCGAGCGGTTCTCCCTCGTGACCCCGGACAGGACGTGGCTGCTGCGAAGCCCGCTCTTCGCCCTGTGCGGCTCCGGCACCACGGGGTGCCACAACGGGTTCCACGGCGGCTCAGCGCTCACTGCCCGCTGGATGTGGGACGACCCGCAGTACGAGCGTTGGTGGTGGGACGGAATCCTCCTTGAGCAGTGGGGGCCTCACGCCGAGGAGCTTTACGGATTCGGCTTCTGGCGAATCGAAGACAAGAAACACGATCGGTTGATCGAGATCAGAGAGGGGAACTGAAATGGAATTCAACACCTGCGAGGAGTACGTGCTTGCCGAGCTGGAGAGCGCCCAGGAGGCCGCCTTCACTCTCAACGAGGAGGTCGAGCGCCTTGAGACCGAGAACCGGCTTCTCAGGGAGCGCCTTGAGGCGCAGCCCGACCCGGTACGGAAGACCATCTGCAACGCGGGGCGAGCGCGTATTTTCGACTCATGCACGAACATCTACAAGAGCGTTAAGGACGAGGAGACGTTCGTTCCATTCAAGGACTGGTGCCTGGAGTGCGTGCTCGGCTTCAATCTGCCCAAGGGAATCTCCAAGACGCAGTTCGTGGAGGAATTCGAGCCGGAGTTCCTTGAGGCCTACAACGAGCGCCTTGCCGAGGAATCGGAGGTTTAGCCATGGAGGGGCCTGAGATCATCGAGCGGTACCGGGTGGAGATCGATGAGTTGGAAGCGCGGCGCGACTTCTCCGGCGCGAACCGCAAGCGCATCGAGATGCACAAGGCCTTGCGGGCCGCGGGCGTCTCCGGCGACATCGGGATGAGCAGATACCAGCGCGAGAAGCACGCGCAGCGCTTGAAGCGCGCCGGTTGCAGCGCCGAGGAGATCGCCAAGGCCATGGAGGTCAGCGTCTCCGAGGTGCGGTCGCTCATCAAGGGGGCGTCGCGGTGATCGGCGTCATCCCCGGGCAGATGGCGCTCGACCTGTTCCCCGAGCCATCGAGGCCCGATGCCGCCGAGTCGTGCATCTCTCGCCTCGTGTCCATGGGGTGCGACGAGGAAAGGGTCGCCCCCATGGTGCGCGAGCTGTTCGGTAGGTTCGGCGCGCCCGAGGCTCGCGACCGCGCCAATTGCCTGGCGTACTTCTACGGCGCCAGGCCGATACCGAGGTTGAGGTCCTGCCCTCCGTCCGCCATCGGCCTGTTCGACGGCTCCATCGACTACCACGTCGTGTGGGACAGGTGCTGGGCGGCCCGCTGGGCTCCGCTGCGGGACGTGTTTGAGGTCCGTGAGTGGCGCTACAACTACCGGAGGCCCTACACGGGGGCGCCGGTGTTCATCTGGTACGTCGACAACAAGGGGCGCGAGGTAAAGCGCCCGTATGAGGAGGGTGCATGCGAAGGATAGCGGTGGTCTTGGCCATAGTTGCCTCTTTGACCGTACCTGCGGCCATCGCCTGCAAGATTTACGAGCTCGTGAAGCTGCTGGCGGCGGGTTTGCTGCTACTGGTGCTTATGAGCGGATTGGATTAGGGATGAAACGAAAGATTATCGCCTGCGCACTCGCGGTCGCCATGGCCGCGTCGACCATCGGCCTGACCGGATGCACGGAGAAGGACAGGGTCAGTTGGAACGTCTCCCAGGAGGCGAACAACTTCAACGCCGTGCGACGGTTGACGGTGATCAACACGCTGTCCGATAAGGTCCTCCTGCAGATGACGGGGACGTTTGCTATCCAAACCGATCCGGACACGAACGAACTGCAGGTCATCTGCGAGCTTGAGAACGGCGAGTACCAAAAGCACTTCGTCTACCTCAACAAGTTCACGACCTACACGGTGGAGGACATCTCGGGCAGCGATGTGGACAAGTACAGCTACGAGCTGAACTTCATGCCGGAGTTCCTGCCGGGCGTGAAGATCACGGCTAAGGAGTAATCGCATGGAGCTCAAGGAGTGCCCCTTCTGCGGGGGCAAGGCGCACGTGGCGGAGAACGTGAGCGTGTACGGGACCATGTTCGCCGCGTGCTGCGACGACGTCGAGGGATGCCCCGCCGGAACACCCGGCAATTGGTGGAAGTCCGAAGAGGAGGCCGCTGGCAAATGGAACACCCGGTCTGCCCAGGTGGCGCGGAACGGTGATTCCGAATGAGAGACCCCAATGAGGTCCTGCACGGCCCTTTCGACATCGAGACCCACAAGGACACCTTCGTCCATTACTTGGAGGTCTGCATCGAATCAGATGGAACCGTTCACTATGCGGTCCCTAGCCATCAGAGATGGCTGCTCGAGCGCTTCATGGACCGCGAGGGGATTGAGGCCGATCTGGAGGCCTGGGAGCGCATCCCTCCTTATGGAGTCACCGACTGGCTTTGCCGCGAAATTGGATGCATTGCGGTGTGGGAAGACCGGTTCTCTGGCGTGCCGAACGCCAAGCAGCGTGCCGCGCTGAGGCGGTTGAGGCTCGCCGGGCTTTACAAGGGATCGTGTTAGACGGGAGGAATGATGGCCGTAAACGAGAGCGTAAGAGCGGCTGGCATAGATCTTGCGCATATTGTCAGAGAAATTGCAAAAGACGAGGTGAGTGCGGAATTGCAGCGGTGCCCTGGAGGCTTGACCGAGAAGGAGCGCCGCATCCTCGACATGTGGCCCAGGTTCGAGGACGGCGAGCTCGTGATGCCTGGCGATAAGGTCCATTACGCCTCGGCGCACAATGACGAAACCGAGATAGAGGTCGAGTCAATCACGGCGATGGACGGCTATTTCGTGCTCTGCGATGACGAGTGCCGGTCGAACCAGTACGAACAGGGGCAGCGCGTCAAGCGCCCCGCACCCAAAGTCCTGGACGCCGACGGGGTGGAGATCAAGGTAGGCGACACGGTGTGGTACCGGAGCCTGTCTACCGGTGACCGCATGCGAAAGGCCACGGTGACCGGCTTCGGCGAGCACAGCCTGGACGGGCCGCTTGCGACGCTCAAAGACGAAGCGGGCGGAACTTGGCACATCGACCCGAAGAAGATCACCCACACCCGCCCGGACAGTTGGGAGCGGCTTGAGGAGGACGCGTGCAACAGCATCTGCGGGTACTTCGGAAAAGGGGTGAGCGAATGCGACGACTGCCCTGCCAATGCCATCGCGGCAAACTCCGACGAATTTGAGTGCTGCGAGCGCGCGGTGAAACTCGACATCGTCCGCCGCGCCAAGGCGCTCGCAAAGGTGGAGGTGGCCGAATGACACCGAGTATCGAGGAGCGCAGGCGGGTTTCGGACAAGCTCGCCGAGCTCGTCACGTCAACCAACGTGAACTGGCCCCAGCTGTTCGACGCGCTGGGGACGCCTGGCCGGGATGTGACGGTGCTCTACCTTGCCGGCCTCATCGACCCGTTCGCATGGAAGGTCACCGTCGCGGACAACGAGCGGCTTTTGGATAGATGCAGGGAGCTTGAGGCCGAGAACTCCCGTCTCAAGGCGGCTTTGGCAAAGGGGGTTGAGCGATGAGAATCCCGTTCTGGCTTCGACATCCGATCAGGTCCGTGCGGATGCGACTTATCCCGCCGTGCGCTCGATGCGCTCATAGGAGCTTTGATTTCGGGCACGTTCACTGTCGTTGCCCGGCTTACATCGAGCATATCGACAAGACAGAGTGCGTTTTCATCAGGTATGGAGACGCCATTGATGTGCGGGGTGGCAACTACTGCCGCTTCTCACCCAGGGAGGAGAAATGAGCTTCGGGTTGCGGGACGAGGACTGGGTCGAACCCGACCCGGAGCCGATCATCAAGTGCCGGGACTGCGAGTTCTGGGAGAGGTGCCCAAGCGGATGCGAATGGGGATGGTGCACCGACCACCGGTGCGAGTTCACGAGAGAGGACGATGAGTGCTGATGAGAAAACATGACTGGAGCACGATGAGGGGCGAGGTGACGGGCGCGTTCGGCTGCGTGACCGCAGCCCTCGTCTGCATCGCCATCGACGCGGGCCTTGTTGCCCTGATCGCATGGCTCATCCGGACGATTGCGGGGTAGCAGATGAGAATCAGCGAGCTTGAGGTAGTGGGAATCCCAATTGAGGAGCTAAAGCCCTACGACAACAACGCGAAGCTCCACACTCGGGAGCAGATAGATGCGGTCGAGGCATCCATCAAGGAGTTTGGCTTCAGGAACCCGGTCATAGCCTGGCACAACGAGGACGGCATCGCCGAGATCGTGGCCGGGCATGCGAGGACCACCGCAGCAAGGAACCTGGGGATGGAGGATGTCCCGTGCATCTTCGTGGACGACCTCACCGACGCGCAGCGCCGCGCCCTGACCCTGGCGGACAACAAAACCACCATGATGACCGGCTTCGACGAGGACATGTTGGCCTACGAGCTGGATGTCCTGGCGGACGAGTTCGACATGGCGGATTTCGGCTTCGCGGACTCCCTCGGAGATGCCATAGAGGACGTGGACGTGGAGGAGGACGAGGTACCGGAGGTCGTCGAGTGCAGGGCGAAGAGGGGCGAGATTTGGCAGCTCGGCGCGCACCGGATCATGTGCGGCGACTCAACCTGCCGTGAAGACGTTGAAAAACTCGGCGGGGGGGGGTTCTGCGACTTACTCCTGACAGACCCTCCCTATAACGTGGCCCTCGGGCAGCACATGCGGCCATCCGAGCTCAAGCAACTCCACCGCAGGACGGACGGCCTCGTGATCGAGAACGACTCCTGGGATGACGACGACGCCTTCGTCGCGTTCCTCAAATCCGCCTTCGACAACGCCATGGAGGTGCTGAACCCTGGCGCCGCCTTCTACATCTGGCATGCCGACAGCCAGCGCATGAACTTCTTGAGGGCCTGCGAGCTCTCCGGCATGACCGTGAGGGAATGCCTCGTCTGGGCAAAGAACACCTTCGCCCTGGGAAGGCAGGACTACCAATGGCGCCACGAGCCGTGCCTGTACGGCTGGAAGGACGGGGCCGCGCACAGCTGGTACTCGGACCGCAAGCAGAGCACCGTCCTGGAGTTCGACAAGCCATCCGTGAACGCCGAGCACCCGACCATGAAGCCCGTCGGCCTCATGGCCTACCTGATAAGGAACTCCACCAAGGAGGGCGACACCGTCCTCGATGTGTTCGGCGGCTCCGGCTCCACGCTCATGGCGTGCGAGGGCATGGGCCGCAGGTGCCTGTCCATGGAGCTTGACCCGCACTACTGCGACGTGATCATAACCCGATGGGAGAACGCCACGGGAAAGACCGCGATGAAGCTTGAATAGGGGATAGACCAGGGCGAACATGCGGCGCACGGTCACGACGGGCGGCGGGGTTCCGTTACCAGCGCGGTGTAGGGTGCACCGATTACCCGCCGTCCACCATGGCCGTGCGTCACCAGGGGCCGTCCTCACGGGCGGTCCCTTCTCATGCCGATGGGAGTATCCACGGAAGGGCCGCTGCGGGTTCTGAATATGCACGAGGGTGTCCGCAGAGACGGAGCTGTACCGGATTCTATGCAAAACGGAGGGGCTTGAGATGGGCAAGAAGAATCCCAGGAACGCCAACGGCAACGCCAGAAGGAAGCTCAGGGCGAGGCTCAGGGCGGAGGGAAGGCCGTGCCACCTGTGCGGCCTGCCCATCAATTACAGCCTCCCGGCCGGAGACCCGTGGAGCTTCGAGGTTGACGAGCTGGTTCCGGTGAGCCGTGGGGGAGACCCGCTGGACTACTCCAACGTGGACGCGGCGCACCGCATCTGCAACCAGAGGCGCGGCAACAGGATGGACGGGGACGAGGGCGCGAAGGGGCTTCCCATCGTGCGCTCCCGGCTGTTCTAGAGGGCGGATTCGGGGCGTTTCAGTCGGCTCGGCGGTGGTTGGCCGAAGGTTCGGCAGACGGCCTTAAAACGGCATAGGGGGGCTTGCCCCACCCCCTACCTCGAAGGCCCGCCCCGGGCGATATAGCCGATTTCCCCCCGCATATCTCTGGGCAATAGGGGGGTATCTCACGCCGCCTATACCATCGCTCCCAACGAAGGGAGGCGCTATGGCCAAGGGCGGACGGGGCGTTTCCATGCCGGATGACATCGCTCTAGACCCCGTGCAGAGCGCCATCTGGGAATCGCTGGCCCCGAGCGGAGACAACAACTTCACCAAGCAGGACGTCGAGCCGCTGCGCGAGCTTTGCTTCTGGCACGCGGTCTTCCGCAGCGCCCAGAACGCGATCTCCAAGGGCGACGGGCGGATCAGCATCTTCGACGCGGTGGGATACAAGCCGTTCAAGTCCCCGGACGGCAGGAGCCTTCCCATGATGCGCAAGAGCCCCGCGCTCGCGGTGCTCAAGGAGGCGAGCGCGGAGATTCGCGCCCTGTCCGACCAGCTCGGCCTGTCCCCCAAGAGCCGGGCGGAGGCCAGCGCGCCGCAGAAGCGAACGACGGAGAAGGCGCAGCTTCTGCAGCTCGCAACCTCGCGACCCGCGCCCCGTAGGGCGGTGGGCGAGTGAAGCCTAGGCAGACACCGACGCTTGAGCTGAACGTTCCGGATGGGTTCGAAGGCGCGGCTGACATCGCGACCGAGCTCGCATCGCAGTATTTCGGAGCCCCCATGCCGTGGCAACCCCACCTGCTCGATGTGATGCTCGCCACCGACGGGGACGGCATGTACGTCAACTCCGAGGTCGGCATCAGCGTCCCGCGCCAGAACGGTAAGAGCTGGGTTGTACGCTCCCGATGCTTCGACGGCCTCATGCGCGGGGAGAAGATCCTGTACACCTGCCACCACGGCGACACCTCCGACGAGATGTTCCAGGAACTCAAGGCCCCGTTCGAGGACGATGAGGAAGAGGAGCTTCGCGACCTGCTCAAATACGTCCGCAAGACCAACGGCAAGCAGGCCATCGTCCTGAACAACGGCGGGACCATCCGGTTCACCACCAGAACGGACAGCGGCGGTCGAGGCAAGAGTTTCGACGTGCTGATCATAGACGAGGCACAGGAGCTGACCGACATGCAGCAGGCGGCGCTGCTGCCCGCCATCTCCGCCGGGAAGATGCACAACCCGCAGACCATCTACCTCGGAACCCCGCCCGGCCCAAAATGCCTGGGGACGGTCTTCGCGAACCTTCGGAAATCCATCCTCAAAGGCGATTCGCAGATGGCCTGGATGGAGTGGGGCGCCACCGAGATCGGAGACAAGAACGACCGCGCTCGCTGGTACGAGTGCAACCCCTCGCTCGGAATCGTCCTCGAGTTGAAGGCCGTCGAGAGCGAGTGCAACCAGATGGCGCCCGACACCTTCGCGCGCGAGCGCCTGGGGTGGTGGGCGGACGACGCCGAGGTGGCAAACCCCGCCCTGCCGCCTGGCCTATGGGCGAAGCGGGAAGTCAGGAAGGCTATGGCGGGCGGGAAGCTTGCCTTCGGCGTGAAGTTCTCCACCGATGGCAGGACTGCGGCCATCTCGTGGGCTCGCGCGGTGAGGGGAGGCCCCTCCTACGTGGAGCTGTACGACGTGGCCTGCACCGATGGTGGCACAGCCGGAATCTCTGACATGCTCCTCCGGAACAAGGGAGAGATCGCGGCGGTGTGCATCGACGGAAAGTCCGGGGCCGACGCCCTCATCCAAAGGCTGGGTGACAACGCGTTCCCGAAGAAGGCGGTTATCACGGGAAGCCCCGCGATCGTGCAGGCTGCCGCCTCGATGCTGCTCGACGAGCTGAAAGACGGCTCCCTTGGCCACATCGCATCGCCAGCTCTGGACGAGTCCGCCGCAAGGTCGGTCAAGCGCGACATCGGCGCCGCTGGCGGCTGGGGCTTCGGGGACGGCCCGAACTCCATGGCGGCGCCCATCGAATCGGCGTCGCTCGCCCTGTACGCGGCGCGCACTACGAAAAGAGACCCCTCTAGGAAGCAGGAGGCGAACTTCTAATGGGCATCAACAAGGAACTGTCCACGGACATCGCGAACGCCTACAACCTCGAACCGGAGGACAGGCGGCTCGTCCTGGACCTCATAGAGACGTGGCGCAGGAAGCTGCCCGGAAATGCGAAGCGCGAGCGGTACTACCTTGGGAAGGTGCGCGTCAAGGACCTGGGCATCGCCATGCCCGCGAGCCTCGCGGCGAAGATCGACCCGAGAATCGATTGGCCCAAGAAGGCCGTCCACGCCCTCGCGGACCGCTCGGTGCTGAACGGGTTCACGACCGACGATAAGGAGACCACCGACAAGCTGCGTGCCATCTACGCTGCCAACTCTCTCGGTGAGCTGTACCGAAAGAACCTCATCGGCGAGCTCAAGCACTGCTGCGGGTTCTGGACCGTGACCGATGACGGTCTCGGGAATCCTGTCATCAGCGCCTATCCTGCCACGGCCGCGAGCGCGATCTGGGACGACGCGCAGAAGGAGATCAAGGCCGGTCTCGTGGTCGCAGAGTCGAGGGAGCGCAGGGGCACCCGCGAGCGCATCCCCACGCTCGTCCACGTATTCAAGAAGGACTGCCTCATCAAGATCGCCTATGCAAACGGCCTTTGGTACGCGGAGTACGACGAGAACTCCATGGGGCGACCCCTCATGGAGCCCATGGCGCACGGCGCAACATTGGAGCGGCCGTTCGGAGCTTCGCGAATCACCCGCGCCGTCATGAGCATCACCGACGACGCCATCCGCCAGCGCGCCCGAATGGAGGTGGCGGCGGAATCCGCCACGCTCCCGCAGATGTGGCTTCTCGGAACCGCAAAGCGCGTGACCAACGGCCAGAACAAATACGACGCGAGCATGGGCGCGATCAACGAGGTGACCAAGGACGAGGACGGCGATGTTCCGACCGTGTGGCAATCCGCGCAGCTGCAGATGGCACCGCTCTCCGAGTACTTCCGCACCCTCGCGTGCCAGATGTCCAGCGTGACGGACGTCCCCGTGTCCTTCTTCGGCGCGAGCAACGACAACCCCTCAAGCTCCGATGCGATCGCCGCATCTCTCGAACCCCTCGTGATCGACGCGAAGAACTTGAACCGAGACAACGGCAACGCCCTGCGCAACGTGGCGTACATGGCCCTCGCGGTGGTGAACGACACCGACTTCGCCACCGAGCGCGACGCCGGCCACAACGTGAACCCGCGCTGGCTTTCCCCGGCATACCCGTCTGCGGTCAGCCAGAGCGACGCGGTGCTCAAGCAGGTCCAGGCGGTGCCCAAGCTCGCCAACTCGGACGTGGTCTTGGAGCTTCTCGATTACACGGACGAGCAGATGCAGAGAATCGAGAGCGACAACCGCAAGGTGCAGGGCCGCGCGATTATCGACCAGATGACGGGGACGGGTGATGGCGTTGATTCTGCCGAGGAAGGCGCTTAGCGCATATGACAAGCGGCTCGCCGCGCTTGAGGGCAAGGCCTACGAGTGCGCTTCGAGCAGGATAGGTGCCTTCATCGAGAAGTTCCCCGGCGCGACGCCGGAGCAGGTGCGCGAGTTCGCGATCGAGGTCGTTGACGAAGCCGTGGGGGCGTTCGGCGACGGGGCCTCGTCGCTCGCTGCGGACATGTACGAGGGCATGGCCGAGCTCTCCGGCGTTAAGGTCAAGCCAGCAGTCATAGACACGTCCGACGTCCACGGCCACATCGAGAGCGAAGTGCGCTACCAGCTCGGCAAGTACCTCTCGGGCGACCCGCAGGGCTTCATCTGCGCCTGCGCCTCCAAGGCGTCCGATCAGGTGGCGAGGCGGGCCAACCAGACCATGCGCCTCAACGCCAAGCGCGACGGCCTCAGGTACGCGAGGGTTCCCATGGGAGGGGAGACGTGCAGCTTCTGCGCGATGCTCGCCTCCCGTGGCTTCGATTACAGATCAGCAAAGACGGCGGGCGAGGGAAACCACTACCACAAGAACTGCCGCTGCAAGGTCATCCCCGGCTTCGACGGCATGGAGGTAGAGGGTTACGACCCAGACGAATGGCATGCGCGCTGGCAGGCGTTTAGGGAAATAGATGATGCGTCCGGCCTCAGCGTTAAGGCTCGGCAGACTGCAAAGGAATTCCTGTCCACCGTGCCCATGACGGATGATGGTGAGATTTCAAGAGCCGTCTCGGTGGCTTTGGCGCGCGCCGAGGCAGACACCTACAACGAAAGGATGAACAGGGCGTGGCAGAGGTTCAGAAAGGACAAGACACCTCAGAACTATTCAGACACCGTGGGAGCATATCTCGATTCCGTCGGGAATTCGCATAATGTCCCCTTGGCGGCCGAGTTCATGTCCAAGCCCGACGGGGATGAAATATGGGCCGCTCTGAAAATAGGCGAGCCAGCGTTTTTTCTCTACGCTGGCACCGATCACAAGTACCCAGATTATGAGTCTGGCGGAGCGCTCTTTGAAATCAAGACTCCGAAATCGAGGAAGAAGATTCGTAGGCTCATGCGAGAGGCATCCGAGAAGTTCGACGAATATCCGTCGAAGAGCAAGAATTGCGTTCTGAGCATATTGAGAGTGCCAGAATCCCGCGATGATGCGTTTGCCGCGGCAAGGGACTTCGTAGCAGATGGCACGTTCGACTCGGTTGCCGTCATCGATGTTGACGGGAGCGTTCACGTAATAGAAGAGGGAACGCTGCGCCTCGGTTCTTAACCCAGGTAGCTATTCCCTCACCTCGAGTATACCCATTCGGCATTGGCCGCGCTACGTGCGCGGCCTTTTTCATGCCGATACGGTCAAATCTCACGCCGCTAGGACAATCCTCCCAACGCGCCGCACGGCGCACATCCAACTAAAGGCCAGCCGCACGGCGGGCCGGGAGCGCCGCACGGCGCGGGAAGGAGCAGCGATGCCTAAAGAGGGTGCAGTGCAAATCGATGGTCAGCCGAACGGCGAGGAACCAGATTACAAGGCACTTTACGAGGAGGCGAAAGCGCAGGCGGAGGAGGCCAAGGCGCACTCGCGAGAGTGGGAGAAACGCGCCAAGGACAACAAGAACGCCGCCAAGCAGCTTGAGGAGGCCCAGCAGGCTGGGAAGACCGCCGAGGAGCGAATCGCCGACCTCACCAAGCGCCTCGACGCCAAGGAGAAGGCCGAGGAGCGCGCCAAGGTCGCCGCGAAGGTGGCCGAGGCGAAGGGCGTCCCCGCGGACCTCCTCGTGGGCGATGACGAGGGCGCCATGTCGGCCTACGCCGACAAGCTGCTCAAGCACTTCAAGAAGAAGCCCGCGTCGAGCGTCGACAAGCCGGGCAGCTTCCCGCGCGGCTCGGACGGCGGTTCGAGCAAGCGCGACTTCATCCACCAGCTTTTCGGAAACGATTAAGGAGTAGAAATGGCTAACGACACCAAGAAGATCAAGCTCCCGCGCGAGGTCGTGACGGAGCTCCTGAACAAGGCCAAGGACACCTCTACCATCGCGAAGCTCTCCCCGAGCAAGCCACAGAAGTTCGTCGACATCAACCACATGATCTTCAACCCGTCCTCCGAGGCGGAGGTCGTCGAGGAAGGCGCCAAGAAGGGATCTTACGATCTTGATTTCACCCCCATCGAGGGCAAGCGCGTCAAGGTCGTCACCACCACCCGTGTGAGCGACGAGCTGCGCTGGGCGGACGAGGACAACAAGCTGGAGATCGTCGACAACATCCTCGCCGACCAGAACGCCGCCATCGGCCGCTCCCTCGACTACGTCGTGTACCACGCCGTGAACCCCAAGGGCGGCTCGAAGCTCAGCGGCTACACCGCTCTCACCGCCAAGGCGACCTCCGTCACCTCCGGCGAGAGCCCCGTCGAGGACATCGACAAGCTGGTCGACGCCCTCATGGATTACGACATCAACGGCTTCGCCCTGTCCAAGAAGTACGCCAGCGCCCTGCGCAAGCTTCGCGTGCCCGCCACCGGTCAGCGCCTCTACCCCGAGGTACCCCTGAACCTCAATGCGGGCAACATCGACGGCATCGACGCCGCCGTGTCCGGCACCGTGAATGGCCGTCTCGCGACTGAGCAGACCAAGGTCCTCGGCATCATGGGCGACTTCACGCTCATCAAGTGGGGCATGGTGCGCGACATCTACTCCGAGATCATCGAGTACGGCGACCCCGACCAGACCGGCGTCGACCTCAAGGCCCACAACCAGATCGCGTTCCGAACCGAGGCGGTCTACGCCTACGCGATCCTCGACCCCAAGGGCTTCGCGGTCCTCAAGAGCGCTTAGGGGGATGCCAGATGTCCGTTTTGATACAGAAGGTAGTGGTGGAGGACGCCGCCAAGGCGTCCCCGCTCCTGCCCGCGCACGTGGCTGTGGTCAACGCCGAGGGCGAACCCCTGCTGGGCACCATCGCCAAGCTCGGCTCCGACGCCTCCACCGTGGCATCTGTCAAGGACGCCTACAACGCGCTCCTCGACAAGCTCTCCGCAGCGGGCCTCGCCGAGGTCACGGAGTAGCCATGGAGATTTTCGCGACGGCAGAGGATTATACGGCTCGCTACGGCGCGGCGGCGGACGAGGCCCGCTTGAACGCGCTGCTGTCGGACGCCTCGGCGATGCTCCTCTCCGAGTACGAGGCCGCCTACGGCGTTCCGTATGAAAAGGGTCAGAGCGACGCGTTCGACCGCGCAGCCCCGGCCGTCGCGTGCATGCTCGTCAACCGCGTGCTCAACACTCCCGCCAACATGGCGGGCGCCACGCAGCTCAGCCAGGGGGCGGGCAGCATCACGGCATCCGTCACCTACGGCTCCGCCCTGGGCGAGATGTACGTGGGCAAGACCGCCCGCCGCCTCCTCGGCCTGGACGGCTCCGTGAGGCGCGTGCTGCGCCCCATCGAGAGGGGGGAGCTTTGAGCCTTATTGCCACGGAGAGCGTGACCGTGATCACCCCGAGTGTCGATCGCGACGAGCTCGGCGAGCCGCTCGTGGGCGAGCCGAAGCGCGAGGAGGTGGACGGCGTGGTCGTGTGCCCCGGCCCCACCTCAGACTTGGACGCCACGCGCCCCGAGGGGGTGAGGGTCGCCTTCTCGGTCTTCTTTCCCAAGGGCTACGGCGCGGACCTTCGCGGATGCTCGGTCGTCGTACGCGGCGTCACCTGCGAGGTCGTCGGTTGGCCGCAGCGCTACGCGGACGAGCACGCTCCGGGCGAGCTGAACATGGTCGCCGAGGTGGTGGCAGTGGATGGCTAGCTGCAAGTGCAGGTTCCGCTGGAAGCGGTGGAGGCGGTCCGGATACCGGGAAGTGCTCAACTCAGCCGCCGTGCAGTCACTCGTCCGCTCCAAGGCGCGCGAGCTGCAGGCGGCTCGGGAGGGCAGCGAGGTCATCACCATCAAAGGCAAGCTCGCCCACGGGTGCCTCGTCAGGCCGATCAAGGTTGACGGAAAGACTCCCGATTGGTCGCGCTCAAAGAAACGCGGCAAGCGTTAGGAGGCGCTATGGACGTGGAGAGAACCGTGGCGAAGCGCCTCATGGACGCCACGGGAATCAAGGTCTTCCTTGAGGTGCCGAGGGACGCGCCGGGAGAGTTCATTTCCGTGGAGCTCACCGGCGGCAACGGCCTCGGCTTCGGCGCTCAGGCGTTCGTCGCCGTGTACTCGTGGGCTCCCACGAGGAGGCGCGCGGCGGAGATGGCTGGGCTCGTTGAGCTGGCCGTGCCGATGCTCCTGGGCGAGGAGAACATCTTCGACGCCTTCCCGGACGGAACGTACCGCCTCCCAGACCCCGCCACCGGCGGCGCCAGATACAGGACGAACGTGAACCTTACGATTTTCGAGTGAAAGGGGCCGTCATGGCCAAGACAGTCGCAACCAAGAACAACGCCGACAACGTCAGCTCCTCCAAGGGCGTGAAGGGCGGTTACATCTTCTCCGCCCCGGTCGGCACGGAGTTGCCGAAGGACATCAAGACGCCGCTCAACGTGGCGTTCAAGGTGCTCGGCTACATCTCCTCGGACGGCTACAAGGAGACGATCGACAGCGATTCCGAGGACATTCTGGATATGAACGGCGAGCTCTTGGACTCGCCCAAGACCTCCCGCGTCGAATCCGGCCAAGTCACCTTCGCCGAGATCAAGGCCGAGACGTTGAAGATCCAGTACGGAGAGAAGAACGTCACCGACGAGAACGGAATCATCACCGTCCACCACAACGGCGATTCCGAGACCATCCGCAGCTACGTTCTCGAATTGGTGCTGAAGAACGGTCGCCGCTGGCGCAAGGTCATCCCCAAGGGCAAGTCAGACGAGTTGGACGAGCTCAACCTCGCCATCGGCGAGCTCTGCGCACGCCCCATCACCATCAAGTACCTGAGCGACGAGAGCGGCGACACCTGCGTCGACTTCATCGAGTCCACCGAGACGGAGGCGATGTAGCGTGAACCCGGTCACTTTCACCATCGAGGGCGTCGAGGGCGAATTCACCTGCGACGCGGACGTCGTGCGCAGCTACAAGACCGCAAAGCAGCTCGCGAAATCGGAAGAGGATTTCAGCGTTGCCTTCGACGTGATGGAGCGCATCTTCGGCGGCAGGGACGAGGAGTACATCGACCGTCTTGGCGGGGACGTCACGTGCATCCAGACCCTGCTCGGCAAGGCCATCGAGGCGTGTGGTGCAAAAAACTCGCAGGCTTCGTCTCCTGCCTCGAAGGGAGCAGGGGCGAAGTAATCGCCGACTTCCAACAGTATTACGGCATCTCGCTCCCATTGGAGGGCGAGGTGCCTGATTTGGAGAGGATGTCCCTTCTCTGGTACCAGCTCCCCGCCCAGTCGCGCACGGCAAGGGCGCAGGAGCCCTCGAACGAATGGGGCGTCGCCGAGTACCTGCTCTGGCGAATCGAGTTCAACCAGCGGCATCTGATCTGGGCGCTGTCGAACGACCCGAAGAACCCCGCACCAGCACCGGAACCACTCATGAACCCGGCGAAGCTCGCAGAGGCTCATGCCAACAGGGACCTGGCGCTCGACGCGCGCGGGGAGATCGACGAAATATTGGGAATGGGGGTGGACCATGGCTGACGTGGGCTCCGCATACGTGACGCTCATGCCCTCCATGAGGGGCTTCGCAAACGACATCAAGGCGCAGTTCGGACAGGCCGGAAACGAGGGAGGAAAGTCCTTCGGAAGCGGCCTGACCGCAGGAATCATCGGTGGCAGCGGCGCCGCCAAGTCCGCCCTTTCCTCCATAGGAGGGGCCGCCGCGACGGCCGGGAAGCTCGCGGTTGCGGGCCTCGGGGCGGTTACAGGCGCCGTCACGGCCGTAGGCGGTGCGGCCCTCGGCGCATATGCGGACTACGAGCAGCTGTCCGGCGGCGTCGAGACGCTTTTCGGATCGTCCGCCTCGACCTTGAAGGGTTACGCCGACGAGGCCTACCGCACCGCCGGCATGAGCGCCAACCAGTACATGACGCAGGCCACCAGCTTCGCCGCCTCACTCGTGCAGTCTGTGGGCGGAGACACCGCCAAGGCGGCGGAGTACGCCAACATGGCCATGGTCGACATGTCGGACAACGTCAACAAGATGGGCTCCGACATGCAGAGCGTGCAGGATGCCTACCAGGGGTTCGCGAAGCAGAACTTCACGATGCTGGACAACCTCAAGCTCGGTTACGGCGGCACGAAGGAGGAGATGCAGCGCCTCATCGCGGACGCCAACAAGCTCCGCTCCGAGCAGGGCAAGACCGCCGACCTCACCATCGAGTCCTACGCCGACATCGTGGAGGCCATCCACACGGTGCAGGAGGAGATGGGAATCACCGGCACCACCGCCAAGGAGGCGTCCACCACCATCTCCGGCTCCATCGGCATGGCCAAGGCCGCGTGGACGAACTTCCTCACGGGCCTCGGGCGCGACGACGTGGATTTCAGCCAGCTCACGAACCAGCTTCTGGAATCCATAGGCGCCGTGGCCAAGAACGTGGCGCCCCGCGTCGCGATAATCGGCAAGAGCATAATTCAGGCCTTCCCCTCGGTGCTCTCGGGCCTTGGCTCCGTGCTGGCGCCCATCGTCTCGGAGGCGCTTGCAACCGCATGGAACATCGCCGTTCAGGGCGTTTCCGGCCTCGGCATCAGCCTCCCGCCCGTGGACGCATCGCAGTTCATGGCCGCGTTCCGGCTAGTCGGCGCGTTCGTCTCGACGGTAATAGGCGGAATCAAGGGTGCGATATCGACGATATCCTCCGCCTTCGCCCCTGCCGCCGCGGCCATCCAATCGGCGATGGCCCCGGTCATCGGCCAAGTGGCCTCCGTTCTCATGCCCGCTTTGACTGCTCTTGGTGCGGCGCTGGGGAACCTTGCCGTCGCAGTGCTTCCGGTCATCTCCGCCGCGATTCAGGCAATCGCGCCCATCATCGCATCGATTATCGGCCACGTGGT
This sequence comes from Collinsella intestinalis DSM 13280, assembly GCF_000156175.1. Taxonomy (GTDB): domain Bacteria; phylum Actinomycetota; class Coriobacteriia; order Coriobacteriales; family Coriobacteriaceae; genus Collinsella; species Collinsella intestinalis. The sequence goes on from NZ_GG692710.1 coordinate 362,221, forward strand.
TTCCCTCGGCTCCGCGATTGCGAACGCAGTGACGCCGGTGATCATCGCAATGGCGAACGTGGTGCAGGCGACGCTCCCAGTTATCCAGGGCCTTTTCCAGACGTTCGGCGATTACATCCGGGGAATCATTGACGCCGTGTTCCCCCATATCGAGGCGATAGTTACCACGGCTATGAACGTAATTAGCTCGGTCATCTCGACGGTCCTCGCGTTCATCTCTGGAGACTGGTCCGGTGTCTGGAACGGCATCTTCAACATCCTTGACTCCATCTGGAGCGGGATGGTCTCGATAGTGCAGACCTATATCGGGTTGGTGAGCGGGGCCATCGATTCCGCGCTCGGCTTCATCCAGGGAGTCTGGAACGCGGCGTGGAGCGCTCTGGGGAACTTCCTCGACAGCGCATGGAACGGGATCGTTAGCGCGGTGAGCGGTGGCAGTGAGCAAGTCATGTCCGTCCTCGGGAACCTTCCGAGCAAAATCATCGGCATCTTCGCGGGCGCCGGAAGCTGGCTCATCGATTCCGGCCGAGCCCTTCTCAAGGGCTTCGCTGACGGCGTTATGGGTGCGGTCGGATGGGTTGGAGACCAGATCTCCGGGGCACTTGGCAAAATCCGAGGGCTTTTCCCGTTCTCACCGGCCAAGGAAGGTCCTTTCTCCGGGCGCGGCTACACGACGTATTCCGGAAAGGCGCTCATGCGCGACTGGGCGAGGGGCATGGCATCGGAGGAGTCTGCGGTCAGGAAGACCGTCAAATCCGCCCTCGGTGGGGCGAGCGCGATGCTCTCCGCCGGTGTGTCCGTCTCCGGTGCCCCCGCATCTGCGGCGACGGGCGGCAATGTGTACATCACCGTCGACGGCAGGCAGGTCGACGCGGACCAGCGTATCAGGCGTGCCGTTGAGGTCATCGTATCCGCTGCGGACAGGGCCAGCTCGTCAAGGAAGGGGTGGTAGGCCATGGGTCGCACATACACGGGGGAGGTGCAGGTATCTGGTAGAAACCGTTGGTACCGCGCCTTCATCGACACATACAGTGTAACGAGCGTCAACGACACCACGGCTCGCGTCTCCATCGGCGTGGCACTTGAGGCGAAGTACATCGCGCAATATGGCGTGCGCCTCGAGGCCTATGTGAACGGTCGGTGCGTGGCGGGCCAGGACGTCGTTCTGAACAACTACGGCGACTGGGGGAGGGCAGCCACGCTTGCGCCCCTCAACGTCGACGTACCGAGGAACGGAAGCTCTTGGAACTGCTCCGTGCAGGTCCGCGCCTACGGCAAGACCGTCAACGGGTACGGCTCGGCGGGTGGAGACGTCTGGGCGACCGCCTACATGGGCATCCCGCAGCGCGGTTACTCGAAGCCGAACCCGCCGAAGGGCTGCTCTTTCGTCCGCGTGTCCGACAACCAGCAAAAGCTGTCCTGGCAGGGCGATTACACCGACATGAACGGCGCTAAGCCCTGGGCCGGTGTGTACGTCGACCGCAGGACGGATGACGGAAACTGGGTGAACATCGCGGACCTGCCATGGGACGTCACCAACTACACCGATAACTCAACCTCCTCTAACCATAAGTACGAGTACCGCCTGTGCGCCCATGGGCCGGGCGGGAACTCCAACCACGTGTCCTGCGGCACTACCTACACCACGCCCGCCGCCCCGTCCAAGGTGGAGGCGGTCAAGACGGGCAACAGCTCCGTGCGCCTCGTGATCCACGACGCGGCGGGCTATGCCCAGGGCCATGAGGCGCAGAGGTCAACTGATGGCGGCAAGAACTGGGCGGCGTTCAGCGGGACTCACGGCACATCGGGCGGCAAGGCGGTCATTGACGACGCATCTGCGCCGGCGGGCAGCGTGGTATACCGAGTCCGTGCCCACCGGACCAGCCCCAACGCGCTGAACTCCGGCTGGAGGACCTCTAACTCCGTCATGACCGTGATGCCCCCTAAGGCGCCCGCCGTCTCGGGCGTCGCGGCATCCTACGCCACGGGCTCCGCACTCACCGTCAAATGGACTCCAAACCACCCGGACGGTACCAAGCAGAGCGCGGCGCAGGTCGAGATCACCGGGCCTTCGACCGTGACCGAGGACATCACCGGCGTGGCGACGATCCTTACGCTCAGGTGCAACCAGAAGGGCTCTTGGCGCATCCGCGTGCGCACGAAGGGCCTGCACTCCGATTGGGGCGCGTGGTCGTCCTACGTCCCGTTCGTTGTCGCCGACCTGCCGCAGGCGTGGGTGGCCAACCCGGGCGTTGACGGAGCCCTTATAGACAGCGCGCCTCTCACCGTGGAGGTGAGCGCCTCCGACGAGACGGGCATCGCGTCCGCCACGCTCTCGCTCACCCGCCCAGACGGCACGGTGGTGGGCAGTGTGGACGTAACCGACCTCCGTCCCGTGCCCATCGGCTCTTACGAGGCCCTTGAGAACGGCGTGACATACACGCTCACGCTTCACGTGCGGGGTGGCTCCGGCCTCACGACGTCGGCCAAGCGTACATTCAAGACGCATTGGAGCGAGCCCGCCATCCCGGTTATCGAGGTGACGGACGACGGCAACCTCGCCTGCCACGTCATGGCCAAGAACGGCACCTCCGCCTACATGGTCGAGGATTCCACACTGATCGGCCCCATGGCCTGCGAGGACGGCGAGCTGTCCATGCTCGGCACTATCATGTTCGAGGACGGCGAGCTCGTCTTGGGCGACGCCGCGAAGTGCGTGTCGTTCGATGTCGAGCGCGTCATGTCCGACGGCACCTCGTCCAAGGTCGCCGTCGGCATCCTCGATGCGCAGGAGGCCATCGACCGCATCCCGCCCCTCAATGAGCCGTTCCGCTACCGCGTGACCGGCTACGCGGAGTCGGGCACGTCCTCGCGCTCCGAGGTGGAGGCCCACATGCCCTCCAGGGGCATGGCTCTCAACTTCGGCGTCGACGGTTCCGAGGTGCTGATCCTCAACAGCGGCACCTACTCGCAATCGAGTAAGCGCAGCGTGAGCACGTTCCACTTCGCCGACGGAGGGGAGAACGGGCACCTGCCCGCGTCCTACCCGCTCGACGAGCAGGACGTGTCCACGTCTGTGAGCTTCGACCTCCTGCGGTCCGATTACGACGCGTTCAGGCGAATCATGGCCGAGCACTGGCACGGCTGGTGGCGCGGCCACTGCGGCGAGAGGGCGTTCGGCCCCATGGAGTTCCAGAGCTCCATCAAGAAGCCTGGTATCTTCAGCTGCTCGGCGAACGTGACGCACGACGTGTTCGAGGAGCCCGCCAATGGCTGACTGGAAGAAGAGGTTCTCAAGCTCATACCGCTTCATGCGCGTCTCAAGAGCGACCGGCGCCGAGGTCGAGCGGCTCCGCAACATCCGCACCGGCGGCACGCTCGAGTTCAATCAGGACTCCGATTACGAGACCGGCACCATCGACTACACGGGGGAACTGTCGCTCGGTGCCGACCTGCTGCGCGTGTACCTTGATGCCGCGTTCCAGGACGGCACGTCCGAGTCCATCGCCCTCGGCACCTTCATCGTGTCCGCGCCGAAGCGCGACAAGGTGGGCACCGTGGCGACGGGCAGCGCGAGGCTGTCCGGGCGGCTGCGCGAGGTCGCCGAGGACGAGTTCGACGGCCCCTTGACGGTCCCCGCCGGTACCAACGCGGTCTCCTACGCGGCGGGTCTGCTCCGATCCGCCGGCCTTGAGGTGGTCGCAGACCCATCGTCCTTCTCGCTCTCATCGACGTGGGCACTGGGCCTCGACAACTCCGGCGGCGGGATGGCGAAGAAGCTTGGGGCGGTCAACTGCCTGCTCGACCTCGCGGGATTCTCCCCGGCGAGGTGCGACGGTATGGGCAGGGTGATCTTGAGCAGGTATGTCGAGCCCGCCGACAGGCCGGTGGCCCTAGCGCTTGAGGAGGGCGCGTCCGCGCGGTTCGAGAACTCGGCGGTAGACGAGCGGGACATCGACGATGTGGCCAACGTGGTGCACGCCGTGTACGAGACGGCGGAGGAGACCGTCATAGGCACCGCCGTCGATTCCGACCCCGCCAGCGAGTTCTCCACGGTGAGTAGGGGATGGCGCAAGGCCAAGTCATACACGTTCAGCGACCTGCCGGACGGCTCCACCCAGAAGGAGAGGCAGGCCGCCGCAGACGCCAAGGCCGCCGAGCTCCTGAGGACGCAGGCGTCCCCCATCCGGCGCGTGACCGTGACTCACGTCCACGCTCCGGTGTCGGTGGGCGATGCGGTCGGCGTATCGTGGCCTAGCGCGCGCATCGAGGGCAAGTTCGCCATCCGCAAGAGAACTCTCACGCTCGTGGGAGGATGCCCGATGGAGTTGGAGGTGCGCAGGTATGAACGGTGACATCGAGTCGGAGATGATCGCGGCGGGCTCAGCCCTGGCCGGTATCTTCTGCGCCCCGCCATCGGAGTCCAGGCCGGTGCGCTTCGGCACGGTGGTCGCGGCGTCCGGGGCGAGGCTCGACGTGAGCGTCGGCGGTGCCACGCTCAAGGGCCTGTCCATGACGACATCGTGTTCCGGGGCTAAGGCGGGGGACAGGTGCATCGTCCACGCAGTAGGCCCCATCGCGGTGGTAACCGGAATCATCGCAAAGTGAGGAGGTAAAGTTGCCTGACACTACAAAGGGAGCGGCCCTGCTCCTGAACGAGGCGGGGAACATCGACCGCGCGAGGACCACGGACGGCACGGTCTACTACATCGAGTCCACCTTGGCCATGGATGCCGCCGAGGCCGCACAGACGGCCGCTGCGAATGCGAACACAGCGGCGGACAGGGCCGAGAAGGGCGAGACGAGCCGGGTGAGCGCCGAGAACGCGCGCGCCGCCGCCGAGAACGCGAGGGCGGCGGCCGAGTCCAAGCGCGCCGAGGCCGAGGCGGGCCGTGTGCAGGCGGAGTCCGAGCGCGCGAACGCCGAGAGGAAGCGCGTCTCCAACGAGGGCTCGCGGACATCTGCGGAGTCCACCCGCGTGCAGGAGCACAAGACGAGGGGCGAGCAGGTGGCGGCAGCAACATCGAATGCAAGCCAGTCCGCCGTCTCGGCAAATGCCGCAGCGGCTCTTGCGAACGACGCCGCCGCATATGCACGGATGGTCGCCTCCTCTCTGCAGCAGAGCGTTGTCGGTGACGAGAGGATAGCCGAGATGAGCGCGCAGATCGACATGCTCGCGTCCATGCTCGCCGACTCCACGGGGAAGTTCATCGTCATAAACGAGACGATATACGCGCCGAGCTCCAAGGCGTCCGTATCGGGCTCAACAATCACGCTCGCTTCGACCTGCTCGGCGAGCGGCACGACTATCTACCTCGCCTAGGAAAGGGGCAGCAATGGCAGATGCCAAGATATTCAACGTAAGCGGTGGAAACTACAGCATCGTCGATCAGACCGCACGAGACAACGCGTCAAAAGCCTTGCAGGATGCCGAGTACTCCCGGCTCGAAAGCATCGGCGCCTACCCGGGCCGCAACCTCGCCACGGTCTTCGCCGAGGAGATCAAGCAGAAGGCGAACGTCTGGGAATGGCTTCGCGCCCGTGTACGCGCAGCGAATTACTCCGGAATCCGCATAGGCGATTACATCAACGTCGTCATCCCGCAGACGGCGCAAGTGGCCTCCCAAACGGTGAGCTATGCCGTCGGTGCCATCGACCCGTATTTCCAGTGCGGCGATACCGCGAAGGGGCATCACATCGCGATGGTGCCAAAGTCCACCGTCGCGGTTCGCGGCCCGAATGCCGTGAACGAAAGCTACATCCAGTGGCGGAAGACCGCCGACAACAACGGAACGAACGAGCAGAAGTGCCCATACCTCCTGAGCCATCTGCATGAGTGGGAGAACGAGCATTTCTTGTCCGCTCTGCCTGCGGAGGTGCAGGCGGCCATCATGCCCCATCGCGTCCTCCTTGAGGAACGCTACTCATCCTCCGGCAAGCTCACCGAGCCTTCGGGTTGGTCCTGGCAGGACCTCGGCAAGATCTGGTCCCTCAGCGAGGTGGAGGTCTACGGCCTGAATGCGTGGAGCAAGCCCGGCTACGGCACTGGCTTCGATTGCCAGTTCCCGATTTTCAAGCAGACAAAGGACCGCATCATGGGCGGTCGCGTCAATTGGTGGCTGCGGTCGGTGTCCGGCTCGTCCTCGTCCTACGTGTGCTACGTCGGCTACAGCGGGTATGCCACCTGCTATTCCCCGACGCATGGCTGGGTGCGGCCCCGCCCCTGCTTCCTCGTAGGTTAGGCCGTAGGCCTAGCCTATGCGCTACACTTGACGACGCCCCGCCTTGCGCGGGGCGTTTGCCGCGAATGCGGACCGTTGCTGTCGATTGGATCTATATGAGCGGCGTGCTTGCCAGGAACAGGACATTGTCCCAGTTCGAGTTCTACCGGAACGCCATCGCCATTCGCGTCGAGGTGAACAGGCTGATGGCGAAGGACAAGGTGTGCCCCAAGGCGTTCCGCCTGCTCAACGGCGTCCCAACGGTCGAGACGGCGAGGAGCATCGTCTACAACATCAACCGCGCCGACCATTTCTACCCGAACACCAGCGCAAACGTGATAGAGCGGAGGAAGTACATCACGCTCGCCATCGCCGACTGCGACCAGTTGCTTCAGGACATGCAGTGCCTGATCGCCATGGACGTGACATCGAACGTCAACGTCTTTGAGCGCGTGACCCTCATGATCGACAGGGAGATCGAGCTTCTTAAGGGCTATCGCAAATCGGTGAAGCTCACCGGCGCACAGACGCCCGAGCAGAGACTCGCCGCCTTGGAGGAAGAAATTGAGCGATTGCGTTCTGTATAATGTCCCCGGTCACGCCTTGAAAGTCGCATCAATTGGTGGCTGCGGTCGGTGTCCGGCTCGTCCTCGTCCAACGTGTGCTACGTCAACAACAACGGGAATGCCAACTACAATTCCCCGACGAATGACTGGGTGCGGCCCCGCCCCTGATTCCCTTATCGCCAGACCGAGTAGGCTCGCCCGAAAGCCGTGCAGAAAGAGGAAGGAAGGCGCGACCATCGGCCACACGGCCGTGAATATGCACCCCGCGCAGAAGGGCGGACGCTTCTTGCATGGTCGGACTCTCCGGCGTTCGGTCCGATTTCATGCCCTTTCTGCAAGCGGCTGCGGAGCGCCATTGCTAGCCGTGCGGGGTGCCCGACTTGAATTCTGACGAGCGCCGAGAGGCGAGAAGGGCGAGACGCGCCGAGAAGAGGCGGCGGAACAGAGATTCCCGGATCGAGGGGCTGGACATCGAGGCGGTGGCCGACCTCAACGCGCTGTACCGCGCCGCGATGCAGGCCGGAAGGGGGGTCTCTTGGAAGGCGTCGATCCAGCGATACCAGAAGGACGTACTCAAGAACATCGTGCGGACTCGCCGCGACATCCTCGATGGCAACGACCTGCACAGGGGCTTCATCAACTTCGACATCGTGGAGCGTGGCAAGAGGCGCCACATAAGCTCGGTGCACATAGCTGAGCGCGTCCCGCAGAAAGCGCTGGCGCAAGAGGTCCTTATCCCGGCAACCGTCCCGACCGTGATCGGGGCGAATTCCGCCAACATCAAGGGCAGGGGCACGGATTACGCCGTCAGGCTCATGAAGAGGCATCTCGCCGACCACTACCGCAAGCACGGCGCCGAGGGCTACATCCTACAGATGGATTTCCGAGACTACTTCGCCAGGATCGCGCACGAGCCCCTCAAGAGGCAGCTTTCATCTCGACTCGACGATGGCAGGGTTCTCTCGCTTGCGGAGAGCTTCATCGACGTGCAGGGTGACGTCGGGCTCGGACTCGGCAGCGAGCCCAACCAGATATGCGCCGTGGCGTTCCCAAACGCCATCGACCATTTCGTAACCGAGATGTGCGGCGTCGAGGCCTACGGGCGATATATGGATGACAGCTACTGCATCCACACGAGCAAGGAGCATCTCGTCATGGTCAAGTCGGCCGTCGAGATACTTTGCGGCGATTACGGAATAGAGCTCCATCCGCGCAAGACGCAGATCGTCAAGCTGTCCCACGGGTTCACGTTCCTCAAGAAGAAGTTCTTCTACTCTGAGTCGGGGAGGGTGATCGTGAGGCCGTGCAGGGACACCATCACGAGGGAGAGGCGAAAGCTCAAGGCCCTCAAGCGGATGCTCGACTCCGGAGACATCACCATGGAGCAGATAGAGCAGCAGTACCAATCCTGGAGGGGCGGCCTCGTGCACCTCGACGCACACGACACCCTTCTCTCGATGGACGCCCTGTATCGCGAGCTATTCGGAGGGTCTGTGAACGGCAACCCCCCCCCCGCAACGGTAGTTAGGATCGCGGCTTAATCTCACGCCGCAAATACCATGGTCGCACCGAAAGAAAGGGGTGCGACCATGGCACTTACGGAAGAGGAAGAGTCCGCAATCCGCGGAATCATCGAGATCTACAAAGGGAAGTCCGGCGGCCTATCTGACGATGTGGCAACTTCCGCTTACGGGTTATTCCCCGAATTCAATTCCGGCGGCCATACGTATGCCGACGGGGAGCGCGTCAGCCATAGAGGCGTCCTCTACACCTGCATCCAGCCTCATACTTCCCAGCCCGACTGGGCTCCCGATGTGGCCCACAGCCTGTGGGCCAAGACCATCGAATATGGCGGTTCCGAGAGCGGAAACGACGAGGTTCCGGAGTGGGTGCAACCGGAGTCCACGAACCCCTACCCGAAGGGCGCTCGCGTGAAGAAGGACGGGAAGGTCTGGGAATCGCTCGTTGACAACAACGTCTGGGTTCCCGGCGCCATAGGCACCGAGGGCGTCTGGAAGGACGTCACCAATGCCTGAGAACCTAATATGGCAGCTCCTGCCCCAGATCGCGATGCTCTGCATCACGGGGGTCGCCGGGTGGCTGGGCGGAAAGATTCGCGGCTCCAAGGAGGAGCGCGAGCGCCGTGAGATTCAGCAGCAGGAGGAGCGCGACATGAACCGCCGAATCTTCCGTCTGCTTCTCCGCTATCGGCTCAAGGACCTGCATGAGTACTACGTCCTCGGTGAGCGCACGTGTCCCGTCGAGGTAAAGCAGGGCATTCAGGAGGTCTATGAGCTCTACCACGCCCTGGGCGGCAACGGCCAGGGAACCCACATGTACAAGGAGCTCATGGAGCTCCACGTCGCGTGAAAGGAGCGACCGTTATGGACGAGAACTATGGCATCGCGGAGGAGACCGGTGTGGCCGAGCCAATCGACATCCCGGATGACGTGCCGGTGGAGGGCTACGCCAAGTACTGGCTACCCGGATGGCTCTACGACGTCTTGAAGTGGGTCGGCCTGCTCGCGATTCCCGCCGCAGCCGCTATCTACACCGGCCTCGCGTCGGTGTGGGGCTGGCCCGCCGCAGGAGAGGTGGCGCAGACCGCCACGATCGTCTCCACGGGCATCGGCGTCCTCCTCGGCGCGGCCGAGGCTACAAAGAAGGTGTTTTAAGCAATGGCAATGAACGGAATCGACATCTCCAACTGGCAGAAGGGCATCGACCTCGCGGCCGTCCCGTGCGACTTCGTCATCGCGAAGGCCACGCAAGGAACCGGTTACACATCGCCCGACTGCGTGCGTCAGGTCGAGCAGGCAATGTCGCTCGGCAAGAAGGTCGGCGTCTACCACTACATCGGCGGCCAGGGCGCGGTCTCCGAGATGGACTTCTTCATCGACTCCATCAAGAACTGGGTCGGCAAGGCCATGCTCGTCCTCGATTGGGAGCAGGGCGAGAACTCTGCGTGGGGCAACTTGGGCTACCTCGAGCAGTGCATCAAGCGCGTCATCGAGCGCGCCGGCATCCCACCCGTGGTCTACTCTTCCGCGTCCGTCTTCCCGTGGGACCTGTGCAAGAAGCACAACTGCGGTGCATGGGTCGCGCAGTACGCCGACAACAACGCCACCGGCTACCAGGACTCCCCGTGGAACGAGGGTAAGTACGGCTGCATGATGCGACAGTATTCCAGCCACGGCCGACTTCCCGGGTACGGCGGCAACCTCGACCTGAACAAGTTCTATGGCGACGCCGCCGCTTGGGACCGCTACGCCAATCCCAAGGGCTCAGCTCAGCCCGCCCCCCAGCCGCAGCCGACCCCTCATCCGACTGCCCCGCAGGGCTCAACCCTCGATCTTGTCGACCGCGTCATGCGCGGCGAGTTCGGTGACGGCGAGGCCCGCCGTGCCGCTCTCGGCACCCGCTACGACGAGGTGCAGAACTTCATCAACCACATCGACCAGGCGAGCGTCGACACGCTCGTGGCCGAGGTCAAGACAGGCCGATATGGCAACAACCCCATTCGTGAACGCGTTCTTGGCTCCCGCTACAAGGCCGTTCAGGACAAGATCAACGGGGTTTCGCAGCTGGCGCGCGTCTACATCGTCAAGTCCGGAGACACGCTCTCGGGCATCGCGGCGAAGCTCGGCACGACCTATCAGGCGCTCGCCAAGAAGAACGGGATTTCGAACCCGAATCGCATCTACGCAGGGCAGAAGATCAAGTACTAGAATTCAAGTTAGCGTGAAATAGCCCATGCTCTGCTTTTCGGGCGGGACGATATGATGAAGGCTGTTGACCGATGACTAGCCGAAAGTTATTCTCAGCAGTATGCTTTTGCCGAAAACGGCAATGCATACCTGATGTCCTAAAGTTCGCGAGAGCATTGCTATAGGGCACCAACAAACATCCTCGGGCTTTGAGCCCGAATCCTTATGGGTCGCGGGCGGTTTCGCACGTGGCCTTTCTTGTAACCAGGCAGCGTGCGCTGCGGAACGGATCGGTTATGGGTATTGCAAGCAAAGGCGCGTCCCCGGACGAGCGCGCCGCTGTCGAGTTCGGCACGCGCGGCTTGACGTCATCCGAGGTCGCCGAGCGCGTCGCGCAGGGCAAGGTCAACGTCAACACCGAGCTCAAGACCAAGTCGGTCAAGGAACTCGTCATCGAGAACACCTGCACCCTGTTCAACCTGATCAATATCATCCTGGCCGCGCTCGTCATCGTGACCGGCGCCTGGAAGAACCTGACCTTCCTGGGGGTCGTGCTTCTCAACACGGGCATCGGTATCGTGCAGGCCCTGCGCTCCAAGCGCATGGTGGACAAGCTCACGTTGCTCGCCTCCAAGTGCGCCGTCGCGGTCCGCGATGGTCGGGAGGTCGAGCTTCAGCTCGATGAGCTCGTGCTCGACGACCTGATCCGTCTGGGCAGGGGAGACCAAATCCCGGCCGACGCGGTCGTTGTCTCGGGCGAGTGCCACGTAAACGAGAGCCTGCTCACCGGCGAGAGCGACGCGATTCACAAGCGTCCCGGCGATGAGCTCATGAGTGGTAGCTTCATCGATGCGGGTCTCGTGTACGCACGCGTGATCCATGTCGGCGCCGACAACTACGTCGCGCGCATCAACAACGAGGCGAAGTACGTCAAGAAGGTCAACTCCGAGATCATGAACGCGCTGAACGCCATCGTGCGGTTTGCCAGTGTTCTCATGGTGCCCATCGGCCTTGCGCTGTTCTACTCGAGCGTCCACAACTCTTATCAGTCCTGGTGCGCGCTCGATCCCAACTCTTCTTCCACGCTTGCCTCGTGGGTCGCATCGGGCGATTCGTGGGGTGCCATCTCGTCGGCCATCCTCTCCACGGTGGGTGCCCTGCTCGGCATGATCCCGCAGGGGCTGGTGCTTCTCACCTCCTCCGTGCTTGCCATCGCGACCATTCGCCTCGCGCGCCGCAAGGTGCTTGCGCAGCAGCTCTATTGCATCGAGACGCTCGCCCGCGTGGACGTGCTCTGCCTGGACAAGACCGGCACGATCACCTCGGGCCATATGGAGGTCGAGGGCGTGTATGTGGCCGACGACCTTGGCGGGGCCGAACCTGCGGAGGCCTTCGACGCCGACCACATCGATCCCGCGTCGCAGCGGATGCATGCCGCGCTCGCTGGTATCGCCCGCGCCACGTCGGACGATGCGAACGAGACCTGCACAGCGGTCCTTGCGCACTATCGCGACCTCGCCCGTGCGCCCGAGGCTCAGCGCGTCATCGCCTTCTCCTCTGCCAAGAAGTGGAGCGGCGCACAGCTCACGGGCGGTGCGTTCGGCTCAGATTCGGTCGCGTGCGTCATGGGTGCCTCGCAGTTCGTGCTCACGTCGGATGTCTTTGCCCGTTTTGAGGGCCGTGTCGCCGAGCTCGCGTCGCTGTGCCGTGTGCTGGTGGTTGCCGAGGTCGACGGATTCACCGATGAGGGCGATTTCATCGGTGAGCCCCGTCCTTTGGGCTTTGTGACCATCCGCGATGAGATTCGTTCGTCCGCGGCGGACACCATCCGCTATTTCTGTGAGCAGGGCGTCACCCTCAATGTCATCTCCGGTGACGACCCGCGTACGGTCTCGATGATCGCGCGTACGGTCGGCATCCCCGGGGCCGATAGGTATGTTGACGCAACCACGCTCGATACGCCCGGTAAGCTGGACGCCGCGGTCGATCGCTATCACGTCTTTGGCCGTGTGACCCCGCAGCAGAAGCGCGAGCTCGTCAACGCGTTGCAGCGCCGCGGCCATACGGTCGCCATGACGGGCGACGGCGTGAACGACGTGCTCGCCCTCAAGGAGGCCGATTGCTCGGTGGCCATGGCCGCGGGTTCTGACGCCGCGCGCAACGTCGCCGAGATCGTGCTCGTCGACAACGACTTCGCGGCCATGCCCGAGGTTGTGGCGGAGGGGCGCCGCTCCATCAACAACCTGCAGCGCTCGGCCGCGCTGTTCCTCACCAAGACCTTGTTCTCCATGGGCCTGGCGGCGCTGTGCATCTTCGTGCCGCCCTATCCCTTCCAGCCCATCACGATGACGCTCATAAACTTCTTCTGCATTGGGTTCCCGAGCTTTGTCCTGGCGCTCGAGCCCAACACGGCGCGCGTTCGCGGCAACTTCTTGGCGAACGTCCTCAAGCGAGCCCTTCCCGCGAGCGCGGGCGTGCTGGCAGGTTCGATTCTGTGCATGGGGGCCGCCGCGCTCTTTGGGTATTCCGAGGCGATGCTCTCCACGATGTGCCTCATCACCGCGTGTGCCGTGGGCGTCTACCTCATCTGGCGCATCTCGGTGCCCTTCACGCCGCTGCGCCGTGCTGTGTTCGTGTTCGTCATCGCCGGCCTCGCGGTCGGTGTTGTCGGGTTCCCCGGATTCTTCTCGATTGCCCGCCTCAAGCTGATTCCCGCACTGCTCGGCGCCCTGTTCGCCGCTGTGGGATGCCTTTTGTTCGCCTGGCTCACCGACATGCTCGAGCGCTCGCCCGAGAAGACGAGCAAGCTCGCCACCGGCTTCGGTCGTGGCGTTCGGGTGAGCGTGCGCGGGCGCTCCGGCGGGCGAAAGGTGACCTCCACTGGTTCGAGCGCTCGGCGCGCCTTCGACCGCGCTCGCGAGAAGTTGGCGCGTCGAAAGGTCGGCGCCTCCGCACGCGCTGCCTCCGAGGCGGATTCGCCCGAGGGCGCGACTTCCGATACCCGTCGGGAGAGCGTGAAGACCGCGGTCGGAGCTTCGTCCGGACGCAAAAAACGCTATCGTGTTGAGCAGGCCAACGGCGGCATCCGCGTGAGGATGCCCAAGACCAAGCGGAAGAAGGACCATTGATCTGCCCCATCTGTAACGCTTCCATTTCCGATGATTCGAGCACGTGCCCCGCGTGTGGCGCCGACCTGTCGCCGCGCCCCGCTTCCGCGCACCCCGATTTCATTTTTTGCGAGGGCTGCGGTGCGCGCCTGGGCGACCAGGATCGCACATGCCCCAAATGCGGCCGACCCGCTCCGGGCATCCTCTCTGAGCAGTCCGCGGCCTCCGACCTCGCGGCCGGTCGTACCGCGAGCTTCCCGCGTCTGACCGCCGAGATGATTGCCGGCGCGGTGCCGGCCCCGAGCGCCTCTACGGGCTCCGCCGCCCCTCGCGACGAGCAGGCGACGAGCGTCCTAGATGGCGATGAGCTCTCTGCCGCGCAGGCGCCCTCTGCTTCGCGTTCCGCAGCGCCGCGTCCGCGGCCCGTCGTGAGCGATGACGACCTCGCGCGCGGGGACGATGCCTACGCCAAGGCCCGCCGCCCCCGTTGGGTCGCTCCACTTGTCGCGGTGCTCCTCCTTGGGGCGGTTGGCGTGTTCGTCGCGACGGACCCGCTGGGCGTGATGCCCGGTATCGTCGAGTCCTTCGATCGGGCCGCGAGCGAGATGTACCCGAGCCGCCAGGTGGCCGAGAAGGGCTCCGCCGACGATTCCGCCGCCGAGGCGGGGGAGGCGGGGGCCGGAGAGGCCGACGGCGCCCATGTGCTCTCCGAACCCGAGGCCTTCCAGCTGCTCTCCGCTGTGTATGCCGAGATCACGTCGTATCAGGACGCCCTGGGTCCGGTGATTGAGACCTTCAACGGGCAATATCTCATCAAGGACTTCGATCAGCGCTCGCAGGCTTCCCAAGGCGCGTATGACCTGCGTTCTACCATCCAGCAGACCCTGGATGAGCTCGACTCCCTGCGCCTTACCGAGAACACGGCTTATGCCGAGGACGTCGAGCATCTTAAGCAGCTTGCCACGTGGATGTACAACCGCGTCGACGTACTGTGTAAATCGTGGGACGTCTCGCTCGCGGTTCCGAAGGGAGAGCGTCCGGCCGACCATCAGGACGAGATCCTCGCGCCTCTGCGCGAGGTGTCCATGGTCGATGGCCGCGCCATCGACGTCATCGAGTACGAGAAGAACGTCGCCGCGTGGAAACCCGTCGAAAAGTAAGGTTCGTGCCCCGCCCGCCGCGTGCGGGCGGGTCGCGTTGGGCGTGGTAAGATAAGTTCTATATGCACGTACGTTAGGGGGAGACTCATGTTCTTCAAGAAGACCCGCACGCCCGAGTACCAGCTCGCCGGCGACGAGAGCGCCATCATCGAGACCTCGCAGGGCACCATCCGCGTCAAGCTCGATTGCGCGGGCGCCCCAATCCATGTCGCGAACTTCTGCGAGCTGTCCGTCATGGGGTTCTATGACGGCCTTAAGTTCCATCGCTACGTCCCCGGTTTCGTGATCCAGGGCGGTTGCCCCAACACGCGCGACATGACCCCCGAGCAGGTCGCCGCGGGCCAGATGGGTCCTGATGGCCAGCCCGGTACCGGCGGTCCCGGCTGGAACATCCAGGAGGAGTTCTCCACCAACCCGAACAACAGCCACGAGGACGGCGCCCTTGCGAT
Source organism: Collinsella intestinalis DSM 13280 (assembly GCF_000156175.1). Taxonomy (GTDB): domain Bacteria; phylum Actinomycetota; class Coriobacteriia; order Coriobacteriales; family Coriobacteriaceae; genus Collinsella; species Collinsella intestinalis. The sequence goes on from NZ_GG692710.1 coordinate 377,431, forward strand.
GGCCCGTTCCATGGATCCCAATTCCGCTGGCTCCCAGTTCTATTTCTGCCTTGGTCCGCAGCACAACCTCGATTCTGGTTACACCGTCTTCGGCTCCACGGTCGAGGGCCTCGACGTCATCGGTCGCTTGCGCGCCGGCGACGAGATCCGCCATATCGAGATCGTCCACGAGGCTTAAAGATCCGCCTCGCGAGAAGTAAACGCCCTTACGCGTCTAAGGAGTACATGTGAACGCTCAAGTTTTGGAACAGGCCCGCAGCGCTTACCGCACCGGCGACTTTGCCGCCGCGGCCCAGCTGTTCTCCGCTGCCAAAGAGGGCGACCAGCCCTGGGGCGAGGCCGACCATCTCCGCGGCAACTCGCTCATGCGCCTCGGTCGTTACGCCGAGGCGGCGGCTGCTTATGCCGTCGCGTTGAAGGACGACGCCTACGGCAAGAAGGGCGCGCTGCTCACCAACCAGGGTAAGGCCCTCGTCGCCGCCGGCGATCTGGCCTCGGCCGTCTCCTCCTTCTCCGCTGCCACCCAGGATGCCAGCTACGCCACCCCGTACAAGGCCTACCTCGGCCTCGGCAGCGCTCTGGAGAAGCTCGGCAACCTCACGGAGGCCGGTGTGGCCTACCGCCAGGCTGCTATCGACGGGACCAACCCCGCCCCGGCTGGCGCCTTGGCGAGCCTCGGCGATTGCTTCGTCGCCCTGCAGCGTCCTGAGGATGCCATCGAGTCGTACCGCACCGCGCTCGATTTTGCCGGTCCGCGCGATGATGTGAGCGCTATCAACGCCGGTCTGGGCTGCGCGTACGCCGCCGCCAACCGCTTCAGCGATGCGCTCGACGCCTTCACCGCCGCAACCGCGGACGGCGTGTATCAGCTCACGGCCGACCAGGCCGCTGCTCGCGATCGCGCGCATGATGCGCTGTCCGCCTCCGCGGCCATGATGCCGGCGACCGACGCCTTCGACACCGCGGTCGACCCGCTCGATCCGCTCGGACAGTCCGGCAACTTCATGCCCGATCCGTCCGACACCGGATTCTTCACGCTTTCCGAGCATGAGATGGTCCAGCAGGATCGCGCCGAGGCCAAGGTTCGCCGCAAGCACCGTCACCTCGGTCTCAAGATCTTCATCACGATCCTCCTCATCCTGGTTGTTGCGGGCGGCGGCCTTGCCTTTGCCTACACCCGCGGATTCGGCTTCCCCACGCAGCAGGACACACTCACCAAGCTGTTTGAGGCTGCCTCCTCCGATGCCGTAACCGATGAGTTCTTGGCCTCCGGCCTCGACGATAGCCAGCGTGCGGTCATCGTGGCCTCCATCCCCAAGGACGCCACCGCGACCATCGAGGGCATGGATGCCGGCATGAGCGAGTCCAAGGCTACGGTCAAGGTCGCGCTCAAGCAGGGCGGCGAGATGACGTATGAGGTCGACTTCGTCCGCGAGGGTCTCGGTTGGGTCGTTTGCTCGATCGCCTCCGACTTCAACGTCTCCGGCGACGTCGACGCCTCCGCTGGTACCGATGAGTCCGCTGCCGAGCCCACCGATGCCGATGCTGCCACGGACGAGGCTCCCGCTGAGGACGCCGCTGCCGCCGATGCGCCCGCTGCGGAGGACCCGACTGCCGAGCCTGCCGGCGAGGCTGCCGCACAGTAGTAGTTTCAGTGGACGGGTGATGCGTTTTCCGCGCACGTTATCTTTGACGTACGGGCGGACGCTACACTTGTCCCAGTGAACCCCGTGTGTTTGACGTAGGAGCAGACTTGTTTTCTCTGATGGATATGTTTTTCGGTCAGTACGACGGCGACCTGGCGATCGACCTCGGTACGGCCAACACCCTCGTCTCCGTGCGCGGCAAGGGCATCGTCATCCGCGAACCCTCCGTCGTCGCAATCGATAAGAACGACGAGCGCATCCTGGCTGTCGGCATCGAGGCCAAACGCATGCTCGGCCGCACGCCCGGCAACATCGTCGCCGTCCGCCCGCTCAAGGACGGCGTCATCGCTGACTTCGATGTGACCGAGGCCATGCTGCGCTACTTCATCGACAAGGCGAGTGAGAAGCGCTATCCCTGGACCCCGCGCCCTCGCGTCGTCGTGTGCGTGCCCTCCGGCGTCACCTCCGTCGAGAAGCGCGCCGTGTTCGAGGCCACCATCCAGGCCGGTGCGCGTCAGGCCTACCTCATCGAGGAGCCCATGGCCGCCGCCATCGGCGCCGACCTGCCCGTTGAGGAGCCCACGGGCTCCATGGTCATCGACATCGGTGGCGGCACCACTGAGGTCGCGGTCATCGCCATGGGCGGTATCGTCGTCTCCCAATCCATCCGTATCGCCGGCGATGAGTTCGACCAGGCGATCCTCCAGCATGTTCGCGATGCCTACAACCTCGCCATCGGCGAGCGCACCGCCGAGGACATCAAGATCAAGGTCGGTTCGGCCGTCCCGCTCAAGGACGAGCTCGACGTCGAGGTCAACGGCCGCGATGTGATCACGGGCCTGCCCAAGACCGTCCGCATCGAGAGCGAGGAGATCCGCCGCGCCCTCAACAAGCCGCTGGATGAGATGACCAAGGCCGTCAAGGACGCCCTCGACGCGACCCCGCCGGATCTTGCCTCCGACCTCATGTACTACGGCATCCTGCTCACGGGCGGCGGTGCCATGCTCCGCGGTTTGGACGTCCGCCTGCGCGATGAGACGGGCGTTGCGGTCAACGTGAGCCCCACCGCGCTCGACAACGTCGTGAACGGCTGCGCGCGCGTCCTGGAGGCAAACGCCTTCGACGGCGGTTTCGTCCAGAGCAACGCGTAGCGGAAAGGTCGGCCTGTGCCGGGTAAGCCCAAGTATTCCTTCAATCTGCATAGTTCAAGACAATCAACGGGTGGTCGCCCGTTGATTGTTTTATGCCTCGTGTCGCTGCTGCTCCTCACGTTTTACCTACGTGAGGGGGACACCGGCATGATCCACTCCCTGCGCGGCGCAGCGATGACGATCACGTCTCCCGTTCGCATGCTGGGCGGTGCGGTTGCGGCCCCGTTCAACGCAATCGGCAACGCGATCGGCAACGCCGGCGCCTCCTCCGAGACGTTGTCGGAGCTCAAAAAGGAGAACGAGCGCCTGACCGCCAAGGTCGCCGAGCTTTCCGAGGCTCAGGAAACGGCCGCTCGTCTTGAGAAGCTCGTCGGGCTCCAGTCCACGTACAGTCTGAAGTCGACCGCTGCCCGCATCATCGGGTCCACGGGCGATGCCTGGTCCAACGCTGTCATCATCGACAAGGGCGCCAACGCCGGCTTTGAGGTCGGCATGCCCGTATGCAGCTCGGGTGGCGTCATTGGTCAGATCATCGAGGTCTCTGCCACCACTTCCACCGTGCGCCTCGTGAGCGACGAGCAGTCCGGCATTTCGGCCATGGTCCAGGGTTCGCGTGCTCAGGGTATGCTCCGCGGGCAAGCCGATGGCACCCTGCGCCTCGAGTACGTTGTCTCCGATGCCGAGGTGTCCGCCGGCGACATTATCATCACGTCTGGTATCGGCGGCTCGTTCCCCAAGGGGCTGCCGCTCGGTACCGTCGCCTCAATCAACCGTGCCGCGAACGCGGTGTATTACACGATCGTCGTGCGTCCCGCCTCCACGGCCGAGAACAACGAGGAGGTCCTCGTCATTACTTCGCTCGAGGATGACCAGGTCGCCTCCGATGATGAGGTCGCCGCGGCCAACAACTCACCGCAGGGCGGTCCGGCCAAGCAGCAAGACGATGCAACTGATTCAGACGGCGCCGCAGATGCGGACGACCCGGCCGGCGAATAGGAGGTAGTCCATGGGATTCGAACTCAAAAACTCAGGCCCCTCCCGCGGTCGTCTCTCGGGCATTGTCGTGGCGTGCATCCTGCTGCACCTGGCCCTCGCGCCGCAGATTCACCTTTTTGGTGGAGCGTTCAATTTCATGCTCGTGCTGACGGTGTCTCTGGCCATTTCCCTCGATTCCCGCGCCATGGTGTACGTCGGCTTCTTTTCCGGCCTTCTGTATGACCTGACCACGACGGGTCCCGTCGGACTGATGTCGCTGTTGCTCGCCCTGGTGGGATACGGCGTGGCCCTTATGTCGCGCGGCCTGACCTCCGGCGTCGGCATGGAGACGCTGCGCGTCGTGATCGCCGCTATCCTCGGTGTCAATCTCATCTACTCGATCGCGATGCTCGGCCTCGGTGTCGAGTCGAGCGTGCTCGTGGCCATTGGCGTCCATGGCCTCGCTTCGACGGTGCTCGACGTGCTTGCGAGCATCCCGTTCCTGCTCATGGCAGGTTCGCCTGCGGCCCAGCGCGGGTTTTCCTCGCGCGGTTTTGGCTACGGGCGCGGTTCGCGCTTCAAGGGCTTGAAATAGGTCGCGTCCATGGATGCCCAGCTCATCGTTATCATAGCCGGCGTCATTCTGCTCGTCGCCATCATTGGCTCGCTGCTGTTCCTCAAGGGGTACTCGGGTAAGTTCACCTTCGACACCCAGAACGGCACGCGTCCGCGCGCCTCCGAGGGGGAGGGTTCCACCCAGGGCGTCAAGTCCAACGGGCGCTTCAAGCTCCTCACCGCCGGAGTCGGCGCGGTGTTCGCCGCTATCATCGCCAAGCTCTGGAGCATGCAGATGGTCTCGTCGGACCATTACGATGCACTCGCCGAGAAGAATCAGACGCGTACGGTGACCACTCCCGCGCCGCGCGGCCGCATTCTCGACCGCAATGGCGTGGCCATTGTCGATAACCGTCCTTCGCTTGCCATCACGGCGTACCGCGACCTTGCGGATGATCCGGTCACGGTTCGGCATCTCGCCAACGTGCTCGGCATGCCCTATATGGCCGTCTTGCGCAACATCCAGAACAACACCGAGGGCCCGCAAAGCCCTCATACCGTTGCCACCGATGTGAGGCGCTCCACCGTCGCCTACATCCAAGAGCACATCGACCTGTTCCCCGGCGTCTACATTGCCGAGCGTACCGAACGCGCTTATCCCTACGGCACGCTCGCGTGCCACGTCGTTGGATATACCGGCACGGTCACCCAGGAGCAGCTCGACGCTCAAAAAGATGAGAAGGCCAATTCTGGCTCGATCGTCTACCAGCATGGTGACATCGTGGGTCAGGCAGGCGTCGAATACTACTACGAGAACCTTCTACAGGGCATTCGTGGCGAGCAGACCGTCAAGGTCGACGCGAGTGGCAACGTGACGGCCCAAGCCGGCGCCGTGCCCGCCGAGCCCGGTAGCGACATCAAGCTCACGATTGACGTGAAGATCCAGCAGGCGTGCGAGGAAGGTCTCAAGATCAGCCAGGAGACCGCCGAGCGCACCGGGTATCCGGGGGGTGCGGGCGCCTGTGTCTGCCTCGACTGCACCAATGGCGATGTCCTCGGCATGGCGAGCTTCCCGTCGTTCGATCCGTCCGTCTTCGTCGGCGGCATCTCCTCCGATATCTGGTCCGAGCTCAACGATGACAAGGGCGGACGCCCACTGGTCAACCGCGTCGTTGGTGGCCAGTACATGTCCGCATCCACCATCAAGCCCCTGAGTTCCTTCGCTGGCATGGAATACGGCGTGTACACTGCCGAGACCCGATCCGATTGCAGGGGCTGGTGGACCGGCCTGGGCGAGGGAAGCGGCAAGTGGTGCTGGCTGCACAAGGGCCACGGCGTCCGCGGCCTGCAGGATGGCATCAGGGACTCCTGCGACGCGGTCTTCTACGATCTGGGCAAGAACTTCTTCTACGCCGACCACGACACCGAGGGCCTGCAGGAGATGTTCCGTCGCTGGGGCTTGGGCTCCAAGACGGGCGTCGATCTGCCTGCCGAGGGCGTGGGTCGCGTTCCGGATGCCGAATGGAAAGAGAGTTACTTCAAGGATTGGTCGGCCGAGGAGCGTGCATGGAATGCCGGTGATATGACCAACATCGCCATCGGCCAGGGTGACATCCTCGTGACGCCCATCCAGATGGCGACGGCATATGCCGGTATCGCCATGAACGGCGTCGAGTACACGCCTCATGTCCTGCATTCGGTCGTGGCCCGCGACGGCCAAGGCGATGCCTATACCTTCGAGCCGAAGAAACGTCTGACGGTCGAGCTCAAGAACCAGGACTCCCAGATGGGCGTCGTCCATGCGGGACTCCACTCGATGATCTACGAGGAGTCCCCCGCCCTCGCCGAGCACTTCAAAAACCTGCCCGTCCAGGTAGCCGGCAAGTCCGGCACGGGCGAGAAGGTGGGGGAGGATTTGTACGGCTGGTTCATCGCCTACGCTCCTTATGACGACCCCAAATACGTGGTGGTCACGTTGTTGGAGCAGGGCGGTTTTGGCGGAACGTGCTCTATGCCGGCGGTTCGTCACGTCCTCGGCGCCATTTACGATTGCCCCGACTCGCTTGAGTACGTCGGTGGAGATACCTCGAGGTAGGTGAGGAACATGGCTCAAGATACGCTTTCGCGCGTGAACAAGAAGATGGGCGCCAACAGGGCTGGCTTGCGGCAGAAGGTCAGCGTGCCCGTGCTCATCGCCTGGGTGCTCCTGCTTGCCTACGGCGCCTTTGTGATTTGGACCGCGTCGCTCACCATCGCCGAGGCCTCGTTCACCCGCCAGCTCGTCGGCATCGGCCTCGGTCTGTTCTTGGCGTTCCTGTGCTGGAGGTCTGATTTCTCAGGCCTTGCCGGCATGACGACCGTCCTGCTCGTCATCGATTTGATCGTTCTGTTCAGTCCCTATATCCCCGGCCTCTCTTACAACGCCAAAGGCATGACCGGATGGATCAAGATCCCGCTTATCGGACTCACCTTCCAGCCGGTCGAGCTTGCCAAGCTCATCACGATCTTCTTTGTGGCCTCGCTCGGTGCGCAGTACAACGGTCGCATCGATTCGGTGAGGGAGTACGTCAAGTTCTGCGCGATGCTCATGGTTCCCTTCGGTGCGGCCGTGGTCGCAGGCGACTTGGGCAGCGGCCTGGTGATCTTCTTTGCCGGTGCCGCCATCATCATGATGAGCGGGCCCCGGAAGGAATGGGTGCTGTGCACCGTGGCTCTCATCATCGGCCTCGTCTCGATCATGCTCGCCCTCGACTCGGTCCTCGACGGCATGCTGGGGCGCGATGTCCTGCTCAAGCAGTACCAGATGAACCGCCTGCTCGTCTTCATCGACCCCGAGTCTGATACCTCGGGTGCCGGCTATAACTTGCTGCAGTCCATGATTGCCGTGGGCTCGGGCGGCTTCTTCGGCAAGGGCGTGGGCAACGCATCGCAGGCCGGCGCTGGCTTTTTGCCCGAGGCCCATACCGACTTCGTGTTCGCCCTGCTGTCCGAGGAGTTCGGTTTCGTCGGCGCGCTCGTGCTGCTCGGCCTGTTCGCCTTCCTGATCTTTTCCACCATTCGCGTGGCGCATCGATCCGACTCCCTGTTCTTGCAGCTCGCATGCGTTGGCATCGTGGGCATGTGGACCTTCCAGCTGCTCGAGGAGGTCGGCATGTGCATCGGCCTCATGCCCATCACTGGTATTCCGCTGCCCTTCATCAGCTTCGGTTCATCGTCGATGCTCATGCAATGCGCGGCCGTCGGTATCGTCCAGTCGATCTGGCGAGTGGGTAACAAGTCCGTATAGACCCGTCTGGGTCGTGCGGATACGTCCGTATTGGTCTGAGCGTTTTGAGGAGTGACATGAGGATTCCCGTTGATTCTGTCGTTGACGCCGTCAAGATGGGTGCGAGCGTTCAGGGCGATGTTGATGCGCCGGTACGCGTGGCGGTCTACCTTGACGCCGGCGCGCCCTCCCATATCGTTTCGTGCCTGCGCGACGCCCTGGTGCCGCAGACGACCTCGGGGCTCGTGCGAGTTGCGCGTCTTGATGCCCCTATGTTTTCCGTCAAGGCCGACACCGACGTCGCCCTGGTTGTGAGCTCGGGCAGCCCGCTGTTGCAAGATCGCGTCCAGCAGATCGTGATCGCGGGCGTCCCGACCGTCATTCTTTGCGAATCAAGTGTGGAGGTGCCCTTTATCCAGCAGGATACGGCGATGCTCGGCCTTATCGCCGCGAGCGATGCGACGCACCTGCTCTCCTCGCTTGCGCGCTGGATCTTGGATCGGACCGACAAAGACACCGCCTTTGCCGCGAACTTCGCCTTCATGCGCATCGCGGCCGCCATGCGGGTGGTGCGGTCGGCGACCATGGCCAACCTTGCCACCGGCGCGCTGTTCTTCATGCCGGGCGCCGATTTTCCCGTTATGACCATGACGCAGCTCGGGATGATGCTCAAGCTCGCGGGCGTGTTCGGCAAACCCATGCGGGTCGAGCGCGCGTACGAGGCCGCCATGGTGCTCGCCGGTGCGATCGCCCTGCGCGCCGGGGCGCGTGCGGTGGCGCGTCGTATCGGGCGCCCGGGTGTGGTCTTCAAGGCGCTTGTCGCGGGTGCCGGTACGTTCGGCATGGGGTGCTGCCTCAGCGCCTATTACGAGCGCGATATCGACTACGGTCCTCTGAACGACTTTTTCCGCGGGGCGTATTCGCGTGCGAAGACCCTGCTCGCCCCTGCGCCGCAGGCGGTCGCGTAGGCCGGTTTGCCGCGGTTTTTGGCCCGCCGCTGCCGCCTGTGCGGTGCGCCCCCGTTCGCCCGTGTCGCGACGATGCGCTATCATTCCCGACACCCGTGACTTTTATCTCCGTTAAGCCCCCGATAAGGAGGATTCATGCGAGTTCCCTATGAGAACCGCTTCCATGAGCTTGAACCGTTGCTCGCCCGCGTCGAAAAGCCTACGCGCTACATCGACCATGAGTGGGGAGCGCTGTACAAGCCCGAGGCTGAGCACCGCTGCGTGCTGATCTACCCCGACGTATACGAGGTGGGCCTGCCCAACCAGGGCATCGCCATTCTCTATCGCAATCTCAACGAGGCCCCTGGTCTTTCCTGCGAGCGCGGCTACATCCCGTGGGTCGACATGGCCGATGAGATGCGCGCCGCCGGAATCCCGCTGCTTTCGCTCGAGGGCGCTGCTCCCATCGCGTCCTTCGACGTCGTGGGCTTCCACGTGCCGCATGAGATGGCGTGCACCAACTACCTCGAGGGTCTCGACCTTGCCGGCATCCCGCTTCATGCGGCCGATCGCGGTGAGGACGACCCCATCGTCATCTGCGGCGGCCCTTCCGTCTACAACCCCGAGCCGCTCGCGCCGTTCTTCGATTGCATGATGATCGGCGAGGGCGAGGAACAGATCGTCGAGTTCTGCCAGCGCCATCGCGAACTGCGCGACGCCGGTGCGTCCCGTGCCGAGATGCTCCGCGAGCTTTCGAAGATCGGCGGCGTTTACGTGCCGTCCCTCTATGAGGTGCGCCACGATGAGCCCTGCTCGCCGCACGGCTACACGGTCCCGCGCGATGGCGAGGACGTGCGGCCCGTGGTTTACAAGCGCGTGGTGAAGGACTTTGGCGCCACCAACCCGGTCCCGCAGGCCGTCGTTCCCTACATGCAGATCGTCCAGGACCGTCTCTGCGTCGAGGTGCTGCGCGGCTGCGCCCGTGGGTGCCGCTTCTGCCAGGCGGGCATGACGTACCGCCCGGTGCGCGAGCGCTCCGCCGACCAGGTGGTCTCCGCCGTCACAGGTGGTCTTGCCCACATGGGTTATGACGAGGTCTCGCTCAACTCGCTCTCCACCACCGATCACTCCAAATGCGCCGAGATGCTCAATCGCCTCAACAAGCGACTGGGCGACACCGGCATCTCCATCTCCGTTCCGTCTCAGCGCCTCGACTCCTTTGGCGTGGACATGGCGGCCGCCGTGGCGGGGGAGAAGAAGGGCGGCCTCACCTTTGCGCCCGAGGCCGGCAGCCAGCGCATGCGCGACATCATCAACAAGAACGTGACCGAGGAGGACCTCGAGCGTGCCACGCGCGCCGCGTTCGAGGCCGGTTGGCGTCGCGTCAAGCTGTACTTCATGATGGGTCTGCCGGGGGAGACCGATGAGGACATCGTCGCTATCGCCCAGCTCGCCGACCATACGCTCGAGATCGCGCGCGAGGTCGTTCCGAAGGAGCAGCGCGGCGGTATCTCCGTCTCCATCTCGGTGTCGGTGTTCATCCCCAAGGCGCATACCCCGTTCCAGTGGTGCCCGCAGCTCGACGACGCCGAGGTCAAGCGCCGTCAGCAGCTGCTCTTCCATTCGGTGAAGAATCGCGCCGTGCGCATCCACTGCCACGATGCCGCCACTTCGCTCGTTGAGGCGGTCATGAGCCGCGGCGGCCGCGACATCGCACCTCTCATCGAGGGCGCCTGGAGGCGCGGCCAGCGCTTCGACGCCTGGACCGAGCAGTTCGAGCTCAGTCGCTGGGAAGAGGCGGCCGCGGAGCTCGGCATGGACTTGAGGGCGCTCGCCCAGGAGTCCTTTGAGCTCGATTGGCGTCTGCCCTGGGAGCATGTGAGCCCGGGCGTGTCCCGCGGGTTCCTCCTGCGCGAGTACCGTCGATCCCTCGAGGGCGTCACCACGCCCGACTGCACGCGCGAGTCCTGCACAGGCTGCGGCGTGTGCCCGACCCTGAAAGCCGACAACGTCTTGGTAGGTGAGCGCGCATGACGAACGCATCCGAACCCACGCTCTTCCGCCTCCGCGTGGCCTATCCCAAGTTGGGGCGCCTCAAGTACCTGGGCCACCTCGAGCTGATTCACACGGTCGAGCAGGTTGTGCGCCGTGCGAAGTTGCCCTATGCGGTCACGCAGGGCTTCTCTCCGCATATGCGTATCGCCTACACCTCGGCACTGCCAGTGGGGACGTCTTCCACGGCGGAGTATTTCGACGTGTATCTGACGGAGCTCATCCCTGCCGAGGACGCGCTTGCGCGGCTGCAGGCCGCCGCTCCCGTTGACCTGCGTCCTATCGACGCTGCCTACGTTGAGCTCCGTCGCCCGGCGCTCACCGCCGAGATTAATGAGGTGCGATACCTGCTTGAGGTCTTCGTCAGGCCCGAGTTCGACGTTACCGACGAGGCGCTTTCTCAGATTGTCTTCGGCTGGTACGATCAGGGCGCGCAGATCCCGTTCCATCGCGGCAAGAAGACCAAAACCCTCGATGTGCAGCGCTTGCTCAAGGCCGAGAGCCACGAAGTTCTGACCGACGGTTGCGTCAGAATCGAATTGTGCACCCGTTGCGACAACGAGGGCTCGCTTCGCCCCGAGATCATCGTGGCCGCCTTCGACCAGGCCTTGCGAGGGCTCGATCCCGGTGTGGACGAGCAGATCGTGTCTACGGGAATCCAGCAGCTCACGGTGTTCGATAGATATAATGTTGAGCGTATTTCCCAAAGCATTTGCGTGGATGCTTCGACTATCATCGAGCCATTGGGCCGTGAGCTCGAGGCACCTGAGGGGAGCCTTCTCGCGCGTTCCGTGCGATAGGCTTTGTCGAACCTGTGAATATGCAGGGAAAACGTTGAATATATCCGTTGACGCGCCATAATCCACCTGATACCATATCCGACTGTTGCACAACTGATGCATGAAGGGCAAGAACATGTACGCAATCGTTTCTACGGGCGGCAAGCAGTATAAAGTCGCCACCGATGACGTCATCACCGTTGAGAAGATCGAGGGCGAGGCCGGTTCCAAGGTCGAGCTCGAGGTTATCTTCCTGAACGACGGCAAGAAGATCGTCACGGATCCTGCCAAGCTCGCCAAGGCTAAGGTCACTGCTGAGATCCTGGAGCAGTTCAAGGGCGAGAAGCAGCTCGTCTACAAGTTCCACAAGCGCAAGCGCTATCACCGCCTCAAGGGCCACCGTCAGCAGCTCACCAAGCTGAAGATCACCAAGGTCCAGGCCACTTCCCGCGCCAAGAAGACCACCAAGGTCGAGGAGCCCGAGGCTCCCGTCGCCGAGTAGTCGACCATTTGTAGTTAGTTAGAGAGCAGGTACCTGACATGGCACACAAAAAAGGTCTCGGTTCCTCCCGCAATGGTCGCGACTCCCGCGGCCAGCGTCTGGGCACCAAGCGTTTTGACGGTCAGACCGTGAAGGCCGGCGAGGTTCTCGTCCGCCAGAACGGCACCCACATCCACCCCGGCGAGAACGTCGGCCGTGGCAAGGACGACACCCTCTTCGCGCTCGTCGAGGGTAAGGTCAAGTTCACCAAGGGCCTCAAGCACCGTGTGAACGTGTACCCCGTCGAGGCGTAGTCCTCACCCTTTTTGCATTTGCATCTTTTGGGAGACCCTCTGAGCGATTAGCCCGGAGGGTCTCCTTGTGTGTAAAAGGGGTCGGGTGCACACGACACATCTCATTTTGCACAGGGGCATTTGGTAAGCTAGTTGCATGTTTACTGCGAATGCGCGTCGCGCGCATCGCCGTGGATGTGCAATTTGCACCCGTCCCTTTTACACATAGGGCTTGTCAACATACAAGGAGGGGCTGTGTCCCAGTTCACCGATATTTGCCGCATCAACGTCAAGGGCGGCGACGGCGGCGCCGGCTGCATGTCGTTCCGTCGTGAGGCCTTCGTTCCCAAGGGCGGTCCCGACGGCGGCGACGGCGGTCATGGCGGCGATGTTGTCATTCAGGCCGACGCCCAACTCTCGTCGCTCATCGATTATCGATTCAAGCATCATTTCCGCGCCGAGGCTGGCACGCACGGCAAGGGCTCGCGCAAAGACGGCGCCGACGGCAAGGACCTTATCCTCAAGGTGCCTATGGGCACCGTCATCCGCGAACTCGATCCCACGACGATGGAGCCCGCCTACGATCTGGCCGACCTCACGCACGACGGGGAGCGCGTCGTGGTGGCCCCCGGTGGCACCGGTGGTTTGGGCAACCCGCACTTCGTGACTTCCACGCGTCGTGCTCCGGCGTTCGCTCAAAAGGGCGAGCCCGCCATCGAGCACTGGATCGAGCTTGAGATGAAGCTCATGGCCGATGCAGCCCTCGTGGGTTTCCCGAGCGTCGGTAAGTCCTCGCTCATCGCCCGCATGAGCGCCGCCCGCCCCAAGATTGCTGACTACCCGTTCACCACGCTCGTGCCCAATCTCGGCATGGTGCGCGCCGGCGAGTATTCCTATGTCGTTGCCGACGTTCCGGGTCTCATTGAGGGCGCGGCCGAGGGCAAGGGCCTGGGCCATCAGTTCCTGCGTCATGTCGAGCGCACGGCTCTGATCCTGCACGTTGTCGATATCACGGGCAGCTATGAGGGCCGCGATCCCCTCGAGGATTACCGCATCATCAACGATGAGCTCCGCCGCTATGCATCCGACCTTGCCGATCGTCCGCAGATCGTCGTCGCCAACAAGTGCGATGCCTCCGGCGTGGCCGATCGCGTCCAGGCTCTCAAGATGGCCGCCCTCGAGGACGGTCACGAATTCTTCGCCGTTTCCGCGCTTACCGGCGCCGGCCTTCAGACGCTCATGCTCGCCTGCGGTGAGCGCGTGAGCGAGCTGCGCCGCGCCATCGCCGAGGAGCAGGCAGCCGCCCCCGCCTTCGACGAGGAGAAGTGGGAGCGCGCCCGCAAGGCTCGCGACAAGCGCTTCCGTGTACTCCAGGAGGAGCCGGGCGCTTGGCGCGTCACCGGCACCAATCTCGAGCGCATGGTCGTCCAGACCGACTGGGAGAACGAAGAGGCCATCATCTATCTGCAGCACCGCATGGCCCGCATGGGCGTGGACGACGCCCTCATCAAGGCCGGCTGCAAGAATGGCGATGAGGTCCGCATTCTCGGCTACGCCTTCGATTTCGAGGGCATCGACGACGATGGGGATTATGAGGACGACGTCGAGTTCATCGAGTTCGATGTCGACGATGAAGAGCTCGCCACCGAGGATTCTCAGCCCGAGGTCGGTGAGGAGGACCCCGATGTCCTCGCGTGATCGACTGCTGCCCCCGCTCGGCGACGACCTTGAGCGCACGTACCGCCTGGGTATCATGGGCGGAACGTTCGACCCGATTCACTACGGCCACTTGGTCACCGCCGAGCAGGCACGCGAGGCGCTCGATCTTGATCTGGTGCTGTTCATGCCCGCCGGTTCGCCCGCGTTCAAGCAGGACAAGCACGTGAGCGACCCCGAGGATCGCTACGCCATGACGGTGTTGGCCACCGCCGCGAACGCGGCGTTCTACGCTAGCCGCTTCGAGATCGATCGCCCCGGCGTCACCTATACAGTCGATACCCTCGGCGAGTTGCGCTCGCGCTATCCCGATAACGTCGAGCTCTACTTCATCACAGGGGCAGACGCGATCATGGATATCCTTGCCTGGCATGACGCCGAGCGCCTCGCATCGCTTGCGACCCTGATCGCCGCGACCCGACCCGGGTACGATATCGAGACGGCCAAGGCCCGCATTGCCGCCTCTGGCATAGATTTCGATGTTCGCTATATCGAGATTCCGGCTCTGGCCATCAGCTCGTCCAACATTCGCGAGCTCGTGCGCGACGGCAAGAGCGCACGCTATCTCACGAGTGAGTCGGTGATGGGTTATATCCAGAAGAACGACTTGTACGTCACGGGAGAATGAGCACATGACGCTTTCAGATGAACAGATCGCCGAGCTCGAGGCCGTTCGCGCCAAGCTCGAGGTGCGCATGGTCGAGAAGCCCCGCCGCTACCAGCACTCCCTGGGCGTTGCCAAGACGGCTTACGAGATAGCCCAGGCGTACGACGTGGACTGCTTTTCGGCTGCCCTTGCGGGGCTTTTGCACGATTGGGACAAGGTTTTGGACGATCACGAGCTGCTCGTGAGAGCGGCTCAGTACGGCGTTCGCGTCGCCGGTTCCCCCTCCGCCGCCGTGGGGTTGCTGCACGGTCCTGTTGCCTCTTATGAGCTGCCGCATATTTTCGAGGGCATCGACGCTTCCGTGTGCCAGGCGGTCGCAAGGCACACGGTCGGAGCGGTCGACATGACGCCGCTCGACATGGTCGTGTTCGTCGCCGATGCGATCGAGCCCGGCCGTCACGGCGACTACGCCGAGCGCCTGCGCGCCATGGTGGGGGAGTCTTCCCTGGAAGAGCTGTTTTTCCAAACGTTCGCGCAGGGTCTCGTTTATGTGATTTCGGGTGGACGCTATCTGTACCCGACCGCAATCGACATCTATAATGCGTACGCAGCAAAGCGAACGCGCTAACCGATCACAGGAAAGGTTTTCCATGACTGACATGACCGACGATCAGCTTCTCGACTACGCCTCCGGCCTGGGCGCTCATACCGCCGAGGGCAACGCCTCCGTCGAGCGCAGCGCCGCTTCCCCTTCCACGTCCGGCGTTCCCGCCATCGAGGTGGCTCGCGCCGCCGCCGACGCGGCCTCGTTCAAGGGTGCCGAGGACATTTGCATCATCGATCTCACCGAGCTCTCCGATGTCTGCGACTACTTTGTGCTTGCCACCGGCAGCAACACGCGCATGGTCGACGCTATCGTCGACGAGGTCGAGGAGAAGGTCGCGAAGGCATTCGGCGAGCATCCGTTCTCGATTGAGGGCCGCGAGGAGCGCAATTGGATCCTCATGGACTACGGTTCGGTCGTCGTCCACTCCTTCACCCCTGAGGCGCGCGAGTACTACCGCCTCGAGAAGCTCTGGGGCGATGCTCCCGTCATCGAGCTCTAATTTCGGCGTATCGCCACACGGGGTTTACGCAAAAGGGCAGGCTATAGTGCCTGCCCTTTCTCATATCCGCAGTGTATTCTGCTCTTCGCTCGCTATATCCGGCGGGCGAGCGTGGCGTAGTGTTTGTACAACGCTGCGAATTGGCCGCGGTACTTCGGCGCCCACGGTTTATCTCGGCCGCAGAAGTGCAGGATTGCAGTGTTGTTCATAACCCAATCGAGCGTTGCCTCGCCGCCGGTGCGGATGATGTTGTCGGGGTATTTTCGCGCGTCGTAATTCCACACCTGGTCAGGGACGGGCAATGTGCACTTGCCATACAGGGCGTTGAAGATGTCCTGGTCGGGGAAGAGCAGTTTTCGCTCGTGCTCCATGGCAAAAGCAAAGATCTCGTCGGGGTCGATGAGTGCTTTCGCACGCCTCATGTCCATGAGGATCACGCCGGTGTTGAAGTAGAGCTCGTTTGTGTTGAGGCGCACGTTGTTGAGGGCCGTTGCCGGATGGACCGCATCAGTATGGGATGCGGCGGCGAATACGCAGTCGCCCAGCTCGATGCCGAAGAGCGGTGCGAGCGGATTGATGATGAGGATGTCGGGATCGAGATACAGGGCACGGTCTATGTCGGCGTCGATGACATGCGGTGCCAGCATGCGGTAGTACATCTCCTGCGGGTATCGCTCGCTTGAGCGCGCATGCGCGAAGAGCGCCTGGTCCACCATGCGGGGCGCCAGCTCTATCTTGATACGCCCGCAAAAACCCGCAAGAGATTCGAGCGCTACCTGCGGGATGCCGCGGTGAAGGATCCAGACTCGGATGTTTTCAGCTCGGTTATTTGCACGCAGCGACAGCAGCATGGTGCGGAGCGGGCCGAGATACCCCTCGTCACAGGTAACGACGATTTCGGGGGTGCGCTGCGTCATGGGTCTCCTTAACGGGGTCAATGCATGTTGGGGCCGCAGGCTACTTGCGAGCCACGTCCTCTCTTGTACCCGCAGCTCGATGCGTAATCGGGTGCAGGTAAAAATTGCTCGTCACTTTGGATGGACGTCCTTGTGACGTGTGAAATCGCCGATGTGTAATTTGCACCCGTCCCCAATTACACATCTTCGGGTGCATGTTGCGTGAGGAATTTCGCGGGGTCGACGAGGTCGCCGCCAAAACGGGTGCTTCGCCCAAAGGCCACGGCATCGTTGCCAAAGCGCTCGCGGAGGGCGTCGAGCGTGACGGCGAGGTCGCGCTTGTCGCTCGCCATGGCGCCCCGTTCATCGACAGCGCAAAAGAGGTCAGTCTGAATCCCATGGGGGTCGGGCCCAAAATCGCTCACACCCACGCCGGCGAGGCGGATATGCATGCCCTCGGTCCAAATCGAGGCGAGCAGATCGCGTGCAACCGCTCCGAATACGTTCTCATCGTCGGTGGCGTGCGCGAGCTTGCGTTGGATCGTCCTACCTTCGCCAAAGGAATACTTAAGCTTGAGCGTGACGGTTCGTCCCGCCAGTCCACGCCGGCGGAGCCTGGCACCCACCGATTCAGAGAGCAGCTGTATCGCCGCTTTGACGTCGCTGGGGTCGGTGAGGTCGTGCGCGAAGGTCCGCTCGTTGCTGATGGATTTGACGTCGTCGGGCGCATCGATAGCCCGAACTTCGCTGACCTCGAGCCCCGCGGCCCTTCGGCGCACGAGTTCGGTGTTGATGCCGAAGATGGGGGAGAGGAGGCCGTCGGACGCTTCTGCAAGCTGCCCGAGTGTCCGTATCCCCACGCGCGCAAGCGCGCTTTCGGCGGCGGCGCCGATGCCGCTCATGGCGCGGACGGGCAGCGGCGCGAGAAATCCGTGCTCGGTTCCAGGCGTCACGATGGTGAGCCCGCGGGGCTTGTCCCGCTCGCTGGCGATCTTTGCGACGGTCTTGTTGCGGCCCAACCCGATCGAGCAGGTGATGCCCAGTTCTGAGACACGGCGGCTGATGCGCTGTGCTATCTGGATGGGATGTTCGTCGCAAAACCTGCCGGGGCTGATGTCGAAGAACGCCTCGTCTATGGATACGCGGTCGACGAATGGGGTCTCATCTGCGAGAATGGCCATGACGCGGGCGCTCATCTCGCGATAGCGATCGAAGTGGCCGGGTGTCCAGATGGCCTCGGGGCACAGGCGTTTGGCCTGGGCGGACGACATGGCCGAGCGAACACCGTAGACTCGCGCCTCATATGAGCATGTGGAGACGACGCCGCGTTTTTCGGGCGAACCGCCCACGATCACGGGCTTTCCGCGCCATTCCGGATGATCGAGCTGCTCGACGCTCGCAAAGAACGCATCGAGATCCATCAGCCCGATTGCAGGGCCGTTCCACGAGCCGAAGAGCTCTGGGGCGAGACCGTATGTATGTTCGCTTGTGTTCATGCTGTCAGTATATCGACAATTGCCGATGTACGCTGCATGAACATGCTTGCAATCGCGCAAATCTCAGATAAGATATGGATTTGCTTGCGACTTTCCAAATGAAGCCGGTCTCAAACGCTTCCCGTCGAGTCGTTTGGCACGGTAATTGTCCTGGTTAGGAATGCAGCAATCGCTGCGCAAAAGAAGGAGTTTGCATGGCTGTCAAGATTCGCCTCGCTCGTCATGGTTCCAAGAAGCGCCCGTACTACCGCGTCGTCGTCGCCGATTCCCGCACCCGTCGCGATGGTCGCCCCATCGAGGAGGTCGGTCGTTACAACCCGATGACCACCCCCAAGACCATCTCCCTCGATCTCGAGAAGATCGCCGACTGGCAGTCCAAGGGCGCTCAGCTCACCGACGCCGTCGCCGCTCTGGTGAAGGCCGCCAACGAGGGCGAGAAGACCGCCGCCGCCCCCAAGAAGTCCAAGAAGCAGCTCGCCAAGGAGGCCGAGGAGGCCGCCCGTAAGGCCGAGGAAGAGGCCGCTGCCGCTGCCGAGGCTTCCGAGGAGTAAAACGTGTCTGAGGAGCTGCTCTTGGAATCCCTCGTTGATGAGGCCATCGACGCCACCGAGGCGGAGGAGCTCGTCTCCGACCGTATCGCCGATCTCGTTGAGTATCTCGTCTGCAGCATCGTCGACGATGCCGACGGCGTTTCGCTCGAGGTGATCGACGGTGCCGACTCGTCGACCATCGAGGTCACCGTCGCCGAGGGCGACGTGGCCAAGGTTATCGGTCGCCACGGTCGCACCATCAAGGCCATCCGTACGCTCGCCCGTGCCCTCGCTGCTCGTCTCGACACTTCCGTCGAGGTCGAGGTCCTGGGTTAGGCCCGTGCGCGCCGCCTATAAGAACATCGCCCGTGTGGTTCGCCCGCACGGCACCAAAGGGGAGGTTCTCGTGGCTCCGCTGCGAGGCCTTCCCCTTTTGCTTACCGAGTCGATGCAAGTGCATCTGACTCCGCCCGCCCTCAAGCGGGAGCGCACCTCGACCGTCGAGTCCCTCTCCGTCACGCCCGAGGGCGCCCGCGTGCGCTTCTCCTGCGCTCACAATCTCGATGACGCCGAGAGCTTGACGGGTTGCTATGTCCTCGCATCCTGCGATGACTTCGAGCTCGGTCGTCTCGATTCGGCCGTTGGTGACCTGCTGGGGCGCTCTGTCGTCGACGAGCGTTTTGGTGATTTGGGCTCTATCGTCGAAGTCATGGAGACCCCTGCGAACGATGTCTGGGTGCTGGACGGTTCCTCGCACGGGGAGGTCCTCATGCCCGTTATCGACGAGGTCATCGTCGAGCTGCCCGAAGAGGGGGCCATCACCGTCCACATCATGGACGGTCTGCTCGATCTCTAAACGCTGAGAGGAGTGCTCATGCTCATCGAGACCCTCTCGGTCTTTCCCGAGCTTTTCGAACCCTATATGTCCACTTCGATCATGGGCCGCGCCCGTGCGCGCGGCTTGTTCGATTTTGCCGCGTACGATTTGCGCGATTGGACGCATGATCGCCATCGCACCGTGGACGATGCGCCCTTTGGTGGCGGCGCCGGCATGCTCATGAAGGTCGAGCCCCTTCATGAGGCGATTTGCGATATCTCGTCGAGGGGGGAGTGTCCGCCCCGCGTTGTGTTTTTCACCCCGTGCGGCGAGCCCTTCACGCAAGAGGTCGCCGAACGTCTCTCTGCATGCGATCGCATCCTGTTCGTCTGCGGACGTTACGAGGGCATGGATGAGCGCGCCTATGACCTCGCGGACGAGCGCCTTTCGATTGGCGATTACGTTCTGACCGGCGGTGAACTTCCCGCCCTCGTGGTCTCCGACGCCATCATCCGCCTGATCCCCGGTGCGCTCGGCAACGACATGGGCAGCGTCGACGAATCGTTCTCGACCTCCGATGATGGCGGGTTGCTCGAATACGCTCAGTACACGAGGCCTGCCGCTTTCAACGGATCTTCCGTACCGGACGTCCTGCTCTCGGGCGACCATGCCAAAGTCGCGGCCTGGCGCCGTTGGAACGCCATCGAGCGCACCTGCTGTTGGCGCCCCGATCTCATCGACTCCGCGCGCCTGACCGACGACGAGCGTCGGCGCGCCCTCGATCTGATCGAGCAGTTCCAGTCCGGTGATGATCAGGCCGTATCTGATGGAGAGGCTATCGATGAGTGACATTTCCGAGGCCCTTGACGGCACTGCTGCCCAATCTGCGCCTTCGAATGAGTCCGAGCGTCTGGATGGACCTGATCGCGAGCCCAAGTGGAAGGGGCTTCTCGAGTGGCTCGGCGTCTTTGTTGTCGCCTTCGCCGTCTTCGCCCTGATTCGCGTGTTCGTCGTCTCGCCATTCGTTGTTCCGAGCGGCTCCATGGAACCGACCATTCTTGTTGGCGATCAGGTTTTCGCTCAACGCGTCAGCGCGCATCTCGGTGATACGCCCGAGGTCGGCGATATCGTCGTGTTCAAGAATCCCATCTCCGATTCCAGCCACGAGATTTTGGTGAAGCGTGTCGTGGCTCGTGCCGGCCAGACGATCGACATGATCGACGGGCAGGTATATGTCGACGGGGTCGCCTTGAAGGAGCCCTATGTCGTTGGCGAGAGCTACCCGCTACCCATGCAGGCTCCGGGGGTTTCGATCGACTACCCGTATGTCGTTCCAGAAGGTTCGCTGTGGATGATGGGGGACAACCGTGAGAACTCCTCCGATTCCAGGTACTTCGGGGCCGTTCCCACGGACAACGTCGTGGGGACCGTCTTTTTCCGATATTGGCCGTTCTCGCGGATCGGCTCGATGTAACGCTAGAATATAAGCTTGTTTGACCGTACGAATGAGGGGGAGCGCCGCAGGATGAATCCGAACGCAATGACCTTCCAAGAGATGATTCTCAAGCTCGAGGAGTATTGGGCCGGCCATGGCTGCACCGTTATGCAGCCCTACGATTCCGAGGTGGGTGCCGGTACGTTCCACACCGCCACGTTGCTTCGCAGCCTCGGCAAGAAGCCGTGGCGCACGTGCTATCCGCAGCCCTGCCGCCGTCCCGCCGATGGCCGCTATGGCGAGAATCCCAATCGCATGCAGCACTATTACCAGTTCCAGGTGCTCATTAAGCCGAGCCCCGAGAACTCCCAGGAGCTGTACCTGGACTCTCTGACCGCCATCGGCCTCGATCCTGCTGAGCACGACGTCCGCTTCGTCGAGGACGACTGGGAGAGCCCGACGCTCGGTGCCTGGGGCCTCGGTTGGGAGGTTTGGCTGGACGGCATGGAGGTCACCCAGTTCACCTACTTCCAGCAGGTCGGCGGCATCGAGTGCGATCCGGTTCCCGTCGAGATCACCTATGGCCTCGAGCGCATCGCAATGTACGCTCAGGGCGTCACGAGCGTCTACGACCTGGTCTGGAGCTATCTGCCCGACGGCACGCCCATGACCTACGGTGAGGTCTTCCTCGAGAACGAGCGTGAGTTCTCCGCCTACAACTTCGAGGTTGCCAACGTCGATATGATGCGCCAGAAGTTCGATGATTTCGAGGCCGAATGCCATGCATGCCTCGAGGCCAAGCTCCCACTGCCCGCCTATGACTGCGTCATGAAGTGCAGCCACAGCTTCAATATCCTGGATGCCCGCGGCGCCATTTCCGCCACAGGGCGCGCGGCGTACATCCTGCGCGTCCGCACGCTCGCTAAGGCGTGCTGCGAGTCCTATTTGGCTGAGGTCGCCGGTGATGCGGCCGCGTCCGACAGCGTTGAGAAGGGGGAGGTGGCCTAAGTGGCGAACACCCGTGATTTCCTGTTCGAGCTCGGTGTCGAGGAGATGCCCTCCGCCCCGCTCAACAATGCCGTCAAGCAGCTTGAATCCCTGATGGGCAAGGGTCTCGACGAGGCCGGGCTCGCCCACGGCGCGATTCGCGTCATCTCTTCGCCGCGCCGCCTGGCCGTGCTCGTGAGCGACGTCGCCGAGGCGACGGAGGAGATCCACTCCGTCCTGCGCGGTCCCTCCGCCAAGATCGCCTTCGACGCTGAGGGCAATCCCACCAAGGCCGCCGAGGGCTTTGCCCGCAAAAACGGTCTCACCGCTCGTGAATTGGTCCGTCGCGAGGACGCCGATGGCACCGAGTACGTCTTCGCTGAGCAGAACACCCCCTCGGAGCCCGCGCTTCCCATCCTGACGCGCGTGTGCGAGGGTCTCATCCCGTCCATCCAGTGGCCGAACTACCGTAGCCAGCGTTGGGGCAGCGAGCATGCCACCTTCGTCCGCCCGGTTCGTTGGATCTGCTGCCTCTTCGGTGAGGAGGTCGTCCCGGTCTCCTTTGCCGACGTTGTGAGCGGCAACACCACGCGCGGTCATCGCGTGCTTTCCCCCGGTGAGCACCTCGTCGCCAGCACGGATGCCTACGAGGATGTTCTCGAGTCCGCCCATGTCCTGTCCGCCGAGCGTCGCGAGCAGGTCATCCGCGAGGGTATCGCCAAGGTCGAATCCGAGCTCGGCGTGCGCGTTGATACTCCTGCGAAGGTGTTCGACGAGGTCGTCAATCTCTGTGAGTGGCCGACGGTTCTCGTGGGCCACTTCGACGAGGAGTTCCTGAACGTCCCGTCCGAGATCATCTGCGAGTCCATGCTGTCCAACCAGCGTTACTTCCCGACGTATGACGCGGAGGGCAATCTGACCCGTGCGTTCGTCGTTGTCTCCAACGGTGACCCCAAGGCCAACGCCACCGTGATCGACGGCAATGAGCGCGTCGTCCGCGCGCGCCTCTACGACGCCAAGTTCTTCTACGATGAGGACCTCAAGGTCGACCTCGAGGTGTTCCGTGAGCGCTTGGCCTCCGTTGGCTTCCAGCAGAAGCTCGGCACCGTGCTTCAGAAGTCCGACCGCATGGAGGACCTGGCCCTCGCCATCGCTCGCGAGGCCCATCTCGGTGCCCACGCGGCGTCCAGCGCTCAGCGTGCCGCCCACCTGGCCAAGGCCGACCTCGTGTCCTCTGCGGTCGTCGAGTTCACCAGCCAGCAGGGCGTGATGGGTGGCTACTATGCCACCGCAGCGGGCGAGGAGCCCGAGGTTGCCGCCGCCATTCGCGATCATTATCGTCCCCGCTTTGCCGGCGACGATCTGCCCGAGGGCATCGCCGGTTGCATCGTTGCCGTTGCCGACAAGCTCGACACCATCGCGGGCATGTTCGCCATCGACGAGCCTCCCACCGGCTCCAAGGATCCCTTCGCGCTGCGCCGTTCCGCCATCGGCGTCCTCAACATCCTCCGCACGCGTCTGAAGTGCGGGTATGAGGCTATCGTCGATGCTGCGCTCGAGGGCTACCTGGAGCAGGGCCTTGAGTTCGACAAGGCTGCCGTGGCTGCATCCGTCTGCGCGTTCATCAAGGGTCGCATGGCCCAGATGGCCCGCGATGAGAAGGTTTCCGCCGACACCGTGGCCGCCGTTTCCGACGGCGACGTCACCGTTCCCGTGCACTTCTTCGAGCTCGCGCATGCCCTCGAGGAGGCCCGCGCCAACGACCGCGAGGCCTTCACCAACCTCGCCACCGCTTATGCGCGCGCCGCTCACCTCGCCGACGCGGAGCTCGGCATCGAGGCCGACCGCAACCTCATGGGCGACGCCGAGCTTGCCCTGCTGTACGCGACCGATGCCGCGCGCGATGAGGTTGCCTCGGCGCTTGACGCTCGCGATTTCAAGGCCGTCATCGCCGCCCTTGCGGCCCTGCGCGGTCCCATCGACGCGTTCTTCGACGACGTCATGGTCATGGACGAGGACATGGCCGTTCGCGAGAACAGGCTCCGCCTGCTCAACCGCTTCGAGGACGTGTTTGCCGGCATTGCCAACATCGGCGAGATGGCTCGCAAGTAGCGCCTGCTTCGCAGCGTTCATAGCTTGATTGGAGGGTCCGCGAGGGCCCTCTTTTCATACTGGCGTGGCTCAGCCATGCGAGTTGTTCGCGGTTGCCGTTCATCCAGATGGATGGTCTTCTCGGCGTGCGACGTAGGGGCTGTACGTTATAGTCGCCTTGATGTGTAGGCCCGTCTGAAGGGTGGCTCCATGACCAAGCGTTTTGCACGCCAAGTCGTCCTCGTCGTTTCTGATTCGCTGGGTGCGACGGGTTATGAAGTCGCCCGCGCTGCATGCGGTCAATTCGACGGAGTCGAGATCGCCGTCGAGCGCCTGACGAAGGTCAACGACGCAGACGTAGTCGAGGGAGCTGTCCGGCAACTCTTGGGCGAGGGGAGGGCGCTCAGCGTTCTGTACACCATCGCCGACGGTGCCCTGCGCGCCGAGGTAGGTGAGCGGCTTCGGGCAATGGGCGTCAACGGCGTCGACGTTCTCGGTCCGGCGGTCCAGGCATTGAGTGAGAGTTCGGGAGTCGCGCCGAGCGGTATTGCAGGGTCCATCCATCGTACGGACGAGGAGTATTTCAAGCGCATCGAGGCTATGGAGTATTTTGTCGAGCATGACGATGGGCGTGGCTCCGATGACTTGGATGACGCCGACATCGTTCTCATCGGCATCTCACGCACCGGCAAAACGCCGCTGTCCATGTACCTCGCCCATCTTGGATATCGCGTTGCGAACATCCCTCTCGTTCCGGGCGTGGAGCCGCCAGCTTCCCTATTTTCCGTCGATCCTGGAAAGGTCTTCGGGCTCATCTCCACAACCGAAGTCGTTTCGACGATCCGCGACCGCCGCCTCGGCGACGATATGAGTCGCGCCGTCGCTTCCGACTACGCCGATCCCGAGCGCGTCCGTTCGGAGATGGATGAGGCCCGGGCACTTATCAAAAAGCTTGGATGCATCACCGTCCGCACGGATGGAAAGGCTATCGAGGAGTCCGCCGCCGAGATTCTCGAGCGCATGAGGCAGGTGCGCATCGGTCGCGAGCGCCGTCGAGAGCGCCTGGATGCGCAATCGATTTAGCATGTTCTAGCTGCAGTGGTATCTTCATCAGGTAACCACATGCGCAACCGTCTGCCGCGCGCATTGCGCCGCTCGGCCTCATATCCCCGCATCTTCACAGGTATTTCCAATCGCCCCCGTAGAGTTCCCTTAACCCGCAGAAGCGCGGTATGGCAAACGATGCGGCCCGGCTTCGGGTCGATAGGGGGTCAGTGTGACTACGATGCAGCGCGTGTACAAATTCGGTGGCGGCGTGGCCTCGCCCGAAGTGACCGAGGGCGACGCCTCGATGAACTACATCCTCGGCGGCAAGGGCGCAAACCTCGCCGAGATGTGCCGTATCGGCCTTCCCGTGCCCCCGGGCTTCACCATCACGTGCCAGACCTGCGTCGAGTATGACGAGGCGGGGAACAGCTGGCCCGAGGGCGCCCTCGACGAGATCGAGGCGGCGACGTGCGACCTCGAGTCCCGTATGGAAAAGCGCTTGGGAGATGCCGAAGATCCGCTGCTCGTCTCGGTCCGCTCCGGAGCGCCGTTCTCCATGCCGGGTATGATGGACACCGTGTTGAACCTTGGCCTCAACGATGAATCCGTGATGGGACTCATCGCCCAAACCGACAACCCTCATTTCGCATGGGATTCGTACCGCAGGTTCATCCAGATGTTCTCCAACGTAGTTCTGGGTATCGATGCCGACCTGTTCGAGAACGCCATCGCCGAGCGGCGCCTGATCGCCGGGGTCCGCACCGATGCCGAGCTCTCCGATGAAGATCTCCGCGATCTTGTCGATGAGTTCAAGGCGATCTTCGCCCGAGAGGTCGATGCCTCCGCGTATCCCGAGCTCGTCGTGGACGGGACCGTTACCTTCCCCGCAGATCCCCGCCTTCAGCTTCGTTTGGCCATCCAGGCCGTGTTCGGCAGCTGGATGAATGAGCGCGCTTGCATCTACCGTCAGCGCAACCGCATCCCCGACGATCTCGGCACCGCCGTCAACGTCCAGGTCATGGTATTCGGCAACAAGGGGGAGACCTCCGCGACCGGCGTCGCGTTCACGCGCGACCCCGCCTGCGGTGCTCGGGGAGCCTATGGCGACTTCCTTGTGAACGCGCAGGGCGAGGATGTCGTCGCCGGCATCCGCAACACCGAGCCCATCTCCGGTCTCGCGAACGTCCCCGGGCTGGAGGAGGCCGCGGCCGAGCTTGACCGCGTCTTTGGCATCCTTGAGGGCCATTATCGCGATATGTGTGACATCGAGTTCACTATCGAGCAGGGCAAGTTGTGGATGCTGCAGACGCGTGCGGGCAAGCGTACGGCCGCAGCGGCGTTGCGCATCGCGATCGACATGGTCGAGGAGGGGCTCATCTCCCGCGATGAGGCGCTTATGCGCATCGATCCCTCTCAGCTCGACCAGCTCTTGCATCCTCAGTTCGACACCTCCGCCGCTGTTGACGTGCTTGCGCGCGGCCTCAACGCGAGCCCCGGAGCCGCCGTGGGTGAGATTGTCTTTTCCTCCGACGACGCCGTTGCCGTCCATGAGGCCGGGCGCCCCGCAATCCTTGTGCGCTGGGAGACGAACCCCGATGACCTCAAGGGCATGGTCGCCGCTGAGGGCATCTTGACGAGCCATGGTGGAAAGACGAGCCACGCTGCCGTTATCGCGCGCGGCATGGGCACGCCATGCGTATGCGGTGTCGAGAGCTTCCGCATCGATGCCGCCGCGAAAGAGGTTCACGTCCTTGGAACCGATATCGTGCTGCACGAAGGCGACGTCATCTCCATCGACGGCGGTCAGGGCATCGTTGTCGCCGGTGCGGTGCCGCTTGTCAAGCCCGAGCTGACCGGAGACCTTGACACCGTTCTCAGCTGGGCGGACAGGGTTCGCCTCGATGAGACCGACGGGCGCGGATACCACGTGCGCGTCAACGCCGATAACCCCGAGGACGCCGAGCTTGCCCTTGAATTCGGCGCCGAGGCCATCGGCCTGTGCCGCACGGAGCATATGTTCCTCGGCGATCGCAAGCAGATCATCCAGTCCTTCATCCTCTCCGACAATGCCGATGTGCGCGCCAAGGCGCTCGAGGACCTGCTCGCCGTCCAAACTGAAGATTTCGTCACCATGCTGCGCACCATGACCGGACGCGCCATGGTCATCCGACTCATTGATCCGCCACTTCATGAGTTCCTCGACGATCCTCGCGAGCTTGCCGTTGAGATCGCGCGTAAAGAGGCCCTGGGCCAGGACGTTTCCGATGTTCGCAAGCGCCTGCGCCTCATTGACGGGATGATGGAGTCCAACCCCATGCTTGGCCTTCGCGGCGTGCGTCTCTCCATCGTCTATGCCGACCTTCCGTTGATGCAGGTGCGCGCCGTCGCGTCCGCCGCCGCCCGCCTCAAGCTCGAGGGCTTCGATCCGCGTCCCGAGATCATGATTCCGCTCGTGTCCATTACCGAGGAGCATGTCCAGACCCGCGCAGTTGCCGAGCGCGTCATCATGGATGTCGAGGCGGAGTGCGGCGTGAAACTCGACATTCCCATTGGAACTATGATCGAGCTGCCG
The DNA here is from genome assembly GCF_000156175.1 of Collinsella intestinalis DSM 13280. Taxonomy (GTDB): domain Bacteria; phylum Actinomycetota; class Coriobacteriia; order Coriobacteriales; family Coriobacteriaceae; genus Collinsella; species Collinsella intestinalis. The sequence goes on from NZ_GG692710.1 coordinate 404,875, forward strand.
CGCGCCTGCCTGGTCGCCGACGAGATCGCGGCCCATGCCGACTTCTTCTGCTTCGGTACGAACGATCTCACGCAGACGACCTTCGGCTTCTCGCGAGACGACGCCGAGGCCAAATTCCTTCCCGCCTATTTGCATGAGAAGGTGCTGACTGCAAATCCCTTCGAGACCGTCGATCCCGCCGTCCTTCAGCTGGTGAAGATGGCCGTCGACAAGGGTCGTGCCGTCACGCCCGAAATGCATTTCGGCGTCTGCGGCGAGCACGGCGGCGACCCGACGTCCATCGTCGACTTCTTCAACACGGCAGGCGTGGACTATGTGAGCTGCTCTCCGTATCGCGTCCCGCTCGCCCGACTCGCGGCTGCACGCGCCAAGCTCACTTGCGCTCGCTAACGGCGCGAACCGACAATCGACCCCCTTTATTCGCGGTGGCCGCATTCGTGCGGCCACCGTACTTTTGGTGTACTTTCGTTCACATGCAATCGAATGGATACAATAATTTCCGTATGCGTGTACCCACCTCGACGCATATGACTTTGAATTGCGCGGCGGCATCGACCGTCGTTTTCGTTATCGTGCAATCGAAAGGAGCCACATCAGTCTATGGCAACCAACAACAAGAAATCTAACGTGACGCTCAAGGTCATCCCCCTGGGCGGCCTTGACGGCATCGGCAAGAACATGACCGCCTTCGAGTGCGGCGATGACATGGTGCTCGTCGACGCAGGCCTCATGTTCCCCGACGACAACCAGCCCGGCATCGACCTCGTCCTGCCGGATTACACCTATGTTCTCGAGAACGAGCACAAGCTTCGCGGCATCATCATCACCCATGGCCATGAGGACCATACGGGTGCGCTGCCGTATCTCTTGCAGGACCTCAACAATAAGGTGCCGATTTTCTCCAGCAAGCTCACCCTCGGCTTCATCGAGGGCAAGCTTTCCGAGTTCCGCATCCGTGCGCCTAAGTTCCGCGAGGTCAAGGGTGGCAGCCACGTCAATCTCGGCTGCTTCTCCATCGAGTTTTTCTCCACGACGCACTCCATCCCCGGCGCGCTCGGCGTGTTCCTGAAGACTCCGGCTGGTACTGTTGTGCACACGGGCGACTTCAAGCTCGATCAGACCCCGATCGACGGTGTTACCCCCGATTACGGTGCGCTCGCAAAGTTCGGCAAGCAGGGCGTCGACCTGCTCATGTCCGACTCCACCAACGCCACCGTCCCGGGCTTCACCAAGTCCGAGGCGGAGGTCGGTCCTTCGATCCTCCATGCGATCAAGAACGCCAAGGGTCGCGTCTTCGTCGCTTCCTTCTCCAGCCACATCCACCGCTTGCAGCAGATCTGCGATGCGGCCAAGAAGTGCAATCGCAAGATCGTCGTCACCGGCCGCTCGATGCTCACCAACACGCGTGTCGCACGCGAGCTCGGTTACCTGAAGGTCGACGAGAACGACCTGCTCGATGCGTTTGAGATCAACGGCATCCCCGAGGACAAGCTCGTCGTCATGTGCACCGGCTCGCAGGGTGAGCCGCTCTCCGCTCTTTCCCGCATGGCCAACGGCGAACACAAGACGCTGTCCATCCACGAGGGCGATACGGTCATCATCTCCGCAACCCCGGTTCCGGGTAATGAGAAGGCCGTCCAGCAGGTTGTAAACAGCCTGGCCAAGCTTGGCTGCGACGTGTACGACAAGAGCCGTGCCCTGGTGCACGTCTCCGGCCACGCCAGCCAGGAGGAGCTCAAGCTCATGCTCGCTCTCACCAAGCCGAGCTACTTCATGCCCGTCCACGGCGAGGCCGTGCATCTGCGCGCGCACGCTGCGCTCGGCCAGAAGATGGGTGTCCCCGCCAAGAACATCTTCGTGATCGACAACGGCGATTCTCTCGAGATGCGCGACGGCATCGTCAAGCGCGGCCGCTCCGTCGAGTCCGGCGTCGTATACGTCGACGGCCTGCGTATCGGCGATACCGACCCGATCGTCCTGCGCGACCGTCAGAAGCTCGCGAGCGACGGCATGGTGACGGTCGTTGCCATGCTCGACATGAAGCGTAAGAAGATCGGCGATCTCGAGTTTTCCGGTCGTGGCGTCTCGTTCCCTATCGACGACCAGTTCTCCGCCGATGCCTCTGCCGCTATCCAGCGCGCCATCGAGAAGGGCAAGTTCAACTTCTCGAGCTCCGGTACGGACGCCATCCGCAAGGCAGTGCGCGATGCCCTCTCGAATTACATTTGGAACAACAACCGCACGCGACCGATGATCATCCCGGTCGTCATGGAGGTGTAGGTTGGCCCGCTCAGCCAATTCATCTGCAAAGAAATCTCCGGCACGTAAGAACAAGCAAGGGGCGGCCTCCTCGGCCGCCCCGCGCGGTCTGCGGGCCAACGAGGGCCGCGCTCCCGTTTCCGAGCACGCCTTCGATTCGCTTATGGACGATACCGCTGGCCGCGACATCGCCGGTATTGCGATCGCCGTGGTCGCCGTGGTCTCGTTCATCGCTGTGGTCTCGCCTACGAGCGCGCCCGTCTCAAACGCCATCGCCGGTTTTTACCACCTGGGCTTCGGCCTGGGTGCCTATGTGCTGCCGTTCGCCCTGCTCATATTCGCCGCCGGCCTCTTCTTGCGCGACCGTGCGCCCTTGAACGCCCGCACGCTTTTAGGCGGCTCTCTCATCCTGCTGGGCGTGCTGGCCATCCTGTCGCTCATGGTTCCGGGCACCGAATTTGCCACCTCAGCCATGTTCGAGCCCGAGGCCCTCTCCACCTCCGGTGGATATGTCGGCGCGTTCATCGCGAGCGCCCTTCAGCAGGCCCTCGGCAAAACCATCTCTCTCGTGGTGCTCATCGGCCTCATCATCGTCGGGTTCGTTGTGATCGGTTTTTCGGTCAGCTCCTTCATGCGTGCGGCCGCCGATCGCGCCCGCGTGCTCGCGGAGCGTCGACGCGTCAACGTGAACGATGCCCCCTGGGGCGATGAGGGCGCGCTTCAGCCCGCACAGGGGCGCGCGGCGTTCGGCGGGGCCGCCGTTCAGGGCAACCTGTTCGACGATGCCGGTGCCGCCGAGACGACCTTTCTGGGTAATCGTGAGACCACGGTGCTGGATTCCGCTTCCCGGGCGTCTGCCTCCGCAATCGAAGATGAGCCGGATCGCGATGAGGACCCCTTCGTCGATTTGAGCAGCCAGCTCGCGGCTGAACGTGCTGAGACCACGCTCATTCCCGTGCCTGACCGTATTGACCAGGTCGATACGCCGGTCAAAGCCGATGGGGGAGAGGCGCCTTCCGCTACGGCCGAATCCCCCGTTGATGACGAGGAGATCCCTCCCTTTGATGTGGATGGTGCGACACGCTCCGTCGTAAAGACCGCCGACGGCCCGCGCGAGATCCCGTCCTTCCTTAAGAGCCGTGCTCCCGCTTCCAGCTCCGACGGCGCGGCCAAGGAGGTGCGTCCTTCAAAGTCGAGCGCCCCTGCCGCGGCCGATTCGGTAGAGCCCGAGGACGGTCAGCTGCAGCTGCCTCCGCTCAGCATGCTCCGTCACAATCCGCATTCCGCCGTCGCCGCTTCCTCGGACAAGGAGCTCGAGCAAACCGCAAACTCACTGCAATCCACGTTGAACGAGTTTGGGCTGCACTCCCGCGTTGTCGGATGGATCTCCGGTCCCACCGTGACCACGTTCAAGGTCCAGCCGGGTGAGGGCGAGCGCGTCAGCCGTATCTCCAATCTCGAGGATGACATCGCGTTGTCTCTGGCCGCGCAGTCGGTCCGCATTTTCGCGCCGATTCCCGGCACCTCGCTCGTGGGCATCGAGATTCCCAACGCCAAGCGCCAAAACGTCAACCTCGGCGATGTTTTGCCCTATGTTCAGGGCGGACCGCTCGAGCTTGCCATCGGCCGCGACGCGGAGGGCCAGCCCATCGTTGCCGACCTCGCGAAGATGCCCCATCTTCTCATCGCCGGCACCACCGGCTCCGGTAAGTCCGTCATGATCAACTCCATCATCATGGCGCTGCTCATGAGGAGCCTCCCCGAGGACGTTCGCCTCATCATGGTCGACCCCAAGCGCGTCGAGCTTTCCGGCTATAACGGCCTGCCGCACCTGTACGTCCCGGTTGTCACCGAGCCCAAGCAGGCTGCGAGCGCCCTGCAGTGGGCGGTGTCCGAGATGGAGCGCCGCCTCAAGGTCTTCGAGCGCATCGGCGTCCGCAAGATCTCGACCTTCAACGAAAAGCAGGCTGCCGGCGAGTTCGACCATTACGACAATCCGCCCGCCAAGATGCCCTACCTCGTCATCATCATCGATGAGCTCTCCGACCTTATGATGGTCGCCGGGAAGGATGTCGAGGCGAGCATCGTTCGCATCGCGCAGCTCGGCCGTGCGGCGGGTATCCACCTCATCGTGGCCACGCAGCGCCCGAGCTCCAACGTCGTGACCGGCCTCATCAAGGCGAACATCACCAATCGTATCGCCTTCAACGTCGCCACCGGCATCGACAGCCGCGTCATCATCGACCAGATGGGCGCCGAGAAGCTCACCGGCTACGGAGACATGCTGTTCTCCAAGGTCGACTGGGGCAAGCCCAAGCGCATCCAGGGATGCTTCGTATCCGATGACGAGATCAACGGTGTCGTCGATTTCGTCAAGGAGCAGGGTGCGCCCGATTATCACGAGGAGATTCTGTCTGCCGTGGCGCCTGCAACCATGTCCGGCGGGGGAGGGGGCGGCTTCTACAACGAGGCTCCCACCGAGGAGGACCCGCTATTGTGGGATGCGGCGAAGATCGTGGTCGAGTCGCAGCTCGGCTCCACCTCCGGACTGCAACGCCGCCTTAAGGTCGGCTATGCGCGCGCCGGTCGCATCATGGACATGCTCGAGGAAAAGGGCATCGTCGGTCCGCCGGATGGCTCTAAGCCGCGCGAGGTGCTCTACGATGAGGAGGGGCTTGCGGCGTTGCGCGCCGTGGAGGAGCCTCTGTCTGAGGAAGAGATTTTTGGAGGGATGTAGATGACCCGTCATTTCGGTGAGATGCTGCTCGAGCGCCGTCGTCAGATGGGCGCCTCGATTCAGCAGGTCGCCAACGTCATCAAAATCCGGCCGCAGATCATCGAGTACTTCGAGACCGAGAACTTCGCTGCCATGCCCCCGCGCGGGTATTCCCAGGGAATCATCGCCAGCTACGCGCGATTCCTCGGCCTGAATCCGCGCGAGGTGGTCGATGCCTATTTCGACGCCCTGCACGAGTACGAGCGCAACGGTTCCGGTGGCCGTGCCGGCCGTTTCCAGGATGCCGCCGCCGATGCCAACCCCCGCAGCTCCAATGCGGCGGGTCGATACATGATGGTCAATTCCGTTCCCGCATCACGTTATGGCCAGCGCCCGCCTCAGGCCGGATACGTGTCCGAATTCTCATCCGCGCATGAGCCCGTTTCAGCTTCGCGACTTCGACCGGTCAGCACCGCCGACTCCCGCCGCCGTCCCTCGCAGGGCGGGTACGATTCCACGTTGCGTTCGCGCACCCGTCGTTCCGACGGCTACCCGGCCTCGGACCAACGCGATCCTCGCGCCCACGCTTCTCGTTCACAGGACGGGCGTTCCTATCGCGACCCTCGCGGACCGCGTGGCACCTATCCCGATCAGCGGCCCGTTCGTCGCGCGCCCGGCGGGCAGCCTCCGCTTGGGGGCGCCGGACGGGGACAGGCTCCTCGCGGTGGATCTCGTCCGCCCCAACAGGGCCCCGATATGAAATTCCTGGCCATTATGGCTCTCGGCATCTTGATCCTCATCGCGTTGGTCATGGTGCTGCTGCGCGGTTGCGCACCCAAGCCCGAAGCAGCCGGCAGCGCATCTTCGACGCCCTCTGCCCAGAAGGCGGATTCCAAGGACACCTCAGAGGATTCAACCGATGTCGACGAGGGAGGCGATTCGTCCACGGACGAGGGTGACGATGCGGACGAGCCGTCCTCATCCAAAGACAAGGCCGACAAGTCCTCCAAGGACGAAGAGCCCAAGGAGACCATCGTCAAGGTTAAGCTCAAGGAGAAGGGCGCAGTTGCCTGGATCGAGGTCAAGCTCGATGGCAAGATCGTCTTGGGCAAGCAAGTCGTCGGTCCCTTTGAGGAGGAATTCAAGGTCGAGACCCAAATCGATATCACCACCAACACGCCGAGCGCCGTCGCCATCTATAAAAACGGCGACAAGGTCCGCTACGATACGAAGGTCTCGGGCGTTGGCAAGGTCTCGATTCTCGCGCCCAAGAAGGAGGAGCCCGAGAAGGTCGTCGACAGCGATGGCGACGGCACGCCCGATATGACCATCGACGAGGCGAAGGAAGCGGGTGTCACCATCCCAGAAGACGTTCTTGCCGCCGCCGAGAAGACCGACGAGCCAACGACCGAACAGTAATCGACCGGTCCGCGTGGACCGAATTGAAAGGAGCCTACTATGGCAAAAGACTCGAGCTTCGACGTTGTGTCCGAAGTCAGCATGCAGGAGGTCGACAACGCCTATCAGCAGACGGCCCGTGAGCTTTCCCAGCGCTATGACCTGAAGGACTCCGGTGCCTCGATCGAGCTGTCCAAGGCGGACAAGCTCTTCACCATCAACGCTCCGGCCGATTTCGTCTCCCGCCAGATCATCGACGTCCTTTCGTCCAAGCTCATCAAGCGCGGTGTCGACATCAAGACCGTCAAGTGGGACGATCCGCAGGCCGCGAGCGGCGGCACCGTTCGCGTGCTCGGCCATATCGTTGAAGGTATCGACCAGGCGACCGCCAAGAAGATCAACAAGGACATCAAGGATCAGAAGCTCAAGGTCAAGGTGACCATCGAGGCTGACAAGCTGCGCGTCACCAGCGCATCTAAGGACGCCCTGCAGCAGGTCATCGCTTTCCTGCGCGATCAGGATTACGGCCAGCCCCTCCAGTTCACGAACTACCGTTAAGGAGCGCCCATGGCTCACGGATCCATTCTCTACATCACGCTCGGCTGCGCTAAAAACGAAGTCGATACCGACCGCATGCGCGCCCTTCTCAACGGGGCTGGCTACGACGAGGTCTTTTCAGCCGAGGACGCCGATGCGGTGATTATCAACACGTGTTCGTTCCTCGCCTCCGCGACGTCCGAGAGCATCGAGACCACGCTTACGCTCGCCGAGGAGATCTCCGAGGGCGTTCGCGGGACTCGCATCGTCATGTGCGGCTGCGTGCCCTCTCGATACGGTTCCGAGCTCCCGGATGAGCTCCCCGAAGTCGCCGCATTCGTTCGCACCGACGAGGAGGACGGCATCGTCTCCGTCATGGACGAAGTGCTTGGCATCGAGCGCGTCGACCCTCCGTTTATTCCGAGTGTCAAGCGCACGGTTGAGAGCGCCGTCGCCTATGTCAAGATTTCCGATGGCTGCGACCGCTACTGCAGCTTCTGCGCGATTCCCTACATCCGCGGTCGCTATCATTCCCGCTCCGCCGAGAGCATCCTCTCCGAAGTTCGCGATTTGGTCGCCGGCGGTGTTCGCGAGATCGTTCTCATCGGTCAGGACACGGGCATCTGGGGCACTGATTTCAAGGACGAGGTCGACGGTCCCACCAACTTGGCGCAGCTCATGATCGCCGTCGCCGAGGCGGTCCGTCCCGAGCATGTCTGGATTCGCGTCCTCTACCTGCAGCCCGAAGGCATGACCGACGAGCTCATCGCCGCCATCCGCGACACGCCCGAGGTCCTGCCCTATATCGACATCCCCGTGCAGCACTGCAACGCGCGCGTCCTGAAGGCAATGCATCGTTCCGGCTCCGCCGAGCAGCTTTCCGACCTCTTCGCAAAGCTTCGCGCCGAGATCCCCGCGATGGTTATCCGCACCACCAGTCTCGTCGGCTTCCCCGGTGAGACCGATGACGAAGCGGCCGAGATGCTCGCGTTCATGGATCGCGAGGGTTTCGATTACACGAGCGTGTTCCCGTATTCTCAGGAGGAGGGGACGTTCGCCGCGAAGATGGACGGTCAGGTTGACGAGGACGTGAAGCTCGAGCGCACTCAGGCCGCCATGGACTTGGCCGAGGCCCTCGGCTTTGCCGCCACAGCCGCCCATGTCGGCGAGGTGGCCGAGGTCATCGTCGACGGTATCGAGGAGACCGACGAGGGCCCCGAGCTTATCGGTCACGCTTGGTTCCAGGCCCCCGATTCCGATGGTGCCGTTCACCTCGAGGTGACCGACGCCGCCGTGGGCGACATTTTGCAGGTCAAATTTACCGACAGCTTCTGCTATGAGCTCGTCGGCGAGGTCGTAGAGGAGTAGTAGGCATGGCCGTCAACGCCAAGGGCGAGGAGATCACGAGCATTTGGACGCCCGCCAACATCGTCACGTGCGTTCGCATTCTGTTCATCCCGCTGTTCATGGTTGCGAGTGAGTTCGCGTTCAGCGGTTTTGCCGCCGGCGGCAACCACTTCGGCATCACCGCAGGCGCCTGGGCAGTCGCCGCCTTCGTTCTGTACTTCGTGCTCAGCGCCACCGACAAGATCGACGGCGATCTTGCCCGCAAGCGCGGTGAGGTGACTGACTTCGGTAAGTTCCTCGACCCGATCGCCGACAAGCTGCTTGTCTTCTCGGCGCTTCTTATCTTGCTCGAGCACGGTTTGGTCAACGTCTGGTTCGTGTTCATCATTTTGCTTCGCGAGTTCCTCGTAAGCGCCCTTCGTATGGTGGCGAGCGCTAACGGCGAGGTCATCGCAGCCGATAATCTCGGAAAGGCCAAGACCGCGGTCACCATGGTATCGCTATGCGCGTACCTGCTCGGTATCGCGCTCGAGTTCCTCGCGCTTCCCGGCATGGTTCAGGCCACCTCCATCGTGCTCACGGTCGCATGGGCGACGATGGTCGCCGCGGTCGTGCTCACGGTCGTCTCGGGCGCACAGTACTTCTGGAACGCCCGTCACGTCATTTTCCGCGTGTAGCGTTCTTTCTCATCGACCCCCGCAAGCTCGCTGGTTCCCTGCGCGTTTGCGAGGGTCGCTTGGTTTTAATTGGGGTTTCCAGCATGATTGATATTAATGAGACGACCCTGAACGCCGCCTGTGTACGCGCCGCTGAGGGGCTCGTGCGCCTGGCGACCGAGCGTGATATGCGCGTAAGCACCGCCGAGTCCTGCACTGCTGGCATGGTCTCGTCTTACATCGCCGGGGTGCCGGGGGCCAGCGCCATCCTGCTCGGCGGCGCCGTCACGTATTGCGACGATATCAAGAATCACGTGCTCGACGTGCCCGCAAAAACACTTGAGAATCATACGGCTGTGAGCGGGGAGACCGCGTGTGCCATGGCGGACGGCAGCCGTAAGCTATTTGGCTCTGACGTTGCGGTGAGCATCACTGGGTATGCGGGCCCTGGCGGAGGTAGTTCCGCCGATCCGGTCGGAACCGTCTATATTGGAGTGGCGACCCAGCGAGGCACTCGGTATGAACGCCATCTGTTCGAAGGTGACCGCATGTCCGTTCGGCTGCAAGCCGCGCTTGGCGCGCTTAAGCTCCTCGCCGCTGCCGTCGTCGATGATGGGGTTTCCGTGCCGTTATCGCGCGAGGCTCCCCGTTCCTCCACCTGCGAAACCCACGCTTCCTCGTGAAATCAGATGCCTTACGATCTGCGTTCAGATTCCGGTTACATGCTTTCCGATAAATGAGGAATAACACGGAGTAGCATTTCTCACAGGTCGCTTGACCACGAACACCCGTTCGGATACTATCGACTTGTCAAAATCAAGGAGGAGCAATGGCCAAGAATTCCGGCCCTGCGCGCATCATTCACGAGCGCACCACGGGCGAAGAGCGCGAGAAGATGATTGAAGTCACCAAGGCCGATATCATCAAGAAATTCGGTGACGGCGCGATCATGCGCTACGGAGATGGCGGTCCCGAACTCGAGGTAGAGGCTATTCCAACTGGAGCCATCGCCCTGGATGCCGCATTGGGCATCGGCGGTGTCCCGCGCGGCCGCATCATCGAGATCTACGGTCCCGAGTCTTCCGGCAAGACCACGCTTTCGCTGGAAATCGTCGCGGAGGCACAGGCCATGGGTGGCGTCGCAGCGTTCATCGACGCCGAGCACGCCCTGGATCCCACGTATGCTGCTCGCATCGGTGTCGATATCGACGAGGTGCTCATCTCACAGCCCGATACCGGTGAGCAGGCGCTTGAGATCTGTGACATGCTCGTTCGCTCCGGAGCCATCGACGTCGTCGTCATCGACTCCGTCGCCGCCCTGGTGCCTCGTGCCGAAATCGAGGGCGAGATCGGCGAAACGACGGTGGGTCTCCAGGCCCGCCTGATGAGCCAGGCCCTGCGCAAGCTTGCCGGCTCCCTCGCAAAATCAAACACGACCTGTATCTTCATCAACCAGCTTCGCGAGAAGATCGGCGTAATGTTCGGCAACCCCGAGACGACGACTGGTGGTCGCGCTCTCAAGTTTTTCTCTTCCGTCCGCATCGACATCCGTCGAATCGAGAGCATCAAGGTCAAGGATGAGATCGTGGGCAACCGCGTGCGCGCCAAGGTTGTGAAGAACAAGGTTGCCGCTCCGTTCAGGACTGCGGAATTCGACATCATGTACGGTACGGGCATCTCCAAGGAAGGCTCGGTGCTCGACATGGCCGTCCAGTTCAATTTCGTCACCAAGGCCGGTGCCTGGTTCACGTATGACGGCGAACGACTCGGTCAGGGTCGCGAGGCCGCAAAGGAGAAGCTGCGCAAGACCCCTGAGCTCTTGGCCGAGCTCGAGCACAAGGTCCGTGTCGCATGCGGCCTTGAGTTCGAAGATGAACCCGTGGGTACCATCGTCGATGATGTCGAATTCGATAGTTCGTCCGAGGCCTAGCAAGCACGCGTGCTATGACGTTGCTCATGACTGAGCTCGAGGTGCGCCTTCCCGATCGAAGGAGTGCCTCGAGCTTTTCCACCTCAAAAAAGCCCATGGCAGAAGTCTCCTGCATCATGGATAACGGCCGATCAAGGGAAATCGTCGTCCCCGTTCGCGTGGGACGCTCGCTCATGACCGATGCCATAGCTCTGCCGCTTCCCGAAGGGGAGGCGTTCGATGCCATCCATGCACTTGAGGGCAAGATTTGTTTTGCTCAGCTGACTGAGATGTTATCGAGGCGCGACTATGCCGTCCTCGAGGCGCGGGAACGACTACTCAATTACGGATATCGTGAGATCGAAATCGATGCGGCCCTATCCAAGGCAATCGATGTCAGGTTCCTTGATGACAGTAGGTTTGCGACCTATTTCATCTCCGAACGCATTCGGCGCGGTTGGGGACGGCGGAAAATCGAAATCGAATTAAGGCGCAAAGGCGTCGATGCCAACGACCTGCCTGGCTACCCTGAGGACTTCTTCTCTGACGATGACGAGCTCGATCGCGCGATCGAGCTGCTGTCTCGCAAGTCGATTCCGTCAGTGAGGCCCCAGGAGAAGCTCATTCGACACCTCATGGCAAAGGGGTTTTCATATTCCGTGTCGGCCGAGGCCGCTCGACGCCGTTTATCGTCCGATACCTTATGAAACTTTGACAAATCCCCTGCCACCTCGTAGGATGGATTTGTCATTTGTTTGTTATGCGCTCATCCTCGCAGATGAGATTGACGATATTTTCTATCGGAACGATTTCATAGGCCCTTCGGTGGACCATACCCGGCAAATGTCCTGCGCCTTCCTTATCGGTGGGTGCAGTTTTCTTGCATCTTTAACCACTAAAAGGAGTCCATCATGCCAATGGAGCTTGTTCTCGTCGGCATCGTGTGCCTGGCAATCGGCGCTTTTGCCGCCGTCTTGGCCATGCGCAACGCCAAGTCCGGAAGCATTCGCGAGGCCGAATCGAAGGTTACCGCCGCCCATTCTGAAGCCGAGCAGGTGATGGCCGATGCCAAGCGTGCTGCCGAGACACTTAAGAAGGAGGCCCTCCTCGAGGCCAAGGAGGAGATCATCCAGAATAAGCAGGCCGCCGAGGCAGAGGAGGCTCAGCGTAAGAAGGAGATCCGCGCCCTCGAGAACCGTGTGATGCAGCGTGAGGAGTCCCTTGATCGCCGCAATGAGGCCCTTGATAAGCGTGAGCACCAGCTTTCCAGCCAGCAGGGTCAAATCGACAAGCGCTCTCGTGAGCTTGAGGAGCTTTATGCCCGTCAGACGGACGAGCTCGAGCGCATCTCTGAGCTTACCCGCGAGGACGCCCACGCAGAGCTTCTCGACAAGGTTCGCGGCGAGGTGACCCACGAAGCCGCCACGATCATTCGCGAGTCCGAGCAGAAGGTCAAGGCCGAGTGCCATAAGACCGCTCAGGAGATCATCTCCCTCGCCATCCAGCGTTGCGCTTCCGATCACACCGCCGAGGTCACCGTCACGTCCGTTCACATTCCCTCTGACGACCTCAAGGGCCGCATCATCGGACGCGAAGGCCGCAACATCCGCACGTTCGAGCAGGTTTCCGGCGTCAATCTCGTCATTGACGACACCCCTGAGACCGTCGTCCTCTCCAGCTTTGATCCGGTTCGTCGCGAGACCGCTCGCGTCGCCCTTGAGAACCTGATCGCCGATGGCCGCATTCACCCAGCCCGCATTGAGGAGATGTACCAGAAGGCCTCCGACCTTGTGCAGCAGCGCGTCCGCGAGGCTGGCGAGCAGGCGGCATTCGATATGGGCATCCACGACCTGCACCCCGAGATCGTCAAGACCCTCGGTGCCCTTCGCTATCGCACCTCCTTTGGCCAGAACGTTCTCCGTCACTCCCTCGAGGTGGCCGACCTTTGTGCCATCATGGCCGCTGAGCTCGGTATCGATGTCGTGACCGCGAAGCGCGCCGGCCTTCTGCACGACCTTGGCAAGGCCATCGATCATGAGGTCGAGGGTCCGCATGCCGTCATCGGCGCCGAACTTGCCCGTCGTTATGGCGAGAAGCCCGCAATCGTTCACGCGATTGAGGCGCATCACGGCGATACCGATCCCAACACCGTCCTGGACGTGCTCGTCCAGGCTGGCGATGCCATTTCTGCCTCCCGTCCCGGCGCTCGCCGCGAGTCCGCTGAGAACTACATCAAGCGTCTCGAGAAGCTCGAGGAGATCGCGAACTCCCACGAGGGCGTGGAGCGCACCTACGCCATGCAGGCCGGTCGTGAGGTCCACGTCATGGTTCAGCCCGACAAGGTCTCCGACGCCGAATCCACGGTCCTGGCGCACGATATCGCCCAGCAGATCGAGGAAGAGATGGAGTATCCCGGCCAGGTTCGCGTCGTGGTCATTCGCGAGAGCCGCGCCGTCGATATTGCAAAGTAGTGTGACCCATGTCTGACGGCAACGACCTTATTTCGTTCATCGCCTCCATGTCCGGCGAGGGAAACCTTCGTGTCGAGGAGAACCTCGGCGACGGCTTCGTTCGCCTGCGCGTTTCCGAGGCTGAACGCCGTCAGGCAAAACACGATATCCAACATGTCGAGGACATCGTCGTCGAAATGCTGCGAAATGCACGCGACGCAGGTGCTCGCAATATCTACCTCGCCACGAGTAAGGAGGAGGGTGTTCGCACCCTCCTTTTCCTCGATGACGGATCGGGAGTGCCAGAGGATATGCGTGATCGCATCTTCGATGCGCGCGTCACATCCAAGCTCGAAAGCATGCGTATGGACAAATGGGGTGTCCATGGACGCGGTATGGCCCTTTTCTCAATTCGTCAGAACACTCAAACGGCCGAGGTCGTCACCTCTGCTCAAGGTGGCGGCTCGTCATTCCGCGTCGTCGTCGATACCGCTTCTCTCGGTGAGCGTGCCGACCAATCGACCTGGCCGACCGCCTCAAAAGACGAGGATGGCATTCTTTCCTGCGTGAAAGGCCCTCACAACATCAATCGTGCTGTTTGCGAGTTCGCATGTGAAGAGCTGCATGGTTGTGACGTATATCTTGGCACCCCCACCGAAATCGCCGCTACGCTATACGCTCACGCAGCATCTCGTGTCGATACCACACGTTTGCTTTTCTTGGATTCTGAACAATCATTGCCGGTCGTCGATCGTCTGACCTGCGCGGCGGATGCCGGCGACTTCATCCGAATCGCATCCGACATGGGCATAGAGATTTCCGAGCGCACCGCCCATCGCATTCTCGGCGGTTCCATCGCGCCGCTCAAGAGCATCGCCTCTCGTCTTCTGCGCGAAAAGGAGCCTGCAATAGGGGAGCCAGCTCAAATCGATCTTACGCGCGACCGACGCGGTCTCAAGATCTCGAAGGAAGATATCGCTTCTTTTTCTCGTACTATGGAACGAGATTTTACCGATCTGGCATCTCGATATTTCCTGACGTTGTCGCGCGAGCCGAAAGTCCGCGTCACAAAAGACCGCATCACTGTCACCTTTGATATCGACAAGGAAGACACCTAGCCCGTGCACTTGCCCATGTGTAGTCCATGGGGTATCTTTACACCAACTAAAACACACCAAAATATGCACTTTATTCGCTGGAGAAATGTACATGGAGTTCCTCAAGGTCTCGAGTAAATCATCGCCCGCCTCGGTGGCAGGCGCTATAGCCGGCATGGTCAAAGATGGCGTCCCCGTCAACATGCAGTGCGTCGGCGCTGGCGCCGTCAACCAAGCCATCAAGGCGATGGCAATCGCCCGCGGGTTTCTGATTCCCACCGAGTTCGATATCTCTTGCGCTCCGGTCTTCTCGGACATCCTTATAAACGGTGAATCTCGTACAGCCATACGTCTGTCCGTGTATGTGCACCATATCTCGTACAACTCCGCCGATATCCCCGATTTTCCCGACGATTTTAAGCAGGTTTGCTAACATGTCCAACCTTTCTATCCTTTCCGGAAAGACCTATTTCATCCGCACGTTCGGATGCCAGATGAATTTGCACGATTCCGAACGCGTAAGCGGCTTGTTGGATTCCTGCGGCTGCTTGGTTGCTTCCAGTCCCGCGGATGCCGATATCGTCATCTTCATGACATGCTGTGTGCGCGAGGCTGCGGATACCCGCCTGTACGGTCAGTGCTCCTCTTGCAAAAGCCTTCCTGCATCGCCTTCCGGCAAGCGCGTCATCGCCGTAGGCGGCTGCATCGCCCAGCGTGATGGTGAGGGCCTGCTCACCAATCTCGATAACGTCGACGTCATTTTCGGAACTCACTCAATCGCCCATGTCGCCGATCTCCTGGCCGATGCCTTCGCAGACGGCGACCATCATGTCCGAGTCGAGGAGATCGACACCGGCGCTGCCACCGATATGCCCTGGCATCGTGAGACCGCTTATCACGCATGGGTTCCGATCATGACCGGCTGCAATAATTTCTGCAGCTATTGCATCGTTCCATACGTTCGCGGACGCGAGAAGAGCCGTCCCATGGACGAAATCGTCGATGAGGTGACCGGGCTTGTCCGCCAAGGCGTTCGATCCATCACGCTTCTTGGCCAGAACGTCAACTCCTATGGGCGCGACCACGATCACGACCCACGTTTTGCCGAGCTGCTCCGCCGCGTGGGCGACACCGGAATCGAGCGCATCTACTTTACCTCGTCTCATCCGAAGGATCTCCTTCCCGAGACGATTGATGCCATGGCCGAAGTTCCCGCTGTCATGCCGCAACTGCACCTGGCCGTACAGTCTGGATCTTCACGCATCTTGAAACTCATGAATCGCAAGTACACGCGCGAACAATATCTTGACCTGGTGCAGCGTGTCCGCGATCGCATTCCCAATATCGCCCTCACCACGGATATCATCGTCGGTTTCCCCGGTGAGGCGGAAGAGGATTTCGAGCAGACTGTCTCCCTCGTCGATGAAGCGAAATTCGCTCAGGCGTTCACGTTCATCTACTCCAAGCGTGAGGGAACGCCTGCTGCGAAAATCGTCGACCCCACTCCTCGTTCGGTTATTCAGGAGCGCTTCGATCGCCTCGTAAAGCATGTCGAGCAGACCGCCTTCGACTTCAACCAAGGCTCGCTGGACACCACCGTCCCCATGCTCATCGAAGGCACGTCCAAGAAGGACCCCAACGTTTTGCAGGGCAAGAGCCCTTGGAACCAAACCGTGCACTGCCCTGTGCCTGCGGGCGTGGACCCCACGACGCTCATCGGCAAGGTCATCGACGTCCACGTCGATACGGCACGCACATGGTATTTGGCGGGTGCGTCCGTAGGCGATGCTCGATGACTCCAATCGTAGCGATAACGGGACCCACTGCTGTTGGAAAGAGCTCCCTCGCCGATATGCTCGCCATACGATGGGGGAGTGAGGTGCTTTCCGCCGATGCCATGCAGGTTTATCGTGGTATGGATATCGGAACGGCCAAAACGCCCGCTGACGAGCGCCCCGTTCCGCTGCGTCTCGTTGACTTAGTGGACGTATTTCAACCGTATTCCGCCGCGCAGTTCCAGGTTGACGCACGTGGTGAGGTCGAGCGGTTGCAAAGCGAAGGCAAAACGCCCATATTTTGTGGCGGCACCGGGTTGTATTTGCGCGCTGCGCTCGATGACATGCACTTCCCCAAGGGGGAAGTCGACGATGAGCGTCGCGAGCGCTACAACAAGCTCGCCGAGGATCTCGGACCCCTCGGAATTCACGCTATGCTCGAGAAACGCGATCCCCGAAGCGCGGAGATTATTCATCCTAATAACGTTAAACGTGTCGTTCGCGCGCTCGAGATGTGCGATGAGGGTGTTTCCTACGCCGATCAGGCAGCTGGGTTTTCACAGCACAATCCGTTTTACGAGCACGTAACCTTTGCGCTCACCATGGACCGCGCCCGTTTGTACGAGCGGATCGATCGACGCGTCGACGTCATGATGGGTGAGGGCCTCCTTGAAGAGGTCAAGGGACTGCTTGATTGCGGTGCACGTGACGCGCTCACGTCCATGCAGGCAATCGGATACAAAGAGCTCATTTCATACCTCGATGGCGAATGCGCTCTTTCCGATGCAGTCGACTTGATCAAACAGCGCTCCCGCCGCTATGCAAAGCGCCAGATCAGCTGGTGTAAGCGCGACGAACGAACACGTTGGGTCGATCTCGATAGGATGGGAGTCGAAGACGCCCTCGATCTTATAGAGCACGAGGTGCTGAAAGGATGAGTCGTTTCGAACTCGTGGACACTGCTCCGACACCGGAGCGCGCTATTCTCGTCGGCGTTGACTGGAGAAGTGACGGTTGGCCCATCGAGCGCTCGCTCGACGAACTCGAGCGACTCGCCGACACGGCGGGCGCTGGCACCGTAGCCCGACTGACGCAACGACTCGACCGACCCGTACCGAAATCCTATATCGGGTCGGGCAAAGTTGAAGAACTCAAAGGCTTCGTGCAAAGACTCGATGCCGATGTGGTGATTTTCGATGATGACCTGAGTCCCTCTCAACAGTCCTATCTTGAACGCGCGCTCGGTGAACCGACGAAGGTCATCGACCGTACCGCCCTTATTCTCGATATCTTCGGTTTGCACGCTCGAACACGTGAAGGCCGCCTGCAAGTCCAGCTCGCACAATTGCAATATCTTTTGCCACGACTGCGGGGCATGTGGAGCCATCTTGCTAAAGAGCAGACGCGCGGCGGCATCGGCAGCAGGTTCGGTCAGGGTGAGAGCCAGCTGGAAATCGACCGACGCATGATTCGCAATCGAATCGCCCAACTGAGGCATGAACTGCGAGAGGTCGAGAAACGTCGTGACGTTCAATCGAAGAAGCGCAATGACTCGCAGACGTTTCGCATCGCACTCACAGGCTATACGAATGCCGGGAAGTCCTCGCTGCTCAATCAGCTCTGCGGCCCCTCTGTGCTTGCGCAGGACAAGCTTTTCGCTACGCTCGATCCGACGACCCGCTCACTCAGTCTTCCCGGTGGCAGAAACGTGACCATTACCGACACCGTCGGTTTCATCCAGAAGCTACCGCACGGCTTGGTCGAGGCTTTCAAATCAACGTTATCGGAAGTTAGGGACGCCGATCTCATCTTACGCGTGGTCGATATCTCCGATGCTGACTATCCGCGGCATGTCGATGCCGTAGAGCACGTTCTCGATGAAGTTGGAGCGGCCGATCAACCGGCCGTCACTGTTTACAACAAGATCGACCGCCTGGATTCCTCTGTAGTTGAATCGCTGAGGCGCCGAGACCCCAGGGCCGTATTCTTTTCCGCCGTTACCGGAGAGGGGAAAGAGGAGCTGCTGAATCGGATAATCCATGAAGCGTCGGCATGTGATGCACCGATATCTTGCGAGATTCCCTATCGGGAAGGCCTGCTGCTCTCCTCCATAAGGACTCAGGGCAACATTCTTATCGAGGAGTACCTCGAGGATCGGATCAGGCTCGTTTGCAAGGTGCCGCGCCATATTGCCGCGCGCGTCAAACCATACGTCACGGAGTGAGCCGAGGGGCTCACTCCGATTCCGAATTTTCGATCCAATTATTTAAAAGCGACGCATCAGGGCGACAACCTTGCCGAGTATCGTCGGGTTGTCGGCGTAGATGGGTTCCATGGCGTCATTCTCGGGTTGGAGTCGAACGCGGCCGCGCTCCTTATAGAACGTTTTAACCGTTGCCGACCCATCGATCATGGCGACGACAATCTCACCGTTCATGGCGCTTTTCTGCTCGCGCACGATGATGTAATCGCCGTTGAAGATGCCAGCATTGATCATGGAATCCCCGTGCACCTCCAGGACAAACGAGCTTGAATCCGTTGCGATCTCCGTGGGAACAGTAAACGAATCCTCGATATTCTGCTCTGCGAGAATGGGCATGCCAGCAGCGACACGACCGACGAGGGGCAATTTGACCGTGCCACGGGCAGACGAGGCGGTGGATTCTTCCGGCTTGTACGACGATCCGTCGGAATTGAACACCTCGAGCGCGCGCGGCTTCGTCGCGTCACGGCGAATCAAGCCGTGCTCTTCGAGCGCGCTGAGGTGAGCATGGACAGTGGATGGAGAAGAGAGCCCGACGGCGGCCGCCATCTCGCGAACGCTCGGGGGATAGCCCTTTTCCTTTTGATAGGAGCGGATGAAATCGTAAATCTGTTGCTGGCGCTTGGTGATTTTACGGCTCACGGCAGATCCCTTCTCATCAAACACTTGTTCGAATATTTCTTGACAGGAACAACTGTTCGAAGATAATAATACACGAACACCCGTTCTAAGAGAACGAGTTTTGTCCGAACGGCCATTTATATCTATATGCAGAGAACAGAGCCGAAAGGAGCACGCCATGAAGAGTCAGATCCGCGTTGTTGGAAATCTCGCCCTCGCCCCTGCTGAGGAGCATCGTTTCACCGTTATCGACGGGTCTGCTGCTCAAAAGGCGGTCGCACCTTCGCGCCCGCAGCTATTCGCCCCGATTGCATATCCCAGTCGCACGGTGCTCGAGGGCGCCAAGATGAACGATAAACTTGTATTCACCCTCGCTGCGCTTGCGGTATCTGTCTGCGTTGCAGGCACTATATTCATGGGGTCCGCTTCCTCGGATTCCAAGCTTAACGCGCTTCTGAACGCCCCCACCAAAATCGTCGAGGTCACCACCGGCGACACGCTGTGGAACATCGCCGAAAAGAACCCTATCGACGGCCTCTCCATTACTGAGACAGTCGATGCCATCAAGATGGTCAACGACCTCGATTCGGGCCTGCTGGTTCCTGGTATGGAGCTTTCCGTTCCCACCGCTGCAAGGTAATAGGTTTCCAGCGGAACTAAATTGTGCTACACCCCCTCATCGCATGGTATTCTAAATAGGTTGTCTCAATGGGAGGGGGATAGCGATATGCGTTGTCCAAGCTGTGGACATGATGACACGCGCGTCATTGATTCTCGAGCGCAGGATACAACCAATGCCATCAAGCGCCGGCGTGAGTGCCGTTCTTGCGGATATCGTTTCACCACGTTCGAGCGATGCGAGGACCCCATCGAAGTTATTAAAAGCGATGGGTCCGTCCAGCCTTTTGACCGCAATAAGTTGCTCGTCGGACTGATGCGCGCCACCTCGAAACGAGACATCGACCTGTCCGAACTCAACGCGCTCATCGATGATATCGAGCGCGAGCTTCGAGGCGGAACGCTGACTGCCATCCGATCGCACGACATCGGCGACATGGTCCTAAAGAGGCTAGAACGCATCGATAAGGTCGCTTACATCCGCTTCGCATCCGTCTATCGCGATTTCCGCGATGTCGATGAGTTTATTTCCGAGCTTGATAAGTTGAGGTAACCATGTCCGAGCTTTCCGTTTCCATTAAGCGTCTCGATCCGAGCGTCGAACTCCCCTCATATGCATACGAGGGGGATGCAGGCCTCGACCTGCGTGCCAATGCGGACGTCGTCATCGAACCCTATCAGCGCGTCCTCATCCCAACGGGTCTTGCGATTGCAATTCCCGATGGCTACGCGGGCTTTGTGCAGCCGCGCAGCGGCATGGCCCTAAAGCAGGGGCTCTCCATCGCCAACACGCCCGGTCTCATCGACGCCCACTATCGTGGCGAGCTCAAGGTGATCGCGGTGAATCTCGACTCCGAAAAGGCTATCCACATCGAGCGAGGCGAGCGTATCGCTCAGCTCGTCATCCAGCAGGTGCCCGTCGTGCACCTCGTAGAAGTCGACGAACTCGACGAGACTGACCGCGGTTGCGGCGGTTTCGGTTCGAGTGGTTCGAAATAAGTCAGTCGGTCCTTGAGCATAGGGGGATAACCACATGGACCAGTTCTTCAAGTTGGGGGAGCGCAACTCGAACATCGCGACCGAGCTTCGCGCCGGCCTGACAACGTTCCTGGCGATGGCTTACATCATCGTCGTCAACCCGCTTATCCTGTCTGCAGGCGGCGTTCCCATGACCGCCGCGGTCACTGCCACCTGCATTGGCGCCGGCATCATGACGATCGCGATGGGCTTCATCTCGAATCGTCCTCTGGCCTGCGCTTCCGGTATGGGCATCAACTCCATCGTCGCCTACACGCTTTGCGGCGCGATGGGGCTCGGTTGGCAGACCGCCATGGCCATCATCTTCGTTGAAGGCATCGCCATTCTTCTGCTCGTTCTTTGCGGCCTTCGCGAGGCCATCATGGACGCCATTCCCGTGTCGCTCCGTCATGGCATCTCCATCGGTCTCGGCCTTTTCATCGCTATGATCGGCCTCAAGGACGGCGGCATTATCGTCGCCAACGAAGCCACCATGGTTTCCCTGGGTAGCGTTACTGACCCCGTCTTCCTCGTTGGCCTCATTTCCATTGTGGCCACGGTCATCCTTTCCTCGATGAACGTCAAGGGCGCGCTGCTCTGGGGCATCGTCATCGCATCCATTCTGGGCATTCCGCTGGGTGTTACAGCGGCTCCGTCCAGCATCGTAGCTCCGCTCGACTTCTCCACGTTCGGCGCTCCTTTCATGGCTGACGCCGATGGCGTCATGGGCGTCGTCAAGGCCCTCACCACTCCCGCGCTCCTGCTCTTCGCCTTCTCTCTCATGATGAGCGACTTCTTCGACACCATGGGCACCGCGATGGCCGTCGCCAAGCAGGGTGACTTCCTTTCCGACGAGGGCAAGGTCGAGGACATCAAGCCGATCCTCATCGTTGACTCTGTCGCCGCCGCAGCCGGTGGCGTGTTCGGCGCGTCTTCGATCACCACGTTTGTTGAGTCCGCTTCCGGCGCCGCTGACGGCGGCCGTTCCGGTCTCACCTCCATCACTGCGGGCATCCTGTTCCTGCTTGCCGCATTCTTCTCCCCGCTGATCAGCTGCATCAGCTCTGCGGCGACCTGCGGCGCCCTGGTGTACGTTGGCTTCCTCATGATGAGCGAGGTCACCGAGATCGACTGGTTCGACATCCTTGAGGGATTCCCGACTTTCATGATCATCATCGGTATCCCGTTCACGTACTCCATTTCCAACGGTATCGGCCTCGGCTTCATCGCCTATGTAATCGTTGCCTCCGTCACCGGCAACATCAAGAAGGTCCGCCCGCTCATGTGGGTTGCCGCCGCCGCTTTCCTGGCCTACTTCCTGCTTCTCTAATTACGCGCTTCAGCACGTAACCTGAGATGCCAAGACGAAGCGCCCTCGACGAGTTAATGCTCGTCGAGGGCGCTTCTTTTACATGGAGATTAACTTCGCCAGAGCAACGTCGTACGTTCAAACAAGCACAACGGCAGAACACAGAGCAAAAAGCAAGCGCCTATCGCGCGTGGGCCGGTTTCCCGCCCCAGTAAAACTCGGCAAAATGCCGCTCACGATCGCAGGGTACCCCAACGAGGCGCATGGTCGCACGGACAATGTCAGCAGCGGCATCAGGTCGCCTCAGCGCACTGGCGTTAACCAGAAGCCCATGGAGAGCCTCCTTGTTGTCGTGTAGATGCGTAAGCTGCATCACAAGCTCACGAGAGGTCGTGGCATGCATGCTGGCGCCAAACGACGTGAGCATGACGGTGTTTGACTTCTCTTGGCCATAGGCCTTGCCCAACAGCAGCATCGGCAGCTCCGCGCACAGGCATTCGGTCACCGTAAGACCACCAGATTTAAGAATGGCAAGGTCGCAGGCATGCATAAGAGCTGCCATATCGTCGACGTAATCCATGACCATCGCATTTGAGAGTTTCATTCCCGAAAAGATCGAGCGTAGATGGTCGGCGTAGGATTTATCCTTGCCGGGCAAGAAGATAAAGTGCATGTCCTCGAATCTTCGAAGATAGGGGAGGGTCTCCTCAATTGCCGCCCTAAAACGAACGTAAGGCTGGGGGAGAGCGGCGCCCGCCATAACAAGCACCAACGTTTTATTCGCAGGAAGACCAAAGCGCTTGCGATCCGCGTCGCGACGGCCGGAATCGCCGAAGCCAGACCGGACCGGAATGCCCGTCACCTCGATGGCGCTCTCGGGGACCTTTCTCGGACGTAGGGTCTCAGCCATAAACTCCGTCGCCACGCAGAAGAGGTCGGCCTCCTTATGTGGCCAAAATCCCTCGATCTCATAATCAGTTGGAACACAGACAACGGGATATTCGATCTTAGTGCGCATGCGGGCGCCCACCGCCACATTTGCAGCGGTGATATGAGTGCAGATGATGGCAAGGGGACGCGCTTTCTGAACATACTCATCGAAAGAATCGAACATCAAGGTCGACCATGCTGAGCCGCCACCCCACAAAAGGCGCCCGGTAAGTGTGAAGCGCCAGGTGACATCATAGAGCGGCCTTGTTGCCCCAGTGAACGCAGCAGCTGTCTTATTACCGTCGAACTTGATTTTTCCGAAATCGAGAATATCGAGGACGTCGACCTGAACGTCCTGCGGAACACCATCGAGACCACGAAGTTGCTCGATGGCCTGGGCGATCGCATTTGCCGCCGCACGATGACCAGAACCGACGGATGCATGCACAACCGCGATGGTCGGCCTATGCGTGGATTCGCTTCCCGAAGGAACGGACGCAGGCATAGCCGCAACGGGCTCGCACGGACAATCTGTACGATCTTGCATCAGGCACCCCCAAAGACGATAAGGGTATTGTACGACCCCATGTGTAACAGATTCCCGCTATCGGGTAAGAGCAGAGAAACGACGTATGGAGGTTCTTATGTCCACGCCAAATCAACGCGATCTTGTGATCATCGGCGGAGGCCCCGCCGGTTACTCCGCTGCTTTATACGCTGCACGTGCCAGCCTTGATACGCTTGTCGTCGAGCAGGGCATGCCCGGTGGTCAAATTGCCACATCAGATATGATTGACAACTATCCTGGAATCGAACAATGCTCGGGTGCCGAACTCGGACAGAAAATGCAGGCCCATGCGGAATCTGCCGGCGCACAATCGACCTACGGTTCAGCTCAATCCCTCACACGCCATGAAAGTGGATTCACCATCACAACCGACATGGATTCCATTGAAGCCAAAAGCGTTATCGTCGCCACGGGAGCGACGCCCCGTCCCGGCAACTTCTCAGGAGAAGAGATGTACAGGGGCCGAGGCGTATCGTATTGCGCCACTTGCGACGGCATGTTTTATCGTGGTAAACACGTGTTCATCATCGGCGGCGGCAACTCTGCCGTCGAGGAGGCGCTCTATCTATCGAATCTTGCCGACCAGGTAGAGATCATCGTTCGCCGTGATGTGTTCCGTGCATCCCATGGAATGGTCGATCGGCTCTCCGCCAAGCCCAACATCTCAATTAGGTACCAAACGAGTATTACCGAAGTTTCGGGCTCGACGTTTATCAACGCCATCACATTTCGAGACAATGTCACAGGTGAAACGCACGTCGAATCGTACGACGAGGGATCCGTCGGCGTCTTTGTTGCAGTTGGTCACGATCCCGCCACGAATCTCGTTGCAGGTTTGGCCGAACTCGGCCCCGATGGCGGCGTACTGACCGACGAGCATATGGGCACCACGACGCCGGGTTTGTATTGCGCAGGCGACATGAGGTCCAAGTCGCTACGACAAGTTGTCACGGCGGCTGCTGACGGCGCCATTGCGGCAACAGCTGCTTATCATTACATCGAGTCTCTATCTGCCTGATGATGCAGACGCCCTCTGAGAATGCCTAATCTCAGAGGGCGTCTTTGCGCAGCTTGCGTCTGTCGCTAACAGAATGACAACAATCAAGACTTAGTCATTCCTGATAATATATATTATGTAAAGTTAGAATGGGAATAGGTAACCGGCCTGCACACCCATCAAGACGTGTGCGCAGGCCGGTAGACTACTTAACTCAGGCCGTTCCACTCATACCCGATGATCAAACCAGATTCCTCAGCATAATAAGAACAGAGACCTCGACAAGGAAGGATCTCGACTTCGGCCTGCGGCCATTCGGATGCAATCGCACGGCCCAGCTCCTCTGCACCCTCGACATTGTCGACATGATCGATATATGCCAGGCCGCCACGATATCCGTCCGACCTCATGACATCGAGGATTTTCTTCATCGTCTTCTTATCGCCACGAGTCGGGGCAATCACCTTGATGGTGCCCTGCTCGCTTGCCGTTCCAAGCATACGAATGGAAAGGCCGCTTGCGAGTGCGCCAACCAGCTTGGGCATGCGCCCATTCTTGACAAGATTGTCGAAGCTCCTCAACGAGAATTGCACCTGGCTGTTCGACTCGAGCTTCTTCGCATACGAAACGACCTCGTCGAACGTCGCATCAGAGTGCTTCATAAGGTACCGATCGATAAGGCGGACCATGACCTCGAGTTTTGCGCCCGCAGCTCGAGAATCAAGGATGTAGATGTTTTTGCCCATAATCTGACCGCCGTGCTCTCGAGCATATTCATCCATAACGAGATTGCGGCCCATCTGAGCAGAGTCGTAGCTTCCCGAAAGATTGGAGGAAAGCGTCACAACAATGACGTTATCGGCCAGTCGGAACAGATCAGCCCATTCGCCAGCGCTCGGGCATGCCGAACTCGATGCTGTTGCCTCCGAATGGACTCGCTCGTTCAGCTTGCTCACATCCAAGTCGGAGTCATCGGGGTACTCCTCCCCTCCCACGTGGAGAGTCAGCGGCGCGAATGCATAGGTGCAATTGGGAGTGGCAGGCGTATAGTCACGCAAGTTGCAACTAGAGTCAGCGATAATAGCCCAAGTCATGAGGGTTCCTTTCGCTCGATTTATCGAGACCAGAGTATATACCTACTAAAATGACCAGTTGAGGAGGAAAAGGCAGAAACCCAGCGCATATGAAGATGGGGAGGAAAGGCTCTCCCCTTTCCTCCCCATAACCGACGGAAGTGTGCGTTAACCGACCTTGACCAGGCTGAACAGCTCCTGATCACCCGAAGTCGCAAGTACGTCGCGCGGATTCAGGAACGTAAGCTCGAGGATGCAAGCATAGCCGACCAGCTCGCCCCCAACCTCCTGGATGAGCTTGCCGGTTGCAGCAGCAGTACCACCCGTGGCGATAAGGTCGTCGACGATCAGGATGCGGTCACCGGGTTCGATCGCATCGCGATGAATCTCGAGCGTATCGGAACCATACTCGAGCTCATAGCTAACGGAGTAGGTCTCACGGGGCAGCTTACCGGGCTTGCGAGCGGGAATAAAGCCAGCTCCGAGCTCCATGGCAACGGGCACGCCGATCATGAAGCCACGAGCCTCGGGGCCGACAACCTTGGTGATACCCGCATCACGAAAGTGATCAGCGATCGCGAGAACGGTTTGACGCATTGCGTTGGCATCGGCGAACAGGGGCGTGATGTCCTTAAAGACAACACCGGGCTCGGGATAATCGGGGATGTCGGTGATAAAGGACTCGAAGTCAAAATCGGACATGTCGGCGCATCTTTCTACTCGTTTTGGCTTTGATTGTCACAACGTACGGCGCTATGAAGCGTCGACGGGGAGGACGCGAATCGGTTGGGCTGCGAGCTCGCTTGCATCCAATGCGCTCACGACCTGCTCATGCCCAGTCGCGTAAGACTGCTGGCTCACATGGTTCTGAGCGGCCTGCTGCGCACGGGTTATCTCATCATCGATTGCATCGACGTCGGCATCTTCAACGACCGCGTTAAGCGATTCGAATACACGGTTGCGAAGAAGGGCGGTGCGGACGCCATCGGTGAGGTCGTGCAACGTTTTAAAAGCACGGTCGAGCTTAGCCTCACGGTCATCATCGGAGTCATCGGAACCGAGCATGCCAATGAGAACCTGCTCGAAGAGCGCGGACTCGCGATTGGCTGCAATCACATACTGACGCAGATTGCGCGGCTCGATATGAAAGCGCGAAAGCTCGGCACAGTGGCGGATGATCTCGAAATCACGGCCATCGATAAGCTCGCGGTTCTGCGGGCTGCGTATGATGCGGATGAGATCATTGTCGGAAAGCTGGCGCAGAAACGCGATATCGACACCGAGGATGTCAGGGACGTCCTCAATGGGATGCAGTTTCTGGCGCGTCTCCTTAGAGGCAACCTTCATGGGGGCATCTGTCAAGAGACCGACCTCGAACGCGAGCGCGGACAGGTCCGAGGCGCTATCGAGCTTTTGCTTGATAGCGGAAAGGGGCATGTACCGCGTCTTTTGAAGATGCAAGATGACCTCAAGGCGGTCAACGTCGGCCTTGGAGTACTGACGATAGCCCTTAGGGGTGCGATGGGGCGTAATAAGCCCCTCGTCCTCAAGGAAGCGTATTTTTGAGTTGGAGAGATCGGGATACGTTCCGCGCAGGAGGTTGACCACCTGCCCGATGCTGAGGTAGCTGCGCTCAGCCAAGCTACTCACCGGTTTCGATGCGCTCCACGGTGCTCTCGTGGTACATCAGCGTGAACGTGCCGATCTGCACGGACGAGCCGTCGTGCAGAGGCGCGGAGTTGACGATGGCGCCATCAACCCAGGTGCCATTGAGGGAGCCGAGATCCTCGATGAGAACACTGGCGGCGTTGCGCAGGATCTTGGCATGGCTGCGAGAGACGGTCATGTCGTTGAGGAAGATCGTGTTGGAGGGATCGCGACCGATGGTGACCTCGGGCTGATCCAACTCAAAGACATTGCCGGTCTGCGGCCCCTTGATGATGGAAAGGACCGGGACGATGAGGGGCGTGCTCTTCATGAGGTCAGGCGCGGTGGCATCGCTGCTCGGCATGCGAAAAACGCGCGTTGTCTCATTCTGCTCGACATTGGCCATGGTAACCCCCTAGCGGCAAAACGGGATAAACCCGGAAAATACAATCAATAATTTATTCTAACCCAAATAGTTCGCATATCGGTGTCGTTATGCGTTCTCAACGACCTCGGCATCATCGGCATCATCGATCTCAGGGTTTAGAAAATCATCATCCTCGTCCTCGGGATGCGCAATCGCGGCGCGAATGGCGACCATGCCCTTGACGGTATAGACGCCACCCGTTGCCAGTGAGCAGAAGACTCCTGCATACACGAAGTAAATACCCAGCGGAGCGGCCACGTCGTTAATGCCGGGCAGCCAGGAAACGGAGGCCGGGACAAGGCCCAGGCCATCGAGCATCGGCATCCCGAGGAGCATCAAGGTAAAACCGCTCATCAGCAGAGCGGTGGCGAGCTTGCCGATAAAAACGACATCGATGGGCCTGCGATGGTAATGGCGAACCACAAAATTGCCGAGGAACAGGTACACATCGCGACCGACGATGGCTAGGCAGATCCATAGCGGCAGTTCACCTCGAGCAACCAGGCCGACGACACCGGTGAAGAGCAAGGCGCGGTCCACAATGGGATCGAGCATCTTTCCCAGCCAACTCACGGTCTTGGTCATGCGTGCGATCTGCCCGTCGAGCCAATCGGTAGAAGCCGCGATCGCGTATATGGCGAGGGCGACGTAACGGTTTTGGTCGGTCACGAACAGGTACAGAAAAACGCCCGTGAGAATCAAGCGCGTGAAGGTGATGAAGTTTGAGATGGTGAAGATCTTATTGGAAGGATAATCGGAGGTACCGATGAGCTCCTTCTTGATCTTTTTCCTGATCTTGCCTGCGGCCACGCCTTACTCCCCTAGAACATGAAACACTGGAGGCATGATACCCGCTTACGAAACGCGTAAGCCGACAACCTGAAAATGGAAAAGGGCGACCAAATGGCCGCCCTTAATGCTCCGTGGTCGGGACGACTGGATTTGAACCAGCGACCCCTTGCGCCCCATGCAAGTGCGCTACCAAGCTGCGCTACGTCCCGAAGCAAGGAATTACTTTACCCAAAGGTTCCAACAGATGCAAGAACTTTTTTCATCTGTTTTAAGATTTTAGTCCTTTGGCGCGTTTCAGCAGCTCATAGGCGAGGTCCTGCTTGTCCATGCAGGGGATCTCCTCAGCCCCCTCCCCTGTCACCCAAAGAACCGCATCCGTATTTGAGCCGAAGGTGGACTCCGAACGCGACACATCGTTGGCGACGATGGCATCGCAGCCCTTGCGGGCGAGCTTGTCGACGGCACGACGAGTAAGGTCATTCGTCTCGGCGGCAAAGCCGATCACGACGCGATCGTCCTTCTTGGACGACATGTCCGCAAGGATGTCGCGCGTCTTGACGAGCGGAACAGAGGTCAGTTCGCCATCGGACTTGCTGAGCTTTTCGGGGGCGACGGTAGCGGGGGTATAATCCGCGACCGCAGCGGCGCAAACGAGCATGGTGGCCTCTTCGAAAGCGCGCTCGACCTCGGCATGCATCTCCGCAGCCGACTCGACGGGAACGACGCACACACCTTGAGGCGCCTGAAGGGCCGTCGGGGCGCTCACCAAGGTGACGCGGGCCCCCATGTCCCGTGCGGCGCACGCAAGCGCGTAGCCCATCTTGCCGGAGGAGCGATTGCCGATATAGCGTACGGGGTCGATGGCCTCACGCGTACCGCCGGCGGTGATGAGCACGTGCTCGCCCGCAAGGATGTCGGATCGCCCGAGCACGGCAAGCGTACGGTCCACAATTGCCTCGACTTCGGCGAGCTTGCCCTGTCCGGTGTCACCGCAGGCAAGGTAGCCGGTAGCGGGGTAGACGATCTCACAGCCCCTGGCAGCGAGGGTCGCAACGTTCTCCTGAGTGGCGGCCGCCGTCCACATCCCCACATTCATCGCGGGAGCCACGACAATGGGGGCATCCGTCGCAAGCAGCGTCGTGCTCATCAGGTCATCGGCAAGGCCATGGGCCATTTTGGCGATGACGTTGGCCGTGGCCGGGGCCACGAGAACGGCATCGGGCTCCTTGGCAAGCGAGATATGGTGAATCGGGTCGGAGGGGTTGTCGAACAGGTCGATCGCAACCTCCTCGTGCGTGAGCGCTCGAAAGGTGGTCGGGCCCACGAACGCGGTTGCGTGCTCGGTCATGCAGACCTTGACACGCACGCCGGCCTTCTGGAGAAGGCGGACAATCTCACATGACTTATACGCGGCGATGCATCCCGTAACGCAAACGAGAACGGTCTTTGGCATGACTACTCCTGCTCGTTGACCACGATGATGCGGTGGCAGTACGGGCACTCGGCATAATCGGTCGCATGACGAAGCGCATCCATGGACGCGGGCTGGAGGGCGGTGCGGCAGACCGTCGGGACGTTGCCCTGGATACGCTCGACACACAGGCCCTTGAAGCGCTTAGAGGAGCGCTCGTACAGCCCCTGGACGTCCTCAGGCAGACGGCCGAACAGGTGGCTGCGGCGAAGGGAAAGCTCGTCGATCTCGGCCTGAATGGCAGAGGCCTGATCGCGGGCGGAACGCGTGTCCTCGACAATGGCGGCCTCGAAGCGCTTGATGTAGTCGGCAAGTTTGCGCTCGCGCTCCTCGGCAGCGGCCAGCGCCTCGCGTGCCTCGGGACGGTCGAACTCGATGCGCTCGAGGCGCTTGGCAAGATTGGAGAGCTCCTCCTCCAGATCTCGCATCGCACGGTAATCACTCGGATCGACGGGACGGGCCTGAGCGGCGGCGGCGGCCTCATGGCAGGCGCGCTCGCCCTCATCGAGGTCATCGACGGCGATCTGCGCGTCCTTGCGAACGGCGAGCAGGCGCGTGGCCTCGGCGCGGAGCTTGGTGAGAGCCGCGCGCTTCTTGCCAAGCTCGTCGATGATGGGCAGCGAGCCGAGCTGCTTGCCCAGCTTTGCAAGCTCGAGGTCGGTCTCCTGCAGCTTGATCAGATCGGAACCAAGACTCATGCGAAATCTCCTTGCGTCGGCACCCACCATTGCGTGGGCAGCGGATTGACATATACGTGTTCGGCCGGGACGCCAATCGAGACGCAGGCGTCGGCCAAAATCGAGCAGAACGGCTGCTCGGAGCGATCGTGGCCCAAAGCCACAACCCCCATCCCCCTGAGAGAGAGGTCCTGGGCGCGATGATAGCCCACCTCTCCGGTCACCACGACATCGGCGCCCGCGCGCACGGCGAGCTCACCGAAATCACCGAGGCTACCGCCGAGAAATGTCGGTCGAGAGACCGTCATCTTAGGATCGCCCCAAACGGTCGGTGCCGTCTCAAACGAATCCCGCAGACGAACGGCAAGATCGCCGAGCGGGATGGGGTCACAAGCACACAGGCTTCCCAAACCAGTCGCATCCGGGTCGCTTGGGTACTCGAGAGAAGATCGCGCCTCCATACCGAGAAGCCCAGGAAGTGAGGCCCTCGCCTCGTGGGAGCGATCAAGGTTGGTGTGAAGCGAGATGACACTCACACCGAGCCGGACGGCCTCGTACACGACGGCGGAACTCGAGGGACGCTCAGCAGATGGAGGACAGAAGCTGTCGGGAGCCGAGATGTAAACCGGGTGATGCGTCAACAGCACATTGCAACCCAAGGAGCACGCAGCGTGCAGCGAGTCCAGGGTGGCATCCAAAGAGCACAGCACACCGCGTACTTTGGCATCGGGATCGCCCACGGAGAGCCCCACATGGTCCCAGGCCTCGGCATCCCGACGTGGGAAACGTGCGAGCAGGGAAGATTCAAGGTCACGGACGAGCATCGTGCGCCACCTCGAAAAAGGCCTCGACAAACCGGTCGAGGGCCGCAGGGTCGACGCGGTCGTCGAAGGAGATGCGCAAGGAGCCGAGCGCATCCTCACGAGGGATCCCCATAGCCCGCAGCACATGGCTGGCATCCATACTCCCACTCGAGCAGGCACTCGCTGCGGAAACGGCGAACCCAAGGCCGTCGAGCTTCAAGATGAGCTCCTCAGAGTCGACGCCCTCGACGTAAATGCTCACGATGCCGGGGAGACGATCGGAATCGGCCCAATCCCCCATCGTGGCATGAACCTTGGAATTTGAGCAGAGTCGATCATACAGGTTATCGGCCAGAGGCCTGAGTACAGAAACGTGCTCAGCCACGTGCGGGAAAAGTGCATCGGCGGCGGCGGCAAGTCCAACTATGGCCCGAAGATCTTGGGTGCCGGGTCTGAGACCGCGCTCCTGCCCACCTCCGAGGCTGCGTGGGCGAATCGGGGTTCGGCCCTTGAGATACAAGGCGCCGATGCCGACCGGCCCACCGACCTTATGCCCGGCGATGGAGAGGGCATCGACACCGAGATCTGCAACATCAAAGGGCACATGCAGCCAACCCTGGACGGCGTCGGCGTGATAGACGGCCCCGTGGGCATGGGCCACATCGGCAAGCGCTCGGACGGGCTGGATAACGCCGGTCTCGTTGTTGGCGAACATGATCGACACAAGCGCGACATCGGGTCCCATGAGCGCTTCGAGCTCAGAAGGTTCGACATATCCTCGACGGTTGGGCTTGACCGTATCGACCGTGAATCCGAAAGCGCGAAGCTGCGGGAGATTATCGATGATCGAATCGTGCTCAATCGCGGAAACGACAACACGGTCGCGCCGGCGATCGGCCGCACGAGCCGCCTCGGCAAGACCTATGAGCGCCAAGACGTTGGCCTCGGTTCCGCCACCGCAAAACAACACCTCAGAGGCGCGTACGTGCGAACCGAAGCTTCGGGCGACAACCCTACGACAAGATTCGAGCACCTGCGCGGCCTTGCGACCGAGGGAGTGCAGGGAGTTGGGATTTGCCCCGGCGATTTCCGAGGCATCGTAATCAAGCTGAGCGCGGATTGCCTCGGGCCTCATGGGCGTCGAGGCCGCGTAGTCGAGATTGGTATACGTGTCAGACATCGCGCCTACGCTTCCTTGGAAGCTCGGCCGCGCGTACCGGCCTGACGGATGTCCTCGACTGCCTGAGCCGGATCCTCAGCTCCGAAGACGGCCGAACCGGCCACGAGAACCGTCGCACCGGCGGCACCAAGCTCCTCGGCGTTGCCGGCGCCCACACCGCCATCGATTTCGATGAGCGGATCGACGCCGTGCTCGACGCACATGGCGCGCAGGCGACGGAGCTTATCGAGCGTGCGCGGGATGAACTTCTGTCCGCCGAAACCAGGGTTCACGCTCATGAGCAGGACCATATCGAGCTCATCGAGGATATCTTCGAGCACATCCACGGGAGTGGCGGGGTTGAGCACCACACCAGCCTTGCAGCCACGGGACTTGATGTGGGAAACCGTGCGGTGCAGATGAGTGGAGGCCTCATAGTGGACGGTGACGAGATCGGCGCCGGCGTCGATGTACCAATTAACCGTGTCGTCGGGATTGGAAACCATGAGATGAACGTCGAGCGGGATGTCCGTGGCGCTCTTACATGCCTTTACGATGGCCGTGCCATAGCTCAGATTCGGCACAAAGTGACCATCCATGACGTCAACATGGATCAGGTCCGCATTCGAGATGCGCTTCAGGTCGTGCGCGAGGTTCGCCATATCGGCCGACAGGATGGAAGGGGAAATCTGGATTGAAGCTGACATGGCGTTCCTTTCGAACGAATTGATATGCGGTTATGCGAGGGCTGAAGATGCGAAACGGCTATTCGTCGAGACCGTAGAACTCCTCACCCGGCATGCGGCTGGTAAGCTGGTCGAGCGCCTCCTCGAGCGTCATGCTGCCGTAGAGGAGCTGCTCAAGCGCAAAGGCAAATGGCACGTCGACGCCCTTGGAGCGCGCAAGCTCGCTGACGCTCTTTGCGGCCGCTGCTCCCTCGACGACCATCCGACGTCGCGCCTGGTACTCCTCGAGCGTCTCACCACGGGCGAACGCCTCACCAAAAGAACGGTTGCGCGAATGGCGCGAGGTGCACGTCACAATCAGGTCGCCCATGCCGGCCAGGCCCATGCAGGTCATAGCCTCTCCGCCGCAAGCATGGACCAGACGGCTCATCTCAGCCAGTCCACGGGTCATGATGAGCGCAAGGGCGTTGTCGCCCATGCCCGATCCGGCTGCGATGCCGCAGATGATGGCCATGATGTTCTTCATCGCACCGCAAAGCTCAACACCGACCAGATCGGTCGAGAGGTAGATGCGGAAGTTCGGTCCGAGGATGATTCCCTTGAAGAAATCGCCGATCTCCATGCTCTCACAAGCGATGGTCGAGGCGGAAAGGGCCCCATGGCAGATCTCCTCGGCGTGATTGGGGCCCGAAAGCGCCGCGATGCGCTCAGGATGACCGATTTCGCTGGCGATGACGTCGCTCATAAGCAGCCCGGTGCCGAGCTCGATTCCCTTTGCCAGACAAAGCACCGGCAAACCATCCGGGATGTAGGGCGCGCAATCACGGGCAACGCCCCTCAAGAACGATGAGGGTACGGCGAAAATCACAGCATCTGCGCCAGCCAGAGCCTCCTCATGTGAGCAGGTCGCGCTCACGTTCTCAGGCAGCGTGTAATCTGAGAGATAGCAGCTGTTGGTATGAAGCTCGTTGATCTCGTGCGCCGGAGCGGGGTCGTAGGACCACATGACGACGGTATGCCCATGAGAGGCCACAAGGCCGGCCATGGCCGTGCCCCACGAACCGGTACCGATCAGTGCGATGCGCATGTTACTCATCCATCTTATCGACGCGTTTAGAAAAAGAGAGTTTGGACTCCGTGCCATTCAAGAGCTTCCTGACGTTGGAGCGATGGGCCCAAACGATCAGCAGCCCGAGAAGGGACATGATCACCTTGAAGCTCAGGCTATCGCCCGCAAAATACAAGGGAACCGTGATAGGCAGGGCCAGAACGGTGATGATGGAACCGAGCGACACGAGACGCGTGAACGCCACGACCACGATGAAGATCCCGAGATGCAGCAAGGCGAAGGGCCAGGAAAGACCAAACAGCACACCCACGCCCGTCGCAATACCTTTACCACCCTTGAAGTGGAGATAGGGCGAAAAGATATGGCCACACAGGCATACGAGCCCCGCGATAGCCAGGAGGGTGTCGCCGATGCCGGCGCCACCGTTGAGGGCGAGTACGTCGACGGGCTCGATGCGGACCATGTTCGCGACGACGAGACGGGCCGCGTTCACGCCAAGAACGCCCTTGAAGACGTCGCAGATGAGCGTGGGAATCGCGACCTTGGGGCCTCCGGCGCGGAGCGCATTGGTGGTGCCGATGTTGCCGGAGCCGACCTTCTGCAGGTCAATTTTACCGAGCAATCTGGCAAAGATCTTCCCAAAGGGAATACCGCAAACAAGGAACGTGAGAAGGTACGTGAGAATCAACGGCCACCAGGAAGCTCCGAACATCCCCGGGCCAGCAAGGGCGAGGAAGCGATCCATCCCCGGCATCGCTACTCCTTGTCCTTGTCGCTCTTCTTGGCACGGAAGCGCAGGCGAATCGGCGTTCCCTTGAAATCAAAGGTGGCGCGCATGCGGTTCTCGATGTACCGCTTGTAGTTGTCGGACACCAAGTCGGTGTGGTTGACGAAGAACGTGAACGCCGGGGGCTTCTCACCCGTCTGCGTGACGTAGTGCATCTTGAGGCGGCGCTTGCCATCGGAGACGGTATGGCCGAATTCACGCATATCGGTAAGGAGCTTGTTCAGCTGAGAAGTGGTGATATGGCTCGCGCGACGCTCGGCCGCGGCATCGACCATATCCCAGATCTTGTGGACGCTGCGGCCGGTCATGGCAGAAATACGCAGATACTCGGCCCAGGGCGCCATGGTCAGGCGGCGATCGACCGTCTCCATGACGGCCTCGCGCTCGTAGTCGTCCTTGAGGAGGTCCCACTTGTTGAGGAGTACCACCAGGGCACAGCCGCGCTCGATCGCGAGATTAGCAACCTTCTGGTCCTGCTCCGTCACGCCCGCGGAGGCGTCGACGACGAGCAGCGCGACGTCCGCGCGATCGATGGCGCGGAGCCCTC
This sequence comes from Collinsella intestinalis DSM 13280, assembly GCF_000156175.1. Taxonomy (GTDB): domain Bacteria; phylum Actinomycetota; class Coriobacteriia; order Coriobacteriales; family Coriobacteriaceae; genus Collinsella; species Collinsella intestinalis. The sequence goes on from NZ_GG692710.1 coordinate 440,480, forward strand.
GGACCATGGAGTAGTACTCGATATTCTCATAGACCGTGCTCTTCTTACGGATACCCGCGGTATCGACCATGCGATAGCGCTTGCCATCGCGCTCGACAACTGTGTCGATGGCATCGCGCGTGGTACCGGCGATATTGCTCACGATGGAGCGGTCGTTGCCGATCATCTTATTGAAGAGCGAGGACTTGCCGGCGTTCGGTCGGCCGATGATGGCGACGCGCAGCGTATCGGGCTCGTCGTCCTCGTCGCCCGCGTCCTCGGGCAGCAGGGAGACGACCTCGTCGAGCAGGTCGCCGGTGCCGTGGCCGTGCAGGGCGGAGACGGCGACGGGGTCACCCACGCCCAGGGAGTAGAACTCCCAAAGGCTGTCGTTCTCACGGGCGGGATTGTCGAGCTTGTTAACGAGCAGGAAAGTCGGTTTCTTGAGCTTGCGCACCATGCGGGCGACGCTCTCATCCTCCTCGGTGGCACCGACAGAACCGTCGACCACAAACAGGATGACAGCGGCTTCCTCGGCGGCGGCCAGGGCCTGGTCGCGGATGGACGTGGCAAAGACATCGTCGCTCTTCATTGGCTCGATACCGCCCGTATCCACGAGCATGAACTCGCGGCCGTTCCAGTCGGCGACATGGTAGCTGCGGTCGCGCGTGACGCCGCGGCTCTGATGAACGATGGCATCGGACGTCTGCGCGATGCGATTGACGAGCGTCGACTTGCCCACGTTAGGGCGCCCGACGATCGCGACAATAGGACGAGACATAGGTTCTCCTTGGATAGTCACAGTTGGTGAAATTCTAGCATGTGCTCCGTGGCGATGACGCATCCCACGGGGTGGACATAATCTCTTCGGGTGTGGTTCGCTTCACTCACAAAACACCCTACGAGAATATGTCCACCCCGGAGGGTCGCCCATCGCGATCCAAGCCACCCTCGTTGGAAAAATTAGTGCTCGGCGTTATTTATGGGCAGCCGATGCGCGGGGATATTTCCGTAGGGCGTTTTTTGTGAAGCGAAGCGAAACCACGCCCGAAGGAATTATGCCCGCGCATCGGCGTTCAGTTAGACCAACGCGTCGAGTAGATAGTTCGGCGCGGGGGTGGCGTAATGCACGATCGCACCGCGCTGCTCGAGTTCAGCTGTGACCTCATCACGGGCGAGGCCGTCGAGGGTAAGTCCGTCGTAGTTGAACATCACATCCGGAATGAGCAGTTCGATGTCCGTCAGGTCGGCTGGCAGCTGGCCGAGCAGATCGCCCGCGCAGATGAGGCCCGTGACGTTCACGTTGCCGCCGAAGTACTCGTTTTTGATCGCGAAGACATCGACAACGCCTGCATCGAACATGCTGCAAAACGCGCCGAAGGTGCCCTGCGCCGCTTCTCCGGAAATGATGAGGACCCGACGACTCGATTCGCCGAGCCGCTCGGAAACGCGAGCGACCTCCAAACTCCTGACAGCCCTTACGGACTCGACTTCGTCCAGGAAGCTGCGAAGCATACCGATGCCGTCGTAGAACTGCGGAAAGCCATCATAGGTCTCTGCAGGTGGGACCGGCAGATGGGCATCGATGTAAAACTCATCCGCGAGCTGAAATACCGTGCAACCGCGCTCCTCGCGGGCGCGCTGTTGGAACGGCTCGAGCATCTTGACAACGGCCCGCGACGCCTCGACGTCATCGGAATACGAGCTGGTGAAGCGCTTCTGATGCTTGGTGAAGCCAAGCGGGACGATGGCAAGGCTCGTGATGCCGGGATGGGCCTCGACGTACTCGAGAGTTGCGAGCAGCTCGTCTCCGTCATTGATCCCGGGGCAAAGCACGATCTGCGCATGGATCTCGATACCGGCCTCGAGGAAGCGCTCAAGCACCTCGATGCCACGCGGAGCGTTGCGCCCGATGAGCTTGCGTCGGCACTCAGGCGTGATGGCATGAAGCGACACGTTCATGGGCGAGAGCATCTTGTCGATGGCATCTTCGACCTCGGGGTCCTTCATATTCGTAAGCGTCACGAAATTGCCCTGCAAAAAACTCAGGCGATAATCGTCGTCCCGAATGGTGAGAGTGGATCGGCTCTCCTTGGGGAGCATGTTCATGAAGCAGAAGATGCAGGCGTTCACGCAGGTGCGCATCCCGTCGAAGACGACGCCATCGAAATCGACGCCCCATTCCTCGCCCGGGAAACGCTCGATCACGGCAGATGCGACCGTGTTGTCACGCGGATCGAATACCTCGATCTCGGCCTCGACGTCCTCGGTCTCCCACAGCCACACGATCATATCGGTGAGCGGCTTGCCATTCACCGTGAGCACGCGCATACCAGGCTCGAGCCCTATGTCATATGCGGGAGAATCGGGGGTCACCGACAAAACGGTGGCGCCGTCTGAAGATGGATCCTTTGACAGGGCATATGGCGCAACGGTGCCCGCATACGTGGGTACCGAGGGCATGTTCGAATCTCGTTCGGCCATCAGGACTCCAAAAGGCTCCGCATGCGGACAAGGGCGCGCTCAATATGCGAGGCAGGCGTCGAAGCGCCTGCGGTCACGCCGATATGAGAAGCTCCGTCAAACCACGCCGCCTCGATCTCGGAGGCGTCCTCGATGTGATGCGTTTTGGGGCAGGCCGCCGTGCAAATCTCGGCAAGACGACGTGTGTTGCCGGAGTTCTTGCCGCCGACGACGATCATCGCGTCGACGCGACGGGCAAGTTCGGCCGCGCTATCCTGACGTTCCTGAGTCGCGGAGCAGATGGTGTTGATGACGCGCAAATCCATGGTCCGCTTGGATAGTTCGGCAACGACATCGGCCAGCGCTCCGGGCGTCTGGGTGGTCTGCACGACCACGCCGACCTTGCGCGAAAGATCGATGGCGTCGAGATCCCCGGGGACGGAGACCACGTGAGCGTCATCCCCTGCGTGTCCCATGATGCCCTCGACCTCGGGGTGGCCGCTCTCCCCTACTACGATGAGCTGATACCCCTCGCGCACGAGGCGCTCGGCGGCGTTATGGACCTTCTTGACATAGGGGCACGTTGCATCCAAGACATCGAGGCCGCGGGCACGGGCATCCTCGACGACACTCGGCACGACGCCGTGGGCACGAATGATGAGCGTGCCCTCCTCGACCTCGGAAACGCTCGAGGCAGTGCCCACGCCGATGCGTTCGAGATCGTTGACGACCAGCGGATTGTGAATGAGGGGGCCGAGCGTATTGACGGGCTTGCGGGCCTCGTCAGCGGCCTTCTCGGCCATGCCGAGCGCACGCTCGACGCCGTAGCATACGCCGGCGTAACGAGCGACCTCGATCTCGATGTGAGTCATCTAGAACCTCCCCGGATGCTCAGCGCGCAGCGCATCGCGGATCGCGTACATACGTCGAATGGACTCGTCCTCAACCCACTGCGTGCGCTCGCGGCGCTTCATGCCCTCGGGAGCATCTTCGAGAAGGACGGAATCACCAGCTCGCATCCAGCACTTCTTGGGGCGCATGATTCTTTTACCAGCAGGTGTGATATCGCGAAAACCGCAAACGGCAATCGGGGAAACGGGCGCCTTTCCCATCTGCGCTATAAGCGCGAAGCCTCCGTGAACCTCGACCGGCTGGTCATCGGTGCGAACGCGAGTGCCCTCAGGGAAAATCAGCACATCCTCGCCGCGCTGCAAGGCATGCTGGGCCGCGCGCAGGGCCGCCATATCAGCCTCACCGCGATCGACGGGGATGCCGCCCGCGAGGGCGAAAGCCCAGCGGACGATGCCCGTCTTGTTGAATTCCGACTTGAAAATCGGGCGGACGCGGCGGCCGGCCGCCCACTCGCTCGTAACGATGGGCAAAACCTCGGCCATCGAAGTGTGATTGCAAATGATGACGACGCCGTCGGTGCGGCGGGCATGCACCTTCTCGGCGTCCTCGAGATGCCAGCGCCACATGACTTTGGAGAATGCCCAGAGAACAGCCATGACGATGGTATAGATCGCGCGCTCATGCAGCGGAAACGCCGACATGGGGCAGTTGTAATGCGAAGCCGCATCACGCGGAGTCGAGATCTCCCCGGCCATGCTACCTCCTCTCGGCGATGAGATGCTCGATCATGGAGACGATCTCATCGATTGTGTGGCTCGTCGAATCAATGCGAACGGCATCGTCGGCACAGGTGAGCGGCGCAGTTTCACGCTTGGAATCAAGCGCGTCACGACGCTCGATATCGGCGAGCGTCTGCTCGATCTCGGCCTCGATTACGGATGCGTCGACCTCGGCGCCTTCATGGCGCTGCATGACACGGCGACGGGCACGCTCACGCGGATCGGCGGTCAAAAATACCTTGAGCTCCGCTTCCGGAAAGACGACGGTGCCGATATCGCGACCCTCGGCAACAACATCGCGGCCCTCGGCGAAACGGCGCTGCGGGTCGAGCATGGCGGCGCGAACCTCCGGATTGGCAGCCGCTGCGGAGACGTTGCGGTCCACCTCGGGGGTGCGGATCGCGTCGGAGACGTCGACCCCATCCACGAAGACGGAGACGTTGCCGTGATTCTCAGCGCCAAACGTGATGTGGATGTCGCGCGCAAGCTGAGCAGTCGCCGAAGCATCTTCAAGCGAAATGCCGCGCTGCAGTGCGCTCAACGCGACAGAGCGATACATAGCGCCGGTATCGAGCTTGGAAAAGCCGAATCTCGTGGCTACCTCGCGGGCAATGGTGGACTTGCCTGAACCGGCGGGCCCGTCAATGGCGATGATCATGTAATCCTCCTATAGATCCAGCCGCGGCGCGGATTTGAGCGACGCGACCTCTTCGTCGGTGAGTTCCCTCCAAGAGCCTTCAGCCAAGTCGCCGAGCCGCAATTCGCCGAACCGGCAGCGATGCAGGGCGATGACGGGATGACCGATCTTGGAGAGCATGCGCTTGACCTGGTTCTTTCGGCCTTCTCGGATGATGACCTCGACAGCCGTCGCCCCCGTAACGAGCCGAGGGAAGCCGGGGATGTGAGCATCTGCCGGCTCGAGCACGCGGCACCGTGCGGGCTGGCATGGGCCGTCGTCGAGGGTGAGCCCGCGCCGCAAGGGCTCCAGGTCTCCATCCAAGCAGCGGCCGTCCACGATGGCGCGATACGTCTTCCACACATGGTGAGACGGATGGAGCAGGCGCTGGCCCAAATCACCATCGGTGGTAAACAAGAGCAGGCCGGTCGTGTCCATGTCTAAACGACCGACCGGGAAGAGCCCGGGAAACTTTTTGCTGGGCACGAGTTCAGCGACGGTGGGACGCCCATGCGGGTCGCTCATCGTGGTGAGGAACCCGGCCGGCTTGTTGAGCATGATGTAGGCGGGTCCGGAGCCGAGCACGACGGGAGCGCCGTCAACCGTGACCTCATCGCATCGTGGGTCGACCTTCGTACCGAGCTCGGTTTTAACCTCGCCGTTGACGCGAACGCGCCCGGCAGTCATGAGCCCTTCAGACCCGCGCCGACTCGCAACGCCTGCACGCGCGAGAAAACGCTGCAAGCGCATGGGAACCAGCATCGAGTCGCCCTCATGGACGAGCGGCGAGCCCTCACTGGCGCTACGCATCGCGATCCTTGTCGAATGAATCGCCGTCGAACGTGGCGCCAACGTCAGCGCTGCCCTCATCCGTGGAGATGAGCTCGCGCTCCTCTTCCAGATCCTCGTCCACCTCGTCGAGGGTGGACTGGATAGAGCGGCCGGAAAGACGCTCGCGAATGAACTGGCGAGCCTGCTCATCAGGGGCGAACTGCTCGAGATCGGGAAGATCGCGCGTGGAGCGCAAGCCGAACTTCTCGAGGAACGCGTTGGTGGTACCGTAAAGAATAGCCTGGCCGCGCTGGGGGTCCCGGCCCATCTCGCGAATGAGGCCCTTATCCACCAAAGAGGAGATGACGCCATCGGAGTTTACGCCGCGGATGCCCTTGACCATTTCGCGCGTGACCGGCTGATGATAGGCGATGACCGCGAGCGTCTCGAGGGCGGCCTGCGAAAGGCGCTGAGTATCCCATGACAGGACAAAGGACTCGACCTGGTCGTGGAACGCGGGATGGGTGAAAAGGCGCCAACCCCCTGCGACCTCGCGCAACTGAAAACCGCGGTTGGCCTCCTCATACTCGACCTTGAGATCGGCCAGAAGGGACGCAATCTCACCGGGGGTCGAACCGAGAACGCCCGCGAGCTGACTTGCGCTCACAGGATCACTCGAAACCAGCAGCAGCGCCTCGAGGGCGCCCTTGATGGAGCCAGCTTCAAGCTCGCTCAGGTGCTCCATTAGTCCTCCTCGTCAAAAAGCGAACCGTCCTCGGGGCGGTACTCGGGCGCGCCCTCGACTCGGTCGATGCGGATGGTGCCGAAGTTCTCGTCTTGCTCGAGCGTGACAGAGCCGCGCTTTGACAATTCGAGAATGGCGAGAAACGTGGCGACGATCTGCTCAGTGGTCGCATCCCCATCCAAAAGATCGCGGAACGTGAGGTGGGGCCGCGAGATCGTGACGCGGTCAACAGAGGCAACCGTGAGCTCGATGGGCACGCGACTGGGGGCGACATGCTCGGCCTCGAGCAGGAACGTCTCGCGCTTGCCATCCAAATCCGCGCAGATGACGGCAAGGCCGCGCAGCGTGATGCCCGCAAGGTAATCGGGCATCAAGTTCAAGAACTCGGGGTCGGGGCCGGCAACGCGCGGATGCATGCGGCTCTCGGCCTCCATACGGGCCCCCAACGCGGCAGCCGCGCCCTTGAACTGCTTGTAGGCTATGAGGCGCTGGATGAGGACCTCGCGTAGGGAATCGGCATCCAGGCCCGAGAATTCGTCGTCCAGGTCATCGTCTTCGGTGACATTGGACGAATCGTCGGGGACAAGCGACGCGGCCTTGATATCGAGCAGAGTAGCGGCGACGAGCAGAAAATCGCTCGCGACATCGAGATCAAGCGCCTCGAGACGCTCGACCTCGGCGAGGTACTGCTCGGCAACCTCGGAGATGGAAATCGAGCCGATATCGACCTTTTGCCTGCTCACAAGCTGAAGCAGAAGGTCAAACGGTCCGGAATAGACCTGCGTGGACACGCGATACGACATGCGATCCCCCTCTCACTCTAAAAACGCATACGCACTGAGTGTAGCGCACCGACAGGCATTAAAGCCCCAAAGCGAAGCCGACAAGGTTGAGATACAAGGGATCGACCGTGATGCTGAAATAAAGTCCGATCAAATCGATGTGCAGCAGACTCGGCAACACGTACAGAACGACGATCAGAATGGGCATGGAATAGCGCTGGACCTCGTAATACGTCTGCAGAGCTCGGCCCTTGAGAAACAGGACAAGCAACGAAGAACCGTCGAGCGGCGGCAGCGGGATCAAATTGAAGAACGCGAGCGAGAGGTTGACGCTCATGAGCGTCAACGAAAAGCGAACCAAGTGCGGAGCGACCTGCGCAGCCAGGCCGTACTGTGCCAGACCGTCTGCGAACAGCGCGGGATCGTTGGCCAGACCGCGCAAAAGAAGCGCACCCAGGACGGCAAGGGCGATATTGCTCAAAGGACCCGCCAGAGAGACGATCACCTCGTCGCGCTTGGGATGTTTGAGGTTGCCAAGATAGATGGGCACGGGCTTGGCAAATGCAAAGACGGGACCGCCGGCCAAGATCATGATCAGGGGCAGCAATATGGTGCCGAAGGGATCGATGTGGCGAAGCGGATTGAGCGAGATGCGCCCCTGTGATCGAGCCGTGCGATCGCCCAAAAGGTAGGCGGCAAGCGCGTGGGCGCTCTCATGCACCACAATGCCGATGATCACAGCAGCTGCGCTTGCGAGCAAGCCGAACAGATAGTCGAAATTCACCCTACTCCTCCTAGCGGATGGTTTGAGAGATGCGGCCAAGCAGGTAATCCACAAAGAAGCACACCGCCGCCACGACTGCAAAGTCGAAGCGGAACACACCGCCAAAGGGAGTGGGAATCAAACCATAGCCCGCGATGATATCCGGAAGCGCCCGGGTGAGGTCGACGACAAAATTCACGATGCCGAGCATCGTGGCGAATCCGTTGAAGCATAAGACGACCGTGAGCACACAGAGGCCGAGCGCGAACAATCTGAAAGCGAAACCCAGAAGCGAAAGGGCAACGGCAAGCGCTCTACGCGAGTCCACGGGCAGTCTCCTCCTCGATCGTGGTGGACAGCTCGAGCCACTCGTCCTCGAGAGCCGGAAGCTCCTGCTTGAGCCCGTTGTACTCCACGAGCGCGGCGTTGAACTTATCCTGGTCGGCATACAGTTCCTCACTGGCCATGAGAGCCATGAGCTCGTCGTAGCGGGCTCGCTTCACATCAAGCTCGGCCTCGACCTTCTTGAGGCGGTCCTTCGTACCCTTGAGGCGGCGATTGAGCTCGGCGCGAGCGGCGGCCTCCGCACGCTTTTGCTCCTTGGTCTTCTTGCCCTCGCGAGGCGCCGCAGCCTGAGGCTCGTCGGCGCGTTGCGGGACCTGTTGCCTGGAGGCATTTTCAGGCTCAACCGCCTCAGCCGCGGCACGCGCGGCCAAGTCCTCGCGCTTGAACAGGTAATAGTCGTAATCGCCGTCGTAAACGGTCATCTTTCCGTCGCGGATATCAACCACGCGGTTCGCCACAGCACGCACCAAGTGCTCGTCGTGGGAGATGAGGACGATCGTGCCCGGGAAGCTCTTGAGGGCGTTCTCGAGCATGTCGACGGAATCGATATCGAGATGGTTGGTGGGCTCGTCGAGGCAGAGCAGCGCCTCGGGGGCAACGAGCATCTTGGCCAACGCAAGGCGGGCGCGTTCGCCGCCGGAAAGGACCCCCACGCGCTTGTCGACGTCCTCGCCGGCGAAGAGGAAGGCACCGAGCAAACTGCGCTGCTGAGGGACAGTCCAGGTCGGGGCAACGGAGTCGATCTCCTGCAGGACGGTATTTCCCTCTTTAAGCCCCTCGAGCTGGTGCTGGGCGTAGTACGCCACGCCGACGTTGGTGCCGAGCGAACGGGTACCCTCAGTCGGCGCCTCCTGGCCGATGAGCATCTTGAGGAGCGTGGACTTGCCGGCGCCATTGGGTCCGACGAGCGCGACACGGTCCCCGCGATACAGCGTCAGATCGGCGTGCTCGTAAAGGGTCTTGCTGCCGAAGCGCTTGGCAAAATCCTCGAGCTTGATGACCATATCGCCCGAGCGCGGAGGGTCGGGGAACTTGAAATTGACGTGCTTGTGACCCTCGGGCAAGATCACGAGCTCGCTCTTGATCTGCTCGATGCGGCGCATACGCTCCTGGGCCTGGGCGGCCTTGGTCGGCTTGTAACGGAACTTATCGACGAATACCTGCATATGGGCGATCTCGCGCTCCTGGGCGGCGCGCTTGGCGCGCATCTGCTCGAGGTTGTCCTCGCGCTGCTTAAGATAGGAGCTGTAATTGCCAGTATAGGTGGTGATACGGCGGTTCTCGAGGGCCGCCACGTGATCCACGCAGGCATCCATAAAGGCACGGTCGTGGGAGACGATCAGCACAGCGCCGTCGTAGGCGGAGATGAACCCGCGCAGCCACTGGACACTTTCGAGGTCGAGGTGGTTGGTGGGCTCGTCGAGCAACAGGACGTCGGGATGGCGGAGGAACAGCTTGGCTAGCGCAATGCGCATCTGCCAACCGCCAGAGAACTCGGAACACGGCTGATCGAAATCCGAGGGCTTAAAACCCAGACCGGCAAGAATCTGACGCGCGTTGCTCTCGAGTTCGTAGCCACCCAAACGCTCGAAGCGGTCCTGCACATGACCATACTCGTCAAGCATAGCCTGGGGAACCTCGCCGGACTCTCCAGCCTCGGCAATCTTGAGCTGAAGCTCCTCGGCGCGCTCACCCATCGTCTTAATTTCAATCGCAGCGTCCATAACCTCCTGGATGATGGAGATATCACCGGCGAGTTTGGTCTCCTGCTCGAGATAGCCGACATTGGCATCCTTGGCAAACGTAACGGACCCGGCATCGGGGCTGTCGATGCCCATGATGATCTTGAGCAGCGTCGTCTTGCCGGCACCGTTGGGACCGACAAGGGCGTACCGCTCGCCGGCATTCACCTGGAGCGTGGCACCCGTGAACAGGGTCCGCGCGCCGAAAGACTTCTCGATTTTATCGACAAGGAGAATCATGTCACCCTCACAAGGTCGCTGAGTCTCTATAGCAAAAAGGCTCCAGTTACCTGGAGCCTTTAATGTGTGATGGTGGGCGATACAAGATTCGAACTTGTGACCCCATCCGTGTGAAGGATATGCTCTACCCCTGAGCCAATCGCCCGTGCTTTTCAGCAAGGAGAATACTAACACGAATTTGGATGACGGTGCAATACATTTTTTAAAATCGCGATTCAGATGAGGCACTACTCGCCTCTGGCGAACGTTTTCGACTCATTTACCCGGATGGCCGTGCACGGTGTGCACATCGGGCACGAAAAAGAAAAAGGCCAGACACGTGGTCTGACCTGCTGTTTCAATGGTGGGCCCTCCGGGATTCGAACCCAGAACCCAGGGATTATGAGTCCCCTGCGCTAACCGTTGCGCCAAGAGCCCGTTAAGAATGTTGCATCACATGCGTAAATGCAAAAGGCCTTCGGTTTCCCGGAGGCCTTAAATCTCATGGTGGAAACGAGGGGACTCGAACCCCTGGCCTCTTGATGCCTGGAAGTCCGATTGACCTCAAATCCGTGCGAAAAGACGCATTCAGGGCAATTCCGGGTAAACGCGAAAACCGACGCAACGCAAATTCTGCAATCGCAGCGATTCCTGCGAGAGGGAGTATACCACGCAATCGGCGCAGAGGGCCGTCGTGATTGATAGGTGCTTAATCCGCACGGAAGGCCTCGGTTGGGCGCGGCGGTGCCGATCAGGCGACCTGGTGCCGACACCAGCGACCCAGGGCGAGGGGGACGCCGACCGCGACGAGGGCGCCGTAGACGAGGGCCGCCATGCCGATGAGGTCGAGCACGACCGGGCCCACCGGGTAGGAGAACAGCGCGGCGAACATGTCGAACGGCGACTGCAGCCCCATGGGGAACAGCGTGAGGATGTGGCGCAGCACCCCGACGCCGGCCGACGGGAGGAGGCCGGTCACGAACAGGACGACCACGTCGGTCACGATGATGGCGAGCGTGGAGGGCGTCGACGCGGAGAGTGCGAGCGTCAGGGCGAGCATCCCGAGCATGACGAGGTAGAAGATGCCAATGTACAGCGCGGCGGCCTGCGCCATCGTGAGGTTGTAGGGCGAGGCCAGAGCATAGTTCTGGATCGCGAGGTCCGCCCCTCCGGCACCGTAGAAGGCCAGGGAGACGCCGCAGACGATGGCGGCGCCGGCCGCGAACAGGGCCGTGGCGTAGAGGGCGGCGGCCGCGAGCTTCGCGGCCACGAGTCTGCCGCGCCCGTTTAGGGACGAGAGGAGGACCGCATCGGTCCCCTCGCGGTACTCGGAGGCGAACAGGGGCGTCACCGTGACGCAGGCGGCGAAGATGGCGAAGACGAGGAACGCCGTGCAATCGAGGATGTTGTCCCAGCCGCCGGACCACCCGTATCCGATGGGCTCAGCCACGCCGGCCTCCTTCTCGGTCCAGAACGCGCGTTCGGCCGGCGAGTAGACCCACTCCCCTCCCATCCCCTCGTCGAGGGAGTCCTGCAGGCTGGCCGCCAGGGCGCCGTAGAAGTCGAGCGCCATCTCGGGGGTAACGCGGAAGGCGTACTGGTAGGGCTCCAGGCCCCTGACCGCCCAGGGCTTGAGCAGCGTGATGTAGTACGGATCGTAGAGCTCCAGGCGCGTCGCCTCGTCGTACGCCTCCGCCACGGCCTCGTACGCGGCTGCGTCAGACATCTCCGCGAGCTCCTCGGGGTTGAGCCTCTCGTAGGCGATCTCCTGATAGCGGGCGATGTCGGCGGCCACGCGCTCTGGCGTGAGCTCGCCCGCGCGGGCCTCGGCCACCTCGCGGCGGTGCGCGATGGCCTCAGGCCCCGAGAGGATCTCCCCGATGTTGCCCTCGGCCCTGGCCTGCATCACGTTGAGCGCCATGACGGCGACGAGCATGACGATCGCGCCGGCGTTCGCGGCGACGGCCACGCGGCGGGTAAGCATCTTCTTGAGCTCGAACTTGATAAGGCTAAGCATGTCGGCCACCTCCGAAATGGGCGCCGCGGCGTCCGCGGCGATCGGCGTCGGCGGGCCCGGCG
>NZ_GG692710.1:452774-453236 GCF_000156175.1 Collinsella intestinalis DSM 13280
CCGGCGTCCGGCCCCGTGGCGCGCCTGGCGCACATGAGGCCCCCCGGCGCAGGCCGTCAGGTAGGGGGCGGCCATGAGGGCCAGGGCCCTGGCGGCACCCAGTCCCTGGGCACCCGCCGAGGCCGACCCGAGCGCGAGCACGAGCGCGCTGGCGACCCCGAAGAGCAGCAGGCGGGCGAAGGACACCGACACGGCGTTGAACGGGCACGACGACTCGAGCTCGCCCATGCCGAACGGCTTGGACCGTGTCACGCCGACGAGGCACACCAGGGCGAGCAGCCCGCCCGCGGAGGAGAGCGCCTGGAAGGCGGCGGGGCCGTCCGCCCCCACGCCCGTACCCGCGACCGCCAGGGCACCCACGGCGGCGATGGCGACCCAGGCACCGTGCGGCGTGAAGCGGGCCTGGGCGGCCAGGAACGCCAGGAGCGACGCCTCCGGCCTCCTCCTCCCGAGGGCGGCCGC
>NZ_GG692710.1:453336-454411 GCF_000156175.1 Collinsella intestinalis DSM 13280
CCCTCCGCCCCGCTCTCGTCGAACACGTGCAGGTACAGGTCCTCGAGCGTGGGCTCGGCCCTGACGGCGCCGGGCACGCGGGAGGGGCCGTCTCCGGAGAGGAACCGGACGAGGGCCGTTCCGTCCCCCATGTGGTGGACGTTGACCACGCGCGACGCGGTCGACAGCTCATCCGCCTCCCGAGCCGGGACGCGGGCCTCCCAGACCATGCCGTCGACGCGCGACACGACCTCCGACGGGGCGCCCCGCATTATCAGGGACCCCGCCCGCATCATCAGGATGCTGTCGGCTATGCACTCGACGTCGGAGACGATGTGCGTGGACAGCAGGACGACCTTGTCGGCGGCGAAGCTCGCGATGAGGTTGCGGAACCGCACCCGCTCCTTCGGGTCGAGGCCGGCGGTGGGCTCGTCGAGCACGAGGACGTCCGGGTCGTTGAGCACCGCCTGGGCGATACCGAGTCGCTGCTTCATGCCACCGGAAAACGTCCGGATGAGGCGGCGCTCCTCGCCGGCGAGCCCGACCCGGTCGAGCAGCTCGAGCGAGCGCGTGCGTGCCGCGCGGGAGTCCAGGCCCTTCAGGGCGGCCATGTACTCCATGAAGTCGAGCGCCGTGAACTCCGGGTAGTACCCGAAGTCCTGGGGGAGGTAGCCGAGGCGCGCCCGGAACTCGCCCCCCATCTCCGCGGTCGGGCGCCCGTCGAGGCGGACCTCGCCCGAGGTCGGGCGCAAGATGCCGCATATCATGCGCATGATCGTCGTCTTCCCCGCGCCGTTGGCGCCGAGCAGCCCGTAGACGCCGGCCCCCAACCGGGCGCTGACCCGGTCGACCGCGATCTTCGGGCCGTACTGCTTGGTGAGCCTATCGAGCTCGAGTTCCATCGCATTCTCCCCTCTATCGAAATCAGATGTCGAGCGGGGACCGGACGTCCCCGCGCCGGGGCGCGAAGCCCCGGGCTCCCTCGCCCAGCCACGCGCGGACCTCCGAGGCGCACCAGAACCCGGAGGCCAGGCAAGCGAGGCACCAGGCCCAGGCGCTCGCCGCCGCGTACGCGACAGGGGCGGCGTAGAACAAC
>NZ_GG692710.1:454511-542250 GCF_000156175.1 Collinsella intestinalis DSM 13280
TCGACGAGACGGGCGCGGCCCGCCTCCCGGTCCCAGCCCTCGCGCTCCTCCCGGAACAGGCGGGCGAGCTCCCGCTCCGGCGATCGGTCAGGAATGTGATCCATCATGCGTCCCCTTCCTCGGAGGCCAGGGCCTCCCTGATGTCCGACAGGGCGGAGCCGATCCGGCGCGCCACCGCGAAGCGGCTGAGGCCCGTGACGCGCGCGATCTCCACCGCAGTGAGCCCCTGGTCGAACTTGAGCTCCACGATCTCGCGGGCCTCGTTTGGCAGGGCCCGGACCGCGCGACGAACGGCGGACAGCCTGTCGGCCGAGCCGGACCCGGGCGACGGGTCGGCGAGGACCTCGTCGCAGGGCAGCTCGTCGGCGCGCATCGCGCCACGGCGGTGCGAGTCGGCGCAGACGTTGCGCGCGATCGTGAGCAGGTAGGCCAGCGGCCTGCCGTCGTCCCGATAGCGCCCGGATGCTCCAACGAACCTGAGGAACACCTCCTGAACGGCGTCCTCCGCCTCGTCAACCGACTCGGTGTGCCTGCGGCAGTACGCGTAGACGTCGGAATAATGGGCCTCGACGAGCCGCCTGACTCCTGCAGGTTCCATCCCGCGACTTTCGTGCGCCACGCGCACCACCCCCTCTCGCAATAGATAACGGAGCGGGCGCCCCCGATGAGCGCCCGCACACGGTTTCTACATATTAAGCTCCCATTCGGCTGAATTCCCGGCGGGGTGTCCCATTTGCGGAAGGTCGCAGTCCCCGGGCAACGAGACACCGTGTTCCGCGAATAACGCGACACCCGGTTTATTAGATGAGCTGATGAAGGACCTCCCTCAGGTGGGGGCAGGGTCCCAAAAAGCACACAATCGGATCAGATTCCACGAATCTAGTCAAAGGATCCTGACATGCATTTCGGAATAAGATATATACAGAATCTTGAAAATCGAAAATAAAAAGGCCATGGCAAAAGCCCTGGCCTTAAATCTCATGGTGGAGACGAGGGGGATCGAACCCCTGACCTCTTGACTGCCAGTCAAGCGCTCTCCCAGCTGAGCTACGCCCCCATGAAGAGAAAGAAAGAAGCAAGTGGTGGAGACGAGGGGGATCGAACCCCTGACCTCTTGACTGCCAGTCAAGCGCTCTCCCAGCTGAGCTACGCCCCCTTGCAACGAAGAAGTACTATACGGGAACCTCGAAAGCTGTGCAAGCACTTTTTCAGACTTTTTTTGAAAAGAAGTCTGATATTGGAGGTTCTCCCAGGTAAATACTGCACAACAACATGGGCGCACGATGCTTTGAGCACGTGCGCCCATGAAGGACAAACTCTAACGGCGCTGCGAGATCACAAGATCTGCGACCTTGGAGGCAACCTCATCGATCGCAACGTCCTCGCGCTCGCCCGTAGCGCGATCCTTAAGCTCGACCGTGCCGTTCTTGAGACCGCGCTTGCCCAGCACGATCTGGTACGGGAAGCCCATAAGGTCGTTGTCGGCGAACTTGACGCCGGGACGAATGTCGCGATCATCGACGATGACCTCGATGCCCGCCTCGCACAGCTCGGCAGTCAGGCGGTCGCAAACCTCGGCGCACTCCGGGATCGTCGGATCGAGCGGCATGATGGAAACCTCGTACGGGGCAATCGACACGGGCCAGATAATGCCGTTCTCGTCGTGATGCTGCTCGACGGAAGCGGCGAGAGTGCGCGAAACGCCAACACCGTAGCAACCCATCAGGAAAGGCTTCTCCTCGCCGTTCTCATCGGCGAAGGTCGCCCCCATGGCCTCGGAGTACTTGGTGCCGAGCTGGAAGACCTGGGACACCTCGATGCCACGGGCACCGGCGAGCGGGGCGCCGCAATGCGGGCAGGGGTCGCCGGCAACGACCGTGATGAGATCCTCCCATGCATCGGGCTCGAAATCGCGACCGGGGCAGGCGCCGGTAAAGTGGTAATCGACCTCGTTGGCACCGCATGCCCACTGCTTGGAATCGCGCAGGGTGACATCGCAGACAAGGCGAATGCCCTCGGGCAGGTTGACCGGCCCGATAAAGCCCTTGCACAGGCCATACTGCTCAAGCTCCTCGTCGGTCATGAGGTGGAAGCCCTCGCCAAAGAGATGCTCGGCCTTGCAATCGTTGAGCTCATGATCGCCGGGGACGATGGCGACAACCGGATTGCCCTCGACGTCGATGAGGGCGAGCGCCTTGCGTGTGCCGTCCTCGGGGAACTCAAAGAACTCCGCGACCTCCTTGATGGTCGTGAGTCCGGGAGTGTGAACCTTCTGCAGGGTGCCGTCGCCGGGACCCTCAGTAACTGCGACCTGGGTGGAAGCGGCCTCGTCGTCCGCAGCGTAACCGCAAGCGTCGCAGTACACGAGCGCGGCCTCACCGGCGTCGGCGAGAGCCATGAACTCGACGGAGGTGTCGCCACCGATCTGACCGGAATCGGCCACGACGGGCAGCGCCTTGAGACCGCAGCGCTCGCAGATGTTCGCATAGGCCTGCTTCATATCGTCATAGGTCTCCTGCAGGGACTCCTGCGTGGCGTTGAAGGAGTAGCCGTCCTTCATGATGAACTCGCGACCGCGCATGAGGCCAAAGCGGGGGCGCATCTCGTCGCGGAACTTGTCCTGAATCTGGTACAGGTTCACGGGAAGCTGCTTGTAGCTCTTGAGCTCGTTCTTGATGAGGTCGGTGACAGTCTCCTCATGGGTGGGGCCGAGAACGAACTCGCGCTCATGACGATCGGAGATACGCATGAGCTCGGGGCCGTACACGTTGTAGCGACCGGACTCGCGCCACACCTGGGCATCGACCATGATGGGCATGAGCAGCTCCTGGGCGCCGGCGGCGTCCATCTCATCGCGGACGATATCCTCGATCTTGCGCAGAGAACGCCATGCGAGGGGCAGGTAGCTGTAAAGACCCGCCGCCTGCTTGCGGATCATACCCGCACGCAACATGAGGCGATGGCTCGCGAGCTCGGCCTCCGCGGGATCCTCTTTAAGCGTGGGGGCATACAGATTGGACATCTTCATCGCTCGGGTCTTAGACACAGCGACCTCCTTATATCAATTGCGTCAAACGCTTCGATAATACCAGCTAATGCGCGGAAATCTTGTCTGGCTGTAGAGTAATCACAGCTCCGGTCCAGACATATTTCCGCAAGGCGTTTTTGTGATGCCGAAGGCAAACCACGCCTGAAGGAATTATGTCTGGACCAGAGCGGTGGGATTGATCAAAGCCTATCGATTTCCTCCATGAGCGCATCCACGATCTGGTCCTCGGGCACCTTGCGGATAACCTCGCCATGGCGAAACACCATGCCGACACCGCGCCCACAGGCAACGCCCACGTCGGCATCGCTCGCCTCTCCGGGTCCGTTGACCACGCAACCCATGACGGCGACGGAGATAGGCTTGGAGCAACCCTTCAACCGCTCCCCTACCTCTTCCGCCAGGCCGATGAGATCCACCTGAGTACGGCCGCACGTGGGGCAGCTCACGAGCTCCGGACCGCGGCGGCGCAGACCAAGCGATTGCAGGATCCCCCAGCACACAGGCGGCTCCTCAACGGGATCGGCCGTGAGGCTCACGCGCATCGTGTCACCGATGCCCTCGGCGAGTAACACACCAAGACCCACGGCGCTCTTGATCGTACCTTGCTGTACGGTGCCCGCCTCAGTCACGCCGAGATGCAACGGGACATGGGGCAGTTCGCGCGAAAGCGCGCGATACGTCTCGATCGTGGTGGGCACGCTATGCGCCTTAGCAGAAAGCACGATGTCGTCGAATCCACGCTTCTCGAAATGCTCTACAAACTCGAGCGACGAGGCAACAAGCTTCTCCGGCTGCGTCAGGCCGTCACGCTCAGCGATGCGCTTGTCGAGCGAGCCGGCATTGACGCCGATGCGAATGGCCGCACCCGCCTCACCAGCCGCATCGATCACGGCGTCGACGCGCTCCCAGTCACCGATGTTGCCAGGGTTGATGCGCAGCTTGGCCGCTCCAGCCCGAACAGCCCCGATTGCAAGGCGGTAATCGAAATGAATGTCAGCCACGATCGGCACGGGAGACTCGCGACAGATGCGCTCGAAGGGCCCCAGTGCCTCCCTAGAGGGCACGGTGACCCGAACTAGATCGCATCCCGCGTCAACCAATGCGTTGACCTGGGCAAGCGTTGCATCGGCATCCACGGTGGGGGTGCAGGTCATGGATTGCACCACGACCGGAGACCCGCCGCCTAAGGGCACGGAACCCACCATCACACGACGCGTGCGCTCACGAGCGAGACCTTGCATGGCACTCCCCTTTCATTGCCACCGCTAGAAGAAGCGGAGGATATCCGAGCCCAACATGTAGACGAACAGCAAGCCGAACAGACCAATACCGATCATGGAAATGACCGTCTGAACTTTGACCGGAACTTTTCGACGCATAACGGCCTGGATCGCCTCGATCAACAGTTTGCCTCCGTCGAGAGGCGGGATGGGCAGCAGGTTCATGAAACCAAGGGAGAACGAGATGAGCGCCGCCCAGTTGAGGAACGTAGCAGGACCGGCCGCAGCTGCCTGAGCAGACATCACGGAAATGCCGACGACGGACGTTGAGTTGTCGAGCACCTCCATCGTGTGACGCGGATTGAGAAGGCTGGCGACAGACTGGGCAGTAGTGACGATGTTGTCGATGGCGATCTGGCAAGACTGCAACGGGTTGAGGCGAATCACCTTTACAGGTGCGTTGATTCCCAACATCCCGTCGGGGTCGAACGACACCTCGACACTCATGAACGAGCCGTTCTCGCGAGCCCAGGAATCGTCTCCCGAATTCTCGTCAGAGGGAAGATGCTCGAACGCATCGCTCTGGTTGTTGGGACGCCACAGCTCAAGCTCGACCGGGTCCTTCTTGCCGGTGGCGTTCAAGGCATCAGTCATTTCGATCCAAGAGGCGACCTGCTCCCCATTGACGGCAATCACACGGTCGCCCTTCTGAAGACCAGCTTGCTGAGCGGGAGAGTCAACGACGATATCGCCTAGGACGTTGAGGTCCATGGGTGTTGAGACACCGAGCGCGGAATAGACCGCGATTACGAGCAGAAAACCAGTCAGGATATTGACGGCGATACCCGCAACCAGCATGAAGGCACGCTTCCAAAATCCCTTGCCAATGTACGTATGAGAACGCTCAAGCTCGAAGAATTCGACATCAGTCATGGGAGGGACCCAGGGATCGCCCTCGTCAGTGGCATGCTCGCGATCGAACGTGCGACCGTCATAAACCGTATTGCCGGACCGATCGCGAGAGACCGCGGCAAACGCCTGCGGAAAGTCGCCGCCGTGGTATTTCTCGACATCCTCGAGCTCAACCTCGACGGGGATGATGGAGCCCCAGCCATAGAGCAGCGAGCAGGCATCCTGAACGTCATCCAACGACAGACCAAGCTCCTCGGCAACAATCTCGAGCTCGACCGTACCATGGCGATGAATGCAAGCGAGGACCTGCGGGGCGCAGGGGACCTCGGTCGGATCCATGCCACAAATCTCAGCGTACCCGCCGAGAAGAATCGGGGTCACACCGAACTTCGTGCCGATGCGCTTGGAAACGTGGTGGATGTTGAAACGACAGGGCATGCCGAGGAAAAACTCGAGCACGCGAACGCCGCACGCCCGCGCGGCGAGAAAATGTCCACCCTCGTGCACGAACACGAGGACCGACAGAAGCAGAAGGCCCCAAAAGATGGGGCCGAGAATTCCAAATAGAGCGTCCATATAATCCAAACTCATCAGAAACGGGACGAGATGATACCTCGCGCCTGCTCACGAGCCCATGCGTCGACATCGGCCAGCTGCTCGAAGGAAACGACCTTCTGACAGTCGTGCTCGTCCATGCACGCCTCAACGACATCGGCGATGCCGGTAAACGTGCAGGCGTCATGCAAGAATGCGTCGACGGCGACCTCGTTAGCGGCGTTAAGCACGCAGGGAAGCGTACCCCCTTGCTTGCCGGCGATTTCGGCGAGCTTGAGGCAGCGGAAGGATTCCATATCCGGCGCACCAAATGTAAGTTGCGCAATTTCGCGGAAATCGACACGCGGGGCGGGAGTGGACCAGCGCTCGGGATACGAAAACGCATACTGGATGGGAATGCGCATATCGGAGGCACCGAGATGCGCCATGACCGAGCCGTCCTCGAATTCGACCATGGAATGAATCTTGGACTCACGCTGGATGAGCACCTTGATGCGATCGATATCCATACCGAACAGATGCATGGCCTCGATGCGTTCAAGACCCTTGTTCATGAGGGTGGCGGAATCGATGGTGATCTTCGCACCCATGTTCCACGTTGGATGGGCCAAGGCATCATGACGAGTAACATCGGCAAGTTCATCGAGAGCGCGCCCATAGAACGGGCCGCCCGAACACGTGAGCCAGATGCAATGCGCCTCGCGCGGATTCTCGCCGAGCAGGCATTGGAAAATGGCCCCGTGTTCCGAATCAACGGGAAGCATCTGACCCGGCTGGACCATGGGCAACAGCAAATCGCCACCCACGACCAGGGACTCCTTGTTGGCAAGCGCCAGTCGCTTGCCGCTCTTGAGAACGGCATGGCTGGCAGAAAGGCCCGCGGCGCCCACGATTGCGACGAGGACCACGTCTACATCCTCGAGCTCGACGAGCTCCTCGGCACAACGAGAGCCGATATGCAGTTCGCACGCGGAGGGTAGCTCCGAGAGGACCGCGTCGCCACGATGCGCCTCAGACGTAACCGCCACATGTCGCACAGCAAACTCGTGTGCAAAATGAACCAGATTCTCGGTGCGCGAATGCGCGCTCAGCGCAACGACCTCAAGCTTGTCGGAGTGCTGCTTGCAAACATCGAGCGCCTGCGTGCCGATAGAGCCCGTACAGCCGAGGATGGCAATGCGCGTACGTGAAGGGGTGTCGACGACAGACATTACAGGACACCCCCAAGGTGAAGCATAAGATAGGCTGTGATGACTCCGACGATCAAAGAGTCGGACCGATCGAGCATGCCGCCATGCCCGGGAATGAGATTGCCCGAATCCTTGACACCGACACCTCGTTTGATACGGCTCTCGAGCAGATCGCCGAACACGCCCATGATGGATACCACCACGCCGCAGAGAATGGAGAACCAGAGGTTGATCTCATACAGGCCCGTCCACCAGATGATGATCCAAACGACGACGGAACCAAAAAGACCGCCGAAGAAACCCTCCCAGCTTTTCTTGGGAGAGATCTTGGGAACCATCTTGTGCCTACCAAAGCGACTACCGACCATGTAGGCAAAGGAATCTGAGAGCCACAGGGAAGCACAGACGCCGATGGACAGCAACGCGCCCTCCCAGCCGGGAATGGCCTCGCGAAGCAAAACGATGGCGGATAGCATGTAGCCGGTGTAGATGGCGCCGAAAGCCGTCACCGCCACATCGGCGATGCGCGTGCGGGGGTTCTTCACATACCACAGGCCCAAGAGCAACACGAGCAGGAAGTTGATGACGGTGAGCCACACGGGGTCGACCAGGACGGACAGCGGGAAAAGCACCGAGGCGACGAGTCCCACGAATTCATTGGGAACCTTACCGTCCAGTCGCATTATGCGATAAAACTCATAGCAGCAAAGCACCGACATAACCGAGGTAAAAACGGCAGTGGGTACGACACCGAACAACAAAGACCCGATGAATAGCGCCGCATACACGATGCCGGCCCCGGCTCGCACCATAAACGAATGAAGGCGACCGCCGGATTTCTCGGTCGCCGCAGCTTTAGAGGTAGCTTCCTTAGAATCCAAGATGAACTCCTTGAGACTCCCCCGGCCTTAAGCCTGGGAAAGACCGCCGAATCGGCGGTCACGGCCCTGGAACGAGGCAATGGCGCGGACAAGCCCCCATCGATCGAAATCGGGCCAATACGTATCGGTGATATAAAACTCGGAATAGGCGATCTGCCACAACAGGTAGTTCGAGACACGCAGCTCACCCGACGTGCGGATGACGAGCTCGGGATCAGGCAGACCCGCCGTATAGAGGTGATCGGCAACGAGGGCGTCGTCGATCTGTTCGACGGCAATATCGCCTGTCGAAACGGCCTCAGCGATATGCCTGACGGCACGGGTGATCTCGGCCCGCCCGCCGTAATTGACGGCGAGGGCGAGCGTCATGCCCGTATGATCGCGCGTCTCGGCAAGACCGCGCTCAAAGACGTCGCGGGTCTTCTTGGGGAGCGCAGAGATGTCACCGAGAAACTCGACGCGCACGTTCTCACGTTTGAGCAAAGGCAGCTCATCGACGAACGTCTTGGCGAAGAGGTACATGAGCAGATCGACCTCAGCCTGAGGGCGATTCCAATTCTCCGTGGAAAAGGCGTAAGCGGACAAAACGTCAACGCCCATACGAACGCAAGCGGTGATGACGTCTTGCAGCGCCACGATACCGGCCTTATGGCCCTCTCCCCTACCGAGACCACGGGAGGTCGCCCATCGGCCGTTGCCGTCCATGATGCAGGAGATATGGCGCGGAATACGCGCCATATCGATATCTGCGATCGAGATGTCATCGGGATGCTCGGCGAAGAACTCGTTGAGCTTTTCGATGTCATAGTTCATGACTAGATCTCCATGACCTCGGCCTCTTTGGCCTTCAGAAGCTCCTCGACACGAGCGACATATTCATCGGTCGCCTTCTGGACCTTCGCCTGCTCGCGACGGACGTCGTCCTCGGTGAGCTCCTCATCGCGCTCGAGCTTGTTATTAGCGTCGCGACGAATGTTGCGAATGGCGATCTTGGCGTGCTCAGCGAGATCGCGGCACTCCTTGACGAGCTCGCGACGGCGCTCCTCCGTGGGGGCCGGGAAAGGCAGGCGAACGACAATGCCGTCGGAGTTCGGGGTAATGCCAAGATCGGAGGCGGTGACCGCCTTGACGATCGCGTTGACGAGGGCCTTGTCCCAGGGCTCGATGACAAGCATGTGGGCCTCGGGGACCTTGATAGCGGCGACTTGGGTGATCGGGGTGGCCACGCCGTAGTAGTCGACCGTGATATCGGACAGCACGTTGGCGTTAGCGCGGCCGGTGCGGACCTTGGCAAAGTTGTGCTTCAGGCTATCGATGGCCTTGTCCATGTTCTCGCGGATATCGGACATGACTTACTCCTCTTCCATGACGACGGTACCGACGGGCTCGCCCGCCAGCGCGCGCTTGATGTTGTCATCCCCATCGATGTTGAGGACGATAATCGGCATGTGGTTGTCCTGGCACAGGGCGGTCGCGGTGGCGTCCATGACCTGAAGGCCGCGAACGAGCACCTCATGATAGCTGATGCTGTCGAATCGAACGGCATCCTCGTTCTTGACGGGGTCCATATCATACACGCCGTCGACCTTGGTGGCCTTAAGCAGACAGTCCGCGCCGATCTCGCAGGCGCGCAGAGCGGCCGCAGTATCGGTGGTGAAATAGGGGTTACCCGAACCGGCGGCGAAGATGACGACGTCGCCCTTCTCAAGGCTGCGCATCGCGCGACGGCGGATGTAGGGTTCGCAGACCTCGTTCATCTGGATACCGCTCATGACGCGGCAGGGGCAGTCGATGCGCTCGATGGCGTCCTGCAGGGCGAGAGCGTTCATGACCGTGGCGAGCATGCCCATGTAGTCGGCCTGGGCGCGCTCCATACCCTTGGCGGAACCTGCGACACCACGGAAGATGTTGCCGCCGCCGACGACGACGGCGACCTCAATGCCCTCGTCATGCAGCTGCTTGACCTGGGCGGCCATGCGCTCGACGATAGCGGGATCGATGCCGTAATCGGCGCTGCCCATCAGCGCCTCGCCGGAAATCTTGAGAAGAACGCGTTTGTACTGGTAATCGGACAAGGATGCCTCCTTAGTACGGAATTGTTCCCATTCTAGCAGGGATGAAGAACACGCGTCGCCTTCGCTTGGCGGCACATGAAAAAGCAGGCCGCGGGAGTGCTCCCACGACCTGCATAAACTAGCTCATTGCGAAATTACTCGCCGCAAACCAGACGATCGAAGGCGACGACCTTGACGGTGTCACCGAGCTCCTTGGAGACTTTCTCGGCATAGGCCTTGATGGTGAGGCTGGAATCCTTGATGAACTCCTGCTCGTTCAGGACGATGCCCTTGAAGAACTTCTCGAGACGGCCAATGGCCATCTTCTCCTGGATGGCCTCGGGCTTGCCGGACTCGGCAGCCTGAGCCTTGTAGATCTCGACCTCGTGGTCGATGACGTCCTGAGCCACGTCCTCGCGGACAGCGGCGATAGGAGCGGTAGCGGCGACCTGCATGGCCACGTCATGAGCGAAGGCCTTGAAGGCCTCGTCGGTAGCGGTCTCGGGCTTGTCGAAGGAGAACTCGACGAGAACGCCGATCTTGCCACCCATGTGGATGTAAGAGGCAACGCCACCGGCGGCGGGCTTGCGAACGGTGGTGCGAGAGACCTTCATGTTCTCACCGATGACGTGAATCATCTCGGTGAGGGCGGCCTCGACAGTCTCACCGTTCATGTCGCAGGCCATGAGGGCCTCGACATCAGCGGGCTCGTTGTCGCAAACGACCTTGGCGACCTCAGCGGCAAAGCCAGTGAACTTGGGGTTGGAGGCGACGAAGTCAGTCTCGCAAGCGATCTCAGCGAGAGCGCCCTTGGTGCCGTCCTCGGAGATGTAAGCGGCGACAGCGCCCTCGTTGGTGTCGCGACCGGCCTTCTTGGCGGCAGCGGCGAGGCCGTTCTTACGGAGGATGTCGACAGCGGCGTCCATATCGCCCTCAGCCTGAACGAGAGCCTTCTTGCACTCCATCATCGGAGAGTCGGTCATCTCGCGGAGCTCCTTGACCATAGCGGCGGTGATCTGAGCCATGTTCGTTCCTTTCGAAGGAAGTTACCTAACGGGGTACGGTTGCCTACTCGGCAGCGGCCTCGGTGGCAGGAGCCTCAGCGGCCATCTCGGCCTCGGAGATCTGCTCCTTGCCGGAACCGGCGAGGCAAGCGTCGGCGAACAGCTCGCTCATGAGCTGGATCGCGGAGATGGCGTCGTCGTTGCAGGGAATGCCGTAGTCGACGACGTCGGGATCGGAGTTGGTGTCGATGAGGGCGACCACCGGGATGCCGAGGCGCTTAGCCTCCTTGATGGCGTTCTCCTCGCGCTTGGTGTCGATGACGAAGAGAGCAGCCGGGGTGCTCTTGAGCTCACGGGCGCCACCGAGGTTGGCCTGCAGCTTGGCGAGCTCCTTACCCAGGACAGCCTGCTCCTTCTTGCCGCGCAGGGCCATGGAGCCGTCGGCGACCATGCCCTCGAGCTCCTCGAGGCGGTTGATGCGGGAGCGGATGGTCACGAAGTTGGTGAGCATACCGCCGAGCCAGCGCTGGTTGATGTAAGGCATGTTGGCGCGCTCGGCGGCGGCCTTCACGGCCTCCTGAGCCTGCTTCTTGGTGCCGACGAAGAGGACCTTGCCACCCTTGGCAGCGGTCTCCTTCAGGAAGGTGTAAGCCTTGTCGGCCTCGACGATGGTTTGCTTGAGGTCGAGGATGTAGATGTTGTTGCGCTCACCGAAGATGAACGGCTTCATCTTGGGGTTCCAACGACGGGTCTGGTGACCGAAGTGGCAGCCAGCCTCGAGCAGGGTACGGATGTTAATCTTGGTAGCCATGTTTACCTCCCGGTTTTTCTTTCGCACGGTGTCGACCACTCCGACCACTCGAGCCTGTGCTACCTTAGCCCGAGCACCGCGGCCGGCGTGTAGCCGTGCGTGTGTGATGGAACGTTGCGTATTCGCAACCTGATGCATGGTAGCAGGTCCGACCGCCATTGCCAAGGGCCCACAAACTCTATCCACGAGGATGCGCCCGCGCGACAGCAGATTTAAGTCGATCCGGCGTCAAATGCGTGTAAATCTGGGTCGTAGAGAGACTTGCATGCCCAAGGAGCTCCTGCACGCTACGAAGATCCGCTCCCCCGCCGAGCAATTCAGTCGCAAACGTATGGCGCATCGCATGGGGCGTTATGTCAGATGAGATACCGGCTTTTCTTTTTAATACGTCAAAACGATATCGCAGCGCATCGCTGTTCATCGCCCTTCCCCGGTCTGAGACGAACACCGCACGGCACGCGTCGCCGCCGAGCGCGGGCGCCCGAAGCAGATTGGGCCTTCCGTTTTCAAGATACCTCTCGTAAACCTCGATCGCCCTCGCGTATAGGGGGACGATTCGCTCCTTGGAGCCTTTGCCCAGAAGGCACACTTGTCTCTCAGCCACGCAGACATCACCGAGCTCGAGCCTGGAAAGCTCGGAGATGCGAGCGCCTGTGGCGATAAATAGCTCGAGCATGGCGGCATCCCTCAAGCCGACAGGACATGAAAGATCGGGGGCATCGAACAAAGCCGCCAGCTCCTCAGCAGTCAGCACATGAGGAAGTTCCCTACGCTGCTTCGGGGCAACCGTCGCAAGAGGGACCGCTCCCGCCCTATGTCCCGAATATTCCAACCAGCGAAAGAACGATCGGAGCGCGGAAAGGTGTGCTGCGACCGTAGTCGAAGCCCGGCCATCGCGACGAAATTCGGCAAGATAAGATCTCAAGTCCCGAGATGAAGGATCCAGTCCATCGACCGCGTGTGATTCGCACCAATCGGCGTACGCTTCCAAATGCTGACCGTAGGCCCTGACCGTCTCGGGAGACAGCCCTTCAACGCACGAGATGAATACGATGAAATCATCAATCTGGGCAAGCAGCTCGCTTTGAAGACTGGAGGGCGCCACCTAAGCCCGCCCGCGCTCGCCGAACAAATCCGGTCGGGTTGAGATGTAAGCGTCGAGATCAGCGAGTGCGCGAGCCGAATAAGCGGCATAGCGATCACGCTTGCTGCGGCGTTTGCCGTCCTCAAGCGGGGGAACCACACCGAAGTTGACGTGCATCGGCTGGTAGTCGACCGTATCCTTCGAGGTCGCGTACGCGACAAGTGAACCAAAGGCGCCCGTGAGCGGAAGCGACACGCGGTCGGTGGAGCTCAAATCTGCAAACGTGTTGAGCGCGGCGAACAGGCCAGACGCAACCGCCTCGGTATAACCCTCAGTGCCGGTGATCTGACCGGCAAGACGAACCCGAGTTCCCGGAACGGCAAAAGACCCATCCAGCACGCGCGGTGCATCGACGAACGTGTTTCGGTGCATGACACCGTAACGGAAGAACTCGGCATTCTCCAGACCGGGAATCATGCGGAACACCCGCTTTTGCTCGCCGAACGTGAGGTTCGTCTGGAACCCAACAAGATTGTATGCGGTGCCTTCCGCATTTTCAGAACGCAGCTGAACGGCGGCCCAAGGACGCCTGCCCGTACGCGGATCCGTCAAACCCACGGGCTTCATAGCGCCGAATCTGATGGCATCGTGGCCGGTTCGCGCAACTTCCTCGGCCGGCTGACAGGCCTGGAACAAATCACGGCGCTCGAAATCTTTCAACACAACACGTTCGGCACCAACGAGCGCATCGATGAATGCGTCGTATTCATCCTTAGTGAAGGGGGCATTGAGATAATCCCCGCCCCCTTGCTCGTCATAGCGAGACTGGGTGAACACGATTGACCTGTCGATCGTCGTCGCATCGACAATCGGAGCGGCGGCATCAAAGAATGACAGGGCATCCCCGCCCACGAGCTCGAGCACCTTGTCGGAAAGGGCGGGAGAGCACAACGGACCCGCGGCGATGACGCAGGGACCCTCGGGGATATCCACAACCTCCTCGCGAATGACCTCGATAAGGGAACGGCGAGCCACCTCTTCCTCAACGAGGGCGGAGAAGCGCTCGCGATCGACGGCGAGCGCCCCTCCAGCGGGGACCGCAGCGCGCTCGGCGCAATCGATGAGAACTGATCCCATCCTACGGAGCTCCTCCTTGAGAAGCCCGGCGGCGGAGTCCACGCGAGTCGACTTGAACGAATTAGAGCAAACGAGCTCAGCAAGCGAGCCGGTATGATGCGCAGGAGAAGAATGATCGGGCCGCATCTCATACAGGCGAACGGGTACGCCGCGATCGGCGAGCTGGCAGGCGCACTCGCTGCCCGATAGACCTCCGCCGATAACCGTCACGCGTTCAAAGCTCATATTCATCTCCCTTACGTCGAATGCATCTCAACCATTCTGCCCCAAGCGCGTAAGCGCGTGAAGCGCAATGCCGCTCAGCGCCAACCTTCCATCAACCAATCGCTCAACGACGCCATGAACCTCGAGGTCTCCAATAAGCTGCAAGCACGCAAGAGGATCGACCCCAAGGGCGGACGCAAGATCATCGACGCGCATCGGATTGGCCAGCAGCATGTCCACCATGCGACGACCATTCGTATCCAAACCGTCCAACCCACGTGCATCGGGACGAGAAAACCGCAGAGTCCCGTATATTCTCGAAATGGCGACCTCGAGGGCCTCCTCATCCGCAATGCAACACGCCCCGTTGGCTATGAGGTAATTCGCACCCCGAGACTCGGGGGAGAATATCGAACCTGGGGCGGCCAATAGCTCGCGACCCAGCGCATTCGCCGCCTCGGCGGTGCTGAACGTGCCCGATGGCATGCCGGCCTCTGCAACGAACGTCGCCCCGGAAAGAGCCGCTATCACCTGGTTCCTTTTGGGAAAGGCCCATTTCATGGGCTGCGTACCCCACGGCTCGAGCGACAGCACACATCCTCCCTGAAGCAATGAACGATCGATCAATCGGCCGGCACTCGACGGATACACGACGTCTGCACCCGTACCCAAAACCACGACATGCCGTCCGCCGGCATTCAGCGCGCCCATCCCTCCAGCCTGATCGCATCCTCGAGCCCCGCCCGAAACCACAACGATCCCAGACTCTGCTGCGATTCGACCGGCCATCTCCGCGATGGCCCGACCATAAGGAGTTGATTTGCGTGCGCCGATGATCGACAGAGACGGTGCATCCAAAATGCTGGGATCACCCCTCACGTAAAGGGTCTGTGGCGGATTTGCAAGCTCCTCGACAGTCTTTGGGTAGCGTTCATCACCTCTATGAAGCTCGATACCGTCAGCAGGCTTCCCCATCTCCCCTCCTTCCTTGCAGCAGCGATGCCTCCATAAGATGGGCAGGCTCAATGGTCTGCGACTCGGCCATGTCGGCAATGGCTCGGGCAACCCTTGAAAGTCGTACGATCCCGCGACCAGTCAGGTGCTTTCTTCTCGCGATTTCTAGAAGGGCGGTTTTTCCCTCGTTGCTAAGAGCCTGCGAAGCGATAGCCGCATCGATACTTGTCAGCCCATCATGGCCATCGCCGTCCCTTCGGCTGGCGACCCTCCACGAACGGAACTCTCGGCCTCGCATCACGTCTTCGAGCAATTCCGAGCTTGTTTTCCCCTCCGCACCCCGGACAATCAGGTCGGGATCCGGTCGTGCAACGTCCACAATCAAGTCGATTCGATCGGCGAGCGGACCTCCGAGCTTCGTCCGATATCGCTCGATTGCGGCATCCGAGCAACGACAAGCGATATCACGATCGCCGAGGTATCCACACGGACAAGGATTGCTCGCGGCTATGAGCTGAAACCGCGCGGGGAACGTGAAGGTGCCATCGACGCGTACAACGCGGATACTTCCCTCCTCAATTGGCTGCCGCAACATCTGAAGCGAGGTCGAGGGAAACTCGCCGAGCTCATCCAGATACAGAACGCCGCCATGCGCCAAGCTGATCTCACCCGGATGCACGGGCCTGCCACCGCCAACCAAACCGGCTACGGAAACCGAGTGGTGCGGGCTCCTAAAAGGTCTCTCACCCCGGAGCAAGGAATCTACCGGCTCTCCCAATACCGAGTGGATACATAGCGCCTCCTGGCGCTCATCCTCATCAAGGGGCGGCAGAATGGTCGTCATCCTCTTCGCGAGCATTGTCTTACCCGATCCGGGAGCCCCGACCATGAGCATTCCGAGGCCGCCAGCGGCCGCAACGGCAATCCCTCTCTTCGCGATCTCCTGCCCAACCACATCGCCGTAATCTAGTGGCGGAACCAAAGGATCGGCAGGGGACTCTGTCGAAACAGGCATACCAAGCGCCGCATCGATACCGAGTCTCAAATGGCCGATATGAGACAAGATGCCACAGGCCACGCCCTGAACCGGAACATGCGTGCCGCCCTGTCCGCCGGCGAAGGAAAGGGCGTTGTCCCGCGCGAGGAGCTGATATGCGACTTCTCCACTGACGGCGTTGACCGAACCATCGAGCCCGAGTTCTCCCGCAAAAAGATAGTCATCGAGTCCGGAAACTGGGATTTGATTGGTTAAAGCCAGAATGGCCACCGCAATGGGAAGGTCAAATCCCGAACCCGTCTTCCTCACGTCTCCAGGCGCCAAGCTCACCGTTAACGCACATCGCGGAATCTCAAAATCGCTCGCACGCAAGGCGCAGCGGATGCGAACCCGCGCCTCCTGCACCGCCGCGTCGGCCATGCCAACGATAGTAAGACCGGGAATCGTGCCCGATGCGGATACTTCCACTGTTACGGGAAACGCCTCCACGCCGCGAATGCATGCAGCGTGGACGGCGTACACCCTGCGAGACCCGGGCATCAGCGACCCGACCAATCAAACGCGCCGCATAGATGCCTTATCTCACCGATGTTGGCGGGCCTGAGGGTCACCCCTATGACATCAAATCGGATGGATGGAACCGGATAATGATCCGCCGCGTAGCACAGGGCGATCCGACGATACCTACGCTGCTTCTCAGGGGTAACCGCTTCTTCGGGATACGCGCCGCCTCGCTCAGAACGTGAACGTCTCGTCTTAACCTCAACCAACACGACTCCGTCGTCATCCTGATCATAGGCGACAAGATCGGCCTCCCCCTCAGGGCAACGATAATTCCGATCGATGATGTCATAGCCTCGTTGCTCAAGATATCGCGCAGCGAGCTCTTCACCCAGGGACCCCAGGAGCTTGTTCGACATGCCATCGGCATCCTGATGTCCAAACACGATATCATCGCCCGAAAGCATGCGGTCGACCAGTTCTCGCGCGAGATCCCTTTGCCTGTTCGTTCCCATAGCGCCTCCTCACATCGGGTGAGTCGAAGTATGGACCCGAGCTTTTGAATGGCCTCAGGGCAATACGAACGCGATTCCAAAGCACTTTGGAACCAATCTGCCCAAAAGAGAAAACACGAGAGACCGTGCGGTGGTTTGGTCGAGAGGGGATGGAAAACGTTAAAAAAGACGGGCGGTCTCCAGGAAATTACCGCAAAAGCTCACGCGATGGACGGGAGACAGACCGTGATCCTTGATTGCCTGGATGTGTTCGGCCGAGGCATAGCCTTTCGATTGAGCGAGATGGTACTCGGGATATTCCGTATCGAGCTCAACCATAAGCTCGTCACGAGTCACCTTGGCGACGATGGAGGCAGCGGCAATGCAGGCGACCTTGGCGTCACCCTTCACAACATCGCGCTCATTGGGAACGGCACCCAACGGATTGCCGTCCATGAGCACGCAGTCGGGCTCCAGGCCCGTGTCGGCAACGGCACCGGCGACCGCCTCACGAAGGGCGCGGGCCATGCCGATCTCGTCGATGCGGGAAGGAGCGATATGACAGATGCCGACAGCCGTTGCAACCTCCGCGATTCGAACGGCGAGCATCTCTCGCTTTGCGGGAGTCAACTGTTTGGAATCATTGATTCCCCAAATGCGCGGCTCGGAGGGAAGGCTTACGGCGCAAACGGTCAGAGGGCCGGCAACTGACCCGCGTCCGACCTCATCGACACCGACGACGACCCCCTCGCCGCCAAGCTGTGCCATGGTTTCGTACATCGCATCGACGCGCTCGCGCTCCGCACGCTCCTTTGAAAGCCGCTTCAAGGCGCGCTCGCACGCCTTTTGAACCTGCGCCCGCGGATCCTCGGAATACCGATCGACCAAAGCCTCGATCTGGTCGATGGACGCACTGCTCAACTCGGCGGCGACCTGGGCTGCCGACGCGGAACTCGTCATATTGGCCATACCGGCTCTTCCTCTCAACGCTTGGACGCACCTTCGATGTACACGAAAACGGGCCGCCCAAAGAGCGGCCCGTTTCCTGTTGCGGATCTGTACTCCGCGAAAAGCGACTTAGCGCTTCTCGGGGATGCGGGCAGCCTTGCCCACCTTGTCGCGCAGGTAGTAGAGCTTGGCGCGACGGACCTTACCGTGACGCACGACCTCGAGCTTGGCGATCTTCGGGGAGTGAACCGGGAAGGTACGCTCGACGCCGACGCCATAGGAGACCTTGCGGACCGTGAAGGTCTCGCGAGAACCGGCACCCTGGAGACGGATGACGTCGCCCTGGAAGACCTGGACGCGCTCGCGGTCACCCTCCTTGATGCGGTAGTGCACCTTGACGTTGTCGCCGACCAGGATGCGAGGCATGTCCTCGCGGATCTGCTGACGCTCGATTGCGCGGATGTAATCCATGACAGATTCCTTACTCTTCTAGAGGTGCCGCACGCGTACGCCGGCACATAGGTTGAACAAACAGCTTGGTAGTATACACAAGATGCAGGTCGAACCCAAGGAAAACCTCAACTCCTCCACGGGAATCCCCGCACCGAGAACCCTTGAAAACACCCGTACTCCCCCACGATGCCCTCACCGGGACGAAACGAAGACCGGCAGGTCATCACACATCACGTTGGCGAAGGTTGATCTGGCGCTTTCCCTGCTCGCCCACCGGCTCATCAAACTCGTAGACACCCAAGGACTTCAAAAACGGGCGCAGGCGCTTATACCCGTAGTTGCGAACGTCGAAATCGGGAAGACGCTTCCCAAGCTGATCGCCAAGCAGCCCCAGGGAGATCCAGCCGTCTTCATCGCCGAAGGAATCGATGACGGCGTTGATGGCGCAGCGAATCGCACGCAGATGGCGGCGCTTATCGGCTCGGCTCATCTCGCCGAACGTCACTTCCCCCTCAAGCTCATCATCGACATCCTCACAGGCGCAATCGAAAGACTCGGACGTATTGCCGCCGGCATCGCCAGGTCGACGGCGACGTCGACGGGAGGGCGTCTTTCCCGTCGAGGCCGCCATATCGGTGTCATCACGGGCATCCTGCGCGTCTTCAGATTCCTCGTCCTGTCGCTGGGCGTAGAGCAGATCGAGGTATTTGAACTGGTTACAGGCAGAGATGAACGGCTTGGGGGTCTTTTGCTCGCCCATGCCGATAACGATCATGCCGCTTTCGCGCAAACGGGCGACGAGTCGCGTGAAATCGGAATCGGAACTGACGATGGCGAATCCGTCGACCGTTCCCGAATACAGGATGTCCATCGCGTCGATGATCATCGCGGAGTCGGTGGCATTCTTGCCATACGTGTAGCTGTACTGCTGCATGGGAATGATCGAATGGTCGAGCAGGCAACTCTTCCAGCTCGCCAATCGCGGACTCGTCCAATCGCCATAGATGCGCTTGTACGTCGCAACGCCCGCGTTGGAAATCTCATCGAGGATTACCTTGATGTACTTCTCGCTAACGTTGTCGGCATCGATCAAGACGGCGAATCTCAGCTCGGAAGTCGTCTCAAACATCTTGTCCTTTCAGGCCATTCGCACGCAGAGACCCCGCTCGCACATGGGCGGGCGGGGTCGGATTTCAGCCGCGAGCGATAGCCACTGTTACTCCTGGGGGCCCTTGGGCATGAGCGGATTCTCGCGAGTGAGAAGGCTCATGAACTCATCGCCCGTGATGGTCTCCTTCTTGTAGAGGTAATGGGCGAGCTCATGCAGCTTGAACTTGTTTTCCTTCAGGATCTGCATGGCGCGCTCATGCGCCTCGGTAATGAGCTTGAGGACGGCCGCGTCAACGCGCTCCGCGGTGCCGGGGGCGCAAGTAAGCGACGTGTCCTGGTTGAGGTAGGCGTTCTGAACGGTGCCGAGCGCCATCATGCCAAACTCCTCGGACATACCGAACCGCGTAATCATGTTGCGCGCGAGCTTGGTCGCCTGCTCGATATCGTTCGCGGCACCGGTGGTCATCTCGCCGAAGATGAGCTCCTCAGCAGCACGGCCGCCGCAATAGACGGCGAGCTTGTCCAAAACCTCTTGCTTGGTGGTGAGGAAACGCTCATCTTCCTCCACCTGCATGGTATAGCCGAGGGCGCCCGACGTGCGGGGCACGATGGTGATCTTGGTGACCGGAGCCGAGCCCTTCTGACGAGCCGCCACGATGGCGTGGCCGATCTCGTGGTACGCGACGACCTGCTTCTCGTGATCGGACAAAACGGTGGACTTGCGCTGCTGGCCGGCGATGACCACCTCGACGCTCTCCTCGAAGTCCTCCTGGGTCGCACGCTTGCGACCGAGGCGGACGGCGCGAAGGGCGCCCTCGTTAATGATATTGGCCAGATCGGCACCGGAAGCACCGGGTGTGGCGCGGGCGATCGTGGTCAAGTCGATGCCGGGCTCGGTCTTCACATCCTTGGTATGAAGCTCGAGGATGGCCTTACGACCGGCCAGGTCAGGCAGCTCGACGGGCACGCGGCGGTCGAAGCGACCAGGACGCAGCAATGCGGCGTCGAGCGAGTCGGGGCGGTTGGTGGCCGCAAGGACGACGATGCCCTTTTGGTTGTCGAAGCCGTCCATCTCGGTGAGGAGCTGGTTGAGCGTCTGCTCGCGCTCGTCGTTTCCAGAGAAACCGCCACCGTCGCGCTTCTTGCCGATGGTATCGATCTCATCGATGAAGACGATGCAGGGGGCCTTTTCCTTGGCCTGCTTGAACAGGTCGCGAACCTTGGCGGCGCCGCGGCCAACGAACATCTCGACGAACTCGGAACCCGAAATGGAGAAGAACGGTACACCGGCCTCGCCGGCAACGGCCTTGGCGAGCAGGGTCTTGCCCGTGCCGGGAGGACCCACGAGCAGGGCACCGCGCGGCAACTTGGCACCGATCTCCTCGTAGCGCTGCGGGTTCTCAAGGAAGTCCACGACCTCCTTGAGAGATTCCTTTGCCTCCTCCTGGCCGGCAACATCCTTGAAGGTCACACCGACATCCTTGGATGCGACGATGCGCGCACCGGACTTACCGAGGTTGCCGCCGCCCAGGCCGCCGAAGCCGCCGCCGGAGAAATCCATGGAGGGGTTGTCGTCTCCCATGGCCTTCTTCATGCGACGGTTGAGCCACCAGCCGAGCAGGAAGAAGATGAGCATGGGTGCGAACACGGTCACCATCAGGTAGGTCCACATACCGGAATCCTGCTTGGGGATGGTGACCTTGAGCTCGGCACCTGCCTCCTCGATGCGGTTCGTCAAATCGACGTCGGTAGGCATGGTGGTGGTGCGATAGGCCTTGTCCTTCTCGCCCTTGCGCGTGTACATGGCCTGCGCGTCATCGGTTGTATAGCTGATCTCCTTGACCTTTTTGTCCTTAAGGTCATCAAGCAGCTGGGAATACGTGACATCCTCGACCTGCATACCGCCGTTTTGGAAGCTCGGGAACAGCACATTGCTGAGAACGAGGTACACCGCGAAGGCGATGAGCACGTAGAGGATCATGTTGCGTCTACGCTTGTGATCGTCCATTTCCATGGAAAGACTCCGTCCGTACGTTCAGTATCTGGTTCAGGATACCCCGCGGGGCGCAATCTAAACGGATGAGCGAGGCGCTAGATGGAGAGCTCGAGCTTATCCCGACGGCGCTCGGCATGGCTGAGCCAATGACCGAAGTGATGATAGGCGACGAACAGGCAGGCCGTGAGAATCCATGTAACCGGATACACCATCAGCATGGTCTGAAGCATATGGTGCATCGGCACCACGACGAGCAGCCAGATGACACGGAACACCACGGTGCCCACAACCGTCAGCAACATGGGGCGCAGGCTCTCGCCGGAGCCGCGGATGGCGCCCGATGTGTTGTCGACAATCGAATAGAACAGATAGAACGGCGCGATGAAATGAATCATGGTCGAGGTATAGCCCACCACCGTGGAATCATCAATGAAGAATCGGGCCAGCGGATCGACGAACGTGATGAGGAACAGTGCCATCGAGCCAATGAGGGTCACCGTGATGACGAGCGAGGTATGGTAACCGCGGCGCATGCGTTCGTAATTCCGCGCGCCGAAGTTCTGCGCGGAGAACGTGGTCATGGCCACGCCGAGCGCCTCGGTGACCATCCACACGATGCCGTCCAGGCGGGCGGCAAGGCCCCAGCCAGTCACGGCGTCCGCTCCGAAAGAATTCACCGTAGACTGCACGATGATGTTAGAGATCGAATAGAGTGAGGCTTGGATCCCCAACGGCAGGCCGGTGGCGACCATACTCTTGCAGATGACGGGGTCGATGCGCAGCCGGGAGAACTCGAGGTGCCACGGTCCATCGGCGCGCATAAGGCGCAAAAGCACCATAGAGGCGTTGATCGCAATAGTGAGAGCCGTCGCGATGCCGCAGCCCAGAGCCTCCATCTTGAACCAGGCGACGAAAATCAGGTCGAAGACCACGTTGAAAATGCAGCCGCTCGCGATAATGAGCGCGGGCGCACGCGTATCGCCCACGGCACGCAGAAGAGCGGTACCCATGTTGAGGACAAGCGAGAACACCATGGCCCCAAAATAGCAGCGAGAATAAGCCACGGCCTCCCACATGAGCTCGTCGGGCGTCCCCATAAGCGTGAGGATGCTCGGCAAGAATATGACTCCGAACACCGATATGCAAGCACCGATGATGAGCGCGAGCGTCATGGCGGTGTGGACGGAACGAGAGAGCCGGTCGTCGTCGCGCTGGCCGAAAAACTGACCGGTAATCACAGCGCAACCGGCACCAAGGCCGACGCAAAAACCAATTGCAAGCTCAGAGAGGGACAGCGTGGACTGAATGCCGCCAAGTGCGATCTTGCCACCGAACTGCCCGACGATATACGTGTTGATGAGGGCATAGGCCTGCTGGAAGAAGGAGCTGAAGAAAATGGGCACACATAGGGCAAGAAGCTGACGCCAAATGACACCCTGTGTGACGTCGATCGAACCATTCCCGGCACGTTTTACCATATGCTCCCCCATCCCCGTTCAACTGCAGCCATACGAGCCTACGGCAACAACATGGGGACCGCAACCCTTCGCCAATTATCGGCAGGTCGCAGTCCCCAAACAACGCGGCGTTAAAGCACGAAAATGAAAGGTGCAGAGGTCGACTAGGCAAACATGCCCGGACGGTAGTGATAGCCGTTGTCGACATGGGGGCAAAGCTGCCAGAACGCCACGGCACTTGCCGCAGCCACATTGAGGGAGTCCACGCCATGTGCCATGGGGATGCGGATGGTCTTGTCGCACCCCGCTATAGTCCTGGCTTGCAGTCCCGTACCTTCGGTGCCCATGAAGATGGCATGGCGCTCGATATCCAGAAGCGACGGATCGTCGAGTGAGACGGAATCATCGGAAAGAGCCATGGCAGAGCACGTGAACCCCGCACCCTTGAGGACCTCGAAGCCGTCATACGGCCACGCGCGTGCCTCGCTGCCGATGCGCGTCCAAGGTACCTGGAACACCGTGCCCATGGACACACGCGCGGAGCGACGATACAGCGGATCGACGCACGTGGGGCTTACCAGGATGCCGTCGACATTGAGCGCGGCGGCGGAGCGAAAGATCGCACCGACATTGGAATGGTCGACGATGCCCTCGAGCACGCACACGCGCACCGGGCGACCATCGGCACGCTCGACGAGCCCGTCGAGAAAAGCGCCCGGATCGGCAAGTGGCGGTCGGCGAAACGCCGCAAGGGCTCCACGCGTGACGGAGAAGCCCGTGAGCTGCTCCAGCAGGTCCATCGCCCCCACAAACACAGGGATCTCAAGCTCAGGATGCGCATCGGCGACCTTGTCGAGCAACGGTGTCAGTTGCTCGAGCCAACGCTCCCCCAACAGAAAGCTCACCGGCTCGAGCCCCGCCTCAACCGCGCGCTCAATGACTTTGCCGCTCTCCGCGATGAAGATCCCCTTCTCGGGCTCCAACACAGAACGCAGCTGGCGCTCGGTGAGTTTGGTGTACGCCTCGAGACGCGGGTCGTCGAGTGTCTCGATACGAATGATCTGCACGTCTGCCATCAGCAGTCCCCACGGCGATACGTGACAAACTCAAACATGATCCCCTCATCACCCTGTCCGGGCTGGACCGTCTGGACATCAGATCGCCCCGCGACATACCAGGCGGGATCCTGCGAGAGATCGGGGAAATGCGTATCAACCTCATGCGCCACATGATTATGGGTGATCTCGGCCTCTGAACAATACGGCAGGAACTGCCCATACACCGCCCCCCCGCCGATAACCCAGGCAACGTCCTCATCCGCAACCGCGGCAAGCGCCTCGTCGACCGAATGAACGACCTCGACACCCTCACGGGAGAACGCCTCGTCGCGCGTCAACACGATATTGCGGCGGTCCTTGAGCGGACGGCCGCCCGGAAAGCTCTCGAGCGTCTTGCGGCCCATAATGACCGGATGTCCCTTCGTCTTATTGACGAAGTGCCTCATATCCGCACGATTGGACACGACCATGTCCCCATCGCGCCCAATCCCCCAGTCGTCGCACACCGCGACGATGGCCTTGAGTTCACACGTCATGATGCCCGCCTAGACCGCAATCGGAATGTTCTTGACCTGAGGACCATGGTTATAGTCCTCGACGATCAAATCTTCCGTCGTGAAATCATAGAAATTCGTGACCTCGGGGTTAAGCGAGACCTTGGGCGCCGGATACTGCGGACGCTCGATGAGCTCGCGCACGATGTTGACATGGCGGTCGTAGATGTGCGCATCGACGATCACGTGCAGAAGCTCGCCTGCAATCATGTCGCAGTGACGCGCGACCATCATGAGCAGGATGGCGTACTGGCAAACGTTCCAGTTGTTCGCAGCGAGAATGTCCTGGCTACGCTGCATGAGGACCATATTGAGCACAGGCTTGTCGCAACCGGGCTCGGAGGTCACGTTGTACGTGACGCTGTAGGCACACGGATACAGATGCATCTCCGAAAGATCGGAGAAGGTATACATATTCGTCATGATGCGACGCGAGTACGGCGTGTGGGTGAGATCGTACAGGACACGGTCCATCTGGTCGAAGTCGCCCTCCTTGTAGTGCGACTTCTGCGCGATCTGATACCCGTACGCCTTGCCAATCGAACCCGTTTCATCGGCCCACTGATCCCAGATATGGGAATTGAGGTCGTTGATGTTGTTGGACTTCTTCTGGTAGATCCACAAGATCTCGTCCATCGCGGACTTGAGAGCGGTGCGGCGCAGCGTCAGCGCAGGGAACTCCTCGCGCAGGTCGTAGCGGTTGGTGACACCAAAGTTCTTGATGGTGTAGGCAGGGGTGCCGTCCTCCCAAACCGGGCGGACCTTCTCCCCCTCCGTGGTCGTACCGTGATCGAGAATGTCTCGGCACATGGACACGAATAGCTTGTCTGCCTTGCTCACAAGATCCTACTTCCGCTTGAACTGATCGTTCATCTGCATGAGCTTGTCCATATCGGACATGCCTCCGCCCATGCCGCCCATCTGATTCATGAGCTGGTTCATATTCACGCCACCCATACCGGGGATACCGGGCATGCGCATCTTCTTGCCCTTCTTCCCCTTCTTGCCCTTTTTGCCGGACATCTGCTGCTGGGTCATGGCGCGCATCTTGCCCATCATCTTGTTCATCTCGCCCCACTGCTTCATCAGGGCGTTCACGTCGGTCGGCGTGAGACCGCAGCCGCGAGCGATACGGGCG
Organism: Collinsella intestinalis DSM 13280; assembly: GCF_000156175.1. Classification (GTDB taxonomy): domain Bacteria; phylum Actinomycetota; class Coriobacteriia; order Coriobacteriales; family Coriobacteriaceae; genus Collinsella; species Collinsella intestinalis. The sequence goes on from NZ_GG692710.1 coordinate 480,273, forward strand.
CGGCGCTGACCGTTGATGATGGAGGGGCGGCGGCGCTCCTCGGCCGTCATGGACAGGATAATGGCCTCGTTGCGATCGAAGATCTTCTCATCGAGGTTGCCGCCCATCTGGTTGAGAGCGCGCTGGCCACCGGGGAGCATGCCGAGGATGCCCTTCATGCCGCCCATCTTCTTGACGGCCTTCATCTGCTCGAGCATGTCGTCCATCGTGAAGCCATCGCGCAGCATGCGCTCGGCAGAGGCGAGCTGCTCGGCGGTCGCGGCCTCCTGAGCCTTCTCGATGATGCCGATGACATCGCCCATACCGAGGATGCGTTTGGCCATGCGCTCGGGATTGAAGACCTCAAGGGAATCGGGTTTCTCGCCCATGGAGACGAACTTGATGGGCTTACCCGTGACCTCGCGGACGGACAGCGCGCCGCCACCGCGGGCGTCGCCGTCGAGCTTAGAGATGATCACACCGTCGAAGTCGGTGCGCTCGGCGAAGGTGGACACCACGTTGACGATATCCTGACCGGTCATCGCGTCGACGACCATGAGGACCTGATCGGGCTTGACCGCCTTCTTGATGTCAACGGCCTCCTGCATCATCTGCTCATCGATCTGCAAACGACCGGCGGTGTCGACGATGACCACGTCGCGCATGTTGTCGACTGCCTCGCGGATGGATGCGCGGGCGATATCGACCGGATGCGCGCCATCGCCGCGGAACACCGGCACGCCGATCTCGCCGCCGAGGGTGGCGAGCTGATCGGCAGCGGCGGGACGATAGACGTCGCACGCGGCGAGAAGCGGGCTTTTGCCCTGTTTCTTGAGCATATAGGCGAGCTTGACGGCTGCCGTGGTCTTACCGGAACCCTGCAGGCCCACGAGCATGATCACATTGGGAATGCGGCTTGAGAGAACGAGCTTGCTCTCGGTTCCGCCGAGCAGCTCGGTGAGCTCGTCGAGGACGATCTTGACAACGTTTTGCGCCGGAGTGAGGGACTCCATGACCTCGGAGGCGAGGCAGCGCTCCTTGGTGCGCGTGACGAAGTCCTTCACGACGCGATAGTTGACGTCCGCCTCGAGCAGGGCCATGCGAATCTCGCGCATAGCGGCGTTGATGTCCGCCTCGGTGAGCTTGCCTTTGCCGCGCAGGCGGTCGAAGGTATCGTTCAGGCGATCGGAAAGCGAGCCGAAAGCTGCCATGGATTCTCCCAACAATCAGATGCGTCTCAAATCGGGGCAGGCGCGAAACTGAGATCGGAACAGGACTGATGAAACCTCGACGTGAAACCTGCCTTCGGGCCGAGGTGTATGAAGATGCGAGCTAATTCAGACCGACGAGCGCGCGACAGAAGGACGAGGCATCGAAACGCTGCAGGTCCTCGACTTGCTCACCGACACCGATACGGTAAATCGGCAATTTGAGCTGCTCGGCCACCGCCAACGCGATACCGCCCTTGGCCGTGCCGTCGAGCTTGGTCATGATGATACCGTCCAAACCGAGAGCCTCGTTGAACTCCTGGGCCTGGGCCAGGCCGTTTTGACCGGTGGCGGAATCGATGACGAGCACGACGTGCACGGGCATGGGACCCGCGGCGCACGACTCGGCGCGCTTGCGGGTGACCTTCACGACCTTGGCGAGCTCGCGCATGAGCTCGGGGCTCGAATGCAAACGACCCGCCGTGTCAATGAGAACGAGGTCGCTAGCCAGCTTATCGGCCTGGTCGAGCACGTCGTAGCAAACACTCGCAGGATCGGACCCGCGATCGCGCTTGATGACGGGCACACCGGCGCGCTCACCCCACACATCGAGTTGCTCGATGGCCGCGGCGCGGAACGTGTCGGCACTGCCAATCACGACGTTCTTGCCGGCGCCCGCCTCAGCGCTCGCGATCTTGCCGACCGTGGTGGTCTTGCCAGCGCCGTTGATACCCACGAATAGCACGCAGCTCGGCGTATCGTCGAAGATGTCGGACTCAGACTCGACGAAGAACTCGCACAGGCGCTCGGCAAGGGCGCCGCGCAGCTGATCGGCGGTCTTGAGGTTCTTACGGGCCGCGGTCTCACGCAGGTCGTCGGTGACGCGCATGGCGATCTCGCCACCCATGTCTCCCATGACGAGAGTGTCCTCCAGATCCTCCCAGAAGCCCTCATCCACCTCACCACCGAAGTAGAAGACCTCGTTCAAAGCCTCGCGGCTGCGCTCCAGTCCGCGCTTGAGGGAATCGAACAGACCCATTAGGCATTCACGACCTTTCCGGTTTCACGATCGAGTTTCTGGCTGACCACGCGGCTGACTCCGTCGGCCTGCATAGATACGCCGTACAAAACGTCCGCATCCTCCATGGTGCGGCGTTGATGGGAGATAACGAGAAGCTGCGTCGACTGACGCAGGTAATCGATGGCGCCGATGAGCTTGGACAGGTTTGAGTCGTCCAACGCGGCCTCGACCTCGTCGAGCACGTAGAAGGGCACCGTGCGCGTGCGATACACCGCGAACAGCAACGCGAGCGCCGTGAGGCTCTTCTCGCCACCGCTCATGAGCATCATCTTGGTGATGCGCTTGCCACGCGGCTGCGCCACGACCTCGATGCCGGTGTCCGCCGGATGCTCGGGGTCGGTCATCTCGAGATGGGCCTGACCGCCCGGGAACAGCATCTGGAACACCTCACGGAAGTTCTCGTCGACCTTCTCAAAGGTGGTGAGGAAGCTCGCGCGCATCTTGCGGTCGATGGCGGCAGTGATCTTGGTGAGCGCCTTACGCGCGTTCTCGAGGTCGGCCAGCTGCCCCGCGATATAGTCCGCGCGGTTCTTGAGCGTCTCGTACTCCTCCATGGCAACCTGGTTCACGGGGCCCAGGTTGTTGATCTGGCGGACGAGGCTGTTGAGCTCACGCTCTGCGGCGGCGCGGTCGGTCGGCGCGGGGAGCCTGAGGGCGTCCTCGAGAACGGTCGAGCCGTCGGCGGTGATCGCCTTGACGGCGGCATCCACCTGAACCTCAAGCTTGCCGCGGGTGATCTTGTGCTCATTGACCGACGAAGAGGCCATATCCACCTCGACTTTGGCACGCGCGACCTCGGCCTTTGCATCCTCGATCGTGCGCTTGAGCGAAGCCGAGTCGGCCTCCTCGAGCGAAGCGCGGTCCCTCAAGCGAGCGGCCCAATCAAGCGCACGCTCGGACAGGGCCTCATAGCGATCATGCAGCGGGTCTACACGCAGGCGAAGAACCTCGAGGGAGCGGGCGGACTGCTCGGTGCCGCGAATACGGCGGTCGATGCCGTCAAGGCGCTTCTCAAGCTCGGGAACGCGGGCGGAAAGGCTGCGCACGCGCTCGTTCGCGCGAGCGAGCCGAACCTTGGCGTCGGCGAGCTTTGAACCCGCCTCGGAATCATCGCGGCGGACACGCTCGAGGTCGTCCTGGGCGTCGGCCAGGCGACGGGTCGCCTCATCGACGACGCCGCGGGCCTCATCGCGCTGGATCTCAAGTTCGTCCACACGCGGCTGGGCGGCCCGAACTGCCGCAGCGGCGTCCTCGCGGCGCCGAGCCAAATTGGCGCGCTCCGCGAGCTTCGTGGAGAGAGAGTGCTCCATACGGCCGATTTCGGAAAGCAGGGACGTGCGCTCGCCCTCAAGGCGCGAGATCTCCCCCGCAATCTCGCCATCACGGCTTCGTGCATCCTCGATGGCGTCGTTTGCCTCGGCCACACGGCGCTCGGCGGCGTCGAACACGGCACACAAATCGGGCTCGAGCCCTTCGAGTTCGCGAATGCGGCGCTTACGCTCGAGAGCGCCGGAAGCCGCGCCGGAAGAACGGCCGACGCGCACGACGCCGCCATCGCGGACGCGAGCACCGTCGGACGTGACATACAAAACACCCGGGCAAACCGGCGCCTGGAGAGCATCTTCGAGGGAGTCCACGAGGTAGATGCCGCCAAGCAAAGCACAAACAACGTGCGCGTACCCGTCACGCACCTGCAAGAGCTCGACCAAGCGACGGCCCGCAGCTTCAGGCAGAGCATCGGCGGGAACGATGTCGCGAGAGACCATCAACGTTTCCCCGGAGGCGTCGTCCATGGAAAGCGCGAACTGCGCGGCGGACGTGAGCGCGGCGGAGTCCATGCACACCAGGGCATCGATGTCCTCGGCCAAGAGCTGCTCGACAAGGTCCTCGAGCTCGAGCGGAGCCTCGATGAGGTCGCCCAATCGGGCAGCGATCGCCTGTGGCCGATTGCTCACCACACGCGCGGCGAGCGGCGAAGAATCGGCGAGGCTTGCGTCGAGTTTGCGCAGGCCGGAAAGCTCGGAGCGGACGTCCGCCAGTTTGGTGCGGGCATTTCCCTCCTGTTCGCGGAGTTGGGCGAGTGCCGAGATCGCGACATCGAGCGCGTCTTTGGCTTCCTGGCGGTCCTTGCGAGCATCTTCCAACTCCGCCTCGAGCTCGACGGAGCGATCGCGGCGATGCTCGAGAGAGGCTCGGAGCTCATCGACCTCGTCGTCAACTTGTTCGAGACGCTTGGCATACATGCCGTCCTCGATCTCGGCGTTGGAAAGGGTCTCCCGGACCTTCACGAGTTCGAGCGCGGCGTTGTCGGCATTGCGCTGGGCGTCGCGCACGGAACGCGTGAGCGTGGAGATGAGCTCATCGAGTTCGACGCGGCGAGCATGCAGCTCGTCGGCTGCGGGCTCGAGGGAGGAGACGTCGACCCCGGCAACCTCTGCCGCGGCACGCTCCTCATCGAGCTGGCGATTGATATCGGACAGTTCCTCAAGCGTGCGCTTGCGCTGATGCTCCGAGGCCGAGAGGGTGCCGCGCATCTCAGAAAGGCGCGCGACCATGTTGCGGCCCTTCTCCTCGAGCAGGCGCATATCGGAGCCGATGCGCCCAACGACGTCCTGCATATGGCGGCGCTGCTCACCCAGATCGCCTACGAACAGACCCTTCTCCTCAAGCATGACCTGGAGCTTCTCAAGCTCTCGCTCCTTTTCGGAGAGGCGGTAGCGCGCAAGCTCGAACGCCGCCGCGCTCTCACGCGAGGCGGATTCGAGGTCAACCCACTGGGCTTGCAACTGACGGAGCTCATCGACGGCGAGGATCTGAGTCAGCTCGTTGGCGCGCGCGGACAGGTCCTTGTACTTGCGGGCACGATCGACCTGGCGCTCGAGGGGCTTGAGCTGACGCGAAATCTCACGATTAATGTCACGGGCACGGGTAAGGTGCTCGTCCATGCTCTTGATTTTGCGCAGCGCACGCTCCTTGCGGCGCTTATGCTTGGAGATGCCAGCGGCCTCCTCGATGAGGCTGCGACGTTCCTCGGGGCGACTCTGAAGGATCGCATCGAGCTTGCCCTGGGAGATGATGGAGTGCGTGTCCTTGCCCAGGCCCGAATCATGCAGGATGTCCTGAATGTCCATCAGGCGGCAGGGGCTCGAGTTGATGAGGTATTCGCTTTCGCCCGAACGATACATGCGACGCGTGATCGCGACCTCGTCGAAATCGACGGGCAACATGTGATCGGAATTGTCGAGTACGAGCGTGACCTCCGCGACGCCAACCGGCTTGCGTGCGGAAGAACCGGAGAAGATGACGTCCTCCATGGCCTGACCACGCAGCTGCTTGGCGCTCTGCTCGCCCAAGACCCACAGGATGGCATCGGAAACATTGGATTTACCCGATCCGTTAGGGCCGACGATGACCGTCAGACCCGGCTCGAACGTCATGTGAGCGCGGTCCGCGAAGGATTTGAACCCCTTGAGGGTCAGCGACTTCAGATACACGCGACCCCCTGCTACCCGAGTTTCTTTTTCAAGATGACACCGTTGGTGGTGTAGCCCATGCGCTCGAGGGCATCAAGAGCGGCAGCCGCCTCGGCCTCCTTTTTGGAGGAACCGGTGCCGCGCCCGCGACGGATGCCGTCCACGAGTGCGACGGCGGTGAAGGTCGGCTGATGTGCCGGTCCATCCTCGCCGATCACCTTGTAGGCAGGAGGGTCCATGCGGTCGGACTGAACGCACTCCTGCAGATAGCTCTTGGGATTGGACGGGTGCTCGGCGCGCTCATCGGCCAGATGGGGCTTGAGCGTGCGCGTGATGAAGGCCTCGGCGACATCCCAACCGCCGTCCAGATACAGGGCGCCGATCAGGGCCTCGTAGACGTTCTCGAGAGCGGAGTGCATGCCGCGAGCACCAGTCCCCTGCTCGGAGGCGCCCAGGATGATGATCTTGTCGATCCCCAGCTCGAGTCCGACTTCGGAAAGCGTGGCGCCCGAGACGAGCGATACCTTGAGACGGGTGAGTTTGCCCTCGTCGAACGCCCCATAGGTCTTGAAGAGCGAGAGCGCGACGATCGAACCGAGAATCGAGTCGCCCAAGAACTCAAGGCGCTCGTAAGAGGCCGAGACGGGCTCCCCCTCAACAGCCGAGGGGTGCGTGATGGCGCTGCGAAGCAGTTGTACGTCAGTGAACTCGTGACCGCAGATCTCCTGAGCGAGCGCGAGCTTATCCGCGATGGACAAAACCTACTCCCCCAGGGTCTGAGCGATGGCGTCGATGGCCTCGGCCACGGAGTTGATGGACATCAGTTTGTCGTCGTCGATCTCGATGTCGAACTCATCCTCCATAGCGGTGACGAGCTGCAGGCGATCGAGGGAATTCGCATCGAGGTCATCGAAGGTGGTCGCCTCGGACAGCTCGTCCGCCTCAACGCCGAGGACATCGGACGCGATATCGCACACCTTGGCGAAAATATCATTACGATCGAGTGCCATGAATAGCTCCCTTCCGATTGGCCGGCGCAGTGCCGACCTTGCACATATGGTGCTCATTCTACCCCAAGCAACGCCCTCGGCCCGCGCACACGGAAAGCGTCGCAAGGTTCGCATTTCAACGAAGCATGCGCCTCCACAAGAGCTGCGTATGAAAAACCCCGGCCCTCGAACAAGCGAAGAGCCGGGGAATGTACGTTGGGTGTAATGACGCTACGCCTCGAGCCCCATGGACTCCCGGACGCGTTCGACAAGGCGTGCGCGCACCGCCTCCGCGCAGGCAAGCGTGCCGTTCTTTACCGCCTCTGCGCTCGTTGCGCCATGGCCGATCATGACCACGCCGCGCAGACCGAGCAGGATCGCCCCGCCCTCGGCATCGCCGGAGAGCTTGTGCTTGAGAGCGCGCAGCATGTTCCTCATGAGCAAGGCCGCGACCTTTCCCTTGAGATTCGCGGTCATGCCGGCTTTGAGCTCGCCCATCATGAACTTGGCCGCACCCTCAATGGACTTGAGGGCGATATTGCCGTCGAAACCGTTGCATACGACGACGTCGACCGAACCGCTGGTGATATCCCCGCCCTCGCAGTTGCCAGCAAAACCGGGAACGTGCTCCGCCATGAGCGGATAACAGGACTGTGTGAAGACACTGCCCTTGTGCTCCTCCGTGCCATTGGACAGCAAACCGACGCTCGGCTCATCGACGCCGAGGACACAGGCCGCATATGCAGCGCCCATCTGGGCGAACCGAACCATATCCCACGGCTCGACATCCGGATTGGCGCCCATGTCGCACATGACAGTCAAACCGCCGCGGCGGTTGGGTAGAGCGTTTGTGAGGCAGGGACGAATGGCAGTCTTCTTGCCGTCGCGCTCGGCCTTGAACGGGGTGACGTAGGCGGTGCCCGCCGCGGTGATAGCGCCGGTGGACCCGGCGGAGAAGAAGCCGTCGGCCGCGCCCTTCTTGACCGCGCGGCACCCCAGAACGATAGACGATTTGCGCTTTGTCATGACCGCGTTGATCGGATCGTCCTCCATGGTGATCACATCGGGCGCGACGAGGGACTCGGCGCGTTCATGGGAATCACAGAACGGAACAACGACATCCTCGGGGCCCGCGACGAGTACCGTCAAGGAACGATCAGCCTCAAGGGCGGCCTCGATACCCGCGAGAACAACCTCTGCCGGCTCATCTCCGCCCATGGCGTCGACGCAGATGCGAACATCGCTCATACGTAGCCTCTCTAAACAGAAATGGCCGACTCAACGAGCCGGCCATTATGAAACTCAACGTAACCGCCAGTCGAGTTTACTCGACGACGATGACCTCGCGGTCCTTGTAGAAACCGCAGTTGCCGCACACGTGGTGCGGGAGCTTCACGGCACCGCAACGAGGGCAGGTGGACTGGGAGGCAGCGTTGATCTTCATGTTCGTCGAACGACGAGAGTGCGTCTTAGCACGACCCTTTTTTTGCTTAGGTACTGGCATGTTGACCTTCCTTACAACTCATAACTGGCGGCGATTACGCGCAAGCATTGATAGTAGCAGAAATCACCGTTACACACAAAATATTAAAAACAATCCCTAGAAATTACGGTTACTCATCATTCGAGTCATCGAACTTCAGGGCCTTAAGGGCCGCGAAGGGATTCTCTTCGGAATCGACCCAAGCCTGCTCGGACTGCTTCTCGCACCCGCAGTCGCCGTCATTGAGGTTCGCACCGCACGTCGGGCACAGACCCTCGCAATCGGGACGACACAGAACGACGAACGGCGTGTCCATCACAACGGCATCCGAGATAGCCTCGCCAAGATCGATCACGCGGTCGGGGCTCACGAGCTCGAATCCGTCCTCATATTCCTCCGGATCCGAGGGCTCCTCGAAGAGGTAGTACTCCTCGATCTCACCGGAGACTTCGAACGCGGCGGTCTCGAGGCAGCGGTCGCACTCCCCCGTCACATCCGCACGCACGATACCGGTGACGAGGATACCATCGCCGGCGTTGGTCAAAACGACATCATAGTTCGCACCGTGGGGCAGAGCGAGCTCCTTATCGCCCACCATATACGCATCGACATCGATGTGACCGGAAACCGGCAACGACTCACCGGGGTTTTCGAGCTTGTCAGACAGGTCGACCGTCACGGAACCCAGGCAACTCATGGCTACCAGCCCTGACCCTGGTTCTGGGAGGCGCTATCGTTGAGCTGCTGACGGCAGCGGGAAACGGTGCCCGTCAAGCTCTTGAGATTCTCCTCCAGATGCGTGAAGACCTGCTCGGCATAGTCCTCGGCAGCGTAACGGGTCTCGCGCTCATACTGGTTGGCACGATCGCGGATATCGTCGGCCTGCTGCTGGGCAAGACGCACAATCTCCTGCTCAGAGGCGATGGTGAGCGCCTGCTGCTGGGCATCGGCGATGATGGAGTCCGCCTGGGCGGCGGCGCTTGCGAGCAGCTCCTCGCGCTCCTTGATGATGCGGCGAGACTTCTGCCACTCCTCCGGATAGCTCATGCGAATCTCATCGAGGATGTTGAAGAACACGTCTGTCTCGATGATCTTCTGCTGCGCGCCCTTGCCGAACGGCGGACGTGCCTCCTCGATAATGCCCTCGAGCTCATCGACCAAGCTCTCGATGCGCTCACCCGGGAGGTTATCGACCGGCATGAGGGTCTCCTTTCTGCTGATTACTCTAACGATTCATGGTACCACATCTGTGTAAATTTCAGATTGCGGCTGGTAGACCACAAAATCGCTCTTTGAGGGCCGCCGCCACGCAGGGCGGGACGAACGTGTCCACCTCTCCCCCGAACGAGGCGATCTGACGGACCACCGAACTGGACAGATACCCGTACTCAGGCGAGCTCATGACGAAAATGGACTCGAGGCCGGCATCCAGTCGATAGTTGAGGTCGGCCTGCTGCAGCTCGTACTCGAAGTCGGTCATGGCGCGCAGGCCCTTGACCACCGCGTCGGCTTGCACCTCCCGCGCAAAATCGACCAACAGCCCCGTAAACGGCATCACGTCGACGCCGCCCATGCCGTCCAGGGCGCGGCGCGCGAGCTCGACGCGCTCATCGAGCGTGAACGTCGTGCCCACGCCGTTCTTCCCCAGGCTCTCGGCCACGGCAACCGTCACTCGCGGGCAAATGCGCAGGGCCCTGCGAACCACGTCCATATGGCCGAAGGTGATCGGGTCGAAGGTGCCGGGCACCAACACGTGCGAAATCTTCTTGGTCATACCTTTTCCTATTCCATGCGCAGCAGGTCGATGCACGTCTGCCCGTAGCGCTTCTCCTTGACCGTCTCGAACCCTACGATCGATAGGGCGGGGGTCGAGGAGGTGCGCTCGAACATCACAACTGCCCCATCGGCGAGCAGGCCGTGTCCACGCAAGGCCTCGACAAGATCGATGGCCGGCTGCGAACCGAGTGCATACGGCGGGTCGATGAGAACCGCATCGAACGGCCCGCCTGGGACGCGTCCGCGGCGGGCAGATGCAATCACGTCACCGCAAATTACCTGAAAGCGAGCGGGGGCACATGAGAGCTTGGCCAGGTTTCGCTTCACAAGAGCAGCGGCCGACCGATCGAGATCGAAAAAGACGGCATGCTCTGCACCGCGAGAAAGCACCTCAAGGCCGAGCGCACCCGAACCGGCAAACGCATCGAGCACGCGGGAGCCCTCGATACCTTCGGACAGCGCACTCTCGAGCATCGAGGCGATGGCCTCGCGCACGCGATCGGTCGTGGGGCGGCTCACATCGCGCCCCTTGGGGCTATCGATGGGACGACCGCGCCACTCCCCTCCAACGATCCTCATCCGCCGCTTACCTCCTTGAAAACATCTCCATAGCGCGCAATGACTTCATGGCGCATGGGCATGGTAGCGCAAGCAGTCAAATCGCGGGAGTATCGCAACAATTCCTCAGCGTCCTCATGGGCGGCTTCGATAAGGTCGGTGTCGGCATCGAGGTCGACGAAGCACAGCGCGACGCCGCCGTGCTGGCGCAGGCCGAGGATCTCGCCCTCATGCCTGAGCCTGAGGTCCATCTCGGCGAGCTCGAACCCGTCATCGGTCTTTGCCAGCGCCTGGAGGCGCTCCCACGCGGGCGACTTAGATCCGCGTTTGGGCCTAACCTCGGTCAAGACATAGCAGGTGCCGGGATTCGACCCTCGTCCCACGCGACCGCGCAGCTGATGCAAGGTGGCCAAACCAAACCGCTCGCCGTTCTCGATGAGCATGACGGTGGCGTTGGGCACGTCGACGCCGACCTCGACGACGGTCGTCGAGACGAGAATATCGATCTCGCCTTTTCCAAATCTGTCGATGACATCGTCCTTCGCCTTTGGCGCCATCTTGCCATGCATCACCTCGACGCGTGCACCGGGTATGAGGCGGCGAATATCGCTCGCCTCCGTCTCGACATCGTGCAGGGTTACGGCCTGTCGTGCGCGGCCGCTCTCGCCGATGTCGAGCCCGGGAACGTCGTCGAGCTGCTCGGGCGCATCTTGCGGGGAGACCATCGGGCAGATGATGTAGGCCTGCCGGCCCTGGGCCAGGGCATCTCGAACTGCCCCATACGCGATGTCGCGGCTGCCGCTCTCGAGCGCGACCGTCGAAACACCCGCACCCGGCACGGGGCGATGGCGAATGATGCTCGTATCAAGGTCACCGTAGACCGACAACGCCAGCGTACGCGGGATCGGCGTGGCCGTCATGACAAGTAGGTCAGCACCAGGCCCCTTACCTCGCAGGACATTGCGTTGACCCACTCCAAAGCGATGTTGCTCGTCAATGACCACGAGCGATAGGCGCCTGAAGCGCAAGTCGTCGTTGAGGACGGCATGGGTGCCGAACACCACGTCGAGCGCGCCGGATGCGACGCGCTCGAGTATGGACGAGCGCTCCGAGGCGGCCGTCGAGCCGGTGAGCAGTGCCCACGATATCCCTGCGGCATCGAGGAGCGGGCCGCTCTTGACGGCATATTGACGCGCAAGGACGCCGGTGGGCGCCATAACGCACGCCTGATTACCCGAATCCGCCGCGCAGGCGAGCGCGACGCAGGCCACGGCGGTCTTGCCCGTGCCAACATCGCCGAGGAGCAGTCGGTTCATCACATGCCCGGCATCGCACATATCGCCGAGAATATCGGAGACCGCGGCCTCCTGCTCATCCGAGAGCGCAAAAGGCAGCGCCTCGCGCATGGCACGCACTCGAGCGCCCACTCTGTGCGCAAGCGGCGCGACGTCGAGAAGGTCGCCGTCGTTTCGAAGGCGCAGCGCGAGCTGCAGGTACATGAGCTCGTCATATGCCAAGCGACGACGAGCGAGCTGCACCTCGTTCATAAGTCGCGGGAAGTGGATGGTACGCAGGGCCCGCGAAAGGCTCATAAGCTGCCTACGGGCGCGCAGTGGGGCGGGCACGGGATCACAGAACACACCGACTTGTTCCAGTGCAACCGACGCTATGCGACGCATCCAGGCCTGGGATATGCCGTCTGTCACCCGGTGAACCGGCTGGATTCCCGCACGCGCTCCCCCACCATCGAGCTTCTCGAAGTGAGGTGATGCCATTTGCTTGAACCCATAGGCAAACTCCATCTTGCCAATCAACGCAAGGCGGTCGCCACGGGCAAACTCGCGAGCCAACCAGGGCTGCTTGAAAAAAGCAACTTTCAGCACACCCGATTCGTCGACGAGAAACACCTCGGTGAGTGTCATGCCGGGCTTAGAAGTCGGACGGTTTGAAACCTTATCGACCGTACCGACGATGGTGCAGACCTCTCCCAACGGAGCGCTCTCAATCGTATACGCCCGCGTGAAATCGAGATAGCGAAACGGGATATGGGAAAGGAGGTCCCCCACCCGCTCGATACCGAGCCGGCGGAGGGCCTCCTCACGTGCGCCTGACACATATTTGAGCCGCGCTACATCCTCATACAGCGCGCAGGCCCGCGACAGGCGGGCAGAAGCGCGCGGGACACTCAGGTCTGCGGCCATGCGATCGAAAACCTATTCGATGGAGAAGATGACGGGATACAGGGGCTGCTCGCCACGATGGGCGTCGATCTCCAGATCGGGCTGGGCCTCCTCAATGGCCTCGATGAGCTTCTCGAAATCCTCGTCGAACATGTCCTGGCCGGCGAGAATGGTGAGAGCATCGCCCTCTTCCTCATCCATCATGCGATTGATGCAATCGAGCGTGACCTGATGCACGTCGGAGCCCACGATATCAATCGAATCGCAGATGATGCCCATAACGTCACCGTCATGGATGGGGGTGCCATCGGAGGCCTGGGAATCACGGACGGCGCGGGTGACCTCGCCGTCGCGGACGGAGGCCTTGGCCTCGGTCATCGCCTCGACGAGATCCTCGACGGGCATGTCGGGCATGACGGCGAAGAGCGCAGAGAACGCCTGCGGAACGGTCTTGGTGGGCACAACGTAAACATGCTTGTCCTCACACGCGCTCGCAGCGGCCTCGGCTGCCATGCGGATATTGCCGTTGTTGGGCAGGATGATAACGGACTCGGCGTTCACGCGAGAAACGGCCTCGAGAAGGTCGGCGGTGGAGGGGTTCATGGTCTGACCGCCGGAAACGACGACGTCGACCCCAAGGGACTCGAGGATCTCGGCCTCACCGGAACCGGCGGCGACGGCCACGAAGCCCAGGGGCTTGGCGGGCTCGGTGGAAGCCTCCTGATCGGCGTGAATCTTGGCGGTGCGCTCGGCGACCTCGAGATCCATGTTGTGAATGAACACCTCGTAGACCTGACCGAACTGAAGCATGTGCTCGAGCACCAGGTTGGGAGTGTTGGAGTGAACGTGAACCTTGTAGTCGGGATACGCGCCAACGAGCAGCTCGCAATCGCCCATAGAGCCGAGGAACTTCAGGGCCTCGTCCTCGTCGAAGGGCTTCTCAGCCTTGAAGAGGAACTCGTTGCAGTAACGGAACTCGGAGCCCTCCCAGTCGTCGTTCGCCTCGATCTTCACGCGGTCGAGCGCGCCGGCCTTGGCGGAGTTGGTGTCGGCCTCGAAGGTGGCGGAGAAGTTCTCGACCTTGGAGGTACGGCCGAGAGCGGCAGCCACGAAATTCTCGAGGAAGATGGCGAAGCCGAAAGCGCCCGAATCGACGACGCCGTTCTCCTTAAGGACGGGCAGCAGGTCGGGCGTGCGGGCGACGGACTGATATGCCTCGACCACAAGGGCGTCCAGCGTCTCCTCAACGCTCATGCGGCGCTTCTCACACTCGTCGGCCTTGGTGGACACGTCGCGCAGGACGGTCAGGATGGTGCCCTCGATGGGCTTACGGACCGCCTGGAAGGCGACCTTGACGGCTCGACGGAACGCAGAGGCGATATCGGCGGATGAGATGGGCTCCCCGGCCTCACGCAGGCCCTCGGCTACACCGCGCAGAATCTGCGAGGTAATGACACCGGAGTTTCCGCGGGCGCCCATAAGGGAACCGTGGGTGATGGCGGCGGCAATACCGTCCATGTCCGCATCGACCGAAAGTGCGGCGAGCTCCTTCACGACGGACTGGAGCGTGAGGGACATATTGGTGCCGGTGTCTCCATCGGGAACCGGGAACACGTTGAGCTTGTTGATCTCCTCAGCCTTGTCGGCAACGGCCGCGACGGCGATGGGAAAACAGGTTCGAATGGTCTTTGCAATCATCTGTTCTGGCACTTTCGTCTCGTGAATGCAGGAGGGCGCGGGGCGCCTAGAAGCGGGACTTCATCCCGTCGATGTGGATGGCGATCTTGAGGCTCGCAGGATCGATCTGGGCGATCTCGGAAAGCGTGAATGCCACGGAGCTGGAGAGGTTGTCGGACACGGAGCGCATGTTGACGCCCGCCTCAAGCACGACGTGCAGGTCGACAGTCAGGCCGGACTCGGTGGTGGTGACGAGCACGCCCTTGCGCAGGCGCTGCCCGGGAAGCAGGCGGACGCTCTCAGCACCCTGCATCTGCTCGGCCATGCCGACGACGCCATAGCAAGACATGGCGGCGTAGCCGGCGATATCGGCGATGACCTCGTTCGAGACGCTCAGGGTCCCGGCGATCGGTTCAGTCATGAGGTTCTCCTTCCGCGCGAGCGCGTCGGCGTATCGAGCATACATCCGAGTATTCTACAACTCCGCGCGCTCCGGCACAGACAAAACAGACGGCGCACACGAGGAACGCCTACTCATCCGCCCCCTCATCGAACTGGCTGTTATACAGCTCGGCGTAAAAACCACCCCTCGCGAGCAGCTCCTCATGCGAGCCGGATTCGACGATATCGCCGTCGCGCAGCACCAAGATCACGTCCGCCGAGCGGATGGTGGAAAGGCGGTGTGCGATGACGAAGCTCGTGCGGCCGGCCATGAGGATGTCCATGGCGCGCTGAATGCGCTCCTCGGTACGCGTGTCGACGTTGGAGGTCGCCTCGTCGAGAATGAGGATCGGGCGGTCTGCAAGCAGGGCGCGGGCGATGGTGATCAACTGGCGCTGCCCCTGGCTGACATTGGAGGCGTCCTCGTTCAGCTCGAAGTCATACCCTCCGGGAAGGGTGCGGATGAAATGGTCTGCGAGCGCAGTGCGGGCCGCCGCCTCAACCATGGCGTCATCGGCCTCGATGTTGCCGTAGCGAATGTTCTCCCGGATGCTGCCCTTGAACAGCCACGTGTCCTGCAGGACCATCGCGAAATTCGATCGCAGGTCCTCGCGCGGCAGCGAACGGACATCGGCGCCGTTCACGCGAATCGAGCCGGCGTTCACATCGTAAAAGCGCATGAGGAGCTTCATGAGCGTCGTCTTTCCGGCACCCGTGGGACCGACGATGGCGACCGTCTGCCCGGGCTCGACCGAGCAGTTGAAATCATGAATGACGGTCTTTTCCGGGATGTAGCCGAACCTTACATGATCGAACTCAACAGAACCCGTAGCGCGAAGAGACTCGGAAAGGGGCGCGGGGTCATCTTCCTCTTCCTCGTCCAGGAACTCAAAGATTCGCTCAGCGGCGGCGGCCAGCATCTGCAGCATATTGGATACCTGGGAAAGCTGTGTGATGGGCTGCGTGAAGTTGCGGATGTACTGGAAGAACGCCTGCGCATTGCCAACCGTGATGCGGCCGGAGATCATGAGGAAGGCGCTCATCATGACCACGGCGACATAGCCGAGGTTGCCGACGAGGCTCATGATCGGCTGCATGACGCCGGAGAGGAACTGTGCGCGCCAACCCGACTCGTACAGCTTTTCGTTCACCTCATCAAACTCCCCGAGCGCCCGCTCGGCCCTGTTGTAAGCCTGGATAAGGGTCTGGCCAGCGAAGCTCTCCTCGATAATGCCATTCGCCGAACCGAGGAACACCTGCTGACGGCGGAAATGGCGCTGCGACGTGCGGACGACCAGCACAACGCCGAGCAGCGACAGCGGTATGGTCAGGAACGTGACGCCCGCCAAGGCGACGGAGATGGAGAGCATCTGAACGCTCACGCCAATCAGCTGCGCCACCGAGGTAATCAGCTGCGTGACACTTTGGTTGAGCGACTGGCCGAGCGTATCGACGTCATTCGTCACGCGGCTCATCACATCACCCGTGCTGACCCGCTCAAAATAGGCCAAGGGCATGCGATCGATTTTCTCGATGATCTGGCGACGCAAGCGATAGCAAACGCGCTGCGTGACGCCCGTCATGAGCCAGCCCTGCACCAAGCTGAGGGCGGAGGAAGTGATGTAGATGCACAGAACAGTGGCCAAGATGCGGCCGATAAGCGTGAAATCGACCCCGCCCGTACCGCCGACCTTCGCGGCGATGCCGCGGAACAGCTCCGTAGTCGCCTCACCGAGCACGCGCGGTCCCATGACATTGAACGCAACCGAGCCCACCGCGCACGCAATGGCGACGAACAACTCCAGCTTATCGTGCGCGATATAGCGCACGACCTTTACAACGGCGCCCTTGAAATCTTTAGCCTTTTCGGTCGTGGGACCATGGCCGTGACGCATATGTGCGGGCATGCTAGCGCACCTCCCCTTCATCCAGGCCGAGCTCTTCTGAGGAAAGCTGGCTCATCGCGATCTCGCGATACGACTCACATGCACGGAGCAGCTCCTCATGGGTGCCCTGCCCCACGACGCGACCATCATCGAGCACCAAGATCTGATCGGCGTGCATGATGGTCGCGATGCGCTGGGCGACGATCACGACGGAGGCGTCGTGCAGCTCATGGGACAGTCCCGCGCGCAGCGCGGCATCGGTCTTGTAATCGAGCGCGGAGAAACTGTCATCAAAGACGAGGATCTTCGGATCGATCGCAAGCGCACGCGCAATCGATAGGCGCTGCCGCTGACCCCCGGAAACGTTTGAGCCGCCCTGAGCGATCGCGGAGCCATAGCCATCCGGTTTGGCATCGATGAACTCGGAGGCCTGGGCGATCCGCGCGGCGCGCGCGACATCCGCATGAGCCATATCGGGGTCGCCGTAGGCGATGTTGCCCTCGATATCGCCCGAGAAGAGCATGCCCTTCTGCGGGACATAGCCGATGAGCGAGCGAAGTTCATGCAGAGACATACGACGCACATCGACCCCGTCGACCGTGATGGACCCCGCGGTCGCATCATACAAACGAGGGATCATCTGGGCGAGCGTGGTCTTGCCCGACCCCGTTGATCCGATGATGCCGAGCGTCTGCCCCGGTTTCACGGTGAAGCTGACATGCTCTAGCGTCGGAGCCTCGGCGTCCGGATAGGTGAACGAGACGTCATCGAAGCTCAGCACGCCGCTCCAGTCGATGCGCTCACCGTCGGCGGTTATATGACCCTGCGGGCCCTCGAGCGTATGTGCGGGATCCACGATGCTCGATTCGGTTGAAAGCACTTCCATGATGCGTTCAGAGGCAATGTCGGCGCGCGGCAGCATAACGGCGACCATCGTGATGATCATGAAGGACATAATCACCTGCATCGTGTAATTCATATACGCCATGAGGTCGCCAACCTGCATACCGCCCGCGTCCACGGCGTGGCCGCCGAACCAGACGATGGCCACCGAGATGATGTTCATGAGCATCATCAGCACGGGCATCATGAAGGACATCGCTCGATTCGTGAATATATAAGTACCGGTGAGCTCGCGATTGGCCTCGTCGTAACGCTTACGCTCGCTGTCGCTGCGCCCAAAAGCCCGGATCGGCATGACACCGGTGATGATTTCGCGCGCGATGAGGTTGTTGCGGTCCACGAGCTCTTGCATCCTGCGAAAACGCGGCATGGTGAGGCCCATGAGAACGCCGATGACCACCATGATGGCGGCAAGACCGACTAAGATGATCCACTGAAGCCCCGTGCTGCCGAACCCTATGACCTTCACAACCGCACCAACGCCCATGCAGGGGGCGAACAGCACCATGCGCATGCACATGACCAACACCATCTGCACCTGCTGAATATCATTCGTGGCGCGCGTGATGAGCGAGGCCTCCGAAAAACGCCCCATCTCCGCGGGCGAGAAGGACAGGACGCGCTCGTACACATCATGCCGAAGATCGCGAGCGATACGAGCGGCGGTACGCGATGCGTTATACGCGGCCGCGATGGCGCACAGCGCCGCGACGACCGCGTACGTCAACATGCGCGCACCCTCGCGAACGAGAAAATCGGTCTGAACGCCGGCAAGATCGACGCCGGCGTGTTCATAAGCGAATTTGACGAACTCGATGGCCTGGGAGGCGACAACGGCCCCGCCGTCCGCGCCGAGTGCGCGATGCAGGCCAGCCCGAATGGCCGACGGATCGAACAGCGTGGAATCAGGCGACCCATCTGCCTGTGCCCCAGCAAGCGCCCTGACCGTATCGATGGTTATGGTATCGCCCACCGCGGCCTTAAGCGCGGCCGCCTCGCGTGCATCTTCGACCACGGAGTCGACCGGCACACCGCGCTCGAGCATGAATGCGATCATCTCGGCCTCTCCCAAAAAGCCCTTGATCTCATCACGGTCCCGAAGATCCCCTTCGAATATGCGGACGCCATCGGCATCGGGACTCGAATAGAGCGCCTCGACGCGATTGACCTCACCGGGCGTCAGCAAGAGTTCGACATCGCCAAGGTCGTCGGAGGTGATGCGGTTGGGCACCACATCCTCGATGCCTCCCCGGCTGATGCCGGTGTCGACGATCTCACTCATAACCGAAGGTAACGTGAGCTCGCAATATGCTTGCACCATAAGTAGCGCGAGCGCCAACGCGAGATTGGCCTTGTGATGTCTCAGGAACCTGAATATCTTCACCGGTGCCTCCCCCAAACGCACTTACAACTCAGACGACGAAATTTGCGAACGGTATTTTCTCCATCTCATGCGCCCTGAAACCGTAAGAGCCCCATTCCATAAAAGCTCAACAATTTAGGTACCTCATAACTATCTGTCAAAGGTGGAGGTCAAACCACTTGCGCACGCACATGACGGCCGTATAAT
Organism: Collinsella intestinalis DSM 13280; assembly: GCF_000156175.1. Classification (GTDB taxonomy): domain Bacteria; phylum Actinomycetota; class Coriobacteriia; order Coriobacteriales; family Coriobacteriaceae; genus Collinsella; species Collinsella intestinalis. Next base: position 499,477 of record NZ_GG692710.1, read on the forward strand.
GTGGTCCGCGCGCTGCATCCCACGCCGCGGAGCGCACACTTCTCGTTCATTGTGGAGATTCCGCACATGAATGGGCTTCTATGGTATAGTTCATTGCTGTTTGTTCACGCGACCTCATTTTCGGTCGCCTAAGAAGGGTCACTGACATGTCCAAAGTTTGCGAAATCTGCGGTAAGCACCCCGTTGCTGGTCGCTCCATCAGCCACTCCCACCGCGTCTCCAACCGTAAGTTCCGTCCGAACATCCAGCGCGTGTACGTCGTCGTGAACGGCGTCCGTCGCAAGATGAACGTGTGCACCAGCTGCCTCAAGGCCCAGAAGGTGGCCCGCTCCTAAGCACTCCCCTCTTTGGACAAACGTTTGCTTGCATACGCAGCGCCCCGGCATCGCCGGGGCGTTTTTTGTGTCAATGTACCACTCCTGTCGAACTAAACCGCCTGGCGCCATCGATGACGACTGCAAGGTCAACTTCATTCTTGCTGACATAGGCTCGATGGCGCCGAGAATACAATTTCATGACCACCCGTCTGCGCATGCATCTGATCCAAATCTGACCGACATAGCCAGAACAAACCAAGATATAGATGTAATTGAAGGAAGCCCTGTGGAATACAGACACCAGAGTCCCAATTTGAACCTGTCCCCAATTGAGATCCCATTTTGAGATCTCCAATGAAATGAGTGAAACGTTTCAGTTGATGGGAATACGCCACGGTTTGAACACAAATAGTGATGTTTCATGCTATTGAAGCGCTCCATTCGACCGTTTACGGCTGAATATCCGCCATTCGCCTTAGTGAAGCGTTTCATTACTATAGAGTACGACTTGTTGGGAAAACCCGCTTCTCGCAAAGGAGAGCAGAATGGCGAAGAAACCTACCGTTGCCGCCGCCCCCGAAATCGTAGATTCGATCGAATCCCTTGAGGCCAAGCTCGCGCACATGCGTGAGGCCCAGGGGATTTTTGCTACCTACTCCCAGGAGCAGGTCGACAAGATCTTCTACGAGGCCGCTATGGCAGCCAACAAGGCCCGCATCCCCCTGGCCAAGATGGCCGTCGAGGAGACCGGCCGCGGCGTGCTCGAGGACAAGGTCATCAAGAACCACTATGCCGCCGAGTACATCTACAACGCGTATAAGGACACCAAGACCTGCGGCGTGATCGAGCGCGACGATGCCTACGGCATCACCAAGATCGCCGAGCCCATCGGCATCGTGGGCGCGGTCATCCCGACCACCAACCCCACCTCCACCGCGATCTTCAAGTGCCTCATCTCTCTGAAGACCCGCAACGCCATCATCATCTCCCCGCACCCGGCTGCCGCCAAGTGCACCATCGCTGCCGCCAAGCTCGTGCTCGACGCCGCCGTCAAGGCCGGCGCTCCCGAGGGTATCATCGGCTGGGTGGACGTCCCCTCCATCGACCTCACCAACAAGGTCATGGCCGACGTCGACATCATCCTGGCCACCGGTGGCCCCGGCATGGTCAAGGCCGCCTACTCCTCCGGCAAGCCCGCCCTGGGCGTCGGTGCCGGCAACACCCCCGTCATCATCGACGATACCGCCGACATCAAGCTCTCGGTCAACTCCATCATCCACTCCAAGACCTTCGACAACGGCATGATCTGCGCCTCCGAGCAGTCCGTGACCGTCCTCGAGTCCGTGTATGACGAGGTCAAGTCCGAGTTCGCCCACCGCGGTTGCTACTTCGTGAAGAAGGGCGCCGAGATGGAGGCCCTGCGCTCCGCCATGTTCAAGAACGGCGCGCTCGACCACCGCATCCCCGGCATGCCCGCCGCCAAGATCGCCGAGCTCGCCGGCATCGAGGTCCCTGCCAAGACCAAGATCCTGATCGCCGAGGTCACTTCCGTCGATCTGGAGAAGGAGGAGTTCGCTCACGAGAAGCTCTCCCCCGTCCTGGCCATGTACAAGGCCCCCGATTTCCAGACCGCCGTCGACATGGCCGAGCACCTGGTGCTCGCCGGTGGCCCCGGTCACACCGCCTCCCTCTACGTGCATCCGGCCCAGGCCGAGAAGATCTCCCTCTTCGAGCACACCATGAAGGCCTGCCGTATCGTCATCAACACCCCCTCCTCCCAGGGCGGCATCGGTGACCTGTACAACTTCGGCATGAAGCCCTCCCTCACCCTGGGCTGCGGCTCCTGGGGTGGCAACTCCGTCTCCGAGAATGTTGGGGTGAAGCACTTGATCAACGTCAAGACCGTGGCCGAGCGCCGCGAGAACATGCTGTGGTTCCGCGCTCCCGAGAAGGTCTACTTCAAGAAGGGCTCCACGCCGGTCGCCCTCGACGAGCTCGGCACCGTGATGGGCAAGAAGCGCGCCTTCATCGTCACCGACCAGTTCCTCTTCAAGAACGGCAACACCCGCGCCATCGAGGCCAAGCTCGACTCCATGGGCATCGCGCACGACTGCTTCTACGACGTCGAGCCCGATCCGTCCCTGCAGTGCGCTCGCCGCGGTGCCGCCCAGATGGCCCTCTTCGAGCCTGACGTCATCATCGCCGTCGGCGGCGGCTCCGCCATGGACGCCGGCAAGATCATGTGGATGATGTACGAGCACCCGGAGTGCAACTTCGAGGATATGGCCATGGACTTCATGGACATCCGCAAGCGTATCTTCACCTTCCCCGAGATGGGCAAGAAGGCCTACTTCGTGGCCGTCCCCACCTCCTCCGGTACCGGCTCCGAGGTGACCCCGTTCGCGATCATTACCGACAAGGACACCGGCATCAAGTGGCCGCTCGCCGACTACGCGCTGCTGCCGAACATGGCCATCGTCGACGTCGACAACGCCATGACCGCCCCCAAGGGCCTCACGAGCGCCTCCGGCATCGACGTGATGACCCACGCCATCGAGTCCTACGTCTCCATCATGGCGTCCGACTACACCAAGGGCCTGTCCATGAAGGCCGCGAAGCTCGTCTTCGAGAACCTTCCCAGCTCCTACGAGAACGGCGCCAACGACCCGCACGCCCGTGAGGAGATGCACAACGCCTCCTGCATGGCCGGCATGGCCTTCGCCAACGCCTTCCTTGGCCTCAACCACTCCATGGCCCACAAGCTCGGCGCCTTCCACCACCTGCCTCACGGCATCGCCAACGCCGTCATCCTGACCCGCGTCATGCGCTACAACGCCGCCGAGGCCCCGGTCAAGATGGGCACCTTCTCCCAGTACCCCTACCCCAACGCGCTCGCCGCGTACGCCGAGATGGCCCGCTACTGCGGCGTCGAGGGCAAGGACGACCGTGAGGTCTTTGAGAACTTCTGCGCCAAGCTCGAGGAGCTCAAGGCCACCATCGGCATCAAGGAGACCATCGCCGACTACGGCGTGGACGAGGCCTACTTCCTCGAGTCCCTCGACGAGATGGTCGAGCAGGCGTTCAACGACCAGTGCACCGGTGCCAACCCGCGCTACCCGCTGATGAGCGAGATCAAGGAGCTCTACCTCGACGCCTACTACGGCCGTGAGCCCCAGGACTACGCCGTCCTGTAAGCGCATCCGCTTCCCGCCCGTTTGCCGCCGCTCACCCAACTCATCGCGAGCGGCGGCGCGGGCGTCCTAAGATGGTGTAGATCCATTGATGGCGTAGACCCATTCAGAAAGGAAGGCACACCATGAATCTCCCCGAGTCCAAGACCGTTATCGTCGAGCACTCCAACAAGAAGGTCTACGACCTTGGCGACAAGATCGCCAAGGTCTTCAACTCCAACAAGCCGGCTTCCGATGTCTTCAACGAGGCCCTGAACCTCGCCCGCATCTCCGAGTCCGGCATCCGCGCCCCGAAGGCCCTCGAGGTCTCCGAGGTCGCCGGTGAGGGTTGGGGCCTGCTCACCGAGAAGGTCCCGGGTGTGACGCTCGCCGACAAGATGGCAGCCGAACCCGCCAAGTTCTACGAGTACCTCGAGCAGTTCGTCGACCTGCAGGTCGAGATTCACGCCGAGCGCTCCCCGCTGCTCAACCGTCAGCGTGACAAGTACGCCCGTATGATCAACGGCCTCCAGCACATCAACGCCACCACCCGCTACAACCTCATGGAGCGTCTGGACGGTATGAAGAAGGAGTTCCAGATCTGCCACGGCGACTTCAACCCGAGCAACGTCATCGTGGCCGAGGACGGCCAGCTCTACGTCTGCGACTGGGCCCACGCGACTCAGGGCTCCCCTGCCGCCGACGCAGCCATGACCTACCTGCTGTTCGCCCTTAACGACAAGCAGCAGGCCGATGCCTATCTCGAGCTGTACTGCGACCGCGCCGACGTCCCGATGCAGGTCGTCCGCCAGTGGATGTCCATCGTCGCCGCCGCCGAGCTCTCCCGTAAGCGCACCGACGTCAACGATGAATTCCTCATGAGCTGGATCGACGTCGTGGACTACATGGGCTAACAGCCTGGCAATCCGCGCGAGAACGCGTTCATGGCAACGGCCCCGGAGACAGACGATCTCCGGGGCCGTTAGCTTTTCAAAACTACTTGCACGCGTCAGCGAATGAGATACGCCGCAATGGCGCCTTCATGGCAAGTCACTTCGGCATCATCCGTGACGATATTCGAGATGCCCAAATCACTCAACAGCTCGACGCGTTTGTGATCGAGCTCCCACTCCATCCCCCGCTCGGATACGACACCGACGGGACTCAGGCATACGAACGAGAACGTCGAACCCTGAAAGCCCGTCATCTGCCATGACGCGCCCGCCCTGAGCAGGCGACCGGAAAAGCCCTGTTCCTCGAGGCAAACCGGGCCGTCCCATCTCAAGATGCAGCCAAGTGCTGCGAGGGCGTGATCGGGCCGCCCCCCCGTCAGGCACGTGCACACCAGCTCGACGCTCCCCCAACGCGAATCGATCGCGCGGAGGGCGAGCGAAAGGTCGGTAAAATCCTTATACGGGTCGTAACGTTCGACGGCCAAAACTTCAGAGGGCTCTCCCTCTTCGCAACGACGAACCGCCAACAGGCCGCGAGCGCCCACCGAGTCCGCGTCGCCGCAGAACAAGTCACATGGCAGTCCGGCATCCAGCACCGCATCGAGACCCCGATCCACTGCCACGACCAAATCGCAGTCGGCATACAGATGCTTGAGAAACACGGCATCGCAGGTCTGCGGTGAGCCTCCGACAAGAAGGACGCGCAACGCATCCGCTTGGGTTTCGAGGACGCTGCTCATGCCTTTCATATAAGACCACCTGACGCATAGCACAATTACGGACAAATCGCCATCTTACCCAATATTTCGCGATCATGGGCGCGGCAAACGCAGCTCAAAACAGGCCCTTACAGTAGGTTGCTTATCAAACCCCTTGCTTACGGGGTATTTACCAAAAAGCCCAGCATGTCAAGCTAAAATGTGATTGTTTCACCCATGGGGCGATTTATACCGATTGCCGCATTCTTGTCTATTTTGTGATGAACGAGTGATACGGTAAGTATCGTCACTGGTTCCACATGCGTCGATGCGAGTGGAACGAACGCAGCACATCTGCGTCCCCTTCCGTCTAAGTACGCATGCCGAGCCCGAGACGTATCGTTGGTTTACGGCAGAACGCCGCGCATACGATCGGAAGGTTGAGATGGCCATCACATCGAAGACCGCCAATAAGACAGAGCGCAAGGCCCAAGGACTCGCCAAGGGGCCCGTTGCCGCTGCACAACCCAACCTCATGCTCACGGATGACGACATCCACCTGTTCGGAACCGGCATGTGGCAGCGGGCGTGGGAAAAGATGGGCGCCCACAAAGACGTTCAAGGCAACTCCGAAGGCTGGCTTTTCCGCGTTTGGGCCCCTCAGGTCTCAAGCGTGCACGTCGTCGGCGATTTCAACGGCTGGGACCCCAAGGCAACGCCGCTCACACGTGCCGCCAATAGCGATATATGGGAGACCTTCGTCCCCGGCCTTGAGCAGGGATCGCTTTACAAATACGTGATCGAAACCGATGCGGGGGAGCTCCTCTGGAAGGCCGACCCGTTCGGTTTCTACGCTGAGACTTGCCCTGGAACAGCATCCAAGCTCTGGGACCTCGGTGGATACACCTGGAAAGATACCACATGGCTGAATCGCCGCGCCGAGCGCGACATCATGAAGAGCCCGCTCAACATTTATGAGGTGCACCTTGGCTCCTGGAAGCGCCATGGCAACGAACCGCAGGGCGAGCCACGCGAAGACGGCACCTGGCCCGGCCCCGGCGATCCGTTCCCGGCGCAACGCGGAACGTACTACACCTACGACGACCTCTCTGATGAGCTCGTGGCTTACGTCAAGAAGATGGGCTATACCCATATCGAGGTCATGCCCCTCTCCGAGCACCCCTTCGACGGATCTTGGGGATATCAGGCTACGGGATACTTCGCAGCAACCTCTCGTTACGGCACCCCCCAACAGCTCATGCACTTCGTCGACGCCTGCCACAAGGCCGGTATCGGAGTGATTCTGGACTGGGTTCCCGGGGGCTTTTGCGCCAACGCCGAGGGACTTGCGACCTTCAACGGCCGCATGCTCTTCGAACGCGAGATTCACCCCAACTGGGGCACGCACAAGTTCGATTTCTCCCGCCCCGAGGTTCGCAGCTTCCTCGTGTCCAACGCCCTCTTCTGGATCGAACAGTTCCATGTCGACGGCATCCGCATGGATGGCGTATCGAGCATGCTCTATCTCAACTTCGGCGTGGGCAACCCAGCGGACAAGAAGTTCAACAAATACGGCACCGAGGAGGACCTCGACGCCTCCGCGTTTATCCGCCAGGTCAACTGCGCTGTGGGCAAGGAATTCCCCGATGTCATGATGATCGCCGAGGAGTCCACCGCATGGCCCCTGGTCACCTATCCCGCAGAGGACGGCGGCCTGGGATTCCACCTCAAATGGGATATGGGCTGGATGAACGACACCCTGCACTACATGCAGTGCGACTTCCCTTGGCGCCCGGGCAACCACAGCCTGCTCACCTTCTCCATCATGTACGCCTTCTCGGAGAACTTTATCCTGCCGCTGTCGCACGATGAGGTCGTGAACGGCAAGTGCTCCCTGATCGGACGCATGCCGGGCGACGACTGGCGCCGCTTCGCCGGTCTGCGTACGCTCGCCTTCTACCAGATGACCCACCCCGGCGCCAAGCTCACCTTCATGGGTGACGAGATCGGCCAGCAGATCGAATGGCGCTACTACGAGTCCATCGAGTGGTTCCTCGCCAAGGATTTCGACGCCACCCACGGCGCTCAACAGCGCTTTATCGAGGCACTCAACCACTTCTACACCAAGCAGCGCGGACTGTGGCAAAACGCCTATACCGAGCAGGGCTTCGAATGGATCGACGCCAACAACTCCGAGCAGTCCATTGTGAGCTTCGTGCGCCACGGCGATAAGCCGGCCGACGACCTGCTCATCCTGATCAACTTCGACCCGGCATCCTACGAGACCTATCGCGTGGGAACCCCGCGCGAGGGCGATTGGGAGCTCGTCTTCAATACGGACGAACCGACCTTTGGCGGATCCGGCTTTCCGGTGGTCGACATGGCCTCCTCCAAACCCGAGCCCTGGAACATGCGAGACAACTCAATCGAGATCGCCGTTCCCGGCCTCGCCGGCCTGGTCTACCGCCGTCGCCGCGCCTCCTCCTACAAGCCTCCCAAGGCAAAGACGCCAAAGACAAAGGCCGCGTCCAAAACCAGGACATCCCGCGCGAAGTAAGCACCGACTTCGGAGCACCTCGCGCCCACGATGACGCAACCGCACGCCGGGCCGATCGCGCGCGCTTGCGACTATCACCAACCCGGCCCCTTCTCGAAAGGAAACCATGGATAAGATCTACGAGAACAAAGAGCAGTTCATCGAGCAGTACCGCCAGCACGTGCGCGCACTGTCCGGTAAGGAGTTCGAGGATACGAGCGATATCGACCGCTTCACCGCGCTGGCCAACATGGTCGCCGGCGATGCCCGCGTCATTGCCGCCAAAACCGACGAGCGCAACCGCACCGAGGGCAAGAAGCGTGTCTACTACTTCTCCATCGAGTTCCTCATCGGTCGCCTGCTCGACAACTACCTGCTGAACCTCGGCATTCGTGACCTCGTGGCCGACGCCATCACCGACATGGGCGGCGATCTCGACGAGATCGAGCGCCAAGAGCCCGATCCGGCCCTGGGCAACGGCGGCCTCGGTCGCCTCGCCGCATGCTTCCTCGACTCGATGGCCCACGAGGGCATCGCGGGCTACGGCAACGGCATGCGCTATCGCTACGGCCTCTTCAAGCAGGAAATCGTCGATGGCCGTCAGGTCGAAGTAGCCGATGAATGGCTCTCCAAGGGCTATCCCTGGGAGGTCAAGCGCCCCGACAAGGCCGTTCGCATCGGCTTCGGCGGCTACGTCGTCTCACGCCAGGAGGGCGACCGCACCTTCTACTCCGTTGAGGGGACCGATGACGTCCTGGCCGTGCCTTACGACATTCCGATCGTCGGTTACGGCGGCGAGACCGTCAACAAGCTGCGCTGCTGGAGCGCCGAACCCATCGACGACCATTTCGATCTCGACGCCTTCAACGCCGGGGACTACACCGGCGCCGACCGCGACCGCGCCAATGCCGAGGCCATCTCCGCCATCCTGTATCCCAACGACGCCGGCGAGCACGGCCGCCTGCTTCGCCTCAAGCAGGAGTACCTATTCGTTGCCGCGGGCATCCGCACCCTCCTCGACACCTTTGTGCGCGAGCACGGCAAGGCCTGGAACGAGCTGCCCCGCTATGTGGCCATCCATACCAACGATACGCACCCGGCGATGTGCGGACCCGAGCTCATGCGCATCCTCATGGACGAAGAGCGCCTGACCTGGGACGACGCTTGGGAGATCGTGACGAACACGGTGTCCTACACCAACCACACCATCCTGCCCGAGGCTCTCGAGAAGTGGCCCATCTCCACCTTCTCCACCCTGCTGCCCCGCGTGTACCAGATCATCGACGAGATCAACCGTCGCTGGCGCGAGAGCTTCGACATGAGCAAGCCCGAGAGCGCCGAACGACTGCGCGCGACCGCCGTCCTGTGGGATGGCGAGGTCCGTATGGCCAACCTGTCCGTAATCTGCAGCCACTCCGTCAACGGCGTCGCAAAGATCCACTCCGACATCCTCAAGACGAGCACGCTCAAGGACTTCGCGGCCATGCGCCCGGAGATGTTCAACAACAAGACCAACGGCATCAGCCATCGTCGCTTCTTCGCTGAGGCCAACCCCACCTACGCCAAACTCGTGACCGAGGCAATCGGCGACGGCTGGCTCGACGACGCCCGCGAACTCGAGAAGCTCACCGCCTTCGAAGGCGATGCCTCTTTCCTTGAGCGCGTCGGCGCCTCAAAGCTCGCCAACAAGCAGCGCCTGGCCGACTACGTCAAGCGCGAGTGCGGGCTCACCATCGACCCGAACACGGTCTTCGACGTCCAGGTCAAGCGCTTCCACGCCTACAAGCGCCAGCTCCTGAACATCATGAAGGTCATGGACCTCTATAACCGTCGCCTCGCCGATCCGAATTTCAAGATTCAGCCCACCACCTTCATCTTCTCCGGCAAAGCCGCCTCGAGCTACACCTTCGCCAAGGAAGTCATCCGCCTGATCAACGGTGTGGCCGAGGTCGTCAACAACGACCCGCGCGTCAACGACGTCATGAAGGTCTGCTTCATCCCGAACTTCCGCGTCTCGAACGCCCAGCTCATCTACCCTGCCGCCGAAATCTCCGAGCAGATCTCCACGGCCGGCAAGGAGGCCTCCGGCACTTCGAACATGAAGCTCATGATGAACGGCGCCCTCACGCTCGGCACCATGGACGGCGCGAACATCGAGATCGTCGATCTGGCAGGCCGCGAGAACGAGGCGATCTTCGGCCTCACCACGCCCGAGGTCGACGCCCTGCGCGCCTCCGGCCAGTACTTCGCCTGGGATGTCGTCAACTCCGATCGCGCGCGCCTCGGCCGCATCATCGACAAACTCGTCGATGGCACCTTCGCCGCTCAATCCGGCAACTTCGAGAGCATCCATCATGAGCTCATGTTCAACAACGACTACGACCTGGTGCTCAAGGACTTCCACTCCTACGTGGACGCTTGGGAAAAGCTCACCGCGACCTATCCCGAGACCCAGGACTGGAACCGCCGCGCGCTGCACAACACCGCGATGTCCGGCTGGTTCTCCTCCGACCGAACCATCCGCGAATACCGCGACGAGATTTGGCACGCATAAAGGAGGTGCGGCGCGCTGGGAAACGGCCGGCGCACCAATAAGGCGACGGAAGCGGCGAAGACGGGGGAGCCGCCTCCGGACACGGATATCCCGCACAAGACATCCGCAACCATCCAACGGATAAAGGGAGAGATTGATGGCAAGCAAAGAATGCATCGCGATGCTCCTCGCGGGAGGCCAAGGCAGCCGACTGATGGCCCTCACCTCTAAGATCGCAAAACCGGCCGTCAGCTTCGGCGGCAAGTTCCGCATCATCGACTTCTCGCTGTCGAACTGCGCAAACTCCGGCATCGACACCGTGGGCGTGCTGACCCAGTACCGTCCGTACCAGCTCCATGAGTACATCGGCTCCGGCCGCGCGTGGGACCTCGCCGAGCACGGCAGCGGCGTTTCCATCCTGCCGCCCTACGCCACGCAGGACGGCGGCGCATGGTATGCCGGCACCGCCGACGCGATCACGCAGAACCTCAATTACATCAAGAACCACGACCCCAAGTACGTGCTCATCCTGTCCGGCGATCACCTGTATCGCATGGACTACCGCAAGATGCTCGAGAGCCACATCGAGCACAACGCCGACCTCACCGTCTCGGTCATGCCCGTACCGTGGGAGGAGGCCAGCCGCTTCGGCATCATCACCGCCGACCCCGAAGACGGTCGCATCGTGAAGTTCACCGAGAAGCCGGAGAAGCCCGATTCGAACCTCGCCTCCATGGGCATCTACATCTTCTCCACCGACGTGCTCGTGAGGGCACTCGAGGAGGACGCCGTCGACCAGCGCTCCAGCCACGACTTTGGCAACGACATCATCCCCAAGCTGCTCGCCGAGGGAAAACGCCTGCACACGTACGAGTTCCATGGCTTTTGGAAGGACGTCGGCACCATCGCGAGCTTCCACGAGACCTCGATGGACCTGCTCGGCGACAACCCCGAGTTCGACCTGTTCGACAAGTCCTTCCCAGTCATGAGCAACGACTCGACCCGTCCTCCCCACTTCATCGGACCCGAGGGTCGCGTTGACGACCGCCTCGTCTCCAACGGCTGCCGCGTCTACGGCACCGCGCGCCACTCGATTCTCTCCACAGACTGCGTGGTGGGCGAGCGCGCCATCGTCGAGGATTCCGTGTTGCTGCCGGGAGCCATCGTGAAGGATGGGGCGCACGTCGTGCGCGCCATCCTGGGCGAGAACGCCGTCGTGGAAGAGGGCGTCAAGCTCGGAAGCGTCGATATGACCAAAGATACCGCCGTCGTTGGAAACGACGTCGTCATCGGGAAGGGGGAATGATCCGATGATCAACCGCAAGGCCATCGGCTACATCACTGCCAACTACACCAGCAAAGAGCACAGCCACCTGCTTGAATGCCGTCCGCTCGCTTCCATCCCGTTCATGGGCCGCTACCGCCTCATCGACTTCCCGCTGTCCAACATGATGAACGCGGGCATCCGCACCGTCGGCGTGGTGCTTCCGGGCAATTACCGCTCGCTCGTCGACCACCTCGGCAGCGGACGCGAGTGGGAGCTCGATCGCAAGAAGGGCGGTCTGTTCCTACTCCAGGGCAGCGCTTACGGCACCGCCAAAAAGGGCATCCGCTTCCTGCTGCGCGACATCAACACCAACAAGATGCTGTTCCAGCGCGCCAGCGAGCCCTACGTGGTCATGAGCGCGACCAACATCGTCTTCAACATGGACCTCTCCGCCGTCATCGATGCGCACGAGCGCAGCGGCTCCGGCGTGACGATGATCTACAAAAAGGGCGACCGCCAGCTCGAGGACGTCACCAAGCTCGACATCAACGAGAACGGCCGCGTCACCGACCTTAAGAGCGGCTGCGCCTACGGCGATAACCAATTCCTCGACTGCTTCATCATCAACCGCGACCTGCTCCTCGAGCTGTGTGAGCAGTACGAGACGCTCGACTACCTCGACCTGTTCGACGCCATCCGCCCCGACTTCGGTCGCATCGACGTGTGCACCTACGAGTTCAAGGGCCTCGCCGTCGGCATGTTCAACGAGGAGAGCTATTACCAGCGGAGCATGGAAATGCTCAACCCCGACGTCATGCACCAGCTGTTCACGCACAGCCGCCCGATCATGACCAAGGCTCACGACACGCCGCCCGCGAAGTACAGCTCCGGCTCCAACGCCACCAACTCGTTCATCTCCGCAGGCTGCCGCATCGACGGCACCGTGCGCGGCTCCACCCTCTCGCGCGACGTCATCGTCGAGAGCGGCGCCTACGTGGCCAACTCCATCATCATGCAGGGTTGTGTCATCAAGCGCGGCGCGCGCGTAGAGAACGCCATCGTGGACAAGAACAACGTCGTGGAAGCCGGGACCGTCCTCACCGGTACGCCCGACAACGTGCTCGTGGTGCCCAAGGTCGCGATCGAGAATTAGGGCCGCACGCGCAGCCGACGCGCCCGAGGCACACCAGGCGCGCATATGATGGATACGCCGCCTCGAGCACACGACTCAGGCGGCGTATCCGCACGAATCACTGAACTCGACGCCGCGAAGCAACGCGCGCATCAAGAGATTGGCATCCATATGACCGAATCCCCCCAGCAGAAACTCCATGTCGCATTTGCCAGCGCCGAAGCCGCGCCCTTCGTGAAGACCGGCGGCCTCGGCGACGTGGCGGGCTCCCTGCCCCAGGCCCTCAAAGCCGCGGGCGCCGAGGTCGTCGTCCTCGTTCCCAAGTACGACACCATCGCCCAGGAGTACAAGGACCGCATGGAGCACCTGTGCGACTTCTATGTCCCACTCGGCTGGCGCAATGAGTACTGCGGCATCGAGCGCCTCAACCACCTCGGCGTCGACTACCTGTTCATCGACAACGAGCGTTACTTCAGCCGTGGCTATCCGTACGGGTTCTTCGACGACGGAGAGCGCTTCGCCTTCTTCTCCAAGGCCATCGTCGAGACCCTCCAGTACCTGCCCGGGGTTCTGAACGGGTTCACGTGCGATGTCCTGCACTGCAACGACTGGCACACCGCCATGGCCCCCGTGTTCCTGCGCGAGTTCTACCAGGCCTCGCCGTTCTACCAGAGCATCAAGACGGTGTTCTCCATCCACAACATAGCGTTCCAGGGTCAGTACAGCGCCAAGGTGCTGAACGACATTCTGGGCCTGGCGCATATTCCCGCAGCTGCCTTCCAGCTCACCTGCGGTCCCGACGCCGTCAACTACATGCAGGGCGCCCTCAACTACACCGACGCCATCACAACCGTCTCCCCCACGTACGCCGAGGAGATCAAGACGGGCGAGTTCGGTGAGGGCCTCGATGGGATTCTGCGCCGCCGCGCACCGATTCTGCAGGGCATCGTCAACGGCATCGATACCGTGGGCTTCGACCCCGCCACCGACCAGCGCATCCCCGCGCAGTTCACCGCCAGCGACCGTTCCGGCAAGGCCGTTTGCAAGGCCCGCCTGCAGGAGGAGCTCGGTCTGGAGGTCCGCGATGACCGTCCCCTCATGGTCATGGTCACGCGACTCACCCGCCAGAAAGGCATGGACCTGGTCACGTACGCGCTCGACCGGATCCTTTCCAGCGGTGTCCAGGTGGCCGTGCTCGGCACCGGCGATACCGACTATGAGAACGCGCTGCGCTACTTCGAGGGCAAGTACCCCGGAACCATGGCCGCGCGCATCCAGTTCGACCCCGCGCTGTCCCAGCGCATGTACGCGGGCGCCGACCTGTTCCTCATGCCGTCCTTGTTCGAGCCCTGCGGCCTGTCGCAGATGATCGCCATGCGCTACGGCACCCTGCCCATCGTGCGCGAAACCGGCGGCCTGAAGGACACCGTCGCGCCGTACAACCAGTTCACAGGCGAGGGCACTGGATTCTCGTTCGCCAACTTCAACGGCGACGAGATGGCCGACACCGTCTTCCGCGCCACGCGCTTGTTCTGGGATGATCGCGACGCATTCAACAAGCTCGTGGACAACGCCATGGCCGCAGACTTCAGCTGGACTCGTTCGGCCGACGTCTACATGGCGATGTATCACAACCTGCGCCCCGACATCCCACTGCCGCAGCCCGAGGTTGAAGTTAAGCCGACGGAGAAGACGAAGCCCGTCGAGCAGGAAAAGGCAACCGAGCCCGAGGTCGCGCCTGCTGACGAGCCCGCAGCGACAGCAGTGAAGAAGCCCGCCGCACGCAAGACGACCGCGCGCAAGACGACGGTCGCCAAGGCCACGGCCCCCAAGACTGCCACCACAAAGGCAACCACCACGGCCGCCAAGACCGCGACCTCGGCGCCTGCAGCCGCCGCAAAACCCGCAACGGCCAACCCGGCCCAGGCCAAGATCGACCTGGATGCCGTGCTCCCCACCATCGATCCCAAGCCCGCCGCAACCCCCGCGGCCGAGCCCAAGCCCGCCACCTCGACGACCAAGGTCGTTCCCAAGGCAACCCGCAGGGGCAAGCGCAAATAAGAGACGCGCGCACATCCAGCCGCGCTATACGGGCCGAGGGCGATATGCCCTCGGCCATTTTCATGTACAGGCGCCTCGAATCCCCAAAGGACACCCGACCGCCGGAAGTGAACCAACCCACTGCAACCTGTATAATGAACAGGCATTATCCGTTCGTTTAGTTAGCTGTCTCATGAGGCTTTTTCATAATTCCCGCCGATCGGAATATCGCGTGCCGTTTGGCGCTGTTGTTGCCGGAACCACCGTTCATCTCACATTGCGTGTCGAAGACGCCGATGCCAGATTCCTCAAAGGTGAAGTTCGCACATGGGTCGACGATCGCGGCGAAGAGCTCATCCCAATGACCCTCGGTGAATCCAACACCCTGGTAGCGTCCATCGACTGCTCCGAACCGTGCATCTTATGGTACAGCTTCCGCGTGACATGCACCGATGGGTCGATGCTCAAGGTCGGCGCGCGCGATGGCGCCACGGGCGGAGAGTCGGTCACCTATACCGACCGCGCAGACGTCCCCTCGTTCCAAATCACCGTGTATAAGCACCGCAAAACCCGTCCCGCTTGGTACGAGCGCGGCATCGTATACCAGATTTTCCCCGATCGTTACGCGCGCGACGAGCACTGGCTCGAGCGCGCCCAGGCCGTCGTCGACAAGCCCCGCAAGGGCCCTGGCAAGCACCTGGTGATGGACTGGGACAAACCGCCGGTATACGAGCGCAACGAGGACAAATCCATCAAGAGCTGGGACTTCTACGGCGGATCGCTCGAGGGGATCCGCCAGGACCTCCCCCGCCTGCACGCCATGGGCGTCACGACGATCTACCTCAACCCCATCTTCGAAGCGCAGAGTAATCACCGCTACGACACGGCCGATTACCTCACGATCGACCCCATGCTCGGAACCGAGGAGGACTTCCGTCGCCTCGCTCAAGACGCCGACAAATTGGGCATCTCGCTCATCCTCGACGGCGTGTTCAACCACACGGGAGACGACTCCATCTATTTCAACCGCTTTGGGAACTACCCTGGCAAGGGCGCATGGCAGGGCGAGGAATCTCCCTGGTATGACGCGTATTGCTGGAACGAAGACGGGACGTACAACTCCTGGTGGGGCATCGAGAACATGCCCGACCTCAACGAGAAGTCCGATCGCGTTCGCGAACTGCTGCTCGGTGAAAACGGCGTGGTCCGCACCTGGCTGCGCGCCGGAGCACGCGGCTGGCGCCTCGACGTGGCCGATGAGCTCTCGGACGAGCTTATTGAGGACATCAAAGCAGCGGTGCTCGAGGAGCGCCCCGACGGCCTGCTGCTCGGCGAGGTCTGGGAGGATGCATCCAACAAACTCGCCTACGGCAAGCTGCGCAAATATCTGCTGGGCAACGAGCTCGACTCCGCCATGAACTACCCGCTGCGCGATGCCATACTGGGTTTTCTCGTTTACGGGGAGAACGCCTATCAGTGCGCCGAGCGCATCGAGACGCTGCGTGAAAACTACCCTCCCGAGGCGCTGGCCTGCTGCCTCAACCTGCTCGGCAGCCACGACAAGCCACGCATCGCCTCCGTGCTCGGGGGCGGCCCCGACGAGAGTCAGCTGCCCGAGGAGGAACGCGGGCGCTTCCGCCTCGACGAGAACTCGATGGGCCTGGCCAAGGGACGCTTCTGGCTCGCCACACTCATGCAGATGACGCTTCCAGGCGTCCCCTCCATCTATTACGGCGACGAATACGCCCTCGAGGGCCTCTCCGATCCCGGAAACCGCCGCACGCTGCCCACACCCGACGCCGTGCATGACCGCGACATGCTCAACATGGTTCGCAACACCATCATGTTGCGCCGTGCACTCCCCTTCCTCGTTGACGGGACACTCGATGCGTTCGCGTACAACGACGATGTGCTGTGCTACCGCCGTCGCGGATCGGATGGCCAGGTCGCGAGCGTCCTCATCAATCACAGTCTGTCCGATGCGCGCTCCGTGCGCGTTCCCATCGAGGGGGATTTTGCCCTCGATCTCGTCTCGGGCACCGATCTCAAGCGAGGGGCCGATGGCTGCGCGGAGGTACGTCTATGGCCACTCGGATCGGCCGTGGTGTATTCCAGCAAGGAGCAGCGCCTGCAAAAGCCGCTCGAGCGCGGCGCCGGCGTCATCGCACATATCACTTCACTGCCCAATACGGGTCGTGCGGGCACCCTCGGCGCACCCGCTCGCCGCTTTATCGATCATCTCGCTGCCACCGGCCTGCGCTATTGGCAGGTCTTGCCGGTCAATCCCACAGACTCCTTTGGATCCCCCTACGCCGGACCGTCCGCCTTCGCGGGCAACCCCAATCTGCTGGAGGAAACGAGCACCGAGCTCAAACACGCCTTCGAGCGCTTCAAGGCGGAAGGGGGCTTTACCAGCCGAGAGTTCTTCGAGTTCGCCCGTGAGAATGAGGGCTGGCTCGACCCGTACTGCGCGTTCATGGCCGTCAAAGACGCCATGAACGGCACCAGCCGTCATAGCTGGCCTGACGAGCTGCGTCGCTACCACGTCGACATCTTCGCCGATGCACGCTTCGCCGATCGCGCCCGTTACCATGCCTTTGTCCAGTTCCGCTTTGAGCGCGAATGGACCGAGATGCTCGCTTACGCGCACGAGAAGGGCATTGAGATCGTCGGCGACATCCCGATGTACGTCTCGGACGATTCAGCCGACGCGTGGAGCGAACCCGAGATGTTCTCACTCGGCAAGGACGGCATGCCCTACGAGATCGCGGGAGTCCCGCCGGATCGCTTCTCAGCCACCGGACAGGTTTGGGGCAATCCCACCTACGACTGGGATCATATGCGCAAAGACGGATACGTATGGTGGCTTGCCCGCCTGCGCCGCTCATTCAAGCTGTACGACCGCGTGCGCCTCGATCACTTCCTGGGCTTCCATAACTACTTTGCGATTCCCGCAGGAGGCACCGGAGCAGATGGCACCTGGATGCCGGGACCGGGCATCGAGTTGTTCCAGCGTGCATTCGAGGAGTTCGGACCGCTGCCGCTTATCGCCGAGGACCTGGGCATTCTCACTCCCGGTGTGCGCGCCCTGCTTGCAAGCTGCGGTTTTTCCGGAATGGATGTTCTGGAGTTCGCGGACTATGACATCC
The DNA here is from genome assembly GCF_000156175.1 of Collinsella intestinalis DSM 13280. Classification (GTDB taxonomy): domain Bacteria; phylum Actinomycetota; class Coriobacteriia; order Coriobacteriales; family Coriobacteriaceae; genus Collinsella; species Collinsella intestinalis. Next base: position 517,272 of record NZ_GG692710.1, read on the forward strand.
GCGAGCAAATCTGGCCGCACAATGAGAAGGTCCTCTACACCTCGACGCACGACACCTCGACGCTCGTCGGGTTCTGCCAGCGGTCGTTCTGCTCCAATGGCGACGAGCAGGGCGCGCGTTACCTGGCAGGCGAAATCATGCGCCATGCGCTTGACAGCCCGGCGACGCTCGTCATGATACAGCTGCAAGACCTGCTCTGCCTTGGCGACGATGCTCGCATGAACGTGCCAGGCGTGGCCGAGGGCAACTGGAGCTGGCAGGCCGATGAGGACTTGATCTGCGATTACGAACGCAAGATCGCCGGAGTGCTCGACGAGACGGGACGTGCCACATCGAGGGCAGGCGCATCGGCATAGCTGCGAGTGACATGCCCACGAGTGCGAAGCTCCTGTGGACACGCGACGAGCCTGCGGCGCGTGCCGCCCATCGGCATAAACCCGTCACATCGCGTGGCGCTGTTTTGGGTACAGTTATCCTCGGAATAACGAAAACGCACAACGGGGCGTCGGGTCTTGGGCCCGGCGCCCCCTCCCTGGAAGAAAGGCAGATACGACATGGCACGTTATGATTATCGCTGCACGGCTTGCGGCGAGGTTTTCGAGGTCGAGCACAGCATGACGGAACGCCCGGAGGTCACCTGCCCCTCCTGCGGCGGCGCAGCCGAAAAGGTGTTCAGCGCAAGCGGCATCAAGTTCGAGGGCTCGGGCTTCTACAACACCGACCAACGCGCGAGCAGCTCCTGCGCAAGCGCGACCGGCTCCTGCGGCTGCTGTCCCAACGCCTAGTAAGTCGCCATCTCGACATGCCCCGGGGTCCCGATTGTCAAATTCGACACTTGTGTGACCAATCAAGCCCGCAAGAGGGTGAAAGCTGACAGCCGAAAGAACGCGATACGACAAGCAACCCACAAAACTGCAGAATTCGGGCATCCTCGCCTCACGACGCCCTCCACATTGAACGTTGTAGGACCAATTTATGGGCACAGCGACCCCATAACGGTTACAAAAGTCGAAGATTTGACTATTTTGCAACCGTTCCTCGTACCCCCACCAACCTCAATTTAGAGTCTGTCCCTAAATTGAGGTTGGGACTACGGACTATTTCTTGTGCCTACACGGCATATTCCAGCGCGAGGCGGTGCTCGTCGGGCGTGAGCCAGCCGAGCGCTTGGGATCGAACCCGACAAACAGCACTCAATATATGAGGACAGCTACTTTCGATCCTGCTCACTATGCAGGCGCACAAATTGATAGAAGTCCTCGATGGTTTCGACGTCACCCTCATGGCTAAGGTCTATGGAGATGTGAAACGTCTCTTCTATCAAGCAAATAAGTGCGATGATGTCGAACGAGTCGGGCTACAAATCGTAGAAGAGCCGAGATTCCGGCACGATCTCTCGATCTTGCTCTCTGTATCTCTCAACAATATCGACGAATTCTTGCATCTCGATTTCGACCATTCTTATCCCACCTAGTAATGCAATAGATTCCCATCTTTTTTTGCCCTGAAAAGCAAGAATCTGAAGACAATATAGCCTAGAGCCAACCAGGCAAGCGAAGAGGCGCAGAGCCGAACCGCGGGCTCAACAAAGTCGGCACCAATCATGGAAAGCCTAATCAAATCGTTGCAAGCCGTAAGCGGAACCAGCCGCGTGACCGACAGCACAATCGAGTCTGAGGGAATGGTGTCGGTTACAAACAGTAAGCCGAGCTGGAAGAGAAATAGCAGGGAGCCTACCCTTTTGTACTTAATCGTGGCGCCATTCAGCAAAAGGCCCATTCCATACATGCCGAGAGAGCACATCGCTATCGCACCCACGGAGACTCCGCTGACATATAGCCGCAAATCCCACGCGATGCCACCTATAATCGCCACCGCAAACGCAACGATGCAATTCATCAGCACAGTGCTTAACAGCTCCCCTAGTTGTATGAGAGGCAACGGGCAACATGCATTCAACTTCCGATAGAAAGTTCCCCTGGAAAGCTCAGCGCTCGTGTTGTTCACGCTGCTGACCAACGCTGAGTTCGCAAACGTCCAGGCGATATATCCCGCAAACAGCAGACTCCTATAGTCCGCAACACCATATTTCTCAGATAAAGAATGACCGGAACCGGACATCATGAACAGCGTAAGTATCACGGTGTAGACCACGATATCCGAGACGAAAGATGCGCGGTACCTAAATGCCCCCGACAGCTCCACCCTCGCCGTCCAGAGCAACGCCCTCACTTGGCGAACAACCGAAGCCAGCGAACCACTTGAAGAGTTCATTGCGCCACCTCACCGAATAGTTCCGAATAGCGGTTTCTAAGCTCATCCTCGGAATGAATGGACTCACGTAAAACCTTCCCCCCGCTCAGGAAAAGCACTGAATCGGTTACTTTAGAGACGAATCGCAGATCATGGGAACTCACAAGCACGCTCCGCCGGCTCGACACCTTTTGCAATACCTCAACCAGCCTTTCAACATTGGCCACATCAAGACCCTCAACAGCCTCATCAACCAAAAGGTAGCGATTCCTAGAAATGACCGCGCTGGCCAGAGACACCAGTCTCTTTTGGCCATAAGAAAGCGATTCCGCTGTCTTCCGCCAAAGGGCCTTCAACTCCGGAAACCAGGAAACCACATCGTCAATATCCCCCTGGATATCCCCACGGCCGTACCCATTCAGGGCAGCAAAATACATCAGGTTCTCCATGACGGTGTTCTTCATATACAGGTTTTTGTCACCCGCAAGGAGAAGGGCCACATCGCTCGTTCCTTCTCCGTCCGAGAACAAAACCCGACCCTCGGTTGGCTCCATCAAGCCGGCTATAATTGACATCAGGGTAGTCTTTCCGCTTCCGTTCGGCGCGACAAGAGCGGAAACCCCGCAGGAGCTAAGAACGAAACTGGCATTATCGATAACGCGCTCCGTCTTGAATGTTCTGACCACATTCTCCACTTCGATCACGACGCTCATCTCCCTTCGTTGACGGGCGAACGTTTGAGCTTTCCGAGCGCGGTCCGCGTGAGCGTTCCGCCTCTCATCCACTCAATTTTCATTACCCGCTCTTGAGTTGTTACTTTTTGGTTGTACTTCCCAACGTCCGATATGACAGCGTCGCGATCGAAGCCGTCGCCGACCTCAATCTGTGCGCATATTACCGACCGGCTTCCCTCCCTGATACCAATGATGCGAACCTCTCCAATCGATGGAAAATCGGAGAGTTGAGATTCGACTACCTCCGGAGCGATCTTCCCTCCGTTATCAAGAACAATCAGGCTGTCGGCTCGACCACTAACTCTTAGTCGACCATTTTTCAAACAACCCAAATCTGAGGTAACGAAGTGCCCATTAAACTCGTCCCCCTCAAAATATCCTGTATTCCCTCTCGTTCAAATGACGGCATCTCATGTTCAACACCCCATATCACATAAGCAATTCCAGCAAACCCTATCTCGCAGTTGCACTTTATCTGAGTGGATTATTACTCTTGTTTTAGATAATTACTATTTGGATTTTATTAATTACAAAATGATTAAAATACCGACAAGTTTGTTGCTGAAAAACGGACCCTCATCCGTTTCCCCCACACTGCACAATCCGTCGTACAGGGCAACCGGCCCCTAAAGAAGTGTCTTCAAACGCAATTTCCCTCATGGGAACTCTTGTTGACCTTGAGGGGACGCGAATCGTTCGGCATCGAAAGACGGGTCACGCACAAGCGTTCAGCGCTCCTCCCGACCCGCACGTCAGACAGACTTGTCGAACGTTCCTTATAGACACGAGCAGAACGATCTATCAGCTTGGCCCAAGAAGGACCCCTGCCGTGTCTACTCGCTCCGCTCATGCTTCCTCGGCAACACTGCATCCGCATCGAACTCATTGATCTCCCAAATCGACCGCTTTGTCGCGTGTTGATGTTCGCTAAGAAGTGGTTCGAATGGTCACCGCTTCTTGAGCATCGCGGTCATTGAGAATTGAGCAGAAAGAGCACGAGGGCCGCCCCCCCCCGGGGACCAGGGGCGCGGCCCTCGCCGTATGGTGTTCCCGGACGGAGACTTTGCCGAGCCCGCCCGGGAAGGATGGAGGAGATGACCGTGCCCCTGGACATGAGGAATGATATACGGTCGATGGACGCCGACGGGGTGCCGAACGCCGAGATAGCGCGAAGGATCCACGCCAGCCGCAACGCCGTCGCGAAGTACGCCGACATGGAGGACATGTCGCCCGCCCCGCCCCTGCCCGCCGAGCGCAGGTAATGTGGCAACGTTTTCTTAGACAGATTCACGAGATGATCAGGCCCGCCTCCCTGAACTCGACGGTGCTCATGTAGCCCAAGGTCGAGTGGATCCTGAAGTTGTTCTACCAGTTGACCCAATCGAACAGGGCGGTGCGCAGCCCCTCCTCGGAGCCGAACCTCCTGCCCGCGACAAGCCCCTTTTCAGGATACGGTTCGTCGACTCCACCACGGCGTTGTCGTGCGGGTTGCCGGGCCTGGAGACCGACCTCGCGATCCCGAAGTCGGCCGGGATCGCGTCGATCTCGGCGTTGCAGAACTCCGGCCCGCGCTCGGAATGGGACGCCTCGATCCCATCGAGGGGAAACTCGATGTTCGAGAGCGCGGCCTTGACCAGCGCGGCATCCTTGCGCCGGCCGCATGAGCACCCAATTATCTCCCTGTCGTGCAGGTCAACCAGCAGGCACGCGCAGCGCCAGCGCGACCCAGCGCGCACGTAGGTGAGGTCGGCGGCGACGTGTGTGCAGGGTCTGCGGCCGTCGAAGCCCCGCCCGAGGACGTTGGCGGCGTCGGGCGGGGCGGCGGGGCGCGAGACCATCGGCCCGCGCCCGGAATACGCGCTGAATAGGCCGTTCTCGCTCAATATCCTGCATATCCTTCGCCTCGAGACGGCGATACCGGACCTCGCGAGCGCGATCTTGAGCCTTCGGTGCGGGCGGGTTGGCGAGCATGTGGTAGCAGGTAGAGCGCGGCACGCCGAGGATGCGGCACTGCGCTGATACCGGGCAGCGGCCGGCGTTCGCCGCCATCACCGTCACTTTCGAGCGAATATCAGCGCCGCTTGTTTTAAGACGTCGACCTCCATCTTGAGCCTAGCGTTCTCGCGCTCGAGCTCGATGAGGCGGTTCTGCTCAGGGGTGCGGTTGTCCGCGGCGGCGGTGGAGCCGCATGCATGGAGCCGCTGGATCCGGCGGTCCAGTGTGGATTTGCCGAGGTCGTACTCGCGCATCACCTCGGCGCGCGGCTTGCTGGAGTCTACCAGGGCGACTATCTGCCTCTTGAAGTCCTCGGTGAACTGCCTGGGGTGCTTGGGGTCCCGCATGGGCCTCCTTTCCTCGAAGGGCCCTCAGACACTCATCCGACTGTCCAATTAAGTATAGCCACATCAACTTTTCGCCCGCAGTCCCCTCCAGTCTTCCCCTAAATTTAGGGGAAGCTTATACACGAACAAAGCGGGCGCAGAAATGGCCGTCGAAGCCGCCCTGGTGCGGGTAGCTCTGGAAGGTCCCGATTGGAATCTCGTGTGCGGCGATGTCCTCGGCCGCACCCGAGTACGCGGGACCGGCGGCGGCAAGGGCGTCGGACAGCGGCATGGGGGCAAAGCCCTCCCCTTCCGGCGACCCGAGGAACTGGGTGACCACATGGCTGTTCTCGGCACGCAGCACCGAACACGTCGCGTAGATGAGCTGCCCGCCTGCACCGACGCGGCACGCGGCCTCACGCAGCAACTCAAGCTGAAGCTCGGGCAGGTCGCGGTCGCACTCCTGTGGCGTGAGACGCCAGGGAATCTCCCCATGGCGGCGCATGGTGCCCGTACCCGAACACGGCGCATCCACAAACACGGTGTCGAACAGCGCAGTTCGACCCAGCTGCTCGTCATACGCGGCAAGACACGCGTCCAAGTCGGTGGCATCACCCGCGGCCGTAAAGATCTCCCCCAGCCCCGAGCACTCGATGCGCTGCGCATTCGCCTGGCATTTACCCTCATACAAGTCGAGCGCAACATGCTCGTGATCAAGATTTCGGCGTTCGGCATGGGCAAGCACCATGAACGTCTTGGTGCCGCGACCGGCGCCAATCTCGAGGCAAGACCCCTCACGCGTCACCGCGGCGGCAATGAGCTGCGCGTGATAATCGGAGGCGACGGCATCTGCATGCGCAAAGGCATTCGAACGCACGAGCTCACTCACGCGGTCGACCGCATACGCCCCGGGAAGCTCCAACGATCGAGCGCCATCGGCGGCAAGGGCATCTTCAACGGCTTCGGAGCGCAACGGATTGACCTGCACCGCGATGGGAGCAGGCTCGAGCTGGCACGCAAACATGGCTTGCGCGCGCTCCTCCCCCAGCGAGTCGACAATCCTGCGCACGAGCCATGTGGGCAGACCAGCGCGACGGGCGCACGACACCATCACGCGATGCTGCTCGGAAACATCCTCGGCAGCAAGGAAGGAAACCGTCCCTTCCGCTACGCGCCGCAACACCGCATTGGCGAGGCCGGCGGCCCCATGAGCGCACATGCGCGCGAGTTCCACGGCCTGGCTCACCGCGACCTGCGGCGAAGTCCCCAGGTAGAGCAGCTCATACGCACCAATACGCAGCGCATCGCGCACGTCGGCCGTAAGCGAGCGCGGATCGTCGAGCACACTGTTGAGGGCGTCGTCCAAGCAACCGCTGCAACCCGTGACACCCAGCGCGAGACGGCGCGCAAAGGCGGCATCGCGCGAGTCGAGCGAAGCGGATGCGCAGGCGTCGGCGGCGAGCTCGCGAGCATAGCGCCCCGACTCGCGGGCGGCGATCAAAATGCGCAGGGCAACAAGGCGCCCCGGAGACAGTTTGGCCGTCTTACTCAAGGCAACCCCATGCCCCGTCATCCTCACGCTGGCCGGCGGCCCAGGACTTGGCGTCCATCTCGCGCTTACCATCCGGCTTGATCGAGATGAGTTCAAGCGAACCATCGGCGCAACCCATATAGACACGCCCGCCCTTCACGGTGAACGAGCCGGCTGCCGCACTGGGCGAGGCGGCATCAGCGGCTGCGGCGCGCATCACGCGCACGGGCTTGCCGGCGATCACGCAGCGCGCGGGTGCCGCGTTGGAGGAGGCCATAACGCGACGGGTGTTCTCCAGGGCCCCAGCAGCCGGATCGAGGCGCAGCTCCGCCTTGGCGATCTTGGCGGCATGCGTCACGAGCGACTCGTCCTGCTCGGTCCAGACGGCCGAACCGTCCGCGATGGCAGGCAGCGTGCTCACCAGCAAATCGCCGCCGAGCTCGGCCAGCTCGGCCGTCAGCTCGTCGGCGGACTTACCGGGGACCGCGCAACTCGCCTGGGCGCAATACGCACCCGTGTCCACGCCGTGGCCGATACGCATGATGGACACGCCGGTCTCGGCATCGCCCTCCAGGATGGAGCGCTGGATGGGAGCCGCACCACGCCAACGCGGCAGCAGCGAGGCATGAACGTTCACGCAGCCCAGAGGAGCCATGGTAAGCACCTCATCGGGCAGGATGCAGCCGTAGGCGGCAACACAGAAGATCTCGGCCTCGGCAGCGCGCAGGACGTCGAGAACCTCGGGCGTCATGCGATTGGCCTCCATCACGGGCAGGTCGAACTCGAGTGCGGCCTCCTTCACCGGTGACGGCTCGAGCTTCTTGCCGCGCGAGCGCACGGCGTCCGGACGCGTGAGCACCAGGGCGACCTCGTGAGCCGCGGCGAGCCTACGCAGGGACGGAACGGCAAAGGCGGGCGTACCCATAAAGACGACGCGCATGGCTACTCCGTCTCGCCGGGCTTGGCGCCGCGGGCGAGCGCGTCCTGGTACTGCCTCATAGCGTGCATGCGCTGCTGCGGAAGCAGGCGCTCGAACATCGTCTTGCCGTGCAGATGGTCGATCTCGTGCTGCAGACACACGCAGAACAGGTCGCCGGCGGCCTCATAGCGAATGCACTCGCCCTCGAGGTTGTAGGCCTCGACCACCACGTGATCGGGACGGCGGATCTCGCAATTGATGCCCGGAATGGACAGGCAGCCCTCGTTGTAGGGCACGAGGTTGTCGGACTGCTCCACGATCACGGGGTTGATGAGGACGTAGGGGTCGTAATCCTTCTCGGAGGTGTACTCGGTGTCCACGATGGCGAGCTGGATGGTCTCGCCCACCTGCGGGGCGGCCAGCCCGCAGCCACCGTTCTCGAACATCTGGACCTTCATGCGCTCAACCAGGGCCCGAAGGTCGGAATTGATCTCCTCGACCTCGGCGCACTCCTGGCGCAGACGCGGGTCCGGCGACAGAACGATACCGTTGATCTCCATGGTCTTCCTTTCGTACGCGGGCGCAAACCCGCACGTATTCACCGTGTTCTATAGTACCCGCATTGCCCGCCGAGGTGATGGGCGATATGTGCGCGCGAAGCATCTCCACCGGCCCCGCAGGCGCGAATTGCGCAAATGGGGACAGGTACAAATTGAGACATTCTGCCGTTTACGAGTGGTGCTCAGCTGTCTACCCCGTGGACGAGCGGCGTTTTGAAATGTCTCAATTTGTACCTGTCCCCATTTGGAACACGCTACATGAGGTCGTAGGCGTCGACGTCGACGGCGATGCTCACGCCGGGACGCGTGCCGGCGCGCGAGACCGCCGCGGAAAGAGCCCCGGATAGGTCGCAGTTGAGCGGCGCCTTGACGACGATGTGGAAACGATACCGGTCCTTGGCCCGCTCGATCACACACGGCGTGGGGCCCAAAATCTGCGGGCGGCTCAGCAGCTCGCGAGACGAAAACTCAACGCCGGCACTCCCCGTCTCGACCACCGGGCGCAGCATGGGCGCCGCGTCCAAGCCAAACTCGACACGCAGTTCCTCTGCAATGCGCATGACCAGACCTCGAGCCGCGCGCTCATCTTTGCCCCACACCAGCACGTTGGCGAGCCGCACATACGGCGGGTACAGGGCCTCACGGCGCATGCCAAGGTCGTGCTCCGTGAACACAGAGCGGTCGTGCGTCTTGACCGCGCGGATGACCGGCTCATCGGGCAGGTACGTCTGGATGATCACGCGACCCGGGGCCTCTCCGCGACCGGCGCGACCGGCAACCTGTTCGAGCAGATCGAACGCGCGCTCCCCCGCACGAAAATCGGGCATCTTGAGGGCGTAGTCGGCGTTGATCACGCCCACGAGCGTCACCTCGGGAAAATCAAGGCCCTTGGCGATCATCTGCGTGCCGAGCAGAACCGCGCACTCGGCGGCGTCGAACTGCTCGAGCAGCTTTTGATGCGCGCCCTTGGTGCGCGTCGAATCGGCGTCCATGCGAATCACCGCCACGTCCTCGGGCAACAGCGCTCGCAGGGCGTCCTCAACCTGCTGGGTTCCCAGCCCCATTTTGGCGAGGTAGCGACTCCCACACTTGGGGCAAGCGCTGCCGTACTCGGGGTACGGCCGCACGCGATACGAGGAACCGCAGGTGTGACACTCGAGCGTGTGGGTGCGCTCATGGTAGGTGAGCGCCGTGGAGCAGTGTTTGCACGTGGGAACGCACCCGCACTCCCGGCACATGAGGAAGCTCGCAAACCCACGTCGGTTATGGAGCAGCACGGCCTTTTGGCGCCTCTCCACGACCTCGTCGAGCGCATCGAGCAGGGGCTTCGAGAAAATCGAACGGCTGCCGGAGGCGAACTCGCGCCTCAGGTCGGCAACGATGACCTCGGGAAGGCGCGCCGTACCGGGGCGCTCGGGCATCTCGACCCGGGTCCAGCGGGCACCCCCGTGGCCACCGGCCTCACAGCGGGCGAGCGCCTCGGCCGACGGCGTGGCGGACCCCAGCACCAAGGCGCACCCATGGAGCTGCGCCAACTTGGCAGCCACCTCGCGCGCATGGTAGCGCGGGCTACTTCCTTGTTTGTAGCTCTGCTCATGCTCCTCATCGATGACGATGAGGCCGAGATCGGCAAGCGGGCAGAAGAGCGCCGAGCGGGCGCCCACCACAACGCGGGCCGCACCCGAACGAACCATATCCCACTGGTCGAGGCGCTCACCCGCGGAAAGGCGCGAGTGAAACACCGCCACCGCGTCGCCGAAACGTGAGCGGAAGCGACCAACAGTCTGCGCCGTGAGCGAGATCTCGGGCACGAGCACGCAGGCCGAGCGACCATGTGCCAGAACGCGCTCGATGGCGGTCAGATACACCTCGGTCTTGCCCGAACCGGTCACGCCGTCCACCAGGACCACGTCACCGGACGCGGCCTCGGTCGCCCGCGCGATCGCGTCGAGGGCGTTTTGCTGCCCAGCCGTGAGCTCTTTGGGCGCGGATGCGTTCGCGGAGGAAAGCGTGGTGGAACCCTCGCATCCGCGCCAGCTGCGGCGCTCCTCCACCGTCACCACGCCGCGCTTCTCGAGCGAGCGGATCGTGGCGGACAGGTCGCCGTTCATGAGATTGAGTTCGCGCGTGGTGACCGGACCGCAGGAAAGCGCATCGATGAGCTGGCGCTGGCGCACCGCACGCTCGGCGGGTTCGAACGACCGTCCCTCCTCGGTGAGACTCACCCAACGCACGGTAACGGACGTGACGGTCGGCGGTTCATACGCATACGAGCCGTCTTCCCGCCGCACGACCTTGCCGGCACCGCCCGGGGGCAGCAGCAGGCGCAGGCACTCGGAAAGCGGTGCCACATATTCGCGGCTCATCCAAAACGCGAGCTCGGCAGAGGCGGCAGAGAACGCCGGGGCGGCAACGACCTCGCGAACAGGCTTGATGCGGAATGGCTCGAGACCTTCCGCGCCCGGGAGCTTTCCCAGCGACTCGGAGCGCGCGACAACGTACCCCGCCTCGACGCGCCGACCAAACGGAACGAGAACTGTGGCGCCCACCTGGCAGACCCCATCAAGAGCGAGGGGCACCCCATACGCAAAGGGCTCGGACAGCGCCCGCGCCGGAATGTCGATCACCACGGAGACATAGCCTAAAACGGGCCCGGACACTACCGGCGCACCGTCTCCCCCGGGCGCCGCCCCTCCCAGGGGGCAAAGGGCGCCCGCTTGCGCAGACGCCCCCTGATCGGCCGTATTCAGTTCGGGAAAGAGCGAATCCTGGCCCCTCATGCGAAATTGGCTACTCGGCCAGCCCGCAGGCGGCGCGGAGCTCCGCCACACGGTCGGTGCGCTCCCAGGTGAAGTCCGCGTCCTCACGGCCAAAGTGACCGTAGGCAGCCGTCTTCTCGTAGATGGGACGGCGCAGGTCCAGGTCGCGGATGATCGCGCCCGGGCGCAGGTCGAACACGCGCTTGACGGCCTCGGTGATCGTGGCCTCATCGACGCGTCCGGTGCCGAACGTATCGACCATGATGGACAGCGGATAGCTCACGCCGATGGCGTAGGCGAGCTCGATCTCGCAACGCTCGGCCAAGCCGGCGGCGACCACGTTTTTGGCCACCCAACGGGCGGCGTACGCGGCGGAACGGTCCACCTTGGTGCAGTCCTTGCCCGAGAAGGCACCGCCGCCGTGGCGGCCCATGCCGCCGTAGGTGTCGACGATGATCTTGCGGCCGGTGAGGCCGGTGTCGCCCATAGGGCCGCCTACCACGAAGCGACCGGTGGGGTTCACATAGAGGTCCGCGCCCTCCCAGGAGATGCCGGCGGCCTCCATGACGGGCGCAATCACGTGCTCGCGCATGTCGGCCTCGATGATGGACATGTCCTCGATCTCGGGCGCATGCTGCGTGGAGATGACGATGGTCTCGACGGCGACGGGCTTGCCGCCCTCGTAGCGCACGGTGACCTGGGTCTTGCCGTCGGGGCGCAGGTACGGCAACGTGCCATCGTGGCGCACCGCGGCGAGACGCTCGGCCAGACGGCTGGACAGGTAGTGCGGCATGGGCATGAGCGTGGGGGTCTCGTTGGACGCGTAGCCGAACATCATGCCCTGGTCGCCCGCGCCGATGAGGTCGAGCGGGTCGGTGGTGCGGCCGGCCTGGGCGTCGAAGGACTCGTCCACGCCCTGCGCGATGTCGGGGCTCTGCTCGTGAATGAGGTTGAGCACGCCGCAGGTGTCGCAGTCAAAGCCGAACTTGGCGCGGTCGTACCCGATGCGGCGGATGACCTCGCGTGCGATGTTCTGAACGTCGATATAGGCCTCGGTGCGAATCTCGCCGGCAACGATCACGGTGCCGGTGGTGACAAAGGTCTCGCAGGCGCAGCGGACGTTCTCGAGCTTGGCGGGCTGGCCGTTGGGCGCCACGTAGCCCTTGGCCTCGAGCTCGGCCTCCTTGGCCAGAATGGCGTCGAGCACGGCGTCGGAGATCTGGTCCGCGATCTTGTCGGGATGGCCCTCGGTGACCGACTCGGAGGTGAAGACGAAGGAATCTGCGCCAAAGTCGGTGGCGCGAGCCGGTTCCGTGGTGGAACGATTCTCAGTTGGCATAGGTGCCCCTTTCATGATTGAACCCGGCGACCGTTACCATTCCGCCGGGCATGTAGCTGATAGATTGTACCGCTCCGTGCCAAATCGCGCCCACGCGCCGAAAAAGCACACTGTAAATTGACGAAAGTCCAAGCGCCTGAACACCTACGTCACCGAAACTCGTCTAGGCGATGCAATTCTCGTACAGCTCCTCCGGAGCGATATCGATATCCCCGGGCCACACCGCGGTACCACAGTCAATCGAAACAGTCTTGAAAAAAGATAGCGAGGCAAGGTGCTCCCAAGGCCCCTTGCCAATCAGAGGCTTCATGTCGTAGATGCCGCTCTTTCCATCCTCGAACACAAGGCTCAGGGTGAAATCGTTATTGGCGACGACCGATGCAACGTCGAAATACATGATGGCCCTCCTTTCAGGACCTTCATGTTATCGAAGGGGGTCAATGCGGTAAAGTTCCTCCCTCCTGCTCGAAAGTTCCCAATTCGCTCGAAGCTCACTGTCACACCTGACCCCAGGCCCGAATGTGGCAACATCCCTAGACGCCTCGAAAGCAATGCGCGCTCCGGATAAGACAACTTGCCATGTCCTATAATGAATCAAATTGACCCGACCAAATCACAAGGAGCATGAGTATGAGCGATTCCGTCCGCGTCCGCTTTGCGCCCTCGCCCACCGGCAAGCTGCACATCGGCGGCGCCCGCACCGCCATCTACAACTGGGCCTTCGCCCGTGCCAACGGCGGCACCTTCATCCTGCGCATCGACGACACCGACCCGACCCGCTCCACCGACGAGAACACCCAGATCATCCTGCGCGCCATGCGCTGGCTTGGCCTCGACTGGGACGAGGGCCCCGAGGTCGGCGGCGATTTTGGCCCCTACTCCCAGACCGAGCGACTGGATCTTTACAAGCAGACCGCCGAGCGCCTGCTCGCAGAGGGTAAGGCCTATCCCTGCTTCTGCACGCCCGAGCAACTGGCCGCCGACCGCGAGGCCGCCCAGGCCCGCAAGGACCCGTTCCAGGGTTACCAGCGCCGTTGCCGCGACCTCACGCCGGAGGAGGCCCAGGCCCGCATCGACGCCGGCGAGCCCTACGTTCTGCGCATCAAGGTGCCCGAGAACCGCGGCAACGTTGTGATCAACGACGCCGTCCATGGTGAGGTCACCTTCGACGCCAAGGAGCTCGACGACTTCGTCCTCTTCCGCTCCGACGGTACCCCCACCTACAACTTCGCCACCGTGGTGGACGACGCGCTCATGGGCATCACCCACGTCATCCGCGGTGACGACCACCTCTCCAACACCCCTCGCCAGGTCATGGTCTACGAGGCCATGGGCGCGCCGGTGCCCACCTTCGCCCACATCTCCATGATCTTGGGCGCCGACGGCAAGAAGCTCTCCAAGCGCCACGGCGCCACCTCCGTAGAGGAGTATCGCGATGCCGGCTACCTGTCCGACGCCTTTGTGAACTACCTGGCGCTGCTCGGCTGGTCGCTCGACGGCGAGACCACGGTCATCCCGCGCGACGTGCTCGCCAGCAAGTTCAGTCTGGACCGCATCTCCAAGAACCCGGCGACCTTCGACCCCAAGAAGCTCGACTGGATGAACGCCGAGTACATCAACGCGATGGATGACAAGACCTTTGCCGACGAGATCATGCTGCCCCAGCTCATCGAGGCCGGCCTGATCGACGAGGGCTTCGAGGCTGACGAGGCCTGGGTGGATGCCCTCGCCGCCATCGTTCGCCCGCGCACCAAGATGCCCGCCGACGCCGCCACCGTTGCAGCGCCCGTCTTCAAGACCGCCGAGACGCTCGAGTACGACGAGAAGTCCGTGGCCAAGGGCCTCGCCAAGGAGGGTCTGGGCGCCGTGCTCGACGCCGCCAAGACCGCGCTCGAAGCCGTAACGGACTGGACGCCAGAGAACATCGACGCCGCCCTCGAGCCGCTGCCCGAGGCGCTCGACGTGAAGAAGCGTCTCGTCTTCGGCGCCGTGCGCGTGGCCGAGTGCGGCAACATGGTGAGCCCGCCGCTGGGCGAGACCATGGCGCTCATCGGCCGCGACGACTGCCTCGCCCGCATCGACCGCGCCCGTCCGATGGCGCTCTAGTCGACCTGACCGGGCCGGCTCCCATCCCCCTTCGCTCAGCCTTGCGCTGCTCAGAAATCGCTCAGGGGGAATGGGGGCCGGCCCAACGTTTATCCGGCCCAAGCCATCGAGCGGCCGCGGATGCCGCGGTGTTGAACATGCACTGAGATCCCACCGGATTATCACCGAGATATAACCAAAGTCACATTCCGAGGGCCTATTTTGTGACTTTGGTTGCCCCTCAGGGGGCGTCGTGTGACTTTGTTGCCTTTGGCGCGCCTGGCGTGAGGGCGACGAGACTCTGGCAGCCAGGTGAACCCCCTCGTGATGGGCCCGCATGTGACACGAGTGGGTACCATGTAAACGAACAGCGCCTCTTTAAACGAATAGAGCCTCTTCGAACGGAGCCCAACATGCCCGCAAAGCCGCAATCGTTTGCCACCACCTCCGCGTTCGAGGTGCTCGGCCCCATCATGGTGGGACCCTCGTCCTCGCATACCGCCGGGGCCCTGCGCTGCGCGCAGGTCGCCGCATCGCTGCTCGACGGGCGCATTATGCGCGTCACCTTCACCCTGTGGAACAGCTTCGCCCACACCTACAAAGGGCACGGCACCAACCGCGCGCTCGTTGCAGGCGTGCTCGGACTCGACACCGACGACGAGCGCATCCGAGACGCGTTCACCCTGGCGGAGGAGCGCGGACTCGCCTATGAGTTCGTCATCGGCGGAGATGACGCGTCAATCCACCCCAACACCGTCGACATCCACCTCGAGAGCGAGACCGGCTCCATGGCGGACGTCCGCGGCGAGAGCCTCGGCGGCGGAAAGATGCGTATCAGCGCCATCAACGGCGTACACGTCGAGATCTCGGGCCTGTACACCACGCTCTTCGTCGCGCACCGCGACGCCCCCGGAGCGCTCGCATCGCTTACCGGCGCACTCGCCCAGGCGCAGATGAACATCGCCTTTTGCCGCACGTACCGCACGGAGGCGGGCGGCCAGGCGTATTCCGTCTTCGAGACCGACGGTGCTCCCCAACGCGACGTGCTACCCATCGTGCGCGCGCTCGATCTAGTGAATTACGCGACCTTCATCGAGCTGCCCGGATCGTTGACCGCGCTCGGACCCGGAATCTCGGTCCCCGACCTCTTCGACGACGCCGAGCAGTTACTCGCCGCATGCCGCGAGCTGAACATGAACATCGGCGGCGTCATGCGCGTGCGCGAGAAGCGGATGGTCGGTGCCGAACGAGCCGCCGCGAATATGCGCCGCGTAATCGAGGTCATGCGCGACGAGACCACCGCCACGCTCGCCCAGCCGCAACGCTCCCTCGGCGGATTCCTCAATGGCGAGGCGCGGCGAGTGGACCAAAATAGAGCGCTGTATGCGCCGAGCCTTCTTGGTTGCACCCTCACCGAGGCGGCGGCGCGCGCCATGGCCGTTCTCGAGCGCTCCGCCACCATGGGAGTCATCGTGGCAGCCCCCACTGCGGGCTCCGCCGGCGTCGTCCCCGGCTGCGTCCTCGCCGTGGCACCCTTGCTCGCCCAGGGTAGGGATGAGATAGACGAGATAATCGCCGAGGCGCTATACTGCGCCGCTGCCGTGGGCCTCATCCTCTCCACAACCGCATGCGTCGCCGGCGCCGAGGGCGGTTGTCAGGCCGAGGTCGGCTCCGCTGCAGCCATGGCCGCAGCCGCGCTCGTGCAGATGCACGGCGGTACGCCGGAGCAGGCACTCGATGCCGCCACCATAACCATCTCCAACATGCTCGGCCTGGTATGCGACCCGGTGGGCGGCCTTGTGGAGGTCCCCTGCCAGGCTCGCAACGCCCAGGGTGTTGCCGCCGCATTCACGGGTGCCCAGCTCGCTTTGTCTGGAGTACGGTCGCTCGTTCCCTTCGATGAGATGGCCGCCGTCATGTTGCAGGTAGGACATGCGCTTCCCACGACCCTGCGCGAAACGGCAAAGGGAGGCATCGCCACCGCCCCCAGCGCCCTGTCCGCCTGCGCACGTTGCGGCATGTGCTCCTAGCGCACCTCAAATGAGGACTCGCCTCAATTGGGGACAGGCACAAATTGAGACACACCTTGAGGCCTGAGGCGTTTCGCCGAAAAGGCCTCAATTTGTGCCTGTCCCCAATTGAGACATGACACATCTGTCATGGGCTGCAGCGCGTCCGCACGGCGCGCTATAATGGCGAAACGCCGATTTACCTGTGAAAGAGCAACATATGACGGAGATGCCGAACACGCCAGCAAGTCAGTCGCATAACAACAATGGACACGTCACCGCCCCCCTGCCCATCGGTAGTCGGACGGCGGGGACCAGCGGAGCAAAGCGCGGAGCGTCATCCCACGCTGCCCACAACGCTCCCAAGCACGCCAAGGAGCCGGCAAAAAAGCATAACGACAAACACTCCCGCAGCCACAAGGGCGCCGCGGCGCTCGGCGTCCTCTGCTGCCTGCTCATCGCCCTCTATGGCGGCGGCGTCTTCGTGTTCTCCCGTACGTGCTACCCAAACACCAAGGTCGCGGGGGCCGACCTCTCTTGGCTTGACCGGGACAGCTCGGTCGCCCGCGTGCGCGACGCCGCTGAGGACTACGTCCTCGAGGTTTCTGGCGACGGCTTTACCTGGACCTACGAAGCCGAACATGCAAACGAGGTGATCGACGCCGCCCGTGCGGTCGATAACGTCATGGCCCATAACGAGCCCGCTCTATGGCCCGTGCGGCTGGCCCGAGCCCTCATGGCCTCTCCCGAAAAACCCGCAAACGCAACATCGGCCAACGCGCAATCCGGCAAACTACCGGAGCTCGACAAAATCGAGCTTCCCAAGACATTCGATCGCGATGCCTTCCTGGCCAGCCTCGACGCGGCGATCGATGAGTTCAACTCGGCGCGCGTGGGAACCTTCGATGCGGCCGGCGCTTTCGATCCCGAGGCCGGTTCGTTCACCCTCACAAAGGCCCTCTCCAACCGCAAGCTGGACAAGGACGCCATCGATCGCGCGGCTCTCGTGGCCGTGTCGACCCTCGCCGCGCGCGTCGAGTTGACCGAGCGCAGCTTCACTCCCCTTGCTGGCGGCGCCACGGAGCAGGAACTTCAACATGCGATCGACCGTGCCAACGAACTCATTGGGACGAACGTCAACCTCAAGATGGGGGGCTCCGTCGTCTCCACGCTCGACGGCGCGCAACTCGCTCAGTGGATCACCTTCGACGAGGCGCTGAACCCAACGCTCAACACGGAACCCGTGGGGCAGTGGGTGCACGAGCTCGCCAAGACGCATATCGACACCGTAGGCAGCGAGCGGACCTACACCCGCCCCGACGGCAAGACCGTCACCGTGAGCGGCGGCACCTACGGCTGGATGAGCGATGAGGCGCGACTCGTGCAATTGCTCCAAGACGCCGTATCCAACAAGCAGGTCGGCGATATCGAGATTCCGCTCAAGCGTTCCGCCGCAACCTGGAGCGGCATGGGCAAGCCCGATTGGGGCGCCTATTGCGACATCGACCTGACCGAGCAACACGCGCGCTACTACGACGCGGCGGGCAACCTCGTCTGGGAGAGCGGCTGCATCACGGGCAACCCGAACACCGGAAATGCAACCCCAACGGGCGTCTTCAGCCTGAATGCCAAAACACGCAACTCGACCCTCATCGGACTCGACGAGGACAAGGACGGCGAGCCCGACTACAAGACCCCGGTCGCCTACTGGATGCCGTTCGTGGGCAACGCCGTCGGCATGCACGACGCCACCTGGCAGTCCGCAGCAAGCTTCTCGAATCCCAAGGCCTACACCTGGACGGGAAGCCACGGCTGCGTCAACCTACCCCCCGACCGCGCTGCAGCGCTATTCGACATCATCTCCAAGGGCGATTGCGTGATCGTCCACAACTAGCCGCGCAACACCCGCGCCGCCCGCGCCGCACACGCCGGTATGCAAGGCGAAACCCCATCTGGAGGCATACATGACCACCCGCATCCTGCTCGTCGAGGACGATCCGCTCATCGTCGACGCCCTCACCGAGCTTCTCACGAGCTCGGGCTACAGCGTCGACACCGCCGACACCCAGACGCGTGCCATCGAACTCGCCACGGGCGCCGGGTCTGCCGGCACCTATCAGCTCGTGCTGCTCGACGTCACCCTGCGCGAGGGAAACGGCTTCGCGGTGTGCGCCGCCGTGAAGGAAACTTCGCCGAGCACCCCGGTCATCTTCCTAACCGCCTCCGATGACGAATTCAACACCGTGACGGGCCTCACGATGGGTGCAGACGACTACGTTGCCAAGCCCTTCCGGCCACGCGAGCTGCTCGCCCGCATCGCCGCGACCATCCGCCGCTCGCAGCCGAGCAGGCGCATCGTCAGCCTGGGCGATATCCGCATCGACACCGATCGCGCCTACGTCGAGCGCAAGGGCGTCGAGCTCACGCTCTCGGCGCTCGAATACCGCTTGCTCCTGTTGTTTGCCACAAATCCAGGCAAGCTCGTCTCCCGCGATATGATCCGCGACGCCCTGTGGGACAGTGCGGGCACCTACATCGAGGAGAACACACTCTCCGTCTACATCAAGCGGCTCCGTGACAAGATCGAAGACGACCCGAGCCGACCCGAACTCATCCAAACCGTCCGCGGCCTCGGCTACAAGGCGATGAGATAGCCCATGCTGAGGAATCGCGAAATCCGACGCGCGCTTATCGCATGCCTGCTCGTCACAGCTCTCGGGACGGTTGCCACGTACCTGGTCACGCGCTCCATCATGCTCGACGCTCTCGGCGGCGCGCGCATCGTCACCGCCTCCATCAACGAGGCAGCTTCGATGGTGACATCGGGAGCCTCTGATGCAAGCGCCACCCTGTTCGCGGCCATATGCACGTTCGTCACCGGATTGATTGTCACCGTTATCTTCATAATTCTCACGAACCGGCGTTACCGCGCCCTGGCAAACATGGCAGCCAACCTCGACCGCGTGCTGGCGGGCGAGCGCGACATCCGCCTGCGCGACATGAGCGAAGGCGAGCTCGCCATCCTCTCGAGCGAAATCGACAAGGTCATCGCGCGACTCAACCTCACCGTCGACGAACTGCAGGCGGAGAAGCTCGCGCTCTCAGACGCACTCGCCGACATCTCCCATCAGCTCAAGACGCCCCTCACCTCGATCGCCATTTCCACCGAGCTCATCCGCGACCGTCTTTCCGCACGGGGCGATTCCGAAGATCTGGTCGAGCGCCTGCGCCTCATCCAAACGCTGCAGGCCCGCGTTGAGGACCTGGTGGCCGCCCTGCTCAAACTCGCCCGCATCGACGCCGGCGTGATCAAGCTCGTTTGCGGAGCTGTCGACACGCGCGAGCTCGTGCGCAAGAGCTTCGAGCCGCTTGCCATCGCCTTCGACATCGCCGACGTGCGCTTCAGCGCGGACGTGCAGGATGGGGCCTCCTACGAGGGCGATCTCACGTGGAGCGTCGAGGCTCTCGAGAACATCTTGAAAAACTGCATGGAGCACACCCCGGCCGGAGGATGCGTGAGCGTGCGCGTCACCGAAGACGTCCTGGCATGTCGAATCCGCATCGAGGACACCGGACCGGGCATTGCCGAATCCGACCTCCCGCACATCTTCGAGCGCTTCTACCGCGGTTCGCGCGATGCAAACGCCACGCCGAACGAAGTCAACCCCGCCGGAGTCGGTATCGGGCTCGCCCTCTCCAAGAGCCTCGTGACAGCGCAGGGAGGCACCCTCACCGCCGAGAACCCCCGCGACGAGAACGGCAACATCACTGGCGCAGCCTTCAACCTGGTGTTCTTCAAGACCGTCGTGTAGCAGCTACGCTGGCTGGGACGCGAGGATTCGTGACGCATCTGTCACATTGCGGTCATGACACGGCAAGGTCATTCGTCCAGTATCGTTGATAGGAATCTAGCTGGCGAAAGGACGGCCATGAACATCCTCAGCATCGAACATCTCACACGCGTGTACGGCACGGGCGACACGGCGGTAACCGCGCTGAACGACGTGAGCTTCACCGTCGAGGCCGGCGAATTCATCGCCATCATCGGCAGCTCGGGATCGGGTAAATCGACCCTCATGCATCTCATGGGAGGTGTCGACCGCCCCACATCGGGAACCGTAAGACTGCAGGGGCAGGACATCTTCGCCCGCAACGACGAGCAGCTCGCCGTGTTCCGCCGCCGCGAAGTGGGCCTCATCTACCAGTTCTACAACCTCATCCCCGTCCTTGACGTGGTGGAGAACATGACCCTGCCGGTCCTGATGGACGGACGCTCCGTCAACGAGCAGCGCCTATCGGCCCTCGTGCGGGCGCTGGGCCTCACGGGCCGCGAACACTGCCTGCCCAATCAGCTCTCCGGCGGCCAGCAGCAGCGCGTCGCCATTGGCCGCGCACTCATGAACGCCCCCTCGGTCGTACTCGCCGACGAGCCCACCGGCAACCTCGACTCCAAGAACTCCGCGGAGATCATGGGCCTGCTGCGCGCATCCAATAAGAAGTTCAAGCAGACCCTCATCGTCATCACCCACGACGAGGACGTCGCCCTCATGGCCGACCGCGTGATCGCCATCGAGGACGGTCGCATCGTCCGTGACGAGCGGAGGGCATAAGATGGCCGAGGACACCCGCACCGCCACGCCCGCAGGCGCAAACGCCGCACAGGGCGCCCTCCCCCGCAGGGGCGTGTTCTGGCACTTCGCCGCACGCTCCCTCAAACTCAATCGCTCGCGCACCATCGTGTCCATCATCGGCGTCGCGCTCTCCTGCGCGCTCATCACCGCGATCTTCACGAGCGTGGCCACGCTCTATGAGGGCCTGCTCAAGGCCGAGATCGTGACCGAGGGCGCATGGCAAGTCGAACTCGTGAACGTGCCCGAGGATGAAATCGATGTCGTGCACGCCGATTCTCGCGTCACGCGCAGCTATGATCGCATCTCCTACGGCGACGCGATCATGCCGAAGAGCTTCGAGGGATATTGGGGACGCTATCTCAGCGTCCAGGAATGGCCCACGGCCGACAAGGTGAAAGGCCTCAAGCCTCTCCCCCACATCGCCGAAGGGCGTGCCCCCCAGGCGCCTGACGAGATTGTGCTCACCCACAATCTCAAGGGCCTGACCGTCGAAGACGGCAGCTGGCTCTACGACAGCCTCCCCACGAGCGGCAAGGACGACGACGTCCCGCGCGCATCATGGGACGGAAGCCTGGAGATCGGTAGCGTCATCGACCTCGCGCTTGGCGAGCGAACCTTTGTCGACGCCGAGTCCGGCCAGGAGGCACCCTGCCTGTACGATGAATCCCTGTACACAACGGAAAGCGCGACGGGCGACGTCATCAGCGAGTACCTCGCGAACCCCGGCGAGTTGAAATCCTACAAGGTAGTTGGCTTCTATGCCCCAGAGGGGGTCAGGAAGGATGACGTGTGGGGACGAACGGGGCCCGGGCACCTCGGGTTCGTCTCTTCTCCCGATGTCCCCGTACGCACCACGAGCATCTACCTCACCACGAACCTGAAGAGCCGCACCGAGATCGATGGGCTCATCGAGGACTACACCGGCAACCCCCACGCCGTCTTCAACGGCGGCGGCAACCGAGGTGACATCGAGAATATGGAAGGCCAGACCGCGGCATATTCGCATGATTCCCTCATGCGGTATCAGGGCATGACCGATGACCGTTCCATCTGGGGAACCCTATACACGCTCGCCTTCATTCTCTCCGCCGTCGTCATCGGCGCCTCCATATCCCTCATATACAACTCGTTCGCCATCGCCGTCTCCGAGCGCACCCGCCAATTCGGCTTGCTCTCCTCGCTCGGCGCCAGCAAGCGACAGCTGCGCCGCACCGTATACGCCGAGGCGAGCATGCTCGCAATCATCGGAATTCCCATCGGCCTCCTGGTTGGCCTTGCCGGGACCTTCGCCGTGTTCGCCTTCGCCGGCGAGGGTGTCGGAATGCTCATCGACCAGGAGGCGTTCGCGAACACCGGCTTCAGCACAATCGCCATCAATCCCGCGGTGCTCGCCCTATCGGCTATGCTCGCCATCATCACCGTCTTCATCAGCGCGACGCTCCCCGCCTGGCGCGCGAGCCGCATCTCGGCCGTGGACGCCATCCGCGGAAGCCGCGACGTACGCCTGTCCCGACGCGAGCGCCGCGAGATGCGGAAAAACCGCCGCACGGGAGCAAGCGGCACGTCCTTCGGGCGCATCTTTGACAACCTGCGCCTGCGCACCGCGGGCGTGCCCGGCCTTCTCGCCCACCGCAACCTCACGCGCGCCAGTGCGAAGGGCCGCGTGGCCGTCGCTTCCCTGGCCGTATCGGTCGCGCTCATCATCATCTCGGGCGGCATCTCGCATTACCTGAACTATCTCACGCAGGCCGTCGACAACGGCGGCAGTGATATCGAGGTCTCGCTCAACAGGCGGCTGGAACTCGACGAGACAGCATCCGACGGACTGAAGGAGATCGACGACGCATATCGGGCGCTCGCAACAGTCGATGGGGCGATTGGAGAGGGGTACATGCTCCTCACATCCCTCTGCGCGAGCTTCGAGCCCGGCATGATCGATTACGGCGAGCTCTCAAGCCAAAGCGAGCACTACGACATGCCCGACCGCGGCATGACCGACGACGGCACCGTCTACGCCCCCGCCTCCGTCCTGTTCCTCGATGACGCATCGTGGAATCAGATCCTTGAGGAGAACGGCCTCGACCGCAAGCGCTTCGGGGACCCAAAGAACCCTGTCGCCGTGGCGCTCAACGGAACCCAGTCCAACGACGGGAAGCGCTATTCAGTGCGCGACCTGTTCTCCTCCACGGGCACCGCGAACCTCCTCACCAACATCGCATCCGTCGACAACGCCATGTTCGTCGAGGCGGGCGTCGATGACGGGGAGCCCGTCGCCCGATATGAGGGATACGGAGAGGGGGACGAAGCCCGATTCGACGAGAACGGCGAGCCCATCTACGACAAGGTCGCGCGTCCGCTCGACGAGGTGCTCCTGGACTCGTACGAACTGCCCGTCGGGGCGATTGTGAAGACATTCCCCTCGCCCATCAAAGCATATGCATCCATCTGGCCGACGCTCGTCCTCCCCGTAAGCGCGCTGCCCACACTCGCCGCGAGCTCCGAGGGCATCATCGATGACAAGGATGTGAGCAGCCTCGCCACGCCATTCGCCTTCCACAGCGAAGAGGGCACATACGGCAACACGATGTACGCGTATCTATCCTTCGGCGCCGAAGACGCACGCGCCGTCGAAATCGGCATGAACGAGATCATCGCCGACAAGATCACCGGCAGCAAGTGGTACCGCACATATCTGTCGAACAACGCTGAGAACGCGCGCGCCGAGCGGCTCATAGGCGAGACCGTGCAGCTGTTCATCAACTGCTTCATCCTCATCACCGGTGCGATTGCCGTCGCAAACGTGTTCAACACGCTCACGAACTCGATCATCCTGCGCCGTCGCGAGTTCGCCATGCTCAAGAGCATCGGCATGGGACAGCGTGCGTTCTGGCGCATGATCGCCCTCGAGTGCTTCTCATACGCCTGGAGGGGGTTAGCCATCGGCCTGGGACTCGGCGCCGTCGTCACCTTCTTCATTTACCAGGCGATGATGATGAGCTTCGAGGGCCTCGGCTTCGTGGTGCCGTTCGGCTGGGTCATCGCCGCCGTCGGCGTGGTGATCGCCGTGCTCGCCATCTCAACCGCGTATGCTCTTCGCAAGTCCTCCAGCGGCTCCATCGTGCAAACCCTGCGCGAGGACGCGATCTAGGCGCCATCCGACTCACCACCCACCTCAATTTAGGGACAGTCCCTAAATTGAGGTGAGATTCCCGAATCAGGTCCATCCCACCCGAAAGGAAGACCCATGTCCGATACCAACCGTGAGAACGACCCGATGGACGAGTTCCTGAGCACGCTCGGCGACGAACCGCAGGAGACAAAGGTGCTTCGCGTTCCCGAAGTCATCCCCACCATCCAAGGCGACGCGACGAACACGGAATCCAACGCCGGGCCCGACGGCCAAACCCCGCTTGAGGGTTCCGACGCCGAGGCATACGCCGCCCTCAAGGCGAAGCGCGCCGAGCGCCGCCGCAAGAAGCTCATGCGCCGCGGCATCGTGATCGGCGTGGCGGCCGCCGTCATCGGTGGCGGGGCCATTGCCATCAACATCCTGGGTAAAGAGCCCGAGCAGACGATGGAGGCCGTCACCGATTTTGCCGTCCAGGGAGATTTCGAGACCATCGTCGACGCCAAGGGAACGTTGCAGCCGCTCTCCGCCACCGTCATCACACCCGAGGTGGGCGGCCAAATCGAGAGCGTCAACGTCGTTGCTGGCCAAACGGTCAAAGAGGGCGACGTCCTCATGACCATCAAGAACCCCGAGCTTGACCGCGCCGTAGCGGAGGCCGATCGCGCGCTGCGCCAGGCCCGCGCCGACCTCGCGGCCGCACAGCAGGCG
>NZ_GG692710.1:542350-561112 GCF_000156175.1 Collinsella intestinalis DSM 13280
CGCCTCCCAGCCCACAGCCGATCCCATGGCCGGCCCCGCGGGAGACGTCGCCGGCGCGCAGCAGGCGGTGAACGCCGCCCAAGTCGCAGTTGAATCCGCACAGGCCTCCTACAACGACGCTGCCGCAAAGGCCGCCCTGCGCACCGTGAAGGCCCCCGCTGCGGGCTCCATCGTGGCCATGAACGCACAGGTGGGCGCCGATCTCGGCGAGAGCTTGGGCGGCGCGGGGACGAACGGCCCGCTCATGCAGATAGCCGACCTCTCCAAGATGAAGGTCACCATCCAGGTTGAGGAGGAGGACATCGCGAGCGTGGCCGTCGACCAGACCGCGACCATCTCCTGCCCCGCCTTCCCCGACCTCTCCATGACCGGGCGCGTGACGGGCATCGCCTCCATCGCGAGCGGCGACGGCGCCCAGATGTCCTACGACGGTATGGGCGGCTCTCCCACCTTTGCCGTCGACATCATGATCGACGCGCCCGACCCGCGCCTCAAGCCTGGCATGACCGCCGAGGTGTCCCTCACCACGCAAAAGCTCGAGAACGTCGTCATGGTACCCATGACCGCCCTGCTCACCGATGACGGCGAGACCTACTATGTGAACCTCGAGACCGACCCCGAGACGCACGCCACGGAGCGCCTTGACGTGCGGGTCGTAGCCAAGAACGACGACTACGCCGTGGTCGGTAAGCCCGCCGACGCACCCGCCGACCAGAATTCCGACATGCCCGAATCCCCCCTCTCCGATAGCGACGTGCTCGTGATCGCGGGCGGCGCCATGCCGGAGGACGAGATGATGGATGGCGGCGCATCCATCGGCGGCATGGAGGTGCGCTAATGGCAGAGAGCCCCTTGACGATCCCGCGCGGCGCACCGGCGACGCCCGATGCCGCCGCAGCGTCCGCGAGCCTCACGTCGACCGTATCCGTGGCCCCACTCGCATCCACGGCAATCCCCGTAACAGGCACCAGCTCCCGTCCGGTCATCGATATTCGTCATATCCACCGTATCTTTGAGAGCGAGGCCGGCCTGGCGCACATCCTCCACGACGTGTCGCTCACCGTGAGCCCCGGAGAGTTCGTGGCGATCACCGGTCCCTCAGGCTCCGGCAAATCCACGCTCATGAACATCCTCGGATGCCTGGACACCCCCACGTCGGGCACGTATCTGCTCGAGGGCCTGAACGTGGCGGAACTCACCGATGACGAGCTCGCCGAAGTTCGCGCCCTGCGCATCGGCTTCGTCTTCCAGAGCTTCAATCTGCTCCCACGCATGAGCGTGCTCGACAACGTCATGCTGCCCCTCGCCTACACCGATGTTCCCCGACGCGAGCGCGAGATGCGCGCCGTCCACGCCCTGCGCTCAGTAGGCCTTCCCGTCGACCACTACGACCATCGCACAAACGAGCTCTCGGGCGGTCAGATGCAACGCGTCGCCATCGCGCGCGCCCTTGTGAACGACCCCGCCATCATCCTGGCCGATGAGCCCACCGGCAACCTCGACTCCGTTACGGGGCGCCAAGTCATGGACACGTTCCACGCCCTCAAGCGCGCCGGCAAGACCATCGTGCTCATCACGCACGACGCGAGCGTCGCCGCCGAAGCCGACCGCGCCATCCAAATTCGCGACGGACGCGTGTACGAGGGGGCCTATGTCCCCGCAGCAGCCACTACCGGCGTCGCTCGCGTAACGGCCACCGACATCGCAGCGGCCACGCCCTCCGCAGCAGGCGGCGGCCAATCATCAACCACGAACCTGGGAGGTGCCCTATGAGCTTTGCAGACCTCTGCCGCGAGGCATTCAGGTCGCTTGAGGCCAACAAGGGCCGCAGCCTCCTCACCATCCTCGGCATTGTGATCGGCATCGCCGCGGTCATTGCCATGACATCGCTCATCGGCGGCGTGCGCAACGGCCTCATCAGCGGCATGGGCCTCAATGCCGCGCGCATCGTCAACATCAGCTGCGGCGAGCCGCTCTCTGAAGAAGACGTCGAAGACCTGGCACGCCTCATACCCGACTATGAGGCCATCGAGGGCACGCGCGACAGCTATGCCGAGGTTCGCGTGGGCGATAAAACGATCAACTGCGGCATCACCGGCGCCAACCCCTCATTTCTCGAAATGACAGGGGCGACCGCCAAGCTCGCCGAGGGGCGCATCTACACAGCAGCGGAAGCCGAGGCGCGATCCCGCATGGCGCTCATCGGCCGCAACGGCATCGAGGCGTTCTTCGGCAGCCCGGGCGCTGAGGCCGTTGGCAAATCCATTCAGCTGCGAGGCAAGAGCTACACCGTCATCGGCGTGCTCGATGACGGCATGACCGGAACGGACTACTGCAATGTCTACTTGCCTGCCGATACGGTGAGCCAGGATTTCAGCGATGGTTGGGATTATCTATCGAGCGTCGTGGGCCTTGCCCGCGAGGGCGCAGACATCGAGTCCGTGCAAGAGCAGACCATCGAGCAGCTCGCCAAAATCAAAAGCATCCCCGACGAGAGCCGCGAGGATATGATCTGGGTCTACTCCATGAAGTCCTCCATCGACCAGCTCGACACCTTCATGATGTCCTTCCAGCTGATCATGGGTTCCGTGGCGGGAATCTCCCTGCTCGTCGGCGGCATCGGCATCATGAACATGATGCTCACCAACGTCACGGAGCGCATCCGCGAGATCGGTGTGCGTCGCGCACTGGGCGCGCGCGGCCGCGACATCACGCTGCAGTTCCTCACCGAAAGTGCGGCCCTCTGCGTGACGGGAGGCATCATAGGAACCATCGCGGGGTATGCCATCGCCTGGGGCCTGGCATTTGCCGCTGGTGCGTTTGGCCTGGACATGGGGGCCATGACGGGCATGGGCGGAGCGGGCGCCACGCTCACGCCGGCCATCGAGCCCGCAGCCATAGCGATTGCGGTGGGCATCTCGATGCTCATCGGCCTGATCTTCGGGTACTATCCCGCCCGCCGCGCCGCCAAGCTCGACCCCGTAGAATGCCTAAGGTACCAGTAACGGCATCTGACCCAAGCCTCTTAAAAGTCTTTGGATGGCAGTCGCTCGATTCGCCGTCCGACCCACCGTCGAGCCCCCCCCCTCTCGCAGGGGGCTCGGCCTTTTGCGCCGTAATTGCGACGGTGCATCTCAGCAAGGCGCCGAATACCTATGGCGGCACGCAAATTGACTATGAATTAGCTCCGTTCAGCCTCGTCAAACGGCTGAATACCATAGGCAATTTCAAAGTACGAGCCGAGAGGGGCGGCAACGAGAGGACAGGTGGCCACCGGGAGATGCGTACATATAAAAGAAAACCCCGGGTTCGAAAACCCGGGGATAACTCTTGGTAGCCCGTACCGGATTCGAACCGGTGATCTCCGCCTTGAGAGGGCGGCGTCCTGAACCGCTAGACGAACGGGCCATATGTAATGAGGCTCGGAGTGCCTCGGAAACTCTTGGTAGCCCGTACCGGATTCGAACCGGTGATCTCCGCCTTGAGAGGGCGGCGTCCTGAACCGCTAGACGAACGGGCCAAAAGCGACAAAACACAACACACAATGGCTGGGATGGAGGGAGTCGAACCCCCATTGACGGAACCAGAATCCGCTGTCCTGCCATTAGACGACATCCCAAAGTGATGTGCGTCATGCCTCAACGCGAGGAAATACTATACGGAAACGATTCGGTCTATGCAAGCCCTAATTTGAGAAATTTTAATTTGTGGACGAATTGCGAACGAGGTGTCCGTTTTCGAGCCACGCTTCCTCAGTTGCCAAGCGCTCCACCAGCGAAGAGTCATGTGAGACCACGATCAACCCAAACCCCTCAGACTCCTGACAGTCAACCACTGCACGCCAGATCTCCTCTTGGGAAAGCAAATCGAGCGAAGCCGTCGACTCATCGCAAATGAGCACACGCGGAGACGCCATGAGGGCGCGGACCAACGCGACGCGCATCAACTGTCCTCCCGAGACTTCATGGGGCCGCCGGCTCAGCCACTCCCCCTCCACCGAGAAGATACGCATCAAGTGACCGGCCCCCGGCCCGTCCACATCCCCTGCCTCGGCAAGAGACGCGCGCAAGCTCAACGCGGGATCGAACGCTTCCTCTGGGTGCTGCGAGACAAGCTGCACCGGGCACGCGCGACCCGTTCGGTGCGATCGGCCCTCTTTGAACGGCCGATCTGCCCGGGACGACCCATCCGCCCGGAACGGTCGTTCAGCCCGGAACCGCCGACCCGCACGCTGCCCCCATCCATCTCCGATGGGCTCGCCGTCCACCAGCACAGCGCCCGCACTCGGCATGAGCTGGCCGGCCAGGACGCGGCAAAGCGTCGTCTTGCCGGCGCCAGAGACGCCGCGCAGCGCCAAGCGGGCACCGGGCGCAAGGTTCACGTCGACCCCCGCGAACACAGCGTCACCATTCCGACGGGCAAAAGCAAGGTCTCGAGCGACGAGCACCGACCCGTCACCACCCTGCTTGCCACAAGCGTCACAAAGCGCCCCAGAAGCCCAATTGTCGTCCTCGTGGAGCCTGATCCAAGCACGACTCAATTCACGCGCATACGGGTCCCTGAGCGCCTCTGCGCGCCTGAACGCCGAAACGGATGTCTCCTCCACAACAGTCCCCTCGCGAAACACCGCCAAACGATCGGCGATGCTCAGCGCGAAATCGAGGTCATGCGTGATAAGCAGCACGCCACCACCGTCTTGGGCGAAGGCCCGAAGATCGCGCGCGGCGACGGCTGCGGACTCATCATCCATACCCGGCGTCGGCTCATCCGCTATAAGCAACCTCGGCTCCTCCATGAGCGCGCACATGAGCAGCACGCGACGCGCCATGCCGCCGGACAGTTCGTGCGGGTACATCCGCTCGACTTCCGACGCAAGCCCGTATGCCTCGAAGAGCTCCCGCTGACGGACCATCCGGCGGCGGGCATCTTCCCTCCGCGCGCGGCGGTCGGCCCCTCGGGCCTCACCGCGCACCTGCTCGCCAACGCGCATCAATGGATCGAGAGAGGAAACCCCCTGAGGAACCAACGAGATCCCATGTCCTCGCAAGTTGCCGAGATCTCCCGGCGCGACGCGGCTCCCGTCGAACCACATCTCGCCGCTCGCGACCGCGTTTGCATCAAATAGGCCCATAAGGGCGTCGGCCAGCACCGACTTACCTGAGCCGCTCGCCCCGACAAGGGCCAATATCTCGCCCTCATGCACCGAGAGCGTCAAATCACGCAAAACGTTGTGATGCACACGGCGAGGACGCCAAAAACGCGCCCGCGGGTCGTACATTCGATATGCAACCGTCAAATGTTCCACCGTCAGCAAATGGTGCGACCCCACGTGCTGAGAGTCCGCAGCATGTGTATGGTGATGATGGTATTCCGCGGCACCATGCGGACCGTGCTTGATCTCGTCCACGGAACCCCCTATTCCTGCATCGAACGCGGGTCGAGGACCGAGCGGGCAAGCTCGCCCACATGCGCGAACAGCATCACGCTCAGGGCGAGCACCGCACCGGGAAACAGCGCGAGCCACCAGGCACCAGCGGTGAGATACCCCATCGCCTCGGCCAGGATCACACCGAGGGCAGGCTCATCGGGGGACAAGCCAAAGCCGAGGAACGTGATGGACGATTCGTGCAGCACCGCATGGGGCAGTGCCAAAATCGCGCCGACAAGCACCTGCGGCATGACGGCGGGAAGCAAATGCGCCATCGCGATGCGGCAAGCGCCGACGCCGAGAGAGCGGCTCTGCGCAATATAGGGACGCGCAAGGACGGAGCGCATCTCGGCACGTAGAACGCGGGCAAGGCTGGGCCAATGCGTGAGCGCCATGCCGATCGTCACCCCCGCGAGTCCGCGCCCCACGGCGCAGCTGATGAGGATGAGCAACACGAGATACGGCACCGAGGACATGAGGTCGATCAAGCCCACAACAATCGCGTCGACGCGCGGGCCACCGATCGCCGCGGCGACCGACAACAACAGCGCGATGACCGTGGACGCCACCGCCGCCACGAGACCAATCGAAAGCGAGGTCGCGAGACCGGCGACGGTGCGTGCGAGCATATCCCGACCGAGCTGATCCGTGCCGAAGGGGTGCTCGAAAGAAGGCGGAAGCATCTTCTGCGAAAAATCGGCGACCTGCGCGACGTCATGGACCAGACTGCCACAAACCATAACGCATGAGAACACGACGAGTCCAAACAAGCCGGCGCGCAGGAGGCGCGCGCGATTGTCGCACCGAGACTGTGGGGCATGCAGCACACGGCAGGCCCCCGACTCGCGTGCATCGCGCCGGGCCCCCGAAGCATGTAGCACGTTGCTATCACTCGACATGGCCGACCCCCCGTCCGACGCGGGGATCGACAACACGCGCAAGCACATCGGCAAGTAGATTGCCAGCGAACACGAGGACCGCACAGAAGAGCGCGATGCCCACGAGAAGCGGGGCGTCGCCGCCCAAACCCGCCGTGACGGCCGCCTGCCCCAACCCGGGATAGGAAAACACCTGCTCGACCAAGACCGTACCGCCAACGAGCTCGCCAACCGAGGAGAGCTGCAGCGTGAGCGCCGGCAGAACGATGTTGCGCAACCCGTGTCGCAACGCGATGAAGCGCGTAGACTCCCCGCGTGCGCGCGCAAGGCGCACGTAATCGCTCTCCATGACCTCGATCGCCTTCTCGCGCGTATGGAGTGCGATGCCGGGGGCTCCGGTCAGCGCGAGCACGAGCGCGGGCAGGGCGAGGTGATGCACGCGAACGGCGAACGAAACCGTAGCCTGATCGGCGCCGATGGGCATCGAAAAGCCCAGGGGGAACCATCCGAGCCACACGGAGAACACCATCAGGGTCACAATCGCGACCCAAAACGCCGGAGTCGAACTCAGCGCAAGACACAGCCAGCGGATCACGCGGTCAACCCGGGAGCCCTTTGAAGCTCCAGCTGCCATCCCGAGCGCCACGCCCAGAATGCCCGAAAGCGCCCAAGCTATGAGCATGAGTGCGGCAGAACTCGCAAACCGCTCCCCCACCACTGCGGGCACGGGGGCGTTGAAGCGAAGACTCGTGCCCCAATCGCCATGCAGGGCATCCGCGAGCCATGTGCCGTAGCGTTCCAGCAACGGAAGGCCCACATCCCAGTGCGCCGCAAGCTGAGCGCGTTTCGCCTCGCTCATGCCCAACAGGGCCTGCTGTCCCACATTAGCCTGAACCGGGTCGATGGGTGACAGGGCCACGAGTGTGAACGTGGCAAAGCTGACAGCGAACATCAGCAGGGCAAATCGGACGGCCTCCCTCGCGGCGAATCGCGCCATGGCTATTTCCAGGTCCAGGACGCAACATTGTTCAGCAGAGACCAACCATGGCCATGCGGCTGCGCCTTGCCCTGCGGAGCCACGAGACCCTCGCGCTTGAAATACAGATGGTCGACGTTAGCGAGCCAAGCCCAGGAGGCATCTCCCTGCGGAGCGGGGCCCTCCGTCCCGTCCCACATGGCCTTCTTCCAATACTCGTAGGAGGCCTCGACGTCAGTTTGAGCGAGCGCCTGGTCGAGGTACGCATCGGTGACCGCACTCTCGCGGCAGCTGTAATTACCCCACCCGGTGGAGTAGTTGAGCTCGTACACCTCCACGGGCGCGTTGGAACCCCAGCCCCACAGGACCGGCTGCTCGAACTGATGCGGGTAGATCTCGTCCCAGCTGCCGCCCTGCGGCTTCACTTCGATACCGAGCTCGGCCAGCTGATTGGCCACTTCGTGGGCCGTCGCCTGGCGAACCGAGTCATCCGAGGAATACCACAGGTCGAACGCGGCGCGCACGCCGTCGCGCTCGCGGATACCGTCGGCACCGGGCTTCCAGCCGGCCTCGTCAAGCAGGACCCTGGCCGCATCGATATCACACTCGACGCGCATATCGGGCGACGACCACGGCATTCCATCGCCCACAGAAAAGGCGGGGCGACCATAGCCGTTCAGCACGTTGTCGATGAGTTGTTCACGGTCGATCGCCAGGTTGATAGCGCGACGCACCGCGACGTCGCATGTCACATCATTGCCCGTGTGGTACGCGACATCTTCCTCGAGCACGCGCGTACCTCCCGCCGGGATGCACGGAAGCGAGATGCCTCTCGAGTCGACCGTCTTGAATGCTGTGAGCCCATAGCCGTCGAACGTGCGATCGGCGTGGGTCGCGAAGGTATAGGCGATATCCACATCGCCCTTCTGCACAGCGGCAAGCGCGGCGTCCTCGTCCATAAATACGACGATGACCCGCTCCATGACGGGCGCCTCGCCGTAATAGCCGGGGTTCGCCTCAAAGATCACCTGCTGTCCCTGATCCCACTGCTTGAGGACATAGGGGCCGGACCCAATGGGATTGTGCCCGTAATCATCTCCATACGATGCCTCGGGAACAATGCCGAGCACCGCCAGGGTATAGAGCAACGTGTTGTTCGGCTTCGAAAGATGCAGCTCCACAACCGTATCGCTCACCGCGACGGCCCGCTCCACCATGGAGAGGTCGGCCTCGGAGGCGGAGCTCTCAATCACACCGTTGACGGTGAAGGCAACGTCGGAGGCGGTCAGAGGCTCGCCGTTCGAAAACACCGCATCGTCGCGGATGGTGAAGGTCCACACCAGGCCGTCTGAGGAGCAGAAATGCTCCGTTGCCAAATCGCCGACGATCGAAAGGTCGTCGGCAGTGGTGACGAGCGTGGACTGAATGAGGGGCGCATGTACATGCTCGCCGCAACCCCAGGACACAAGCGGGTCAAAGCCCGCGGCGGGCTCGCTCGTGGCGTTCATGGCAACGATGACTTGGCTCTTTGAAGCATCGTGGTCTTGCGCCGAACCCTGGGAAACGGCGTCGGCACCACACCCCACCAACGAAGCGGTCGCAGCAAACATCGAAGCGGACAGCAGAGAGCGACGGGTGACGGCGCAATGCATGAGCGCCTCCCTTCAATCGGCGGCGCCTCCTACGCGGCGCCTGAGAATAATCGGCGACAATAGTACATTATCTAGGTATTCGTCGCGCTCGAAAGCGTATGTGACTCTAAAACCCCAGATACGCCAAGAGCGCCTCGCGCTCGTTGGCAACGGCCCCGACGATCGCACCCTCGAGCGCGCGGTTGAGGGCCTCGCCGATGCGCGGACCGGGCGCCATACCGCGCGCGATCAGATCGGAGCCGGCCAGGTCGAGCGTCTTGATGCTGTACGCCTCGCGATTCGCGAGCAGTTCGCGGCACATTTCGCGCATGCGCTCGATTTCCTCGACGTAGTAAAAACACCCCGATGCCTTGCCGAGTGTATCGGCGCGCTTGAGATCGAGCAACTCCCCCATGAGCCGCGCCGTGTCCACACCGGAACGCGCGAACCGCTGCATTTGGCGAAGCAGGCTGATGCGATCGGGGTTCAAGGGGCAATCATGGTCGTGAATCAACAGGCTCACGTCGCGGATGAGGTCGTTTGAACACGACAGGCGCCGTATGATCTTCTCAGCAAGCTTGGCACCCGCCTCGGGATGCCCATAGAAATGCCCACGACCGCGCTCGTCAACGGTAAAGCAGTCGGGCTTGGCGATATCGTGCAAGAGCGCCGCCCACATGAGCGAAGGCGACGGGGGTGCGCTCGGATCGCCCCCATCGATGCGGAAACGCGACAACTCACCAGCGACCGTGAGGACGCGAGCAGTATGGTCGTATACGTCAAAGGCGTGGTAAGGCGTGCGCTGATCGAAACCGCGCATGCGGGCGAGTTCGGGAATGGCGGCGCACATGAGCTCGGGATAACGGATAAGCGCATCACCACCATGGCGGGTGACGAGGATTCCCTCGAGCTCAATGCCGACGCGCTC
Source organism: Collinsella intestinalis DSM 13280 (assembly GCF_000156175.1). GTDB lineage: Bacteria > Actinomycetota > Coriobacteriia > Coriobacteriales > Coriobacteriaceae > Collinsella > Collinsella intestinalis. The sequence continues at coordinate 552,192 of NZ_GG692710.1, forward strand.
GCGAGCGACCTGGTCGAGCAACGGCGCACATTCGGCGAGGGCCTGCGCCGTGGCAGGGTCCATGGCAAAGTCGAGTCGGCAGGCAAAGCGCACCGCTCGCAACATGCGCAGCGCGTCCTCCTCAAAACGGCGGCGGGGTTCACCAACCGCGCGGATCTGACGACGCTCCAAATCACCGCGACCATCGTAGCAGTCGAGTAGGCCTCGGGCAGGATGCCAAGCCATGGCGTTCACCGTGAAGTCACGACGAGCAAGGTCGTCTTCGACGCACGTTGCACGCTGAACGTTCTCCGGATGGCGACCATCGGTGTAAAAGCCGTCAAGCCGATATGCCGTGACTTCGATTCGCGCGCCATCCACCACGGCCGTGATACCACCGAACTTGACGCCCGATTCCACGACCGCGATGCCGCGAGAACGCAGGGCAGCCGCGCTTTCCTCCCACGATCCGCTGCAGCAGATATCGATATCGTGCCCCGGGGCGCCCATTAGGGCGTCGCGCACCCAACCGCCCACGATCCACGCCTCGAGCCCGGCTCCTTCAAGCGCAGACAAGACGGTCAAGGAAGCGGCACTGGGCTTGGAGCCCATCAGGGTCTCACCGGCGAAAGCGATATCGGTCGAATGCTGCATAGTCCTCCTCATAATCTGCGCCTCAGTATACCAACCCGAGCCACGAGCCCCGCACCCCAAAGCGCTCACTTGGGGACAGGTACAAGTTGAGACATTCCGTTCGCACAAGCCTCACAGGCGAACGTCTCAATTTGTACCTGTCCCCAAGTGGAACTCCCGTCGCAAAAAGCCGCCGGCCCACGAATGGACCGGCGGCAAAACGCATCCCAAAGGGGACGGTCGTTACTTGCGCTCGAGCTTGCGAACGGTGACGCGCTTGGAGTACTCGTCGACACGACCGAAGTCGCCCAGGCCAACGCTCTCGGCGACGTTGGCGCCGGTGGCCATAGCGAGCTTCATGGCCTCCTCGACGTTATCGCGATCCTTGTACCACTTGAGCAGGAACGCCGCCAGCGTGCAGTCGCCGGCGCAGACGGAGGACACGAGCTTGATGTTGAACTCACGCTTGGCGTACCAAATGTCCTCGCCATTGGAGAAGTAGGCATCGCCACGGCTACCGCGAGTCAGAAGGACGTTCTGAACGCCAGCGTCGTGAGCCATCTTCATGGCAACGCGGACCTCGTCATCGGTGTTCACCGGAACGCCGAAGATCTCGCGCATCTCGTGGTGGTTCGGCTTGATGAGCAGCGGCTTCTTGGAAGCAAGGCTCTTGAGCTTGTCGGAGGAGAGGTCCAGCACAACGTCGGCGCCGCGGGCCTGAGCGTGATCCATGACCTGATCCAGGAAGTCCTTGGAGGCACGCGGGGGCACGGAGCCGGAGACAACCAGGCAGTCCATGCCGGTGCTGGTGTCGAGGATGTTGTAGAGCTCCTCCTCATACTGAGGGGTAAGCGGGGCACCCGGATTGAGGACGCCGTACTCGTGCTCGCCATCGTTGATGTAGGCGCAGATACGGGTGACGCCGTCGATCCAGACGGGACGGCACAGGCAGCCAAGGTTCATGGTCTCCTCGACGATGAACTTGCCGGTGAAGCCACCGAAGAAGCCCAGGGCGACGGAGTCGACGCCGAACTTCTTGAGGGCGAAGGACACGTCAAGGCCCTTGCCGTTGGCGGTGTAGCTGGCGGAGTTGGCGCGGACGTTCTCATCGGGAACGAGGGTCGGACCGGCGACCGTCATGTCGACAGCGGGATTAGCGGTCAGAGTGTAAAACATACAGCCTCCTAAGTAGACACACTGCTTTATACAGCGTAGCGCAAATTGAGAAACAATTTCGAGACCATTAGTGATAAATCGTTTTATCGTCACACACAAAGATACCGACTGCGGCCCACCCGCGAGAGCGGACGCGCAGTCGGCAAGCAAAGCTTAGCGAGCGGCAGCCTCGAGCAGCTCCTTGACCTCGGCGGCGGTGGAGCAGGCGAGCGCCTTCTCGGCGAGCTCGTCGCACTCGGCCTTGGTCCACTGGGAGATGGTCTTGCGGGCGCGCAGGATACTCGGCGCGGACATGGAGAACTCCTCCAGGCCAAAGGAGATCAGCAGCGGCTCAAGCAGCGGATCGGCGGCAGCCTCGCCGCACATGCCAACCATGATGCCGGCCTTCACGCCGTTCTCGATGATGTTCTTGATCGAGCGGAGGACGGAAGGATAGTAGACCTGGTACAGGTTGGAGATGTGGTCGTTGCCACGATCGGCGCACATGGTGTAGCCGATGAGGTCGTTGGTGCCGATGGAGAAGAAGTCGGCCTCCTCGGCCAGCTTATCGGCGACGAGGGAGGCAGCGGGGGTCTCCATCATGACGCCGACCTCGATGTTGGCATCGTACTGGAAGCCCTCGGCCTCGAGCTCGGCCTTGCACTCCTCGACGAGAGCCTTGACGGCGCGGACCTCCTCGACGCAGGTAACGAGGGGGATCATGATCTTGACATCACCGAAGGCACCGGCGCGCAGCAGGGCGCGGAGCTGGACCTTGTACTGATCGGCGTTCTCGAGGCAGTAGCGCACCGCGCGGAAGCCCATGAAGGGGTTCTCCTCCTTCTCCATGTGGAGGTAGGGGATCTCCTTATCGCCGCCCACATCGAGGGTGCGGATGATGACCGGGGCGCCCTTGAGGGCCGAGGCGACCTTACGGTAAGCCTGGAACTGCTCCTCCTCGGAGGGAAGCTCGGCGGCGTCCATGAAGAGGAACTCGGAGCGGAACAGACCGATGGCCTCGGCGTCGTGCTCGAGAGCGTTGGCGACGTCCTCGGGGCTGCCGATGTTGCAGGCGAGGATCTTCTTGATGCCGTCGGCGGTGACGGTCTCCTGGCCACGGAAGGCCTCGAGAGCGGCCTTCTCCTCGGCAAAGGCTTGTGCCTTAGCCTGGTAATCGGCCATGACGGAGTCCTCAGGCTCGGCGATGACGACGCCCTTGGAGCCGTCGACGATGACGGTCATGCCGTTGCGCAGCGCAGAGCAGCTGTTTGCCACGGACAGGACGGCCGGGATCTCCAGCGCGCGGGCGATGATAGCGGAGTGGGAGGTGCGGCCACCGGTCTCGGTAACGATGCCGGCGACATGCTCCTTGTCGATGGTCGCGGTCATGGACGGAGTCAGGTCATGCACGACGACGACGGTGTTCTCGGGCAGGACGGAGAGATCGACGACCTCGACACCCAGCAGCTCGGCAAGGATGCCGGTGCGGATGTCGGCAATGTCGGCGGCGCGGAGGCGGAACATCTCATCGTCCATAGAGAGGAACATGTTCTCGAACATGGTGGAAGCGTCCACCAGGGCCTGCTCGGCGCAAGCGCCGCCATCGATGGCGCCGCAAATCGCGTCCGTCATGCCCGGATCCTGGGCGAGGATGATGTGACCGGCCATGATCTCGGCCTCGTTCTCACCCACGGCGACCTTCATGTGGTCGGCCTGGGCCTGGGTCTTCTCGCAGAAGACGGCCAGAGCAGCCTGATAGCGCTCCTTCTCGGCGGCGGTGTCGGACACCTCGCGGGGCTCGAAGGTCAGGTCGGGATCGACGGCCACCATGACGGTGCCGATGCCGATGCCCTCAGAAGCGTTAACTCCCTGGTACATTACGTTTCCTCTCTCCTATTCCCCATCCGTGCGCACGGGGAACAAAAACACAGGCGCCCACGTATCGCGAGGACGCCTGCCAATCTACACCTATGAGATTAGATGTTTGCCATCAAGACAAGGCTCACGCGCGAACTACTCGCCCAGACCGCTCTTGATGAGCTCGATGGCGGCCGCGAGGGCCTCCTTCTCGTCAGCGCCGTCGCACTTGACCTCGACCTCGGTGCCGCAAGGGATGCCGGCGGCCATGAGGGCCATCGGGGACTTGCCGTTGACCTCCTTGTCGGGGGCGACAACGGTGACCTCGGAGGCGAACTTGCCCATGGTGGAGGCGAAGAGGCCGGCGGGACGCATGTGGAGACCCTGCGGGTTAACGAGCGTAGCCTTATCAGAAACCATAACTGACTCCTTTAAAGTGGCACGAGCGGTAAAACCGAACGTGCTCATAAACACGACAGACCCATTGTAATACGTTTGAGCAAAATTGGGGAGTGAGTTTGAAAGCAGAGGAAGACCGCCTTCGCGACGTTTCTCAACCATTTCACAAAAGGCCTGATAGAGCACGAAAATCGAGTTGCCCTGCGCAACCATTCACCACCACGCAAAAGAAAAAAGACCCTGCCGATACTCGACGACAGGGTCTTTTCCAGTCTGCGGGTGCGCCATGGGGGATTCGAACCCTCGACCATCGGATTAGAAGTCCGGTGCTCTATCCAGCTGAGCTAATGGCGCGTATGTGCGTACCGAACGATACGGCACGGTTGATTATAGACGAAAGCGCGGTCAAGTGGCCATGCTCGTCGTTGCGACTTGCGGCTAGGCCCGCTCGGACATCTCCTTGAGATAGCCCTCCCAGAACGATCGCGACGTCAACGTGGGCATGGCCTCACGATATGCCGCACGCACCGCGCCGCCCTCCTTGCGCCAGCGCGCAAGCAGCGCCCGCTCGCGGACGCGAATCGCTCGGAAGCGCTCCTTGTCCATGGTACGCACGGAGGCGCTCTTGCGCGTGGGCTCCAAGCACACAACGGTCTTGCGAGCGACCGACGAACCCTCAATCGTGCCAGGGCCGTACTTCACCAGATAGCTCGGTTCGTCACGCAATAGGAAATCGGGCAGATAATGCTTGTCGTATGGAGCGGAACGCCAGATCTTCAACCATGTGGGAACGCGGACAATCAAATCGACGCGGGAGAGCACATCCTCGGTCACGCCCGCGCGGGTGAGCAACTCGGGATCCATCTCCCCCACCGGCGTGAGCTTTTCGTTAAAGGCAGCGTGTTCCTTCATGAGGGCGGCGCCATCGGCATGCATGAGGAACTCAGGACCTGCCAGGTAGTCCTCAAAACCCTGGAGCAACATCTCGGCGGCACCGTAATCCATATCGCGCAGATTCTGGCGCACGTTGCGCTTCAAACGCGTGACCGCGAGGCGCTCGGAAGCGCAGTCGTGCACGGCGGTGAGCACGTGGAAGTTGCGCGTGAACTGATAGCAGTCCACCGAGGCGCGCCAACGGCCCTCAAAGCTCGCATGCCACACGCAGATACCGTTCATGGTCATGTACACCGGATTGTTTCGAATACCGAATTCCACATCGTCGCAGCGCACAAACAGGGGAAGCGGCAGCCCGTTCTCGCGAATCGCGGAAACGGGAATGCAGCTGTACCACCAAGCTCCATATGCCTGCTCGACCTCGACATCGGCCCGCTCGTTCGCAATCACGTCGGCGAGCTCGTCCACGCGGTAATCGTCCTTGATTTTGACGTACTTGCCGCTGCTGATAACGCGCGCCACGTCTTCGAACTGGCGCGCGGGATCCTCGAGCGAGAGCATGGCACCGTTCAGGAACGCGTCCTTGTAGCGGCCCCTCGCAAGGGAGAGGAGATTGAAGGTGCGCAGAATGCTCTCGGGCAGGATGCGCACGTCGTCATCCATGAGAAGGACGTGCGTAAAGGCGTCCTCTTCCTCGGTCGCAGCCATCATGCCACGCGCAAAACCGCCAGCGCCGCCGACGTTGGGATTGGGGATGACCGTGACGATGTCATCCGTAAGAGCCGCAGCGTCGAGCGTGCGGCCATTGTCCACGACGAACATGTGGAACCTCGATGCGACTGGCTCTCCTTCCGCCGCAACGGCCCCCTTGACGAGGTCGATGTTGGGGAGAATGAACCGCTCGTTGTTGAATGTCGTGGTGGAGAGCGCCAGACGGATATCGTTCACCTGTGCCTCATCGACACGCGCGAAGTAATGGGCGCGAACGACCTCGAGGCGCGACGCCTCATCGGCCTGCAGTGCGAAACCGACCAGGTCCTCCCCCGTCAAATCAACCTCGATGTCGAATCCCGTAGGGGTGCCGCAGTCGATATCTAGAGTCTCCAAAGCGCGGGGCTCGTCTGCACCATCGGCAACGCCGAGCACCTCGAGCACGCCCTTGCCGGACAACTCGATATGAAGCCAGGCTGTGTCCAAGCCCGCGTACTTCCGCCATTTGCGAGCAGACAGCCCGTTCACGTACGTGAGGAAGTCCACACGAGAGGTGACGCACAGGGCGGACGCCCCGGCCTCACCAGATGTGATTGCCTCGGGCTCACCACGGTAATACAGGGCGGGGTCGTCTTTCGCATGATCGTCCACGTGGAGCAGGACGTTCATCAACTTGAAGTCAATCGCAGACATTCGCTATCTCCTTGCAGGAAGCTGCTGGTAACTAGAGGATTGATCGAGATTGGGGTTGAGGTACGGGTCGCCCGCCGCACGCACGCCGGGCCACTTCTCATCGAAACGCGCAATGTCAGCGGCAGGATAGTCCGGAGCATTCGAAGCGCAATCGAATCGGCGCTCGGGAGCGGCCTCGTCGACTTCGATCTTGACCGTGGGCGTGGCGACGATACGCAAACCCTCGTTGAGCACGCGGCGACACAAATCGACCGCACCGACCTCGGCGCCGAACGACGCGTCAAAGCCGCCGATGCGCCCAAAGACGTCGCGGCGCACACACATGCCCTGAAGCCCCACGGCGCTCACATTTTGCATGGCGCGCAAATTGCACTGGTAACCGGGGAAATCATCGTCATAGCCACGGTACATGGGCATGATGCGCTCGGACGTGACCGCAACGCCATAGGATTTGTTGGTCCCGTTGCGATAGAGAATCTTCGGGGCAGCGATGCCGATGCCGTCCATCGAGCACCAACCCGCAAGTTGGCGCAGTGGCTCGGGAGTGAGGAACGTGCACAGAGAATCAAAGAATACAAGGCCGTCTCCGCTCGCCGCCGCAGCACCCACGTTGTAACGAGCCAAACAAGAGGCATCCGCTGAAACATCGAGGAGTTTCGCGCCAAACCGCTTGCAGAGAGACGCAAGCCAATCAGACCACTCTCCGACAACGATCAGCTCGGCAAAGGAGTCGGCAGGAGTCTGCTTGAAACACTCGAGCGTACGCTCAACCTCAAACGAGGAGTCCGAGGCAAGCATGACCACCGATGCGGATGCCTGCGGATCCGACAGCCAAACATTATGGATATTGACTGCCCCTGACGCGATGATTCGACCTCCGGGCACACGGCGCTCAATCTCATTAAAGGCCGAAAGACGATATGCCTTGCGACTATATGGCTTAGCATCGGGATTGGCAGCGGTTGACGTGTCACTGATGCGCCAGTGGTACAAAACCTTCTGCACCCCATGGACGGCACGAGCGCGACCCACACAATACGCGACCATGTTGTAATCCTGCGCTCCATCATAGCGACGATCAGGCGTGGGCATCGAGTCGATCAGGGTCCGCCGGATAGTCATGAGATGAACAATATAGTTCTTACAGAGCAGAAGCTCGGGCGCATATGCAGGCTTATGCAGGGGGTGCAGGTGCCTAAAACCCCCTCGCTTCTCGTCGCGGCAAACTAAATCCTCATCGCAATACAGAACGTCAATCTCAGGGTTTTCATTTATGGCAGATACGTACTCGAAAAGCAGCGAAGGCTCGATGGCATCGTCGTGGTCCAAAAAGCAGCAGAACTCGCCGGTGGCAACCTCAAGGCCCGCATTCGTGTTCTCGGTAATACCGAGGTTATCCTCCAGGTCGACGACGGTAATGCGAGCATCCTTCGCGCAATACGCAGCCACCTCCGCCCGAAGTTCCCCAAGTTCAGGACTGGCATTTACCAGCACGAGTTGCAGGTTCGGATACGTCTGTGCGAGCACCGAATCGACCATCGTATGAAGGTACTCGGACGGGGTCTTGTAGAGGGGCACGATGAAACTGAACGTGGGCTGGATGGAGAAATCGACCCACGCATCACGCTGACGCTTAAGCTCGGCCTCCCCCGCCTTATGCGCGCGAAACCACTCGTCGTAGGACTTGTCCATCCACGCGTCGATGGGAAAACCGTCTGCGTAGAAGCGCATGTCCTCGCCACGAGAGCGGCGGATCGTGTTGTTGAGCCCGCGATAGCAGCTTTTTACAAGACCGACGAGAGACGACATGGAACTCCAACCAAACTGTTCATGCAACCCGTCCATTCTAACAAAGACGCAAAACCCGCCTGGGCCGTGAGCCCAGACGGGTTAAAAGGCATGAATTGAACAGGCTTTACAGCGCGGCCATGTACTCCGCGAGCTCCTCGGTCCAGTCGCGCGGCGCGAAGCCCGCCGCGGCGATCTTGGAGAGGTCGAGGTCGGAGTGCGCGGGGCGCGGGGCGATGGGGCCCTCGGCGGAGGCGTAGTACTCGGCGGTGGCGACGGGCTCCACGGCCTCCCCGTTGCCGTTGGCGAGGTCGAACACGCGGGCGGCGATCCCCGCCCAGGACTCCACCGGGCCGGAGCCCGTGAGGTTGTAGGTGCCGTACTCGGCGGGGGCGCTGGGCTCCACGTCGCCGTCGCGGTAGCCGAGCAGGTGCAGGATGCCCTCCGCCATCTGGTCGGTGAAGGTGAGGCGGCCGAGCTGGTCGTCGACCACGGTGACCCTCTCGAGGGCGTCGGACGCGTCGGCCACGCGGTCGGAGAGGGACCTCATCGTCTTGACGAAGTTCCTGCCGTCGCCGATGACCCAGGAGCTGCGGACGACGTAGTGGCGCGGGCAGCCGGCCACGGCCAGGTCGCCGGCGGCCTTGGACTGGCCGTAGACGGACAGCGGGCTGAGGGGCTCGCCCTCGGGGTGGTTGCCGACGGTGCCGTCGAAGACGTAGTCGGAGGACACGTGCACCAGGGTCATCCCGTGCTCGGCGCAGGTGCGGGCCATGAGGGCGGGGCCGGCCGCGTTCGCGGCCCAGCAGGCC